>NZ_JBBUKV010000005.1:0-562774 GCF_038066675.1 Methyloversatilis sp. NSM2
ATCCACCTGCTCGTCCCGAGGTGCCCCTCGGGAGGTAAAGACAATACAAGGAGGGGTCTTCTGACCCCGACAGCGGCGGTGGGCCGGGTGCGGCGCCGGGTCGAGCGGATGAGTCAGCCCTTCAGCCGAGCAGCCGCGCCACCAGCGGGCGCCCGAAGGGACTGGTCAGCAGCAGGAAGAGCGCGACATTTCCCACCACCGTGATCCAGAAGCCGCGTCGGAACGACGCTTTCACCGTCTTGTGGCGCAGGAACTGCTGCGCCAGCAGCGCGCCCGGCCAGCCGCCGACCAGGGCCAGAAGGTGCAGGCGCGGTTCGGGCACGCGCATCGCGCCGATGGCCGCCTGCTGCTTGTCGATCGCGTACAGCGCGAAGGTCACCAGGCTGACCGTCAGATAGAGCAGGAACCAGCCGTGTGGCGCCTGCCACAGCACGCTCACCACCACCATCAGCAGCAGGAAGGCGGGGATAAGGAACAGCGTCGCACCGCCCCACTGCGCCGGCGACGCCTCGTCGCGCACCTCGACCCGTCGTGTCTTCAGCGGCACGCCCGCCAGCGTCACCCGCTGCGCGCAGCGCCGGCCCTTGCGGTCGCGGCCAAGATCGAACACGACGCGTTCGCCCTCGCTCGGCCGATGTCCTTCGGCGTCGAACGCACTGATGTGCACGAACACGTCCTCGCCACCGCCGTCCGGCGTGATGAACCCGAAACCCTTGTCGTCCTTCCACGACCGGATGCGACCTTCGCTGCGCATGCTGCTTACCCCGGAAAAGAGGTTGCGGACGATATCACCGCTGGTCGCGCCCTGCCTGTTCGACGATGTGGTCCGGCCACTCGTAGGCGTCGCAGCGCGGGCAGTTGAGCAGCGCGCCCAGGTGGGCGGCACGCCCCTCTTCCGTCACCACCCAGGGGCGGTTGATGAAGGGCGGGTGGTGGCGCACGTGCTGGCGGTGCCCGCAGGCCAGCCGGGCAACCCAGTCCCCCTCCTCGTCGATCAGATAGCCGGTGATCGGCTGCTTCATTCAGCCGCCGCCGTGCGCTGCGGCCGCACCGCGGTCACCCACGGCTCGAAGCGCCGGCCCCACGCAACGTCCATTTCGAAGGCGGCGCGACCGCTGTCGAGCGCGCTGCGGTCGATGCCGTCCATCGCCCCACGCAGCGCGTGCGGCACGCTGATGCGGGCGACCGCCAGTTCGCCGATGTGGCCGCTGAAGGTGGTCTTCTTGTCGATCACCATTACCGACGGCGTCACCGTCGCCACGACGATGAGGTGGCGATGCGTGTCCGGATAGCGCTGGCGCAGCGCGGCGGCGTCCAGCCCGGCGTCGACGGCGAACAGGCGCGACGCCTTGTGCTGCTCGTACTTCAGCGCCTCCTGCGCCGACTTCTGCGCATCGACATCCTGCTTGTCGGCGTTACCGCGGGCGAGCGCCCTGTCCAGCCGGCGCTGCGCCTGGGCAAGCGCAGCCTGCCAGTCGGCACCCGCCAGTTCGAGCACGACATACACCTCGCGCTTCTGGCGATAGGCGTCGTGCTCGTCCTTCAGATCGAAGCCCAGTTCGCGCAGCTTGTCTGCACCCAGCCAGTCGGGGCCGCGGCCGTAGTGCATGTCGTAGGCGGCATCCGCATTGTCGTCGCGCATCGGCGCGCGCCAGAGCAGCGCCACTTCGACGCCGCCGCGCTCGCCGTCCAGCCCGAAGGCGTACGGCAGACTGAGCTCGCGCTGCGTGAGGGTGAGCGCACTGCCGGGCACGCCCGAGCGGTTCCACGCGACACCCGCCAGCACGAAGGCATTCACCGCAACGATGAGTGCGACGCCGCCGGTCAGCAGCCATTTCTGCGCCTGCTTCATTGCCCGCCCTCCGTCTGCGTCACCGCGCGCAGCCGCTTCAGCACCAGGATGACCAGCAGCGCCACCAGCCCGAGCACGAGGAAGAACAGGAACTTCGGCATCACCGCCCACCACCAGTCGAACAGCTTGGTGTACAGAAAGATGACGAAGAACACGACCGCGGTATTCATCACCTCGGGCCAGCCGCGGCGCGCGCCGAGCCAGGTCAGCAGGCCGCCGGCAACGAAGCCGCCCAGCTGATAGAAGCCTTCGACCACGTCGGCATCGAAGGGCAGATAGCTCGCGCGGCCCCAGTTCGACAGCACCAGCATGGGCAGGAAGAGCGCGAGCAGCGCGACCAGCCGCCAGGTCGCGTCGAAACCTGGATGCCGCCGGTGATCGACAAAGAAGGGCACGCAGAACATGAGCAGCGCCGCCGGGAAGAAATGTTCCGGCCGCTCACCGACGCTGAGCCAGTACATGCCCGACCAGCTGCCGACGCGGGCGGCGATGAAGCCGGTGATGCAGACCAGCCCGGCCACCAGCAGCAGGCGCAGTTCGCAGGTGTAGGCGAGCAGCAGCGCGAACGCGGCCCACGGCAGCAGCGCCTTGTCCGACGGGGTGATGTTGAAACTGGAACCGAGCAGGCTCAGGTTCAGCACGAAGCAGGCGAAGGCCACCAGCGCGGCCAGCTTGGTGAAATAGCCCGAGGCGTCGCGCCGGTGCAGCCAGGCAGTCAGCGCCAGCGTGCCGAGCGAGGCACCCGCCAGCACGATCACCTGCACCGTTTCCGGAAACAGCGGCCAGTACTGGCGGAACAGGAAGAACACGCTGGCCGCCAGCGCCAGCGCGCCGAGGAAGGACGCGATGCGCAGGCCCAGCGTGAGCTGGCGCGCGCGCTGCGTGGTGTCGACATCGGGCCGTGCAGCAAAGCGTGCGAGCAATGTGTCGTGATGTGCACGGATCGCTGCCGCATCGGCCGCCGCCATGCCGTCGGCGCTCAGCCGTGCCTGTTCGCGGCGATAGGCGTGAATGTCATCGGCGCGCTGCTGCGCATCGGTGCGTGACAGGTTGTCGTCCATCGGATCGCTTCCGGATGTCATCGCCGCATGATGCCACGAGCGCAGCAGCCTGCCGATCGGGCACAATCGGGCGATGGATCACGCCCCCGTACCGCTGCTGCGCGGCAGTCTGCGCGCGCTGAAAATCATCCTGCTCACCTTCACCGGCATCGGCCGCGCGCGGATGATCAACCGCACCACCGAGGGGCTGGGCCCGCAGCATTTCCTGCTCGGCGGGCTGTTCGCCGCGATCGCGGTCAACGTCGTGCTGATCGGCCTCGTGTTGTGGGCCACCGGCTGAAGCGCCCGGGCGTAGAAGGCTCCAGCGGGCTATTCGCCCTTATAGCCGACCAGCACCACCTCGGCCCCGGCCTCGCGCAGCGGCACCAGCGCCTGATAGGCCGGCGAGTCGTGCCAGGCGCGCGCGCTGGCCGCATCGGCGAAGCGGAGCACCACGGTATCGGTGCCCGGCCAGTTGCCGGCCAGCACCACGTCCACCCCGCCCCGCATCACCACCTCGCCACCGAAGGGCGACAGCGTGGCACCGACGCGCGCGCGGTAATCCGCCCAGCGGGAGGCATCCAGCACACGGATGTGGCCGATCACGTAATAGCTCATGCGGCGGCCGCCACCAGTCGCCACAGCGTCGTCACCTCCTTCGCCCGCGCCGCGTGCAGCGGGTCGGTGGCGTCGGCGGCCTTGGGATGACGCGGACGCGCGTCGAGCCGGCCGGCCACCTTCAGCCCGGCCGCATTGATCAGGCCCGCCAGTTCGTCCGGCGCGCGCAGACCGAGGTGCTCGGCGAAATTCGACAGGATGAGCCAGCCCTCGCCGCCCGGCGCCAGATGCGCCGCCAGCCCGGCGAGGAAACCGCGCAGCATGCGACTGTCCGGGTCATAGACGGCGTACTCCAGCGGCGAACTGGGCCGCGCCGGCAGCCAGGGCGGATTGCACACGACCAGCGGCGCGCGGCCGGCCGGGAACAGATCGGCTTCAACCACCTCGACCTGCGCACCGATGCCCAGCCGCGCGACGTTGTCGCGCGCACAGGCGAGCGCGCGCGCGTCCTGATCGGTCGCCACCACGCGCTCGACGCCGCGCTTCGCCAGTACCGCGGACAGCACCCCGGTGCCGGTGCCGATGTCGAAAGCGGTCGAATCGCTCTTCAGCGCAGCCGGCAGCGGCGCCTTCGCGACCAGATCGACATACTCGCCGCGCACCGGCGAGAACACGCCGTAATGCGGATGGATGCGCGCCCCCAGTGCCGGAATGTCGACGCCGTTGCGCCGCCACTCGTAGGCGCTGATCACGCCCAGCAGCTCGCGCAGCGAACAGACATAGGGCTCGCCCGCTTCGCCGTGCGCCTGCGTGCAGGCCTCGACCACGTCCGGCGCGCGGCGCAGCGGAATGACGTGACCCGCCTCGAACGGAATCAGCAGCATGCCCAGCGTGCGCGCCCGTTGCGACTGCGCCAGCCGGTGCTGATTGAACGCATCGCGCAGCGTGGCCGCCGGTTTGCGCGGCTTGCGATCCACCCGCCGCGCCATCGCCTGCAGCAACTGCCGCGCGTTCTGGAAGTCGCCGCGCCACAGCAGCGCCGTGCCCTCGCTCGCCAGCCGGAAGGCCATGTCGGCAGTCAGCGTGTCGTCGGCGACGACCACCTTCTTCGGGGGCGCTACGCCAGCTTCGGATTGCCAGCGGACGCTGTGTTGAACATCGCCTTCATTCCATTGCAGAACTGCTTCGCTCACTGACCATTCCGTCCGCGCTGAAGCCGCTGTCGCGGCAAGAGCGCAGCACGCTACACCAATCCCGGGCGAGCAGCGAATGCAGTATCAGCGACGCCGACGCACCGCCGCGCCGAGCAGCCCCAGACCGGCCAGCATCATGGCCCAGCCTTCAGGCTCGGGCACCGCGGCGGTCAGTGTCAGCGTGACCGGGCCGGTGGCGTTGGCGATGTCGAGCACGAAGTCGGTCTGGCTGCCGTCGAGGAACCAGTCGCCGAGCGCGGCTTCGACGTATTCCGGGCCGCTGAAGGTGATGCGTGCGCTGTCGTGGCTGCCGGTGACGGTGGCGACCGAGCCGAAGGTGCCGCCGGCGCTGCCCAGGGTGTTGAACAGGCCGCCGGATATCGTCAGCGTCAGGCTTTCGAAGCCCAGACCGATGTAATTGCGGACGATGGCGTTGAACGACAGCAGCGGCAGGTCGCTGTCGTCGCGCGTCAGCGTGAGCGTGACCGGCAGCGTGTTGATCAGACCGAAGTCGATCGAAAGCATGTCAGGCGTGCTGAAGCTGGTGTCGACGGTGTTGCCGTTGGCGGCGACGACTTCGAGCGTGTAGGCGTGGGCGGCCGGGGCGAGTGCGAAGGCGCACAGCGCGGCGGCGAGGGTGTGGCGGATGTTCATGTGATGGCTCCCGGATCGGTGCTTAGAGATTGCCTTTGGCCCACGGGCCGGTGATGGCCACGGTGATGCCCGGCGTCTGCATGTTGACGAACAGCACGCGGCCGGTCGGGTCGAAGCAGGCGCCGCAGAATTCGTAGTTGCGATAGTCGGCCGCGGCCACGGTCTTGCCGGCGGCGGAGATCTGGTCGGCGGCGAGGTTCACGTTGTTCTTGCAGAAGATGTAGGCCTCGCCGGCCGGGTTCAGGCCGAGCAGGCGGTTGCCGCTGCCGTAGGCGTCGGTGGCGCCGCCGCCGTCTTCGCACAGCAGCACGCCGCCGCGCGGGCTGACGGTGACGTTGTCCGGGTTGTTGCCGGCGGTCTGGTTGCCACTGACGAAGATGGCGCGCAGGCGCATGGTGGCCAGCGTCAGTTCCCACACCGCCCCCTCACCCTGGCCGACGCGCGAGCGGCTGTCGGTGCCGGCGGCGGTATCGACGATGAACATCTTGCCGGCCGAATACCAGATGCCTTCGCCGCGGCTCATGCGCGCGCCGCCCTGGCTGATGGCCTGGTGTGTGGGGCCGGACATGAAGGCGAGGCTGACGCCGCCGGGCTGGCCGGCGACGACCACCGGGTCGGCGTCCGGGTTGGCGATGTCCACCCACTCCAGTTCGTACTCGTCACCGATGTCCGGGTTCAGCAGGCCCTGGTCGTTGGCCTGGGCCAGCGTGGCCGGTGCGGCCTTGCGCACGATGGTCTTGATGCGCGCCGCCTGCAGCTTGCCGCCGTTGTGCAGGCTGCCCAGTTCGCCCGAGGTGTCGGCCGGCACGTAGCGGAAGAAGGCCGACACGTTGCGGTTGTCTTCGGTTTCGTAGACGTAGCCGGTGGTCGGGTCGACCGCCACCGCTTCGTGCACGAAACGGCCCATGCCGATGATGGGGTCGGCGATCGAGTCGCCGGCGTCGGCGTCCACTTCGAACACATAGCCGTGCTTCTTGCCGCCGATGCCGGAGAAGTCGTAGATGGTTTCTTCGCAGGTGAGCCAGGTGCCCCAGGGCGTCGGGCCGCCGGCGCAGTTGCCCAGCGTGCCGCCGATCGAGCCGGTGGCGCCGGCCCAGCCCGCGTCGCGGAACAGCAGGTTGGTGGTGCCGCCGGCCGGGTAGCCGACGAAGGGCGCCGGTGCGGCGGCCGACGGGTCGGTCACGATGCCACCGGCGCCGATGCGGATGGGCAGGCTGCCGTAATACACGGTGATGATGCCGTTCACCGGCTGGGTGGCGTAGCTGCGCGGCGCCTGGATGGCTTCGGCCGGTGTGGCGACGAGACCGCGCTCGTGGTTGCGCACCAGCACGAGTTCGGTGCTGCGGCCGGCGCGACGCGAAGTGACCACGGCCATGCCGTCGTGATTGCCGGGCGTCGGATTGCCGTCGCTCATGCTGTCACCGGTCCAGCCGAAACTGCGGTAGCTGAAGCCCGGCGGCAGTTGCAGCAGCGGCAGGCCGGTGGTCGCATCCTTGACCGGCGCCAGCGCGCCGTAGGGCGACAGGGCCGACACGGTCTGCTTGCCGGTGGCGGCCAGCGCGTTCTGCGCATACAGCGCGCCCATCAGGCCGGTGAAGCGGGCGGCGGCCAGCGCGCCGGAGCCCTGGAGCAGGCGGCGACGGCTGGGAGACATACAGGACGAGGACATTTGGGACTCCGGGCGCGGTGACGAGATTCTCATCATCGGCGCGGCGGGTGTCGACTGCGTGACGGCATCGGCGCCGCAACGTGGTCCGAACGGGCCATCGGGCGCGGCGGCAGCTCAGGCCATCGACGATGCACTGCGCCGCGACAGCGCCAGAATGCGCACCGGATACCCCACGAAGACGACATTCATGAGTGCGCACCTCACCCCCGGACCGTTCGGCAAGTCCTTCACCGACCTGCTCGCCAGCCCCGCCCTCACCGTGCTGCGCATGGCGGCCCTGGCTGCGAGCCAGGACGACGGGCTCGACGAAGACACACTGGACCTGATGTACGAACAGGTGGCTGCCGGCGTACTGACCGATCTCGCGCCCGAGATCGCCTGGCGCGAGCTGGCGCGCGGCCTGTCGGCGCGGGCGCCGTCGCGCATGCTGCGTGCGCTGCGCGAGTGCGACGCACTGGCCGTGCTGCTGCCCGAGGTCGACGCGCTGTTCGGCGTGCCGCAGATTGCGGACGACCCGGATCAGGTCGATATCGGCGAACACCTGCTGCGCACCGTCGATGAAGCTGCACGCCGCGAAGCGCCGTTCGCGGTGCGTTACGCGGCGCTGGTGTTCAACGTCGGCAAGTCGGATTCGCCGCGCGAACACCTGCCGGTGCACTACCGGCACATCGAACGCGGGGTGCCACGCATCGAGGCGATCAGCGCGCGTTTCGGCGTGCCGGACGACTGCCTTGATCTGGCCTTGCTGGCGAACGCCGAATGCGAGCGCGTGCACCGTGCGGCGGAAATGCGCGCCGGTTCGATCACGGCGATGCTGGAACGGGTGGATGCCTTCGGGCAGCCCGAGCGCTTCGAGCAGCTGATTACGTTATGCACCTGCGACTTCCGCGCCTACCCGGGACGCGCCTCCCGCCCCTACCCCAAGGCACCGATGCTGCGCGCCGCGCTGTCCGCCTGCCGGGGCGTCGACGAAGCGGCGATTGCTACCGACGCCCTGCTCGAAGCGCGCGCGCAGGCGGTGGCTGCTGCGCTGCAATCACGGCGCTGGGAGGCGTAGGCAAAGACCCCGCCTGCGCTGCAGCGCCGAATCGACGCCGCCATCGCGAGCAAGCTCGCTCCCACAAAAAGCGCGCCTGGCTCGACCAGCCCGCGCGTGTCTCGTGGGAGCGGCCTCTGGCCGCGATACGACCTTGGCAAGCGATGGCGTCTATACCGGCCGCGATGGCGAGCAAGCTCGCTCCTGCAAGGTGCGGGCGCTGGCGGTGAATCGGCCAGGCTGCTCTCGGGGAACGGCCTCGGCCCTCACCTTCGGTCCCTCTCCCGCTGATGCGGGAGGGGTGGCGCGCAGCGCCGGGCTGGGTGCTCAGCGCGTCGATGCGCTCAGCTGCGGTAGTCCGCGTTGATCTTCACGTAGTCGTAGCTGAAGTCGCAGGTCCAGCAGGTGGCACGGGCGTCACCGCGGCCCAGCGCGACGCGGATCGTGATCTCGGCCGGCGCCATCGCGGCCGCGCCCTGCTCTTCCTTGTAGTCCGGATTGCGTCCGCCGTCCTTCGACACGAGGAAGTCGCCTATCCATAGACTCACTTTCGAGGTGTCGAGATCAGCCAGCGACGGGTGCGTCTGCGCGGCGTTGCCGACCGCGGCCAGGATGCGACCGAGGTTGGGGTCGGAGGCGAAGAAGGCGGTCTTGACCAGCGGCGAGTGCGCGATCGCGTAGCCGACCGCCTTGCACTCCGGCACGTCATGGCCGCCTTCAATCTCGATGGTGATGAACTTGGTCGCGCCTTCGCCGTCGCGCACGATGGCCTGCGCCAGTTCGGCTGCCAGCGAAGTGACGGCGTCGGCCAGCGCGCGGCCGTCGGCGCTGTCCAGCGACGTGATCTCGGCGTTGCCGGCCGTGCCGGAGGCGATGAGCATGAAGGAGTCGTTGGTCGAGGTGTCGCCATCGACGGTGACGCAGTTGAACGAGCGGTCGGCGGCGTGCTTCACCATGTCTTCCAGCGCGGCCTGCGACACCGCCGCGTCGGTGGCGATGAAGCCGAGCATGGTGGCCATGTTCGGCTTGATCATGCCGGCGCCCTTGCTGATGCCGGTGATCGTGATCTTGCGGCCGTCGAGGGTGAGCGTGCGCGATCCGGCCTTGGCGATGGTGTCGGTGGTCATGATGGCGTGCGCCGCCTCGTACCAGTTGGCCTCGTCGAGATCGTCCATGCAGGCCGGGATGCCGCGCTCGATGCGGTCCACCGGCAGCGGCTCCATGATGACGCCGGTCGAGAAGGGCAGCACCTGTTCCGGCGCCAGTTCGAGCGCGCGGGCGACCGCCACGCAGGTGGCGTGGGCGGCGACCAGACCCGGTTCGCCGGTGCCGGCATTGGCGATGCCGGTGTTGATGACCAGCGCGCGGATGTCGCTGCGCGACAGGTGGTCGCGGCACACCTGCACCGGCGCCGCACAGAAGCGGTTCACCGTGAACACGCCAGCCACGCGCGCGCCCGGCAGCAGCGAAATCAGGCACAGGTCGCGCCGGTTGGCCTTGCGGATGCCGGCCTGGGCGATGCCCAGACGGACGCCGGCGACCGGCAGGATGGATTCGGCGGGGGGCGTCTGGTAGTTCACGGGCATGGCAGGCTCGGTTCGCGGGAGGTAAAGCGCGGAGTTTACATGCAGGCCGCAGCCGTTGCCGGACCGTGCACGGGGTCCGCGGCGTAACAGGAAGAAACGCATTCCGTCACACGGCCGTCATCTGCCGCTTGCGCGGGCGGCCGCGGCAAGGCCTTGCGGGCATCACCCGTCCGACACGCACGCCCCGGCGGGGCGCGGATTTGCAGGCGGCATGGGCCGAACGGCTCACCCGCCCTTCATGGCATTGAAAAAACCTCTCCCTAAGGTCGGCGCGTTCCCGGCACTCCGCCGGCATGAAACCTGTGGGAGACACGACATGAACGCACGCACGCAACTCACCCTGGTGCTGGCCGTGGCGGCCGCCTTTGCCGCCACCTCGGCCAACGCCGCGCAGAACACGCTGTCCGGCTGGGCAGTGATGCCGGCCAACACCTTTGCCGACGGCCCGACCTCGGGTCAGTTTGCCGGCGCAGGTGCCGGTGGCAACCCGCTGCCGCTGATCGACATGCAGCCGGTCCAGGGCTTCTCGGGCGTGCTGGCCGGCGCCAACGGCAGCTTCCGCGTCATCACCGACAACGGCTTCGGCGCGCAGGGCAATTCGGCCGACACGCTGCTGCGCAGCTATGCGGTGAATGTCGATTTCCGCACCGCGCTGGGCGGCAGCGGCACCGTGTCCGCCGCCAACTGGAATACCGGCGCCTCGCTGCCCGCCTTCAACGCCGCCAGCCGGATCACGCTGAGTGACCCGAAGAACCTGCTGAGCATCAAGGTCCAGGCCGACTACACGCACTACTACAACAACGCCGCCAACCCGCTGGTCGATCCGTCGATCAAGTCCGGCCGCCTGCTCACCGGCGCCGACCTCGACGTCGAATCGGTGCGCCAGGACAAGAACGGCAATCTGTGGTTCGGCGACGAGTTTGGTCCCTACCTGGTGAAAACCGACGCTACCGGCGTGGTCCAGCGCCGCGAAATCGCGCTGCCCGGCGTGTTCGCGCCGCAGCACGAGGCGGTGCTGAACGGTTCGGTCACGAGCAACCTCGGCGGCTCGGGCGGTTTCGAGGGCATGGCCATCAACGCCAGCGGCGACAAGCTCTACACGCTGCTCGAAAAGACCGTGGCCGGCGATCCGGCGAAGAGCCTGCGCATCAACGAATTCAGCATCGACAGCGAAAGCTATACCGGCCTTGACTACCTGTACCAGCTCGAAGCCGAAGGCACCGCGATCGGCGACATGACGGCCATCGACGACCACCGCTTCCTGGTGATCGAGCGCAACGGCGGCACCGCCACCAGCGGCACGCCGTTCAAGAAGATCTTCATCGCCGACACCACCGGTGTCGCCGACGGCGGCTTCGTCACCAAGACCGAACTGGTCGACCTGATGAACATCGCCGACCCGGACGACCTGAACGGCGACGGCCTCACCAGCTTCACCTTCCCCTACGTGACCATCGAGGACGTGCTCATCCTCGACGCCAACACGCTGCTGGTGATCAACGACAACAACTACCCAGGCACCGGCGGCCGCGACTTCGGTTCCGACCACACCGAGTTCCTGAAGATCAGCCTGGCCAACCCGGTACCGGAGCCGGAAACCTACGCGCTGATGCTGGCCGGCCTCGGCCTGATCGGCCTGGCCGCGAAGCGCCGCCGCTGATCCTTCGCGCCGGCCCCGCAATGACGGGGCCGGTTCGTCATTCCTTCCGGAATCCATCATGAAGAAACTGCTTCTGGCCACCACTGTGGCCCTCTCGGTCGGCGCCGCACAGGCGGCCGACTTCTCGCTGCGCGTGATCGGCGCGACCTCGCTGCCCACCGGCACGCTGTTCCAGGGTGTCGAATTCGGCGGCATTTCCGGCCTCGACCGCGCCGCCGACGGCAGCTACTGGGCGATCGCCGATGACCGCGGCGGCGAGCGCGGCACGCCACGCTTCTACAACCTGTCGCTGGACTATGACGCCGCTGGCTTCAATGGCGTCGCCATCAACAGCCAGACCTATATGCAGCGCCCGGACGGCACGACCTTCCCGTCGAACGCCCGCACGGTGGACCCGGAAGGCATACGCGTCGCACCGAACGGCAATCTGTACTGGTCGTCGGAGGGCAACTGGAACGCGAACGCCGCCAGCCGTTACCAGCCCTTCGTCCGCGAGATGACGACCTCGGGCGTGTTCGTACGCGAATTCGCCACACCCGCCATGTACAACTACGTCGACAACGCGAGCACCGGCGGGCGCAACAACAAGCTGTTCGAATCGCTCACGGTGACGCCGAACGGCACGATCTACACCGCCAACGAAGACGCGCTGGTGCAGGACGGCCCGCTTACGTCGGTCAGCAACGGCAGCGTGGTGCGCCTGACCGCGCTCGACCCGGTGAGCGGTGCGGCCGGCGCGCAGTATGCGTACGAACTGCCGCCGATCCCGGTCGACGCGGTTCCGGGTGCGCCCTTCGGCCCGGACAACGGCCTGCCCGAACTGCTGGCGATTTCCGACACGCAGTTCATCGCGATCGAGCGCGCCTTCGCCTTCGGCGTCGGCAACACCATCCGCCTGACGCTGGCCGAGATCACCGCCGACACCACCGACGTGAGCGGCATCGCCAGCCTGACCGGCGCCGACTACACGCCGATGCGCCGCACGCTGCTGCTGGAAATGCCGATCACTTTCGAAGGCATCACGCTCGACAACATCGAAGCCATCAGCTGGGGCAAGACGCTGGCCAACGGCAACCGCACGCTGGTGCTGGCCGCCGACAACAACTTCAGCGCCACGCAGAGCACGCAGTTCATCGCACTTGAAATCGCGCCGGTACCCGAGCCGGAAACGTACGCGCTGCTGCTGGCCGGCCTTGGTCTGCTGTCGCTGGCCCGTCGTCACGCGCGGCGCTGACCCCTTACTCTCTGGAGAACATCACCATGCGCATCAAATTCCTCGCACTGGCCATCGCCGGCGCACTGAGTCAGGCGGCATTCGCCTGCGTACCGGGCAGCTACAGCGGCAATGTGCTCTTCGGCAGCACCGACAGCGGTGTGCCGGACCGCGTACTGGACGTGAGCTGCACCACCGTCGATGGTCAGATCCGCGACGAGGATCCGTGGGGCAATCAGGCTGCCTTCATCGCCCACGTATCGTCGGTCACGCTGGCGCAGCAGAAGGCCGGCAAGATCAGTGCGGTCGAACGCGCACGCCTGCTGATCGCCGCACGCAACTCGCAGATCGGCACCACGCTGAAGGTCAAGCTGATCGCCTTCAACGACTTCCACGGCTACATCAAGCCGTTCGAAGGTTCGAGCAGCAACCCGGGCGTCACCCGCTTCTCGACCCGCATCAAGGAACTGAAGGCGCAGAACCCGCTGCACGCCGTGGTGTCGGCCGGCGACATGATAGGCGCCAGCCCGCTGACCTCGGCGCTGTTCAAGGACGAGCCGACGATCGAAGCGATGAACCGCATCGGCATCGACTTCAATGCGGTCGGCAACCACGAATTCGACGAAGGCAAGGACGAACTGCTGCGCATGCAGCACGGCGGCAACCACCCGACCGACGCCTACTCCGGCCTGGGCATGAACGAGGATCTGAAGGGCGGCGAATTCGCCGGCGCGAAATTCCGCTTCCTCGCCGCCAACGTGCATGACACCGCCACCGGCAGCACCGTGTTCCCCGGCTACGGCGTGAAGGACTTCCTCGGCAACAAGGTGGCCTTCATCGGCATGACGCTGGAAGGCACACCGAGCATCGTGTCGCCGTCGGGCGTGGCCGGCCTGCAGTTCAAGGACGAGGCCGACACCGTCAATGCGCTGATTCCGAAACTGAAGGCGCAGGGCATCGAATCCATCGTCGTACTGATCCACGAAGGCGGCTTTGCGTCCGGCGGCATCAATGGCTGCACCGGCGCCTCCGGCCCCATCGTCGACATCGTCAACCGGCTCGACCCCGAGGTTGACCTGGTGGTGTCCGGTCACACCCATGCCGCGTACAACTGCCTGATCAACAACAGCGCCGGCCAGCCGGTGCGTGTGACATCCGCCGGCCAGTACGCGCGCAACCTGAGCGACATCGACCTCACCATCGATACCCGCACGCGTGACGTGATCGCGGTGGCCGCCAACAACCTGCTCACCGGCACCACGACCGAGGAAGACGCGGCGCTGACCGATCTGGTGGCGCACTACGACGCGCTGTCCGCCGTGCCCAAGGCACGCGTCATCGGCACGATCACGGCGGCGATCAGCCGCTCGCAGAACGCGGCCGGCGAATCGGCACTGGGCGACGTGATCGCCGACGCCCAGCTCGACGCGACCGACGATGCCGGCACCGGCGAGGCCGTGGTGACCTTCATGAATCCGGGCGGCATCCGTGCCGACCTGCCGTTCAATGCACCGGACGGCAAGGTGACCTACGGCGACGCCTTCACCGTGCAGCCCTTCGGCAATTCGCTGGTCACGATGACGCTGACCGGCGCCCAGATCCGCACGCTGCTGGAAACGCAGTTCAACGGCTGCAACGGCCAGACCGCGACCCGCATCCTGCAGGTGTCGCGCGGCTTCCACTACGCCTACACCGCCGGCAACGCCTGCAACGCGCGCGTCACGTCGATGACGCTGGATGGCGTGGCTATCGATCCGTCGGCCAGTTACCGGGTGACGGTGAACAGCTTCCTCGCCGACGGCGGCGACGGCTTCGCCGTGCTGAAGGAAGGCGCGCAGCGCCTCGGCGGTGCGGTCGATACCGACGCCTTCGAAGCCTATCTGCAGGCCAACCCGACCGGCGTCGCGCCGGGCCCGCAGAACCGCATCACCAAGAATGACTGACGCCCGCACCTGATTCCGGAGGACAGAAAATGAACCTGATCAAGACCACGCTGGCGCTCGCGCTGGCCGCCACCGGCCTGTCCGCACAGGCTGCCCACTTCCAGATCGTCGGCCCCAGCCTTGTCGGTGGCTATACCTATGCCGAAGCCACCACCAGCATGTTCGGCACGGTGTCGGCCGACGCCCTGGTCGATGACCTGTCATCAGATCAAGCGCTGCTCGGCTTCGGCATGTACAGCGACTCGGCGACCGACGGCAGCTCGACCATCCGCTACGACTGGGTACGCGAAGTCACGCTGGACGCGCAGACCGACGCCTCAGCCGTCGGCTTCACGCTCGGCGGCACCTCGGTGCTCGGATTCGACGGCGTACAGGGCTTGCAGGGACTGGTTGAATCGTCGCGCGTGACGCTGGATACGACGCTGAAGATCGCATCGGACGGCGAAGCCGCCGGCAGCGCCATCCGCATGCTGATCAGCGGCACCGCCGAATCGCTGTTCTCGGCCAGCCTGTCGGTGATCGAACCCGACACGTCTTTCAGCCTGATCGCGTCCTGGGGCGGTCAGTCGGTGAGCTACACCGGCAATGGCTCGATGGAGGCGTTCGATCTGAGCCTCGACACCGTGGTCGGCGCCGAGGTCACGCTGTCGCTGAGCTACACCACCCGCCCGGGCTGGGTGGGCGCGGCCATCGACATCCCCGCCGGCACCGTCCAGGGCTTCGAAGAAAGCGGCTTGATGGCCGGCACGCTGATGCTGGCGCCGGTACCCGAACCGGAAACGTACGCACTGCTGCTGGCCGGTCTGGGCCTGATCGGCGCAGCCGCCCGCCGCCGTCGCGGCTGAGCCGCGCGCGCCGCGTCCGCGCTTCAGCCGCGGCGCGGTGCGGCCGCGGCGTCGAGCGCCAGACCGGCCAGTTGCGCCAGATGCAGCAGCGCGTCCTGGGTGCCGGCCGGAAACGGCGGCCGTGACGGTGCGCGATCGATGTAGAGCACGCCGACCACCTGGTTCTGCGCGTGCAGCGGCACCAGTATCTGGTGCCGCTCGCCCAGCGCAGCACGCAGGCGGGCCACCGAGGGCAGCCCGGGTGCGGGCACGTGGTCGGCATCGATATCGATGACGCGGCCGTGATCGACCAGTTCGGTCAGCGCGTCGCGCGGCGCGCCGGCGAGCAGGAAGGTGAAATGTCGCATCAGCTGCTGCGCGCCGTGACCTTCGGTCGCGCGCGCAGCCAGTTGCGCACGGTTGGGCGCGACCAGCGCGAGCACCGCGCGATCGGCACCCAGCGCACGGCCTGCGCCTTCGAGCGCCAGATCGAGCACCGCGGTGCTGGCCGAACGGGCCGCCATCAGTGAGGTCATGCGGCGCGCGACATCCAGTTGCAGCAGCGGATCGGCCTCGGCGCCGTCGCCACCCTCCGCCGGCGCAGCATCGGATGCCGGTGTCGGCTGAGGAATGCGCGCTGCCGCGTCCTCGCAACCGTAGAAGCCGGCGATGCGGGCCGCCTCGCGAGCGTGCGCGGCGACCACCGGTGCGACGGTGGTGATGTCCTGCCGCAACACCCTGGCGTAATCGCGCATCGCCCCGCGTGCGCGTTCGCTGTCCCAGCCGCCCTCGGCCGCCACGGCAAGCCGGTAGCCGGCGACCACCAGCGCCTCGCGGCTGTCCAGCCGCACGCCGTCGGCGCAGGCGTTCACGACCAGGCCGGGCAGCGCCCATTCGCGCGCCAGCTGCTGTGTCAGCGTGCGCAGGCGAAAGCCCAGCACCTCCATCTCGACCTGTTCGGGCTGCGCCTTGCTCTGGCGCAGTGCCTTGTCCAGTTTCTGCCCGACCTCGCCGGAAAAGCACCAGAACGCCATCTCGCCGATGTGCGACAGCAGCGTCGCGATGAACACTTCTTCGGGCGACGCGTCGCCGCGCGCCGACGCGGCGTGCCGCGCATGTACCGCGGCGTGGAAACAGCGCGCCATCTCCGCCGCCACGCGCTCGCGCACGCCGCCGGCGAGAAAGGCGTCGATCAGCGCGACCGATACCGCGATATTGCGCACCGTGTCGAAGCCGAGCACGACGATGGCGCGCGAAATCGTGCTGACGCGCTGGCTTTCGCCACGGAAGAAAACTGAATTGGCCATCCGCAGCACGCGTGCGGTCATGCCGGCGTCGCGCAGGATGATGGTACCGAGCGCGGAAGTCGGACTCGCCTCGTCGCCCGCGACCTCGCCGATGGCGGCGAGCGTGGCGCTGAAGATGGGCATGTCCTGGCTGCGCAGGCGGTCCACCCAGGCTTCGAGCGGATCGGATGCGGTGGCGGTGGGTGCGCTCATGGATGGGTGCGGGACACAAAAATTGACATCATGTCCCGCTAACGGCGCGCCACAGCGAATTCTTGAGGCAGAGCCCGAGGCAGCGTGCGAGCGGCCGGCGCACCTGAGCAGGCGCCACCGGCCGTACCGGGCTTACTTGACCAGCAGCACCGGGCGGTTGGAATGGTGCAGTACGCCGCTGGCCACCGAGCCGAGGGCAAAGCTGGCGAGCGCGCCGTGACCACGACGGCCCATCACGATCATTTCGCAGTCGTGCTGTTCGGCGTAGCGGGCGATGGTTTCCGCCGGCGGGCCGACGTGCAGGTGCAGCACCGGCTCGATCTTCGCGTTGCGCAGGGTTTCCAGCGCCGAGCGCACGGCGTCCTGCCCTTCTTCGCGGTAGTAGTCGTTCAGCGCTTCACGGCTGACGTGGTGCTGCAGCAGGCCGCCCGGTACCGGGGCGTGCACGAACAGCAGGTGGATTTCGGGCTGAGTGGTCAGCATGGCGGCAAGACGCAGCACTTCGGCCGTGGCGCGCACGCCATGATCGGAACCGTCTACGGCAAGGAGGATACGCATGGTGTTCTCGACACTTGTTATAGGAAGGTGTCTAAGTATGGCAGATGAGGCCGTTCCACAGCCCGTCGCCGAGCGTGGATGCCCGCGCCAGACCGACGATGCCGAAGCCGAGCACCAGCAGCCCGGCCACTCGCCGCAGTGCCGGATGACGCGTCGCCGCACGCAGCCGGGTCAGCAGCATGCCGGCCAGCAGCAGGTTGGGCAGCGTGCCCAGACCGAAGGCCAGCATGATCAGTGCCCCGCTGCCGGGCGAACCCGACAGCAGCGCCAGTCCGAGCATGCTGTAGACGAGACCGCAGGGCAGGAAACCCCAGAACAGACCGACGCCGAGCGCATGCGCCGGCGTGCGCGCCGGCAGGAAGCGCCGCGCCAGCGGCTGGATGCGCGCCCACAGCGGCCGCCCCAGAGCCTCGACCGGCGCCAGCAGGCGCGTGTAGCCCGCCAGATAGAAACCGAGCGCGATCATCATCAGGTTGGCGAGCACGTAGAGCGTCATCTGCACCGGCGCGGCATTGCCGGCCAGCAGACTGACGCCGCCGACACCACCGGCCACCGCACCGGCCAGCGAATAGCTGGCGATGCGCCCGCCGCTGTAGGCCGCGTGCATCGCCAGTGCGGGCAGCTGGGCGCGCCAGCCGCGACGCACCGGCTGTGGCGCGCCGGCCGAGATTGCCGACACGATGCCGCCGCACATGCCGGCGCAGTGCACGCCGCCGAGCAGGCCGACGACGAAAACAGCTGCCAATCCGAGGTTCATTGAAGGTCCGGTGGAAAACGGGCGCCGGTCGGTCAGACCGCCGGCTCACACCACCTTAGAGTAGCGCACCGTTTCGCTGTCGAGACGCAGATAGCGGTCGAACACCATGCAGACCGCGCGCACCAGCAGACGCCCACGCGGCGTGATGGCGATCCAGTCCGGCTCGATGGTCAGCAGACCGGCCGCTTCGAGCTCCGCCAGCTCGTCCAGCTCCGCCGAAAAGTACTTCTTGAAATCGATGGCGTACGCGCTTTCTATCGCTTCGATCGACAACTCGAAGTGGCACATCAGCGCACCGATCACGGCGCTGCGCACGCTGTCGTCGGCGGTCATGTTCAGACCGCGCATGACCGGCAGTTCGCCGTCGTCGATGGCCTGGGTCCAGCTCTCTATCGTCCGGTGGTTCTGCGCGAAGCTCGCACCGACGCGGGAGATGGCGGACACGCCCAGACCGAGCAGGTCGCAGCCGGCGTGCGTCGAATAGCCCTGGAAGTTGCGCTGCAGGCGGCCGTGCCGCTGCGCCTGCGCCAGTTCGTCGTCCGGGCGGGCGAAATGGTCCATGCCCACATGCACATAGCCGGCCTCGTGCAGCCGGTCGATCGCCAGGCGCAGCAATTGCGGCCGCACTTCCGGGCCGGGCAGCATGGCTTCGTCGATCCGCCGCTGCGGCATGAACTGCTTGGGCAGGTGGGCGTAGTGATAGATCGCCACGCGGTCCGGCGCAAGCCGGATCAGCGTCGCCAGCGTCGCATCGAAACTGTCCAGAGTCTGGCCCGGCAGGCCATAGATCAGATCCACACCGGTCGACACAAAGCCGTTCTCGCGGGCCGCGTTCAGCACGATTTCGGTTTCTTCGACGCTCTGGATGCGGTTGACCGCCCGCTGCACGACAGGGTCGAAATCCTGCACGCCGACGCTGATGCGGTTGAAACCGAGCGAACCGAGGTGTGCAATGCGGGCCGCAGTGACGCCGCGCGGATCGAGCTCTATCGAGCACTGGGCGCTGTCGGACACGCGGAAGTGCGTGCGCAGGCCCTCGATCAGCCGTGTCATCTGCGCGTCATTCAGGAAAGTGGGCGTACCGCCGCCGAGATGCAACTGGGCGATCTCGCGGCTGCCCTTGACCAGCGACGCCTTCATCGCCATTTCGCGCAGCAGCGTGTCGAGATAGGCGTCGGCACGCGCGTGATCCTTGGTGATGATCTTGTTGCAGGCGCAGTAGTAGCAAATCGTGTCGCAGAACGGGATATGGACGTAGATCGACAGCGGACCGGCGCTCGCCGTGCGCGCCGCGAGACGTGCGGCATGAGCCCGCGCGTCGTGCGAGAAATTGAAACGATCGGCGGTGGGGTATGAGGTGTAGCGCGGCCCCGGTACGTCGAAACGACGCATCAGCTGCGGGTCGAACACCAGTTCCTTTGCGACATTCATGATTTATTGGCACACTTTGCGGTATGTTCATCATGCAAGCACGGCCATCACCGTGCATTGATCGCAATCAATGAACAGCGTATCGATACCGATCACCCCGCAGGGACTTCAGGTCGCCTGCTCTGCCTGCAACCTCCGCGAACTGTGCATGCCGGTCGGCCTGTCCGACGACGAGCTGGAACGCGTCGACACATTGATCGGTGCCCGCCGCAAGATTCCGCGCGGCATGCCGCTCTACCTGTCGGGCGAATCCTTCCAGTCGCTGTACGCCATCCGCACCGGTTTCTTCAAGACCGAAGTCATCTCGGAGGATGGTCGCGAACAGGTGACCGGCTTCCAGATGGCGGGCGAACTGATGGGGCTGGACGGCATCGGCTCCGGCCAGCACAACTGTGACGCGCGTGCGCTGGAGGACAGCGAGGTGTGCGTTATCCCGTTCAATCGTCTGTCCGAACTGTCGCGCGAGATCGACACGCTGCAGCACCACTTTCACAAGGTGATGAGCCGCGAAATCGTGCGCGATCAGGCGGTGATGATGCTGCTTGGCACCATGCGTGCCGAAGAGCGCCTGGCCGCCTTCCTGGTGAACCTGTCGCAACGCTTCGCCTCGCGCGGCTATTCGGCGACCGAGTTCAACCTGCGCATGACGCGCGAGGAAATCGGCTCCTATCTGGGTCTGAAGCTGGAAACGGTCAGCCGCGGCCTGTCACGGCTGCAGGACGAAGGTCTGCTGTCGGTCAGCAACAAGAACATCCGCATCCACAAGCTGGACGACCTGAAGCGGGCCATGAGTCCGCGCTGCTGAGCTTCAGGATGCAAGATGAAAGTCAGGGGCGCCGCAAGGCGCCCTTTTCGTTTCGGACGGTTGCAGGTGCGAAGTCCGGACCGCGACGTTCGTCCGGGCTTCCCTGCATCTTGCATGTTGCCTCTCGGCGCTTGAAACCTTCACCGACATGATTGGGTGAAGGCTTCAAGCACCGCATCCGCCGCATCGTCGCGCAGGCAGTCGATGCGCTGGTCGATCTGCATCGAGCGCAGCCAGGTGATCTGCCGCTTCGCCAGCTGGCGCGTCGCGTAGATGCCGGTGTCGCGCATGGTCGATGCATCGACTTCGCCTTCCAGGTAGTTCCACACCTGCCGGTAGCCGACGCAGCGCATCGACGGCATGCCGGCCTCCAGCCGGTACTTCGCGCGCAGGCTGCGAAGCTCGTCGACCAGGCCCTGTTCCAGCATCTGGTCGAAGCGCTGTTCGATGCGCCGGTGCAGCCAGGCGCGATCCGATGGTTCAAGCGACAGCACGGTCATCGGCGGCAGCGGCGCGTCGTCCTCACGCTTCGCATAGCTCTCGGCCAGCGGCCGGCCGGTCAGCATGACGATCTCGAGTGCGCGCTGGATGCGCTGCGCGTCGGTCGGCTTGAGACGGGCGGCGGCATCGGGATCGAGCCGGGCAAGTTCGGCGTGCAGTGCCGGCCAGCCCTGCTCCGCCGCGCGCGCGTCGATGTCGGCGCGCAGTGACGCGTCGGCTTCCGGCAGATCTGACAGTCCCTCGCGCAAGGCCTTGATGTAGAGCATGGTGCCGCCGGCCAGCAGCGGGATGCGGCCGCGCGCGCGAATGTCGGCGATCAGGCGGCGGGCGTCAGCGGCGAAGCGCGCCGCCGAGTAGGCCTCTTCCGGCGACACGATGTCGATCAGGTGGTGCGGGCACAGCGCCTGTTCCTCGGCGGAGGGCTTGGCGGTGCCGATATCCATGTCGCGGAACACCAGCGCCGAATCGACGCTGATCAGTTCGATCGGCAGCACGCGCGCGATGCGGGCGACCGCCGCCGTCTTGCCACTGGCGGTCGGGCCGAGCAGCACCAGTACGGGCGCACTCATCGGCCGCGCATGAACAGGCGGTCCAGTTCCGCCATGCTGAGCTGGACCCAGGTCGGCCGGCCGTGGTTGCACTGGTCGGCGCGTTCGCAGGCTTCCATGTCGCGCAGCAGCGCATTCATTTCCGGCAGCGAAAGCAGCCTGTTGGCACGTACTGCGCCGTGGCAGGCCATGGTGGCCAGCAGTTCGTTGCGCCGGCGCTCCACCACCTGGCTGGCCGGCGCCTCGCGCAGTTCCTCCAGCAGTGCACGCAGCAGCGCACCGGTGTCGGCACGCGCCAGCAGCGCCGGCACCGCGCGCACCATCACTTCGTTCGGGCCGGCCTGACCGATGTCGAAACCCAGCCGCTCCAGCACGTCGGCGTACTCGAAGGCGGTCGCCACCTCGCGCGTGCTCATCGACAGCACGGCCGGAATCAGCAGCCGCTGCACCGCCGGCGCACCCTCGAGCACCTTCTTCAGCTGCTCGTACAGGATGCGCTCGTGCGCGGCGTGCATGTCCACCAGCACCAGGCCGGCACTGTTCTGCGCCAGCACGTACACGCCCTGCAGCTGGGCCAGTGCAAAGCCGAGCGGCGGCGCGTCGTTCTGCTGCGCCGGCAGGTCGGGGCGCAGCACCGGGGCCGCCGAGGCGGCGACCGGCGCGTCCTGGCGGACGAAGTCGAAGTAGCGCGCCAGCGGCTGTTCGACATTCATGCCCTGCTGCAGGGAGGGCCATTGCGGGCGCTCCGGCAACGGCTCGAACGGCGACGACGGCGCGACGGCTGCGGCCACCTGTGTCGACGGCGCCAGCGCGCGTTCGACCGCGTGGAAGACGAACTGATGAACGCCACGCGAATCGCGGAAGCGCACTTCGGTCTTGGCCGGGTGCACGTTCACGTCGACTGCGCGCGGATCGAGTTCGATGAACACGACGTAGGCCGGGTGCCGTGCGCCATGCAGCACGTCGGCGTAGGCCTCGCGCAGCGCGTGCGCGAGCAGGCGGTCGCGCACGAAGCGGCCATTGACGAAGCAATACTGTGCGTCGCGCCCGGAGCGCGAGAAAGCCGGCTGGGCCGCGTAGCCGCTGACGCGGATCTGGCCGGCGTCGGCCTCGACCGGGCGCGCGTGCTGCATGAATTCATCGCCGAGCAGCGCACGTACGCGGGTCGCCATGTCGCCCGCCGGCAGGCGCTGCATCAGTCGGCCGTTGTGCATCAGCTGGAAGGCGACCTGCGGCACAGACAGCGCGATGCGGCCGAACACGTCGTCGCAATGGCCGTACTCGGTCTGTTCGGTGCGCAGGAATTTCCGCCGCGCCGGCGTGTTGTAGTAGAGGTCGGCAACATCGACCACGGTGCCGGCGTCGAGCGCGGCCGGCTCCGGCGAACCGCCGTTGTCGATACGCCAGGCGTGCGCGCTGCCCGCTTCGCGGCTGGTGATGGTCACACGCGCAACGCTGGCGATCGACGCCAGCGCTTCGCCGCGAAAGCCCATCGTGGCCACCGCTTCCAGATCGTCGAGCGAGGCGATCTTCGACGTCGCGTGGCGGGCGAGCGCAAGGGGCAGGTCTTCCGGCGGCATGCCGCAGCCGTCGTCAGCCACCCGCAGCCGCTTGACGCCACCGGCTTCGAGCTGCACGCGTATATCGCGACTGCCGGCGTCCAGGCTGTTTTCCAGCAGTTCCTTCAGCACCGACGCCGGCCGTTCGACCACCTCGCCGGCGGCAATCTGGCTGATCAACAGGTCGGGCAACAGGTGAATCGAGGGCATGGCGGCGCGCAGAAGGTATTCGGTGCGCGATTTTACGGGCCGCAACATGCATCCGCTATCATCGCCGCTCGATTTCAGCCGGCCTCGCCATGGAACTGCTCACCACCTTCGTCGACCTGATGCTGCATCTGGACACCCACCTCGCGGCATTGGTGGCGCAGTACGGCGCCTGGGTCTACGCCATCCTGTTCGCCATCGTGTTCTGCGAAACCGGTCTGGTGGTGACGCCCTTCCTGCCCGGCGACTCGCTGCTGTTCGTCGCCGGCGCACTCGCCGCGGCAGGCGGCATGCACATCGGACTGCTCATCGTGCTACTGGTGATTGCCGCGGTGCTGGGCGACGCGGTGAACTACGGGGTCGGCGCCTGGTTCGGCCCCAAGGTGTTCCGCTGGGAAAGTTCGCGCTTCTTCAACCGCTCGGCCTTCGACCGCACGCATGCCTTCTACGAGACGCACGGCGGCAAGACGGTGATCATCGCGCGCTTCATGCCACTGATCCGCACCTTCGCGCCCTTCGTGGCCGGCGTGGCGCGGATGCGCTACGCCCGCTTCGCGATGTTCAACGTGACCGGTGCATTGCTGTGGGTGGTGTCGCTGACGCTGGCCGGTTACTGGTTCGGCAACCTGCCCTGGGTGAAGCAGAACCTGACGCTGGTCATCCTGGCCATCATCGCGATATCACTTGCGCCAGTGGCAGTGGCCTGGGTGAAGTCGAAAGTGTCCGGCGCGTCGAATCCGGCAGCCTGATCCGCGGCCAGCAGGCCTCGAGCGCGATGCAGTAGCGCTCAGCGCCGGCCACGATGACGACGACGCCGGCACGCTGCACGTCGGCCAGCAGATGTTCGGCGCGTACGCTGGCCATGCGCTGGTCGGTACGGCCGAAAACCGTGTCGGCGCCTTGGCCGAGGTGCAGATAGAGCAGCGCCGAATGTTCGCGCGCCTGCTGCAGCGACGGGCGCCACTGTTCCGAAGTGATCGGCTCGTCGTTGGCCGCTTCCAGTTCGACCCGCATCAGAGGCTGGTCGCGCAGCCGCGCCAGCGCCATCGCCAGCGCGTCGCACTGCACGTCCTGACCGCCGCAGATCAGAACACCGCCGTGACCGGCGCGCGCCAGCGTGCGCAGCAGCCGGCCGAAACGGCGGCTGCCTGCCTTCACACCGGGTGCGCGCACCCTTTCAAGCGGTTCCATCTTCATGGCGGTTTCGGCTCTTTCGGGGCCCTTCGCGGGCGGCTTTCCGCAACTGCGGCGATCCGCCACGAATGGCCCGGGTTGTCGTACGCTGTCGGTCATGAACGCTATGACAGCCTGCAAGCCGATTGTGCGCGCCCTGTGTTGCGCCGCGATAGCCAACTTGGTCACAGGCTGTTCGGGCGCGGGTCAGAAACCCGCGCCAGTGGCCGATTCCATGCATCCTAAACAGATTGTTAAAAGTGACATCGACCGGGTTCTGGAAGCGCATCACAGGGAAATATTCGCCAGCCTGGAGCGTCTGGCCGACAAGTTGTACAAGCGCAATCCGCGCGAGTGGCGACGCGCCGGACTGGACAGCCGCGAAGCGGCGATGGCCCGGCTGTTCGCCGCGCAGCACGACTGGCGACTGCCGGAGTTCGACAACCGTCGCGGCATCGACGTGATGCGATTGGCCTTTGCGCCGGATTTCGCCGGCGACCGGGTGGCCGCGCTCATCATTGGCATGGGTGGCATGATCCAGACCGCCTGGGCCGACCGCAGCGAACTGTTCATCATGGACGAACTCGATCCGCAGGCGCTGTCGAACTGCGCGCGCAATATCGAAATCTCCGCCTGGAAGCTGGCGCAGTCGCGCGATGATCTCGGTGCCCCACTCCTGCTGTCGAACGAGATCGGCATCGACGGCATGCGCAATCTCAGTTTCGAGCGCGAAATGGGCAAGATGATCGGCTGGCTGGACATGAGTGCGCAGATCGTCGCCGACAAGAATCGCCGTGTCGTCACCCGCATCCTGCAGTCGCTGGCGACCGCCGTCTTCCTGCCGGTCAGGTAGTGCAGACAGCGGCTGGGCGATAATCCGGCCTTCACACCCGATCTTCGCCTCCGTCACCGAAACCGAATGAAATCCGTCGTCATCCTGATCTCCGGGCGCGGCAGCAATATGCGCTCCATCGTCGAAGCGGGCCTGGCCGCCAACGTGCGTGCCGTCATCAGCAATCGCCCGGACGCTGGCGGCCTCGCCTACGCACGTGAACACGGCATCGCCACCGCGGTGGTCGATCACACGCAACACCCGGATCGCGCCGCCTTCGACCACGCGCTGGCGCAGGAAATCGACCGCCACGCACCGGATCTGGTGGTGCTGGCCGGCTTCATGCGCATCCTGACACCCGGTTTCGTCGAGCACTACGCCGGCCGCATGATCAATATCCACCCCTCGCTGCTGCCCGCCTTCACCGGCCTGCACACGCACCGGCGCGCGATCGAGGCGGGTTGCCGCATCGCCGGCGTGACCGTGCATTTCGTGACC
The DNA here is from genome assembly GCF_038066675.1 of Methyloversatilis sp. NSM2. Taxonomy (NCBI): domain Bacteria; kingdom Pseudomonadati; phylum Pseudomonadota; class Betaproteobacteria; order Nitrosomonadales; family Sterolibacteriaceae; genus Methyloversatilis; species Methyloversatilis sp. NSM2. Next base: position 25,597 of record NZ_JBBUKV010000005.1, read on the forward strand.
GGCGAACTGGACGGCGGCCCCATCATCGCCCAGACCGCCGTACCGGTGCTCGCCGGTGACGACGAGACGACGCTGGCCGCGCGCGTGCTGGCGCAGGAACATCTGCTCTATCCGCGTGTGGTGCGCTGGTTCCTCGAAGAGAGGCTGACGCTGCAGCACGGTCGCGCCGTACTGCGCGACGAAGCGACGCCGGCCGCTGGCGCGCTGACCGCCCCGGGTGCGGATGACTGAGCCGCTGACCCGTTCGCGACTGGCCCTCGCGCTGCTCGTTTCGCTGCTGCTGCACCTGTTGCTGGCGGGCGGACTGAGCAGCTTCGACCACCGCGCCGGACCGGACGAATCGCTGCTCATCCGTGCCGCCCTGGTGCCGGCGCCGCTGCCGCCCCCCCTACCGGTGCCGGCGCCCGAACCCGAGCCCGCGCCGCCGCCTCCACCGCCGAAGCCCGAGCCCAGACCGCCACGTGAGCCACGCGAGCTGGCGCCGACACCCCCCGAGGCGCTGTCCGACGGGCAGGCCGACCTACCACCTCAGGTTGGCAACACTGAAGACGCGGAGTCCGACAGGCCGCGGACGCCGGATGAACCCGAGCGCGATGAAAGCGACGAGCCCGGGCGCGATGCAGCGGTGGACGATACGCAGGAGGTGTCGCCGCAACAGGCCCTGGTCGGCGAGGCCAGGCTGGAATTCGAGGTCTATCGGGGCGACAGCCTGCGCATCGGCGAAACCCGCTATCACTGGGTACATGACGGCACGCGCTACCGGATGGACACGGTGACCGAAACCACCGGACTGGCCGGCCTGCTCAAACCGCTGCGCATCGAGCAGTACAGCGAGGGCGACGTCGGCAGCGACGGTCTGCAGCCGCGGCGCTTCGTACAGGATTCGAAACAGGCCAAACCGCCGGACGAACAGGTCGATTTCGACTGGACGGCCAGTCAGGTTATGCTGCGCAGCGGTTCGAAGACGACGACGCACGCACTGACGCCGGGTTCGCAGGACATGGCGAGCCTGTGGCTGGAAATCATCTGGCGCGCGCAGCGGGGCGGCGAGTTCGACTTCAACGTGGCGACCGGCCGCCGCTATACGCCGCGCTGGTTCGTGCCGGACGACGCGCCGACCGGACTCGATACCGCGCTCGGGCGCCTGCTGGTCAAGCGCCTGCAGGTACGCGCCCAGCCCGGCGACAACCAGATCGAAGTGTGGCTGGCGCCCGACCTGCGCTGGCTGCCGGTGCGCATCCGCTTCACCGACCGCAAGGGCGACGTGTACGACCAGCGCGTGCGCCGCATCGAGTACGAAAACCGCAGCATCGTCGCCGCGCCGGTCACGGCCGCGCCCGGCGCCGCGCCACCCGCGTCCGACCAACGCCAGACCGATTCAGACATTCCCATATTCCTGCGATGAAACCGAACGAGAAACTGATAGACGCCACCGCCGACGTACTGACCCGGCTGCTGCGCTTCGAACACCCGGCCGACGGCGTACTGTCCGCTTACTTCCGCGAGCAGCGCGCGCTGCAGTCGCGCGACCGCGCCTTCATCGCCGAACACGCCTACCTGGTGCTGCGCCGCCTGCGCTGGCTGCGCGCGATCGCCGGTGAGCACGCCGGCGCGCGCAAGCTGCTGATCGCCGCGATGGCGCGCATCGAGGGGCTGGGTCTGAAGCAGCTCGCGCCGCTGGTGTCGCGCAACGAAGCACAGTGGCTGGAAACGCTGGCGCCAAGCAAGGCGGAGGAGCTGTCGCTGGGCGAACGCACCGACCTGCCGGACTGGGTGATCGAGCGGCTGTCGGCGCAGATGGACGAAGCGGCGCTGCTGTCGCTGGCGCGCGCGCTGAACCAGCAGGCGCCGCTGGACCTGCGCATCAACCTGATGAAGTCCGACCGCGAGGCGGTCATGGCGACGCTCGCCAACAACGGCATCGTCGCCGAGCCGGGCCGCTGGTCGCCGTGGGCGCTGCGCCTGACCGAGCGCCCGTCGCTATCGAAGAACCCGCTGTACGAGAAAGGCATCATCGAGGTGCAGGACGAGGGCAGCCAGTTGCTGGCCCTGCTGCTGGCACCCAAGCGCGGCGAGATGGTGGTCGATTTCTGCGCCGGCGCCGGCGGCAAGACGCTGGCCATCGGCGCCATGATGCGTTCGACCGGCCGCCTGTACGCCTTCGACGTGTCGGAGAAACGGCTGCTCAAGATGCGTCCGCGCGTGGCGCGCTCCGGGCTGTCCAACGTACACCCGGTACTGATAGACAGCGAGTCCGACATCAAGGTGAAGCGGCTGGCCGGCAAGATCGATCGCGTGCTGGTCGATGCCCCCTGTTCCGGTCTTGGCACGCTGCGCCGCAACCCGGATCTGAAGTGGCGCCAGACGCCGCAGGCGGTGACCGAACTGATCGCCAAGCAGCGCGCCATCCTCGCCGGTGCATCGCGACTGGTGAAGCCGGGTGGCCGGCTGGTCTACGCGACCTGCAGCCTGCTCGACGAGGAGAACCGCGGCGTCGTCGACGACTTCCTGTCGTCTCACCCGGATTTCGTCCGCGTGCCGGTGAATGAGCTGCTCGCCGCCGCCCGCATCGAACTCGACACCGGAATCGACCTCGAACTGCGGCCCGACGCGCACGGCACCGACGGCTTCTACGCGGCGGTGCTGGAGCGCCGCGGCGCCGACGACAAGAAGGAGGACAAGAGTGAGGAGTGATCTGCGCGGCGCGCTGTTCGCCGCAACGATGCTGGCGGCGATGCCGCTCAGCGCCGGTCGCACGCTGCCTGCCGAGGGCAAGGTCGAGGTTGCGTTCGCCCCCTGGGACGACGTCGAACGGCTGGTGATGGACCAGATCGACGGCGCCCGCCAGGCGGTCTATGTGCAGGCCTATACGCTGACCAGCCGCAACATCGTCAAGACCCTGATCGCTGCCGCCGAGCGCGGGGTCAAGGTCGAGGTGGTGGCCGACCGCGACAAGGTGCTGAAGGACGAGCGCAGCGCGCTGCCGCGTGCTGCCGGCAACGGCGTGAAAGTATGGCTGGACGGCGACCACGCGGCCGCCCACAGCAAGGTGATGATCATCGACCCGGACGGCAAGGAACCGGTGGTGGTCACCGGCTCGTACAACTTCAGCTACTCGGCGAAGAGCGAGAACGCGGAGAACGTGATGGTGCTGAGCGGCCATCGCGCGCTGGCGCAGACCTATCTGGAGAACTGGAAACGCCACCGCGCAAAATCGATGAGCTTCGCTGACGCGGTAGTGCAGACCCAGGCGAAGGACGCGGCAGCTCAATGACGGAAATTTCGTTCGACGCGCTGATGCACATGCTGTCGCTGAACAGCACGCGCATCGAGCTTGCCGTGGTGGCCGCCTGTCTGGCGCTGGCCGGCCTGATCACTCGCCTGCTGATCCGGCGCCAGCGCCGGCAGGCGGGCATTGAAACACTGGGCGCCACCGCCCGCCTCGGGCTTGAAGGACTGCAGCGCCTGCTGTTCCCGCTCGTGGGCATCGCCCTGCTGTCGATTGCCCGCGTCGTGGTCGAACTGCTGCAGCAACCGCCGGTGCTGATGCGCCTGGTCATCGCCATGCTGGTCGCGATGGGCGTCATCCGCCTGGTCGTCTACGGACTGCGCCAGGTGTTCTCTCCGGCCGGCTGGCTCAGCACCTTCGAATTGCTGATCGGCCTCACCATCTGGTCGGCCTGGGTGCTGCACGCGCTCGACATCCTGCCGGAAGTGATCGAATGGCTGGACAGCCAGCAGGTCGCGCTCGGCAAGCAGAAGCTGTCACTGTGGGCACTGATGCAGGGCGGCGCCTGGGTGCTGGTGACGCTGATCGCCGCCGTCTGGCTCTCCGGTTCGGTCGAACGCAAGCTGATGCGCGCGCCGCTCGACAGCAATCTGCGCATCGTGCTGGCGCGGCTGTCGAAGGTTGCGCTGATGTTCCTGGCGCTGATGATCACGCTGCCGCTGGTCGGCATCGATCTGACCGCGCTGTCGGTGTTCGGTGGCGCGCTCGGTGTCGGCCTCGGCTTCGGTCTGCAGAAGATCATGGCCAATTACGTGTCGGGCTTCATCATCCTGCTCGACCGCTCGATCCGCATCGGCGACCTCATTTCGGTCGGCACTGACCGCGGACAGGTGCAGCAGATCACCACCCGCTACACGGTGCTGCGCAGCCCGTCGGGCGTGCAGTCCATCGTGCCGAACGAAACGCTGATCAGTTCGGTCGTACAGAACGAGGGCCTGTCGGACCGCGAGGTGCGTGTGGCGATTTCGGTCCAGGTCGGTTACGCCGACGACGTCGAGCGGGCGCTGGTCATACTGGAAGAATGCGCCCGCGCGCATGAGCGGGTGCTGTCCGAACCGGTGCCGCGCGCCTTCCTGCACTCCTTCGGAGATTCCGGCATCAATCTGGAACTGGGCTTATGGATAACCGACCCGGAGAACGGTACGCTGGGCATACGCTCGGCCGTCCAGCTCGAAATCCTGCGCCGTTTCCGTGCCGAGGGGATTGAAATACCCTTCCCGCAGCGCGAAATAAGAGTACTTGGGGACACAGGCAATGTTGCATTGTGTGACGCCAAGGCTTGACGCTGCGCAAATTGACCGCTAGCCACTCTCGCGTAGAATCCGCATCTTCAAATCGTGTATCAAGGGAAATCCTGAATGTTGAATGGTCTTATCGACCTGCCCTGGTGGGGCTATATCGTCGTCGCGCTGGTGTTCACCCACATCACCATCGCGTCGGTGACGATTTTCCTGCACCGCCACCAGGCACACCGTGCGCTTGAGCTGCACGCCATTCCCAGCCACTTCTTCCGCTTCTGGCTGTGGCTGACGACCGGCATGGTCACCAAGGAATGGGCAGCCATCCACCGCAAGCACCACGCCAAGTGCGAGACGCCCGAAGATCCGCACAGCCCGCAGGTCCTCGGCATCAAGAAGGTGCTGTTCGAAGGCGCCGAGCTGTACCGCGCCGAAGCGAAGAACAAGGAAACCATGAGCCGCTACGGTCATGGCACGCCGGACGACTGGCTGGAGCGCAATCTGTACACCGGTCGCTCGGCGCTGGGCATCAAGCTGATGCTCGTCATCAACGTGCTGCTGTTCGGCCCGCTCGGCCTGACGATCTGGGCCGTGCAGATGGCCTGGATCCCGATCTGGGCGGCTGGCGTCGTTAATGGTCTGGGCCACTACATCGGCTACCGGAACTACGACTGCAACGACGCGGCAACCAATCTGGTGCCCTGGGGCATCATTATTGGCGGCGAGGAACTGCACAACAACCACCACTCGTTCGCGACCTCGGCCAAGCTGTCGTCGAAGTGGTACGAATTCGACATCGGCTGGATGTACATCCGCATCCTCGAAATCCTCGGTCTGGCCAAGGCCAAGAAGACCATTCCGCAGCCGCGTTTCGAAGCGCGCAACGTGGTCGACACGCAGACGCTGGAAGCCATCATCACGCACCGCTACGACGTGATGACCCGCTACATGAAGTCGCTGCGCTCGATCTACGCCGAGGAAGTCGAGAAGCTGCGCGCGTCGAACGCCGCACTGGCCGACGGCGAACGCTACCAGCGCTTCAAGCGCTGGCTGAACCGCAGCGAGAACGCGCAACCGACCAGCGACGACGCCGAAATGGCTTCGATGCTGTCGCACAGCAGCCGTCTGGAAACGGTGCACACGATGCGCCAGGAACTGACCGCACTGTGGGCACGCTCAACCGCGTCGAGTGAGCAGCTGCTGAAGCAGTTGCAAGACTGGTGCGCGCGCGCCGAAGCCAGCGGCATCAAGCAACTGCAGGACTTCTCGATGCGTCTCAAGTCTTACGCGATCTGATACGCATTCGCTGCACCCTGGAAGCCGGAAGTGCGTCGCACTTCCGGCTTTTTACTTGGATCAAACCAAATGGGCGGCTTACCCTCAAAATAGTGTTCGGTTAGCCGATAGAATTTGCAGGAGCCATGCAGTGGAGCACGGCCGGACACCGTGGCGGTGCCGGCCAATAACAACGAGAAGGAGTCAAGGATGTTTCGCCACGTACTCGTACCGATCGATGGTTCGGATCTTTCCAAGGCCGCAGTCAAGCATGCCGTCTGCTTCGCCAAGGACGTGAAGGGTCGCGTCACTTTCCTGTACGTGATGAAGGACTATCACGTATCGGCGCTGCACAGCGAGCAGGACGAGGAGAACATCGACCCGATTGCACCGAACGACTTCACCGACGCGATGCGCACCCACGCCGACCGCATCCTGCAGTCGGCACGCGCCGAGGCGGAAGCCGATGGTGTTCAGGTCGACAGCATTGCCGTGACCCATGACGAGCCGCACAAGGCCATCATCGAGGTCGCGCTGAAGCGCAACGCCGACGTGATCTTCATGGCGTCGCACAGCCGACGTGGTCTGGCCAACCTGCTGCTGGGCAGCGTGACGCAGAAGGTGCTGTCGAATTCGAAGATTCCGGTGCTGGTCTATCGCTGAGCGACGCGACGCCGACCGGCGGAAAAGGACGGGGATGCCGGCAACGGCATCCCCGTTTTCATTTGCGGCCGACGCAGCGGTCGGCGCAGGCGGGCATCTTCTCCGCCATCCACGACGAAATGAGGCTGGACGCGCCGGCCACGCACCAGAAGCCGAAGAAGCCTATGGTGTAGGTCGCCAACGGCGAGAAATGCACTGGCTCGCCGAGCAGATACAGCTCCCGCGGATTGATCAGGCTGAAGAAGATGGTCTCCGCGACCGCGGCAACCAGGAAGGACGGCCAGGACACCAGTGCGAACAGGCGCCCGAAACGTCCGGGCACGCGCCGCGTCTCGACCTCCTCGATCTCGATTTCCCTAGCCACCGCTCGCCTCCACCGTCAGCGACTGCTGCACGCGCCAGCTGCGCGCCTCGTCCTCGATCACCAGCTTCCAGTGGGTCGGCTGCAGGGCACGCACGACGCCGCCGAAATGCCCGTCCCGCCCGTCGAACAGCAGTTCTCGGTCGAGTTCGCTGCGTGTCGGGTGCGCCAGCAGCACGCGCAGACGCGCCGGCATCGCGGTCGCATCGGCCATGCGCAGAGCCAGATCGAAGCGGGTGTCATCGGCGCCGGCCGGCGTTGCCGACACGGACAGTTCGACCCCGAGTTCGGTCGCCTTGCGCTCGCGCTCTATCGTGCGATTGATGGCCAGGCCCTGCTTGTAGTAATCGTCGGCGACCAGCGCGGTATTGCCGGTCGCAGCCAGCCAGGTGGTGATCACGCCGGCAATGATGACGGTGACCGGCCCGGCCGCAAGTATCCACGGCCAGCGATGGCGGTACCACGGCAACTGCATCGATGCGTCGTTGTTCATGCGGCTTACCTCGGCTGCAGGAAGGACGTCTTCTCATGCACGCGGACATCCGGTGCATCGACGGCCTGCAGGTTGAAATAGATTTCGTGGGAGCCCGGCTGCAGGGCTTCGGCATCGACCTGCACCCGTGCGGCGATGTCGCGCGACCCGGCCGCTTCGACCTCGATTTCGCGCAGGTCGGCGATGGCCGCACCCGGCAGACCTTCGACCTCGAGCACGTAGCGCCGTGCGACTTCCGAGGTGTTCATGATGCGCAGCCGATAGACGTTCTCGATCTTGCCGCCCTCGACTTCACGCGCCAGCGTGGCGCGGTCGCGCAGCACGTTCATCTTGACCGGCGTACGGGTGAACAGTGCCCAGGCAAAACCGGACACGATGACGGCCAGCAGCGTGGTGTAGAGGATGACGCGCGGTCGCAGGATATGCGCCATCACCTCGCGCCAGCCCTCGTGCGCCGGCTTCTTCGCCAGCAAGGTGCGTTCGGTGGTGTAGGCGATCAGTCCGCGCGGGCGGCCGACCTTGTCCATCACCTGGTCGCAGGCGTCGATACAGAGCGCACAGCCGATGCACTCGTACTGCAGGCCGTTACGGATGTCGATGCCGGTCGGACAGACCTGCACGCACCAGTCGCAATCGACGCAGTCGCCGACCACCTGCCCCTCGCGCGCCTTCTTCTTGTTGCCGCGCGGCTCGCCCCGGTTCGCGTCGTAGCTGACGATCAGGGTGTCGGGATCGAACATGACGCCCTGGAAGCGGGCATACGGGCACATGTACTTGCATACCTGCTCGCGCATGTGACCGGCGAACACGTAGGTGAAGGCGGCGTAGAAGAACATCCAGAACGCCTCCCACGGACCGAGCGACCAGGCGGCGATCTCGGACGCCAGTTCGCGTATCGGCGTGAAGTAACCGACAAAGGTGAAACCGGTCCACAGGGCCAGCGCACCCCAGGCGCCAAACTTCGCAGCGCGCAGACCGAGCTTGCGCGCACTCATCGGCGCCGCGTCCAGCTTCATGCGGGCCGAACGGTCGCCCTCGATGTGCCGCTCTATCCACATAAAGATTTCAGTGTAGACCGACTGCGGACAGGCGTAGCCGCACCAGACACGCCCGGCCACTGCGGTGACCAGGAACAGTCCGAGCGCGCTGATGATCAGCAGCAGCGCGAGGAAGAGCACGTCCTGCGGCCACAGGACGATGCCGAAGATGTAGAACTTGCGCTCGACCAGATGGAAGAGCACGGCCTGTCTGTCATTCCAGGGCAGCCAGGCCAGGCCGTAGAACACGATCTGCGTGATCCACACCATGGCCCAGCGTACGTTGTTGAAGCGCCCCTTGATGCTGCGCGGCTGGATCTTCTTGCGCGCCGCGTACAGATCTCCCTCATCCGACGACACATCGGTGATCGGAATCACCCGCGCCGCCCGCTTTACTTCGTTACCGGACGTACTGTCGCCGGGAGAGGGATTTGAAGCCATTTACTTCGCTCCACCCGCGTTGTTCGACAGGCCCCAGACGTAGGCGGCGACCAGATGGATCTTCTTGTCGCCAAGCAGTTCGCCGTGCGCCGGCATATGGCCATTGCGCCCCTTGGCCACCGACTGCAGCACGATTGCTTCGGTGCTGCCGTACAGCCAGATGCCGTCGGTCAGGTTGGGCGCACCCACCATCTGGTTGCCCTTGCCGTCGGCGCCATGGCAGGCCGCGCAGTTCGCACCGAACACCGCCTTGCCGCGCTGCACGCGCACGCCATCCGCCGCCATGCCCGACAGCGAGCGCACGTAATGCACCACGTCGCGCTGCTGCTCGCCATCGAGGATGGCGCCGAAGGCCGGCATCGCACCGTTGCGACCATTGACCAGCGTGGCCTTGATCGCCTCGGGCTCGCCGCCATACAGCCAGTCGGCGTCGGTCAGGTTGGGGAAGCCGCGCGAACCGCGTGCGTCGGTGCCGTGGCACTGGGCGCAGTTGTTCAGGTAGAGACGTTCGCCCATGGCGCGTGCTTCAGGATCGGCCGCCACTTCCTTCACGTCGAGACCGGCGTAGCGCTCGAACAGCGGCGCCACCTTGGCTTCGGCCTCCTTCACTTCCTTGTCGTAGGCGCCGGTGGACGACCACGCAAGCTTGCCGCCGAAGTTGCCCAGGCCCGGGTAAGCGGCCAGATAGACGATGGCGAACACGATGGTGATCCAGAACAGCCACACCCACCAGCGCGGCAGCGGGTTGTTCCACTCGGCCAGCGTTTCGTCCCACTGATGACCGTGCAGTTCGACCTGTCCCTTAGGACGGGCGCCACGGTTGGACAGGATGATGAAGGCACAGAACGCGATACTGGCGACGACGAGCACCACCACGTACATGTTCCAGAAGTCGTTGATGAAGTCGCTCACTTTTGTTCTCCGGTTTCGGTGTGCGCGCGATCGTCGTCGGCGAAGGGCAGCATCGCTGCCTCGTTGTGGGCGCGCTGCGCGCCCGGACGCCAGGCCATGATCACGATGGCGACGAAGCAGGCGAAGCCCGCGACGGTGACTGCCGAGCGCAGTGCGTTGATGTCGAGTTCCATGACGGGCTCCCTCAGTTCACACGCTTGATCGCGGTGCCCAGACCTTGCAGGTAGGCAATCAGGGCATCCATTTCGGTCTTGCCCTTCAGTTCGGCCGCTGCGCCCTTCATCTGCTCTTCGGTGTAGGGCGTGCCGACCACGGTCAGCGCACGCATGCGCTGCTCGATGGTGCTGGCGTCGACCGGACGCTCGAGCCAGGGGAAGGCGGGCATGTTGGATTCCGGCACGACATCGCGCGGATTGATCAGGTGCACGCGGTGCCACTCGTCGGAGTAGCGACCGCCGACGCGGGCCAGATCCGGGCCGGTACGCTTGGAGCCCCACTGGAACGGACGGTCATAGACGAACTCGCCAGCGACCGAGTAGTGGCCATAGCGCTCGGTCTCGGCACGGAACGGACGGATCATCTGCGAATGGCAGTTGTAGCAGCCTTCGCGCACATAGATGTCGCGACCGGCCAGTCGCAGCGGGCTGTACGGCTCGACGCCTTTGACCGGTTCGGTGGTCGAGTGCTGGAAGAACAGCGGAACGATTTCGACCAGACCGCCGATGGCGATGGTGATCACCGTCAGGATCGCCAGCAGGCCAACGTTGCGTTCGATTGCTTCGTGTTTGGATGCAGCCATGATGTCTTTCTCCAGTGATCAGGCGTGCGCGGCAGCAGGCGCCACCACCGGTGCGTTGTACGGCTTCTGGCCGGCGATGGTCTTCCACACGTTCCAGGCCATGACGAACATGCCGGACAGGAAGAGCGCGCCACCGAGGAAGCGGATGAACCAGAACGGATAGCTGGCCTTAACGCTCTCGACGAAGGTGTAGGTGAGCGTGCCGTCGTCGTTGATGGCGCGCCACATCAGGCCCTGCATCACACCGGCGATCCACATCGAGGCGATGTAGAGCACGACGCCGAGGGTGGACATCCAGAAGTGGATGCTGATGGCCGGCACCGAGTACATCTTTTCCTGGCCGAACAGGCGCGGGATCAGATAGTAGATCGAACCGATCGAGATCATCGCCACCCAGCCCAGCGCGCCCGAATGCACGTGGCCCACGGTCCAGTCGGTGTAGTGCGACAGCGCATTGACCGTCTTGATCGACATCATCGGACCTTCGAAGGTCGACATGCCGTAGAAGGACAGCGAGGTGATCAGGAACTTCAGGATCGGATCGGTGCGCAGCTTATGCCAGGCGCCCGACAGGGTCATGATGCCGTTGATCATGCCGCCCCAGCTCGGTGCCAGCAGGATGAGCGAGAACACCATGCCCAGCGACTGCGTCCAGTCCGGCAGCGCGGTGTAGTGCAGGTGGTGCGGACCCGCCCACATGTAGGTGAAGATCAGCGCCCAGAAGTGCACCACCGACAGGCGGTAGGAATACACCGGACGTTCGGCCTGCTTCGGCACGAAGTAATACATCATCCCGAGGAAGCCGGCGGTCAGGAAGAAGCCGACCGCGTTGTGACCGTACCACCACTGCACCATGGCGTCCTGCACGCCCGCGTAGGCCGAGTAGGACTTCCAGAAGCCGGCCGGGATGGCGGCGCTATTGACCAGGTGCAGTACCGCGACGGTCAGGATGAAGGCGCCGTAGAACCAGTTCGCGACATAGATGTGCGAGGTGCGGCGCTTTGCGATGGTGCCGAAGAACACGACGGCGTAGGCCACCCAGACCAGGGTGATCAGCACGTCGATCGGCCACTCGAGCTCGGCGTACTCCTTGCCCGATGTGTAGCCCAGCGGCAGCGTGATGGCGGCGGCAACGATGACGATCTGCCAGCCCCAGAACACGAATTCCGCCAGCCACGGCGCGAACAGCCGTGTGTGGCAGGTGCGCTGGACGACGAAGAACGAAGTCGCCATCAGCGCACAGCCGCCGAAGGCGAAGATGACTGCGTTGGTGTGTAGCGGCCGCAGTCGGCCGAAGTGGAACCACTCGCCGACGTTCAGTTGCGGCCAGACCAGCTGGGCGGCAATGACTACGCCGACCAGCATGCCCACGATGCCCCACACCACCGTCATCAGTGCGAACTGCCGCACCACCCGGTAGTCGTAGGTGCCGTGAACGGACCCCATTGCTTCTGTTTTCATTTTTGCCTGCTCCCACATTGAAATTGCACCGCCACGCCCGCATGGGCGCACGCACGCATGATCCGGCCCGAAGGTTATGTGCTCGCCTGCTACCGGGTCTTGACCCACGTCAAGCGGCCTATCGTTTCACCGTCTTTCACCGTTACCGCGCGCGCACCGATGCCGGCCGCATTTTCCCGCGCAAAATGATATTGCACCCTGATCGAATTACGAGCAGAAATTCGATCAAATCAATTTACGGAATGAATTTCCGCGCTTATCATTCGATTTCCTCAACCCATGGAGACAACGCAATGTCCGGTCAGAGCTACGACGAATTGATGGCAAAAATCGCGGAACTGCAGCAACAGGCAGAAGCAGTGCGCCGGGCGGAGCTCGAAGCAGTCATTTCGGACGTGCGTGCCAAAATCAAGAAATACAATCTGTCGGCCTCCGATGTCGGCCTTGCCGGCGGTGCAGCGCGTCGCTCGGGTCGTCCGGCTGCTGCAGCCAAGGTGAAGATCGCGCCCGGCAAATATCGCAATCCGGCCACCGGCGAAATCAAGGAAATTGGTGCTGCCGGCCGCAAGCCGGGTTGGCTTGCAGCGATGAGCGCCGACGAACTTGCTGCCGCCCGCGTGTCCTGATCTCGATTCGGTCGCGCACAAAAAAGGCACCGCAAGGTGCCTTTTTCATTCATTGCTTCCGCGCCGCGGCCTCTTCCTTGAGCGCCCTGCGCAATATCTTTCCGACATTCGTCTTCGGCAGTTCGCTGCGGAATTCAACGTGACGCGGAATCTTGTATGCGGTGAGCTGGGTCCGGCAGTGGGCGATCACCGCATCGGCGGTCAGCGTCGCGTCCCTGCTGACGACGAACACCTTCACCACCTCGCCCGAATGCTCGTCCGGCAGCCCGATCGCACAGCACTCGAGCACGCCGGCGCAGGCGGCGACGACGTCCTCGACCTCGTTCGGATAGACGTTGAAGCCCGACACCAGAATCATGTCCTTCTTGCGGTCGACGATGCGTACGAAACCGGTCTCGTCGACCGTGGCGACATCGCCGGTGCGCAGGAATCCATCGGCCGTCATCACCTGTGCGGTTTCCGCCGGACGACGGTAGTAACCCTTCATCACCTGCGGTCCGCGCACGCACAATTCCCCGGTTTCACCCGGCGGCACCTCCCGCCCCTCGTCGTCACGTATCGATATTTCAGTAGACGGGACAGGCAGCCCGATCGAGCCGTTGAATTCCTTCTGATCCGGCGGATTGATGCACACCGCCGGCGAGGTTTCGGTCAGGCCGTAGGCTTCGATCAAGGGCTGACCGGTGATTTTCTTCCAGCGTTCGGCGACCGCGCGTTGCACCGCCATGCCGCCGCCCAGCGAAACGCGTAATCCGGAGAAATCGAGCTGGGCAAAATCCGGATTGTTCAGCAGCGCATTGAACAGCGTATTGACACCGGTAATTACGGTGAAGCGGTATTTCTGAAGTTCCTTGACGAAACCCGGAATGTCACGCGGATTGGTGATCAGTATGTTGGTCGCGCCGAGCTTCAGAAATACCAGGCAATTCGCGGTCAGCGCAAAGATGTGATACAGCGGCAATGCCGTGATGACGATCTGCGGCCCGCTCACGAAGGGCTGTATCCAGGCATCGGCCTGCATCATGTTGGACACGATGTTGCGATGGGTGAGCATGGCGCCCTTGGCCACACCGGTCGTACCGCCCGTGTATTGCAGGAAGGCGATGTCTTCGTGCACGACATTGACCGGATTCAGCGTGTGCCCCAACCCCAGCTTGATCGCCTCGTTGAAGCGGACCGCCGACGGCAGGTCGAAGGACGGCACCATCTTCTTCACGTGGCGCACGACCAGATTGACGATCCAGCCCTTGGGCGCTGGCAGCAGGTCGCCCAGCGCGGTGACGACGACGTGGCGCACCGACGTGCGCTCGATCACGCGCTGCAGCGTGGAAGCGAAGTTCTCCAGCACGACGATGACTTCCGCACCGCTGTCGTTGAGCTGGTGTTCGAGCTCGCGCGGCGTGTACAGCGGATTGCAGTTCACCACCGTGTAGCCGGCACGCAGCGCGCCGAACATGGCCACCGGGTACTGCAGCACATTGGGCATCATGATCGCGACGCGCGACCCCGGCGCGAGGCCGAGCACCGACTGCAGGTATGCCGCGAAGGCGGCACTGAGGCGGTCAAGTTCGGCGTAGCTGATGGCCTTGTCCATGCAGACATAGGCATCGCGCTCCGCGAACTCCCGGCAGCTGCGCTCGAACACCTCGCCGACCGACATGAACTCCGACGGATCGATCTCGGCCGGAACACCCTTGGGGTAGCTTTTGAGCCACACCTTCTCCATTACCGCCTCCTCGCGTCATCGTGCCGCTGCCGTGCGAACGCGGCAGCGTGCTGCATGATCGTGCGGCCGGGCATCAACCCGACATGTCTTCCATCGGCCAGTCGCGAATATAGCTCTTCAGCATGCGGTTCTCGAAACTCTGCTCCTCCAGCATCGCGCGTGCGACATCGTGGAAGGACAGCACGCCCATCAGCGTATCGCCTTCCATGATGGGCAGATAGCGGCAGCGGTTCTCGAGCATCAGTCGGCGCAGTTCGTCGACTTCCATGTCCGGGTGGGCGGTCGCCGGATCGCGATGCATGACGGCGGATACGGTCAGCGACTGCCAGTCGCCGCCGGACGCCCGCACCGAGCGCAGCACTTCGCGGAAGGTGAGCATGCCGACCATGCGGCCATGCTCCATCACCACCAGCGACCCGACGTCGAGGTCGGTCATCGTGACGACTGCGTTACCCAGCGTCTGTTGCGGTGCCACCGTGTATAGCACGGTGCCCTTGATGCGCAGGATTTCATGTACTTGCATGGTTGCCACTCTCCTCCTCGCCGCGCGGGCACGGGGTGCGCGCTGCGGATGACCATGCGTCGATGGTAGTCAAAAGCGTCGGCGCCGCAAAGCGCCGGCGTTCAGAAAAGGCGATCCAGACGCCCGTCCGGACGCAGCAACGCCGCACATGGCGTCTTTCCGGGGCGGATCAGGCGTACCGACTCGGCGTAGCGCTTCAGCTGTTCGGCATACTCCCCGGCGAATCCCGCGCCCTCCCCGCTCTTGTAATCCAGTATCCAGATCTCGTCGTCGAACTCGACCAGGCGGTCGATGCGGCCGAGGCTGCCGTCGGGCAGCACGAATTCCACTTCGCTGGCCGCCCAGCGATGCAGCGCCGGATCGAAGAAACGGCGCAGCGAAGCGCTGCCGGTCATGGCGCGCGCAAGGCGTTCAAGTTCGCTCCAGCGCGTCGCATCGAGCGCCAACGGGCGCGGCGGCGGCGGCTCGCCGCAGGCCAGCGCTTCCAGCCAGGCGTGCAGGCCGGTGCCCCAGATCTGCGCGTCGTTCATCGGCACCACAATGCGGCGCTCGCCCACCGGTGTCGATGGAAGCGCTCCGGCAACCGTCGGCACCGCGGCAACCGTATCGATGTCGGGGCACGCATCGGCCGTGCCTGTACTCAGGCGCAGCGCACCGTCGTCGGCGGTCTGTACCGACGGGCAGCCACGCAGGGCTGTCTGCAAACGCGCCAGCCAGCTGTCGTCGGCCACGCCCCGCGCCGGGCTGACACCGCTGGCGAACAGGAACTGCCGCGCCCGGGTGACCGCGACGTACAGCAGATTGGCGTCCTCCCGCGCCGCAGCGCGGGCTTCGGCGTCGATGAACCGGGCGCGCGCCTGCCCCTGGTTATCCTTGCGCTGCAGCAGCGACAGGTGTTCGGGTGCTGGCGCGCCCGGCGGCCAGGCGAGCAGTACGCGCGCGCCGCTGTCGGCGCGCGGCTTCGCGATGGCGTCGGCCAGCCAGACGATGGGCGCCTCCAGCCCTTTCGCGGCATGCACCGTGAGCACGCGCACGCGGCCGCGTGCCGGGTCCTCACCGAGGATGAGCCCCTCGTCCGGCGCCTCGTCGTCCTCGTTGCGCAATCGTGCAAGCTCGTCGAGAAAGCGCGGCATGCTGGGGAAGCGGCCGCTATCGACCTTGAGCGCGAGCTCCATGAAAGCGTCCAGATTCGCACGCACGCCCGGCCAGGCCATCGGATCGACCTGGGCGGCATAGCGCTGCATCAGCTCACCACGGTGGAACACGCGGTCGAGCAGGTCGTGCACCGGCAGTTGCGCGGCGGCGGCCAGCCAGTCGCTCAGCAGCGACGCCGCACGCGCCAGTTCGGCGTCGTCGCCGTCACGTGCAGCGCGCAGTGCGGGCCACAGTGCGGAGCCGGCGCTGGTCAGGCGCAGCAGGTGCGCGTCGGACAGCGCGAACAGCGGGCTGCGCAGCACGTGCGCCAGCGCCAGCGCATCGGCCGGCGCGGCGAGGAAGCGCAGCAGCGCCTGCAGATCGGCTGCCTCCAGCGTGTCGAGCAGGCGGCCGCGGCTGGCACCGAAGTACGGAATGCCGTGCGCGCGCAGCGCCGCCTCATAGACGGCGAGACCGGTGCGCCGGCGCAGCAGGATCATCATGTCGCCGTAGCGCGCCGGCCGCACCGCGCCACTGTGCGCATCGCGCACGGCGACCCGCCCCACCATTGCATGCAGCCGCGCGCACATCGCGTCGGCCTCGCGACGGCGCCTGCTGTCCTCGATCGTCACGCGCGGCGTGGTGAGCGGATTGCGCAGGCCGGCATCGTTCGTCGTCGCCTCGTCCGGCGCGTCGACGTCGTGGCCGAAAGCCGGCAGCACCTCGACCGCGCCGGGCAGGCCGAGCTGCGTCGTGCCGTGTGGCGCGAAACCTTCGAACACGTCGAGCGCGCCGAACAGCGCATTGACCACCTCGACCACCGCCGGGCTGCTGCGCCGCGTTTCGTTGCGTCGGATGTCGATGGCGCCGAAGCGCTCGGCGAAAGCCGTGCGCGCGTGCGCGAAGATGCGCGGATCGGCGCGGCGGAAGCGGTAGATCGACTGCTTCGGATCGCCCACCACGAACACGCGCGGCTGCACCTGGTCCGGCGCGTAGGCGTCGAGCCAGTGCATCAGCACCTGCCACTGCAGCGGATTGGTGTCCTGGAACTCGTCGAGCAGCAGGTGGGTGTAGCGCGCATCCAGCCGTGCCTGCACGAAGGGGCCGGTCTGCGCGTCGCCGAGCAGGCGCGCCGCGTGCCATTCGAGGTCGCCGAAGTCGAGCACGCCGGCGCCGCGTTTGACCTGGTCGTAGGCGTCGAGCGTGGCCGAGGCAACGGTCAGCGCGTGCCGGTTCAGTTCCCAGGCGGCGCGGTCGCTCAGCGCGTGCAGGCAGGCCAGCAGGCGCTCGGCGCAGGACTCGAACAACTGCTGCGTGCGCTCGGCTGCGCCGATCTTCTCCATCGCCTTGCCCGGCTTGAACGCGATCGGCACACCGGCGCGGGTCAGCAGTTCGGCGCACAGACCGTCGAAGAAGGCCCGGGCGTCTTGCTGGCTGGCGGCCATCTCCAGCGCGACCGCCTTGCGCTGCTGCGCCTCCGTGCCCTGCCCCAGCAGCTTTGCGAGTTCCAGCGCTGCGGCGCGCAGCGTAGCGTCCTGCGCCAGCGCATCGACCGGTGCTTCACGGTCGGCGCCAAAGAAGGACTCGAGATGCGCGAACACGCCATCGAGCCCGTCGTGCGCAGCCAGCCAGGCCTGCCACTCGGCGCGCCGCTCGATCAGCGCTTCGGCGAGGCTGCGCGCGCCGGCGAGACCGGCCTGCGCGAGCAGCCAGCGCACCGACTGCGCCAGTTCGCCGTCCGGCGCACTGCCGGCACGTCGCATCAGCACGCCCCAAGCCTGGTCGCGCAGGCGTGCGGTGCGCTCGGCGAGCTGCAGCCCGCCGAGGCCGGCCGACAGCGGAGCGGCGCCGAGCAGCGACGAAAACCAGCCGTGGAAGGTGTTGATCGTCAGCCCAGGGCGGGCGCTGGCGACGCGTTCGAACAGACCGCGCGCACGCTCGATCAGCGCCGCGTCATTGCGCGCATCGACCCCGCGCTGATCGAGGAAGGCGATCACGCCTGCGTCGTCCGCCACCGCCAGCTCGCCCAGCCAGTGCTGCAGCCGCTCGTCGATCTCGCGCGCCGCCTTGCGCGTGTAGGTGATGGCCAGTATCTCGCCCGGTGCCACGCCCGCCAGCAGCAGACGGATCAGCCGCGACACCAGCGTCCACGTCTTGCCGCTGCCGGCGCAGGCCTCGACGACGACGCTGGCAGACGGATCGAGTGCGCGCAGGCCGTCGTTCATGCGCGCCAGTCCTTGCGGCACAGGCCGCGCATTTCGCAGTAGGCGCAGGCGCGGTCGTCGCCGTGCGCAGGCAGCGCGGCTCCGGCACGCAGCGCCGGAAACAGCGCGCCGATCAATCCCTGCAACGCTTCGGCCGCCGCGTGCGGCTCGGGCTGCGGGTGCGGCACCGGCGCCGGCTCGTCGAGCGCCAGATAGGCGGCTTCGCTCACCGTGTCGCCTTCGAGCAGTGTGTAGAAAGCGAGCTGCAGATCTTCCCCGCCCTGCACGCTCTTCTTCACGGCTTCGCTGCTGCGCAGCTTGTAGTCGAGCAGCGACACGCCGGCGACACCGCGGTCGATGCGGTCGATGCGGCCCTCGAGCGACAGCGTGCCGCCGTCCGGCAGGTCGAGCGGTCGCGCCCGCGACTGCTCGCCGCTGTCGAACACCCAGCCCTCGGCTTCGCGCGCGCAGGCCCAGGCAACGTAGGCGTCGGCGCGGTCGTGCAGGCGATCGGCCCACGCGTGTTCCTGGAAGTTGCGACTGATCGCGCCATCGAAGGCGACCGCGATGCGCGCGCGCATGTCATCGACCAGCGCCTGCGGCGTTTCACTGTCCAGGCGCGGGTGCGCAACATGAAAGTCGTGCAGCAGCGCATGCACCAGTTCGCCCACGCTGCCCTTGCCCATCGTTTCCTCGACCTCGTCGCCCTCGCCCAGGCCGAGCACGCGGCGCGCATAGTAGCGGTAGGGGCAGGCCATCAGATCGGCCATCGCGCTGGCGGTGAGCCGCTGCGGCACCCGATCGGCTTCGAGCACCGGCGCGCTGGTCTGCCGCGGCAGCGCGGCCGGCTCGGGATCGGGCTGGGCCGGCGCGGCGCTGACGGCACTCGGCAAGCCGGCGCGCACGAACATCAGGTCGAGCAGTTGCAGGTCGGCACCGGGCAGATTGGCTTCGCCGTTGCGCTGCGCCTGCCAGCTGAACACGATCTCTTCACTGTTCAGGATCAGCCCGGCGAGGTCCTCGCGCAGCTGGCGTGCCGCCTGCTGCGTATCGGCCAGCCCCAGTTCGCGCCGCAGCCCTTCGTGGCCAAGCACGCCGCGCAGTTGAGGCGGCGCCAGATGTTCGCCGTCGGCGCCGATCACGTACACGGCGTCGAACACGCGCAGCCGGGTCGCCGCAAGATGGGTCAACACGACCGGACTGTCGATCGCGGTGTCGCGGAACAGCGCCCGTTCGAACTCGCCATTGAGCCACTGGCGCCAGTCGGCAAAGGTCAGTGCCAGCGCCACACCGCTGCTGTCCGCGCGCAGTTGTTCGAGCAGCGCGATCACCTGCGCGCCGGCGGCATCCTGCAGCAAGGCCGTGCGCGCCTGCAGCGCGTCGAGCGCGGCCAGCAGCCGTTCGATCCAGAAGGCGGCGGGCGCGGCCTGGGTCGGCATCAGGTTCGCCGCCTGCGCGAACGGAACCATCAGCGCCGCGCCCGCCCGCCCGGCCAGTTCGCGCGCCGCATCGGCGAGCAAGGCCTGCAGCCCGTCGACATGGTTGCGCCGCACCACCCAGTGATCGACCTCGGCGATCGCCCGCGCGTGCGTATCGGCGTCCATCGTGCCTGCGACATAGGGCGAGCGGACCAGATCGAGCAGGTCGCGGTGATAGCCGTCGGACGCCAGGCACTGCAGGAAGGCGTCGACCGTCGCTGCGGCGCGCGTGGTGGACAGCTTCCAGCCAGTTTCGTCGGCCAGCAGCACCTGCCTGCGTTCGAGCAGGGCACGGGTACGGCGGGCGGCTTCGCGGTCGCTGGCGACCAGGGCGATGCGGCGGCGCCCCTCCGCCAGCCAGCGGACAATGCAGGTGGCAGCGTGCTGCGCCTCCTGTTCGAGCGATTGCGCACTGACCAGCCGCACGCGGTCGCGCAGACGCTGCGCCGCGTCCGCCGGCACGCGGCGCGACCACAGCGTGCGCGCATCGTCGGCGGCGACCGGCCAGGCGGCATCGAGCGCGCGCGACAGCGCGTCTTCATCCGCCGCGCGCCGCACGCCGATGTGCAGTACTGGCACGCGCTGCGCAAACGCGGTCAACCAGTCCGGCGCCGGATCGAGCGTATCGGCCAGCAGCACGACCGGCCGGCGCGCCGCCGCGGCCGCCCGGTAAAGCGCCTGCGTCGTCGCGCGTGCATGACCCGGGGTGCCGGTACTGTCAGCCAGCCACACCGCATGAACAAGCCGCGCCTCGAGCGACAGCGCCGCACTGTCGTGCAGTGCGTGCGCCCGGGCGAATGCGCCTTCGAGCGCGCCCTCGTCTGGCACCGGCACATCGGCCAGCGTGTCGGCGAGATCCATCAGTTCGCGCGCGACCGCCCACAGGTCGGCGTCCCCCAGCCAGCCGACCCGGCGCAACTGGGCGACCAGCCCGAGCAGCCGCCGCGAATCGGGGTCGGTCGCCGCATCGCCCCGCCAGCGCGCGGCCAGCAGTTGCGGCGTGAGCATGCGCGGCATGAACAGCGCTCGGCCGGCCGCAGCTGACAGCGCGCTGCGCAGCGCCGGTGCCAGCGCAATGGACGGCAGGATGAGGTCGCAGTCGGCGAGCGCGTCGCCGTGGCGATCGAGGAGGATGCGTGCCACCCGGCCGAACAGGTCCGGACCGGGGGACAGCGTGACGGAGTCGAAACCCGCTCCGCTCATGCGTCAGCGCGGGCGAAGAAAGGAAACGGAGCGCGCGCTCAGCGCTCGAGCATGCCGAGCTTGTCCTTCACCTTGGCCCAGTCGTCGGCGTCGGGCAGCGCGTCCTTGCGCTCGATGATGGCCGGCCATTCCTTGGCCAGTTCGGCATTCAGTTCGATGAACTGCACCTGGTCCGCCGGCACGTCGTCCTCGGCAAAAATGGCTTCGGCCGGACATTCGGCGACGCACAGCGTGCAGTCGATGCACTCGTCCGGATCGATCACCAGGAAATTCGGGCCTTCGCGGAAGCAATCGACCGGGCACACATCGACGCAGTCGGTGTATTTGCACTTGATACAGGATTCGGTGACGACGTAGGTCATGATTTCTCCGTTGGGCGGGGGCTCTGCACTCGCAGGCAGGCCATGCATGGGCTGAAAAAGGCTGAATTCACGAGGGGCCGCGGCACGCGGGAGCAGCCTGCAGACTGCTAAACACCGGCGCGCCGCACCTCTTCCGGACGCGGGAGTTTAGCACCGGGGCGCGGCGGCACCTCGCCCACGCTGTCGTGCCGCTGCGACATGTGGCCATGACTTTTTGTATTTCCTTGCCATCTGCCTCTGCACGCCCGACTGTTTTTTGTATTAGCATCTTGCAAACAGTGCGGAAACCCTGAACTCCGACGCAGGGGACGCCGATACCGTGATCACCCCGGCGGCCGGGTTTCAGCAAGCTCCGAATCGGGCCGCTCGGTGAGTGGCCGGAAAACCCAGTCCAGCGACCCGACACCCACCTTTCGGCACGCAACATCCATCCAGTCCTGCAGGCGTCCCGAACCGTGGCGTCCGGCACGAGGCATCCGGTTCTTCCAGATACACCCCCGAAGACCTTCCGATTCACCGAATCCACTTTCCCAGTCAAGCACCGCGAGGAAACAATGAGCGAACACATCCACCACGTTACCGACGCCAGTTTCGAAGCCGAGGTCATCAAGGCCGACCTGCCGGTTCTGGTCGATTACTGGGCCGAGTGGTGCGGTCCGTGCAAGATGATCGCTCCCATCCTCGACGAAGTGGCGCGTGACTACGCCGGCAAGCTGCGCGTGGCCAAGGTCAATATCGACGAGAACCAGGAAACGCCTGCGCGCTTCGGCATTCGCGGCATTCCGACGCTGATGCTGTTCAAGGACGGCAATGTCGAGGCGACGAAGGTCGGCGCCCTGTCGAAGTCCCAACTGACCGCCTTCCTGGACAGTCACCTGTAACACCTACCCCGCGGCGGGCGCGTATCCGCGCCCTGCCCGCCGGAGCGGAAGACCGCTCCATCTCCCCACCCCGCCTGTCGCACATCTTCACCATGCACCTTTCCGAACTGAAAGCACTCCACGTCAGCCAGCTGCTCGAAATGGCCCAGTCCTTCGAGATCGAAGGCGCCAACCGGCTGCGCAAGCAGGAACTCGTGTTCGCCATCCTGCGCAACCGGGCGAAGAAGGGCGAGAGCATTTTCGGAGACGGTGCGCTGGAGGTGCTGCCCGACGGCTTCGGTTTCCTGCGTTCGCCGGAAGCGAGCTATCTGGCGGGAACCGACGACATCTACGTGTCGCCGAGCCAGATCCGCCGCTTCAACCTGCACACCGGCGACACCATCGAGGGTGAAATCCGCACGCCGAAGGATGGCGAGCGCTATTTCGCACTGGTCAAGGTCGATCGCATCAACAGCGAGCCGCCGGAAGCGACCAAGCACAAGATCCTGTTCGAGAACCTGACGCCGCTGCATCCGACCGAGCCGCTGAAACTCGAACGCGACATGCGCGGCGAAGAGAACACGACCTCGCGCGTCATCGACATGATCGCGCCGATCGGCAAGGGCCAGCGCGCGCTGCTGGTGGCGCCGCCGAAGACCGGCAAGACGGTGATGATGCAGCACATCGCGCACGCGATCACCGTGAATCACCCGGAAGCGTTGCTCATCGTGCTGCTGATCGATGAGCGCCCGGAAGAAGTGACCGAGATGCAGCGTTCGGTGAAGGGCGAAGTCGTTGCCTCGACCTTCGACGAACCGGCCACCCGCCACGTGCAGGTCGCCGAAATGGTGATCGAGAAGGCCAAGCGTCTGGTCGAGCACAAGAAGGACGTGATCATCCTGCTCGATTCGATCACCCGCCTCGCCCGCGCCTACAACACGGTACAGCCGGCCTCCGGCAAGGTGCTGACCGGTGGCGTGGACGCCAACGCGCTGCAGAAGCCGAAGCGCTTCTTCGGCGCCGCGCGCAACGTCGAAGAAGGCGGCAGCCTGACCATCATCGCCACCGCGCTGATCGAAACCGGCAGCCGCATGGACGACGTGATCTACGAGGAATTCAAGGGCACCGGCAATATGGAAATCCATCTTGACCGGCGCATGGCGGAAAAGCGCGTCTATCCGGCAATCAACGTGAACCGCTCGGGCACGCGCCGCGAAGAACTGCTGCTGAAGCCGGAAATCCTGCAGAAGATCTGGATCCTGCGCAAACTGCTGTACAACATGGACGATCTCGAAGCGATCGAATTCCTGCTCGACAAGATCAAGGCCACCAAGAGCAACGGGGAGTTCTTCGACGCGATGCGTAGGGGGTGAAGCAGGGGTTTCGCGAAGCACTGCTTCGCGCCTGCTGAACGGGCTGGCTGTGCAAAGCCAGCCTCCGTTGCATTTGGGTTTCGCAGCGCATTGCGCTGCCTTTACCTGACCACGCTTACTTGACCGACCAACGCCGCACACTGCGGCGTTTTTCTTTTGTGCTGTCCGCTCAGGTACGCAGCGCCTCCATCACCGACAGCACCTCGCCCGGCGAATTGAGCGCATAGCCCGGGAGCGTCGACACCACGCTCGCAAAATCAGGCGACTTCAGCGCCTCGAGCGCGCGCTGCATCGACGGCAGCTCCAGCGTCTCCAGCCGGCAGGCGAGAAAGTAATGCTCCTCCGCGACCGGCACGAAATCGAGCTTGAACTGGCTGGCGGCGGCTTCGACGCCGAAGCCGGTGTCGGCCATGCCGCTGGCAATGTGCGCCGCCACCGCCGCGTGCGTGAATTCCACCGTTTCGTAGCCGCTGATGTCGTCCGCATCGATGGTCTGCTCGGCCAGCAGCAGGTCGAGCAGCACGCGCGTGCCGGCGCTGGCCTGACGATTGATGAAGCGCACGTCGGGACGCACCAGATCCTGCAGCGAGCGGATGTTCAGCGGATTGCCTGCGGCCACGAACAGGCCCTGCGTGCGCGTGACCAGTCGGATCACGCGGTGCGCGCGCGGCTTCAGGTGGCGGCTCAGCCGCGCCGCCAGTTCCGGCGTAACCCGCCCGCTGGGCAGGTGGAAGCCGCAGATGTCGCAGCTGCCGCGTGACATCGAGCCGAGCGCGTCGATCGACCCGAGGTACTGCAGTTCCAGCCGCACGCCGGCCACCCGCTCCATCAGCTCTGGCATCAGGGCGATCGCGTAGCCGTGGCTCGCATGCAGCCGCAGCACCGGGTGGGTGTCCATCAGTGCGGCGTTGATCTCGCGGTCGATCTCCACCGACAGGTTTTCCAGTTGCGGCGTCAATCGCGCCTGGATGCGCTGCGCCGCCCAGGTCAGCTTCTCGCCCAGCGGCGTCAGTTCCGCGCCCTTGCCCTGCGACAGCTCGACCAGTGGCGTGCCGAAGAAGGCCGACCAGGTGCGGATCAGGTTCCAGCAATGGCGGTAGGAAAAATCGACCTCGCGCGCCGCCTCGGTCAGTTTTCCACTGCGTTGCACGGCGGCCAGCACGCGGAACAGCAGCGGGTCGATCTCCCGTCCTTCGGCATTGCGGAAGCGCCACGCCGGTTCGATCTGGATGCGCATGTTAGGCATTTGTTTTCATATCGTTAAAAGCAAGACCGGCTGCTAACCTGCATTGCGAAGCCATTATTGGACCTTGATGGTGGCTGATTAGCAATTATGAACAAGAGTTCCAATTAGGAATTCAGCAGGAGACAGAGAGCCATGTCATCGCACCACCCCGCTCCCGGTGTCGACGGGCGACAGCTTCAGTCGCTGGTCGGCCGCCACGCCGATCTGCCCGGCGCGCTGCTACCGATGCTGCACGCCATCCAGGACGAATTCGGCCACGTGCCGGAACAGGCCGTCCCGGTCATCGCCAGGGGGCTGAACCTGTCGCGCGCCGAAGTGCATGGCGTGATCACCTTCTATCACCTCTTCCGCAGCCACGCGCCCGGCCGCCACGTGGTGCAGGTCTGCCGGGCGGAAGCCTGTCAGGCCGTCGGTGCCGTTGCGCTCGAAGCGCACGCGAAGAAATGTCTCGGCATCGACTTCCACGAAACGACCCCCGACGGCGCAGTGACGCTGGAGGCGGTGTACTGCCTCGGCAACTGCGCGGTCGGCCCGTCGTTGC
The DNA here is from genome assembly GCF_038066675.1 of Methyloversatilis sp. NSM2. Taxonomy (NCBI): domain Bacteria; kingdom Pseudomonadati; phylum Pseudomonadota; class Betaproteobacteria; order Nitrosomonadales; family Sterolibacteriaceae; genus Methyloversatilis; species Methyloversatilis sp. NSM2. Next base: position 50,842 of record NZ_JBBUKV010000005.1, read on the forward strand.
GGGTCGATGACGATATCGTCGGCCGTGTCACACCGGAGCGCTTCGACGCGATCGTTGCGGAGCTGCGCGCGGAGGTGAGCGCATGAACACCCGCATCTACGTCCCCTTCGATTCCACCGCGCTGTCGCTGGGCGCTGACAAGGTGGCGCAGGCCATTGCTGCCGAGGCGGCAAAGCGCGGCATCGCGATCGAGCTGGTACGCAATGGCTCGCGCGGCGCCTTCTTCCTCGAACCGCTGGTCGAGGTGCCGACCCCCGCCGGCCGCGTGGCCTACGGCCCGGTGCAGCCGAAGGATGTCGCCGCGCTGTTCGACGCCGGCTTCGTCACCGGTGGCCAGCACGCGCTGTCACTCGGCCTGACCGACGAGATCGGCTATCTGAAGAACCAGGAGCGCCTGACCAGCGCGCGCATCGGCCTCACCGACCCCTTGAGCCTGGACGACTACATCGACCACGGCGGCTTCGTCGGCCTGGACAACGCGCTGGCGATGAGCGGCGCCGACGTGGTGAAGGAAGTGACGGAATCCGGTCTGCGCGGCCGCGGCGGCGCAGCCTTTCCAACCGGCATCAAGTGGAACACCGTGCTCGGCGCGGTCGCCGACCGCAAATACGTGGTGTGCAACGCCGACGAGGGCGACTCCGGCACCTTCTCCGATCGCATGATCATGGAGGGCGACCCCTACTGCCTGATCGAAGGCATGACCATCGCCGGCATCGCAGTCGGCGCGACCCAAGGCTACATCTACCTGCGCTCGGAGTATCCGCACGCCTTCGCCACGCTGAAGGAAGCCATCCACCGGGCACGCGCCGCCGGGTGGCTGGGCGACAACGTACGCAACTCCGGCAAGGCCTTCGAACTGGAGGTGCGCCTCGGTGCCGGCGCCTACATCTGCGGTGAAGAGACGTCGTTGCTGGAAAGCCTCGAAGGCAAGCGCGGCATCGTGCGCTTCAAGCCGCCGCTGCCGGCGCTCGAAGGCCTGTTCGGCAAGCCGACGGTCATCAACAACGTCATTTCGCTCGCCTCCGTGCCCACCATCCTGGCCCAGGGCGGCGCCTTCTACCGCGACTTCGGCATGGGCCGCTCACGCGGCACCCTGCCCTTCCAGCTCGCCGGCAACATCAGACGCGGCGGTCTGGTCGAGAAGGCTTTCGGCGTGACCATGAACGAGCTCATCCACGACTTCGGCGGCGGCACCCTGTCCGGCCGTCCGGTGCGCGCGGTGCAGGTCGGCGGACCGCTCGGCGCCTACGTACCGGCGTCGCAGTTCGACCTGCCGCTCGACTACGAGGAATACGCCAAGCACGGCGCGATGATCGGCCACGGCGGCATCGTGGTGTTCGACGACACGGTCGACATGGCGCACATGGCCCGCTACGCGATGGAGTTCTGCGCCATCGAATCCTGCGGCAAGTGCACGCCCTGCCGCATCGGCTCGACACGCGGCGTCGAGGTGATAGACCGTATCGTCGCCAACGACAACCGCGGCAGGAACATCGCGCTGCTGCAGTCGCTGTGCGACACCATGCTGAATGGATCGCTGTGCGCGCTGGGCGGCATGGCGCCCTACCCGGTGCTTTCGGCACTGAACCATTTCCCCGAAGACTTCGGCGTCGACAAGACCGAAGCGGCCTGAGCACGCGAGAATCCAGGAGAACCGCCATGTCACTGCCCCGCAACACCGATTACGGCACGCCCGCGCGCGTGTCGGACAAGGAAGTCACGCTCACGATAGACGGCATCGAAGTGACGGTGCCGGCCGGCACCTCGGTCATGCGCGCCGCGCAGGAATGCGACACCAGCATTCCCAAGCTGTGCGCCACCGACAGCCTCGAACCTTTCGGCTCCTGCCGCCTGTGCCTGGTCGAGATCGAAGGCCGCCGCGGGTACCCGGCGTCCTGCACGACGATTGCCGAAGCCGGCATGCAGGTGCGTACCCAAACGCCCAAGCTGGCGGACATCCGCCGCGGCGTGATGGAGCTCTACATTTCCGATCACCCGCTGGACTGCCTGACCTGCTCGGCCAATGGCAACTGCGAACTGCAGGACATGACCGGCGTGGTCGGCCTGCGCGAAGTGCGCTACGGCATGAAGGGCAAGAACCACTTCGACCTGCTGTCCGCACTGACAAAGGAAAAGGACGAGTCCAACCCCTACTTCAGCTACGACCCGTCGAAGTGCATCGTGTGCAACCGCTGCGTGCGCGCCTGCGAAGAAACCCAGGGCACGTTCGCGCTCACCATTTCCGGCCGCGGCTTCGATTCGCGCGTCAGCCCCGGTGAGAGCCAGCCCTTCATGGAATCGGAATGCGTGTCCTGCGGCGCCTGCGTACAGGCCTGCCCGACCGCGACGCTGATGGAAAAGGGCGTGATCGAACACGGCCAGGCCGAAAGGAAGGTCACCACCACCTGCGCCTACTGCGGCGTCGGCTGCTCTTTCGACGCCGAGGTGAAGGGCACGACCGTGGTGCGCATGGTGCCGAGCAAGGACGGCGGCGCCAATCACGGCCACTCCTGCGTGAAGGGCCGTTTCGCCTTCGGCTATGCGACGCACCTGGACCGCATCACCACGCCGATGATACGCAAGAGCATCGAGGACGCCTGGCAGCCGGTGAGCTGGGACGAGGCCATCCGTTACGCCGCCTCGGAGTTCAAGCGCATCCAGGCGAAGCACGGCCGTGAATCGGTCGGCGGCATCACGTCCAGCCGCTGCACCAACGAGGAAACCTACCTCGTACAGAAGCTGGTGCGCGCCGCTTTCGGCAACAACAACGTCGACACCTGCGCCCGCGTCTGCCATTCGCCCACCGGCTACGGCCTGAAACAGACGCTGGGCGAATCGGCCGGCACCCAGACCTTCGACTCGGTCATGAAGGCCGACGTCATCATGGTGATGGGCGCCAACCCGACCGACGGCCACCCGGTGTTCGGCTCGCAGATGAAGCGGCGGCTGCGCGAAGGCGCCAAGCTCATCGTGGTCGACCCGCGCAGCATCGACCTCGTGCGCTCGCCGCACATCAAGGCGGAACAGCACCTGAAGCTGAAGCCGGGCAGCAACGTCGCACTGATCACGTCGATGGCGCACGTGGTGGTGACCGAAGGCCTGGTCAAGGAAGACTTCGTCCGCGAGCGCTGCGAATGGCATTCGTTCGAACAGTGGCGCGATTTCGTCGCCAAGCCGGAGAACTCGCCGGAAGCGATGGAACAGCACACCGGCGTACCGGCGGCCGACGTACGCGCTGCCGCCCGCCTGTTCGCCACCGGCGGCAACGCAGCGATCTACTACGGCCTCGGCGTGACCGAGCACAGCCAGGGCTCGACCACCGTCATCGGCATCGCCAACCTGGCGATGGCCACCGGCAACATCGGTCGCGAAGGCGTGGGCGTGAATCCGCTGCGCGGCCAGAACAACGTGCAGGGCTCCTGCGACATGGGCAGCTTCCCGCACGAACTGCCGGGCTACCGCCACGTGTCGGACGCGGCCACGCGCGCACTGTTCAAGGATGCCTGGGGCGTCGAGCCGCAGCCGGAGCCCGGCCTGCGCATCCCGAACATGTTCGAGGCGGCGATGGACGGCACCTTCCTCGGCCTGTACTGCGAAGGCGAGGACATCGTGCAGTCCGACCCGAACACGCAGCACGTCGAAGCCGCGCTGCGCGCGATGGAATGCGTGGTCGTGCAGGACCTGTTCCTGAACGAAACCGCGAAGTTCGCCCACGTCTTCCTGCCTGGCTCCAGCTTCCTCGAAAAGAACGGCACCTTCACCAACGCCGAGCGCCGCATCTCGCGCGTGCGCAAGGTGATGCCGCCGCTGGCCGGCAAGGAGGACTGGGAAGTCACCTGCATGCTGTCGAACGCGCTCGGCTACCCGATGGACTACGGCCACCCGTCCGAAATCATGGACGAGATCGCGCGGCTCACGCCCACCTTCCACGGTGTCAGCTACGAACGGCTTGAGGAGCTGGGCAGCATCCAGTGGCCGTGTAACGAACAGGCGCCGGAAGGCACACCCATCATGCACATCGACCAGTTCGTGCGCGGCAAGGGACGTTTCATGCTGACGAAGTACGTGCCCACCGAGGAGCGCACGTCGAAGCGCTTCCCGCTGATCCTGACCACCGGCCGCATCCTGTCGCAGTACAACGTGGGTGCGCAGACTCGCCGCACACCGAATTCGATGTGGCACGACGAGGACCGCCTGGAAATCCATCCGGCCGATGCCGAAACGCGCGGCATCAACGAAGGCGACTGGGTGGGCATCACCTCGTGCGCCGGCGAGACGGTGCTGCGTGCGCGCGTGTCCGAGCGCATGCAGCCGGGCGTCGTCTACACCACCTTCCACTTCCCGGAATCGGGTGCCAACGTCATCACCACCGACAACTCGGACTGGGCGACCAACTGCCCCGAATACAAGGTCACCGCGGTCGAGGTGACCCGCGTGACCCAGCCGTCGGAATGGCAGCAGCGCTATCGCGACTTCTCGCAGCAGCAGATCGGGCTGCTGCCGAAGAAGCGCGAGAAGGTCTGAGTCGTGGGCGCCGTGCAGGCTCTCGCCATGGGCGGTCCGCTGCTCGCCTGCGATGAAGCGGGTGAAATGAGCGGCGACGCCGTGCTGCATCCGGCGCAGCGGCTGCGCAGCGCCGTGCGTGTCAGCGGGCGCATGCGCACCGCCAGCGTCGAATGCGTGGCCGAAGAGGTGCCGGTGGCCATGGTGTACAACGGCATTTCGCACGCAGTCATGCTGGCCACGCCGGCCGATCTCGAAGACTTCGGCACTGGCTTCAGTCTGGCTGAAGGCATCGTCGCGCGCGCATCGGAGATCCACGACATCGACACGGCGCACCACGTCGATGGCATCGAGGTGCGCATGCAGGTGTCGAACCGCGCCTTCGAAGCGCTGAAGGCGCGCCGCCGCTCGCTGGCCGGACGCACCGGCTGCGGGCTGTGCGGCGTGGACAGCCTCGTCCAGGTGTCGCGCGAAGTGAAACCGGTGGCCGCGCGACCGTTGGTCGATGAAGCCGCCATCCACCGCGCCTTCGTCGCCCTGGGCGAAGGGCAGGCGCTGCATGCGCTGACCGGTTCGGTGCACGCCGCCGCCTGGGCTCATGCGGACGGCACGCTGTTCGCCGTGCGCGAAGATGTCGGTCGGCACAACGCACTGGACAAGCTGATCGGCGCCGTCGCACTGGCCGGTCTGGATACCGCGCAGGGTTTCGCGGTCGTCACCAGCCGCGCCAGCTATGAAATGGTGCTCAAGCTCGCCAGCGTCGGCGGCGGCCTGCTGGCGGCCATTTCGGCACCGACCGGGCTGGCCATCGATCTGGCCGGGCGCACGGGCGTCACGCTGTGCGGCTTCGTCCGCGACGGCCGCATGGCGATCTACACCGAATCCCGAACCTGTACAGCAACGCAAACGGAATAGCAGATGGACATCCACAACCTCGTCAAGATGGCCAACCAGATCGGCCAGTTCTTCCACAGCTACCCCGACCACGACGAAGCGGTGCGCGAAGTCGCCGCCCACGTCCGGCGTTTCTGGGAACCGCGCATGCGCCGTGCGATCATCGATCACATGAACCGCGGCGGCGACACCGGTCTGCTGCCGCTGGTCAGCGAAGCACTGCAGCACATGCAGGCGCAGGAAATCTCCACCACCTGAAAGGACACCTCACCGATGAGTTCACTGACGACGCTGCGCGACCTGATGGGTCTCGGCCACGAACCGGGCCTGCTTGCCGACGCCGCCCTGGTGATGATCGATTGCCAGAACACCTACCGTGAGGGCGTCATGCAGCTCTCCGGTGTCGAGGCCGCACTGCTCGAAGCGCGCCGTGTGCTCGACCGCGCACGCGAACTCGGCCGCCCGGTCATCCACATCCAGCACGACGCCGGTCCGGGCACGCCCTACGACGTCAATGCGGCGATCGGCCGCATCGCCGACATCGTCGCGCCGCAGGCCGGTGAAACGGTGATCATCAAGCACTACCCGAACAGCTTCGTGCAGACCCCGCTCGACGAGGAACTGAAGAAGCTGGGCGTGAAGCAGCTCGTGCTGGCCGGATTCATGACGCATATGTGCGTGAACTCGACCGCCCGCGGCGCCTTCAACCTCGGCTACGCACCCACCGTGGTCGCTGCCGCTACCGCCACGCGCGACCTGCCGCTGCCCGATGGCAGCTCGGTCTCCGCCGCCACTGTGCAAGCCGCCAGCATCGCGACGATGCGCGACCTGTTCGCCGCGATCGCGCCGAACGCCGACGCGCTGGTGCGCTGAACATCGACGGACCAGAAAGAAGAGCCGGCTGCCGCCGGCTTTTTTTTCGTCCATCGGCGCAGCACACGCCGGAATTCATCGTACGATGATCCTGTATTCAACTTGATACAGGAAGAAGCATGAAACTCGCCCGTCTGCTGCCCACCCGCCTCTTGTCCGCGCTCGCACTGAGCCTCGTCGCCAGCGCCGTCCATGCGGACACCCTTGTCGTGTTCGCTGCCGCCAGCCTGACCAATGCACTGCAGGACATCGGCAAGACCTTCCAGACGCACTCCGGCCATACCGTGAAGTTCTCCTTCGCAGCGTCCTCAGCGCTGGCGCGGCAGATCGAAGCGGGCGCCCAGGCGCAGGTCTTCCTGTCGGCCGACGAGCAGTGGATGGACTATCTCGCCGAGCGCAAGCTGCTCGCCGCGGGCACGCGCACCGACCTGCTCGGCAACAGCCTGGTGCTGGTGACACCGATCGACAGCAAGGCATCGGTCACGCTGAAACCCGGCTTCGATCTCGCAGCGCTGCTTGGCGACGGTCGCCTGGCCACCGGCGATCCCGCCCACGTGCCGGTCGGCAAGTACGCCAAGGACGCACTGACCAAGCTCGGCGCATGGCAGGCCGCGGAGCCCAGACTGGTGCGCGCGGATTCGGTGCGCGCGGCGCTGGTGCTGGTGGAACGCGGCGAGGTGCCCGCAGGCATCGTCTACGCCACGGACGCCGCGGTGTCGCCCAAGGTGCGCGTCGCCGGCGTGTTTCCCGCTGACACGCACGCGCCGATCACCTATCCTGCTGCCATCGTCGCCGGACAGGACACGCCGGCCGCGCGCGCGTTCATGCAGTGGCTGCGCGGCAACGAATCGACGGCGGTATTCACGCGGTACGGCTTCAGCATCAAATAGGCATAGATGAGCGACATCGAACTGGACGCCCTGCTGCTCAGCCTCCGTGTCGGGCTGGCCAGCACCGCGCTTTGCCTGCCCTTCGCGCTGGGCGTTGCCTGGCTGCTGTCACGCACCCGCCTGCCCGGTCGCGCCCTGCTCGACGGCATCGTGCATGCCCCACTGGTGCTGCCGCCGGTGGTGATCGGCTACCTGCTGCTGATCTCGCTGGGCACGCGCGCGCCGCTCGGCGCCTGGCTCAAGAGCACCTTCGGCATCCAGCTCATCTTCACCACCGAAGGCGTGGTGGTGGCCGCGGCGGTGATGGCCTTTCCGCTGATGGTGAGGGCGATCCGCCTGTCGCTGGATGGCGTCGACCGCGGTCTCGAACTGGCCGCGCGCACGTTGGGCGCCAGCCGTATCGACGTGCTGTGCACGATCACGCTGCCGATGATGCTGCCGGGCATCCTGTCCGGCGCGATGATGGCCTTTGCCGCCAGCCTCGGCGAGTTCGGCGCCACCATCACCTTCGCCTCCAATATCGAAGGCGAAACGCGCACGCTGCCGCTGGCCATCTACACCGCGACGCAGACACCGGACGGCGATGCCATCGCGCTGCGGCTGGTCGGCCTTTCGATGGCGCTTGCCGTCGCCGCGATCATCCTGTCGGAATGGCTGAACCGGCGCACGCAGCGCTGGCTGGGGCGACCATGATCGAACTGCGCTTCGGCACACGGCTGGGGGCGCTCGACCTCGACGTCGACGTCACGCTGCCGTCGCGCGGCGTCAGCGCCATCTTCGGCCGCAGCGGCGCCGGCAAGAGCAGTCTGATCAACGCGGTGGCGGGCATCGTGCGGCCGTCGCGCGGACGCATCGCGGTCGGCGACCGCGTGTTCTTCGACGCCGACGCCGGCATCGACCTGCCGATCGAGGCGCGCGGCGTCGGCTACGTGTTCCAGGACGCACGGCTGTTTCCGCACCTGTCGGTCGCCGGCAACCTGCGTTACGGCCTGAAGCGCGCGCGCGGTCCGCGCCCGGTGGACTGGGACAGCGTGATCGACGTGCTCGGTCTCGCCCACCTGCTTGACCGCCGACCGCATCACCTGTCCGGCGGCGAGAAGCAGCGGATAGCACTCGGCCGCGCGCTGCTGAGTCAGCCAGGGCTGCTGCTGATGGACGAACCGCTCGCTTCGCTCGACGCGCCACGCAAGGCAGAGGTACTGCCGTATATCGAACGGCTGGCGCAGGAGTTCGCGCTGCCCGTGCTGTACGTGAGCCATTCGATCGAGGAGGTGACGCGGCTGGCCGACCATCTGGTCATCGTCAGCGAAGGCCGCACTGTCGCCAGTGGCGAACTGGCCGACATCATGTCGCGCCCCGAGCACTCACCGCTGATCGGTCGCTACGAAGCGGGCTCGGTGCTCGACTGCACGGTGCTGCAGCACAACGACGACTACGCTCTGACCACGCTGCGCTTCACCGACGGCCAGTTGCGCGTGCCGCGCATCGACCTCGACCCGGGCTGCGCGGTGCGTGTGCGCATCCGCGCCCGCGACGTGGCTCTCGCGCTGTCGCGACCGATGGATGTGTCCATTGTGAACAAGCTGCCGGGACGTGTCATCGGCATCACGCCCCGCGAAGGTCCATATGCCGATGTCGCCGTCGATCTGGGCAGCAGTTCGCTGCGCGCGCTGGTCACGCGCGAATCGTGCGACCGGCTCGGCCTGCAGCCGGGCACCGCGGTATGGGTGATGGTGAAATCGGTGGCGCTGGACAGCCGCAGCGTCGGCTTCAACCGACGTCCGCGTCCTGACGCTGCGCAGGCACCGTCGGCTGCGGATTGAGCGCTTCGTCCAGTTCGCGCAGCTGCAGCACGACCGCGTCGGCCGTTCGTCGCTCGGCGGCGCGGAACACCGCGATCAGCCGCTCGCCGAACGGCGTCAATTCGGCACCACCGGCGCCCTGCGAGCGCCCTGGGTAGGTCTTCACCACCGGCTCGGCGAACATGCGGTTCATGTCGTCGATCAGCAGCCAGGCACGCCGATAGGCCATGCCCATCGCACGCGCCGCACCGGAGATCGACCGCTCGCGCGCCAGATGCTCGAGCAGTTCAATCTTGCCCGGCCCCAGCCGTTCGCCATTGTGGAAATGCAGGCGCAGCGAAGCGGTGGAGCGCAGCGTCGCGTCGCCGCGCAACTTGTCGGACGGATTCATTACAACAGTGTAATGCCCATTCCATGCGATCTTCACCTCTCGGCGGGACCGGCAGAACCAGCTCGCGAACCCTCGGGGAAAAGTATCCCGACAAAAAAGAGGGGCGCCGGCCTCGCGGCGCGGCGCCCCAACCTTGTCGATGCGTGACGACAAGGAGGGAGGACGGTTGCGCTCAGTTCATCGGCGGGCGCCAGCCAGCGCGGCAGTCCGAGCCGGCGCGTGGCCGGAGCGCCCGAACACGCCGCTTACCACCTGCCAGGCCAGCGCCAGAGCGCCGACGATGAACACGACGTCGCCGAAAGTGCGCACCCAGCGCAGCGTTTCCAGCAGCGGCTGCTGCATGAATGCCTCGCTGCGTGCGTACCACAGACCCTGACTGACGCTGGCGTGGAACTGGATCAGGCCGATCGGCAGCAGGCTGGTGGCGATCATCAGCACCAGCCCGACGTTGAGCCCCCAGAAGCCGGTCTTCATCAGACGCTCGCCAAACTCCAGCTGCGGCCGGACGTAACGCAGCACCAGCAGCGTGAAGCCCAGCGCAAGGAAGCCATACACCCCGAACAGTGCGGCGTGCGCATGCACCGGCGTCGTGTTCAGACCCTGCACGTAGTAGAGCGAGATCGGCGGGTTGATCATGAAGCCGAATACGCCGGCACCGAGCATGTTCCAGAACGCTACCGCGACGAAGCACATGAGCGGCCACTTCAGCCTGGCCATCCACGGCGCGCGGTCCTTCAGGCGCCAGTTCTCCCACGCCTCGTGGCCGAGCACGACCAGCGGCACCACTTCGAGCGCGCTGAACGAGGCGCCGACCGCCATCACCGGCGTGGTCGTGCCGGCGAAGTACAGATGGTGGAAGGTGCCGGGCACGCCGCCCAGCATGAACAGCGAAGCCGAGGCCAGGCTGGCCGCCGTCGCCATGCGGCCGGAAACGAGGCCGAGCGTCGAGAAGATGAAGGCCAGTGCAGTGGTCGCGAACACTTCGAAGAAGCCTTCGACCCACAGGTGCACGACCCACCAGCGCCAGTACTCCATCACCGACAGGTGGGTGCGCTCGCCGTAGGCGAAGCCGGCACCGTAGAACAGGCCGATCGCCACCACCGACGCGGTCAGCAGCGCCAGCAGGTTCTTGTCGCCGCCAGGCGTGCGCAGCGCCGGCACCATGCCGCGCAGCATCAGCACCAGCCACAGCGCGACGCCGACGAACTTGCCGATCTGCCATACGCGGCCGAGGTCGACGTACTCGTAGCCCTGGTGGCCGAGCCAGAAGTTCAGCTCCGGCGGCATGACCTGCGCGATCGCCAGGTAGTTGCCGACGAAGGAGCCGACGACCACCACGACCAGCGCCCAGAACAGCACGTCCACGCCCAGCTTCTGGTACTTCGGATCGCGCCCGCCGTGGATCAGCGGCGCCAGGAACAACCCGGCGGCGAGGAAGCCGGTGGCGATCCAGAACAGCGCGCTCTGGATGTGCCACGTACGCACCAGCGAATACGGGAACCACTGCGACACGTCCATTCCGTAGAAGGTCTGACCCTCGACGGTGTAGTGCGCGGTGAAGCCGCCCAGCATGACCTGGAACACGAACAGCGCCACCACCAGGAAGAGGTATTTGCCGAGCGCGCGTTGCGACGGCGTCAGCGCGACGCGCGACAGCGGGTCCTGCGCCGGCGCGGCCGGGTCGCTCTCGTCCTGTTTGCGCAGGAAGGACCAGCCCCAGATCAGGAAGCCGACGCCGGCCATCATCACCACCACGCTGACGATGGACCACACCACGTTCTCCGCGGTCGGCGCATTACCGATCAGCGGTTCGTGCGGCCAGTTGTTGGTGTAGGTGGCACTGGTGCCGGGCCGCTCGGTCGCCGCCACCCAGGCGGTCCAGAAGAAGAAGCCGGCAAGCTGCGCGCGCCGCTGCGGATCGGGCAGCGTGTTTTCCTTCATCGCGTAGCTTTCGCGCGAGCCCTGCAGCGCCGGTGCATCGCCGAACAGCTCGGCGTAGTAGTCGGCGGTGCGCTCGATCGCCTTCGCACGCAGCGTCGATACGGTGGCGATGCCGCTTGCGGCGTCGTAGGTGTTGCGCCGGTACTCGCGCTTCAGACGCGCGGCGAGCAGTGCCTGCGTGTCGGCGTCGAGTTCGGCATACGTTTTGCCGTGCGCGTCCTGCGCCGCCAGATCCAGCCAGGCCAGCAGTTCGCGGTGCAGCCAGTCCGCGGTCCAGTCCGGCGCCTGGTAGGCGCCATGGCCCCAGATCGAGCCGAGCTGCATGCCGCCGACCGACTGCCAGGCGGTCTGCCCGTCGAGAATGCCATCGTGCGTGTACAGCACGCGGCCGTCGTCGCTGACGATCTGCTGCGGTATCGGCGGCGCGCTGCGATACACCTCGACGCCGTAGTACCCGAGCAGCGAGAAGGTGACGATGAGCACGCCGATCAGCATGAACCACAGCTTGCGATAGTTACCCATGAGCGGTCTCCGCCTCGGCCGGTGCCGGATTCAGCCCTTCGAACAGGATGTTGTTCTCCAGGTGGATGTGTTCCATCAGGTCTTCGCGCAGCGCGGCCAGGCCGACGTAGAGCGCGCGCCAGGTATTGCAGGCGCCACGCGGCAGCGTGATGTCATCGGTCAGCGCTTCCAGCCGCTGCAGCGCTTCGCCGTGCTGGTCGTGCTCGTTGCGCATCACCGTGACCGGCCCCTGCAGCGCCGCCGCGTGTCCGCGGGCGAGCATCGGGAACAGCACCTGTTCTTCCTTCTGCATATGGCTTTCCAGTTCCTGCTGCATCGTTGCCAGATGATCGGCGAGGCCGTTCGGGCAATCCGGGCGATCGCCGTGAACCTGCTCTACCCGGCGCGCGAGGCGGATCAGTTCCGGCAGCTGTTCGCGATGACGGTCATGGAAGCGGAACAGGATGTGTTCGATCAGCGTTGCCGCCGGTACCGTGCGCCAGTCGCGTTCCTCGCGCGTGGCCAGCGAAGCAAGGGTGCGCAGGCGATCGACGATGGGCTGCACGTCGATGCCGCGCTCGGCGGCCGCTTCCTGCAAGCTGTGCTTGCCGCCGCAGCAGAAATCGAGCTTGTGTTCGTGGAACACCTGGGTGGCACCGGGAATGCTGCGCGCGAGAGCGCCGAGGGACTGTTCGATCAGGTTCATGGCAAGAGCCTCGTGTGGAAGAAGACACTCCCACTTCGCAAGCTCCGGGCCATGTATTTCAGTCGAATTAAATCAACAGGCTACGAAAATTGAGGTACTTTTGACCCTCGCACAAAAAGGTATTAATCACCTTTAAAGGGTAATTAGAACCATGATGGAATCCCTGCTGCTTGCCGACCTGGTGTCGGAACTGCCGCCCGCGGTGCGGCTGCAGCGACTGGTGTCCAGCCTGCGCGCCCACTTCGACTGCGGCGCTGTCGCGCTGCTGAAACTGGAAGAGGACGGGCTGCGCCCGCTCGCGGTCGACGGTCTGGTGCGCGAAACACTGGGCCGGCGCTTCGTCGTCGGTCAGCACCCGCGACTGGCCACCATCCTGTCGCGCCGCGACATCACCAGCTTCGATCACGACAGCACGCTGCCCGACCCGTACGACGGTCTGCTCGACACCCGCGTCGGCGAGCCACTGCCGGTACACGACTGCATGGGCACCAGCCTGCACGTCGAGGGCCAGACCTGGGGCGCGCTGACGCTGGACGCGCTGCAGACAGGCACCTTCACCGAGGCGGCGCGCGACGATCTGCGTCGCTTCACCTTGCTGGTCGAGGCGGCGGTGCGCGTGACCCGGCTGGAACAGGACCTGCACGCGCTGCGCCTGTCGCGTGGCGGCGAGCCGGCAGACGCGCGCGCCACCGCGGACGAGACTGAAATCATCGGCCACAACGACGTGATCCAGCGTCTGCTGCACGAACTGAAGGTGGTGGCCGAGTCCGAGCTGCCGGTGCTGCTGCTCGGCGAAACCGGCGTCGGCAAGGAACTGTTCGCTCGCCACCTGCACCGTCACTCGCGCCGCGCCGCGCAGCCGCTGGTGCACGTGAACTGCGCCGCGCTGCCGGAATCGCTGGCCGAAAGCGAGCTGTTCGGCCACGTGAAGGGTGCCTTCTCCGGCGCCACCACCGACCGGCCGGGCCGCTTCGAAGCCGCCGACGGCGGCACGCTCTTCCTCGACGAGGTCGGCGAACTGCCGCTGACCGTTCAGGCCAAGCTGCTGCGCGCGCTGCAGAACGGCGAAATCCAGCGCCTGGGCGCCGACCAGCCGCGGCGGGTCGACGTGCGCGTGATCGCGGCGACCAACCGCACGCTGCGCGACAGCGTGCGCGAGGGCGCCTTCCGCGCCGACCTCTATCACCGGCTTTCGGTGTACCCGGTACCGATACCGCCGCTGCGCGAACGCGGCAGCGACGTGCTGCTGCTGGCCGGTCGCTTCCTCGAACTGAACCGCGCCCGGCTCGGCCTGCGCAGCCTGCGCCTGTCGCCCGAGGCGGAAGACGCGCTCTGTCGCTATCCGTGGCCGGGCAATGTGCGCGAACTGGAACACGTGATCAGCCGCGCGGCGCTGAAGGTGGTGAGCCGTGGCGCTGCGCGCACCGACATCGTGTCGCTGCCGGCCGAACTGCTCGACCTGGACAGCCCGGCGTTGCCCGGCGTCATGCCCCCCCGGCCCACCGATGAAGCGATACCTGTCACCCTGATGCCGCTGCGCGACGCCGTCGACGCGACGCAACGGCGGCTGGTGCGGGCGGCGCTCGACGCCTGCGGTGGTAACTGGGCCGACGCCGCCCGGCGGCTGGACGTCGACCCGAGCAATCTGCACAAGCTCGCTCGCCGGCTCGGCCTCAAATAGCGATGACGGACTTTCCACTGATGCACAGTGCCGGTGCGCGCACACGCCGGCCGCCCCAAGCACGGAAGGACGCTGAAACAAAACAGACTGAAAATCATGCACTTGGCTTGCGCACACTAATTGCTTGAAACCACCAACCCCTTTCCAGCATGCAACCGGAGTCCTCCGTGTCCATCCACGTCGCGCTGAACCACGTCACCCACTACCGCTACGACCGTCCGGTCATGCTCAGCCCGCAGGTGGTCAGACTGCGTCCGGCGCCGCACGCGCGCACACCCATCCTGTCCTACTCGCTGAAGGCGACGCCGGGCGAGCACTTCATCAACTGGCAGCAGGATCCGCAGTCCAACTATCTCGCCCGCATCGTGTTCCCGGAGCGCACGCGCGAACTGCGCATCGAGATCGACCTGGTGGCCGAAATGTCGGTCATCAACCCCTTCGATTTCTTCCTCGAACCGGAAGCGGAAAAGATTCCATTCGGCTACAGCGAAGAGCAGACGCACGAACTGACGCCCTATCTGGTGAAACTGCCGCTCGGCCGCGACAACGCGCCCAAGTTCTCGCGCTGGGTCGATAACGCGCGGGCGCTGTGCAACGGCGGGCGTGCCAGCGTGGACTTCCTGGTCGCGCTGAACCAGCAGATGCAGAACGACATCCGCTACCTCATCCGCATGGAGCCTGGCGTGCAGACGCCGGAGGAAACGCTGCAGAAGGCCAGCGGCTCCTGCCGCGACTCGGCCTGGGCGCTGGTGCAGGTGCTGCGCCACATCGGCCTGGCTGCGCGCTTCGTGTCCGGCTACCTGATACAGCTGACGCCGGACGTGAAATCGCTGGACGGCCCGAGCGGCCCCGAGAAGGATTTCACCGATCTGCACGCCTGGTGCGAGGTGTATCTGCCGGGCGCCGGCTGGATCGGACTGGACCCGACTTCCGGCCTGTTCGCCGGCGAAGGCCACATTCCGCTCGCCTGTTCGCCCGAACCGTCGTCGGCCGCGCCGGTCAGCGGCTTCAGCGAGAAGTGCGAGTCGGAGTTCGAACACCACATGAAGGTCGAGCGCGTGTGGGAAGCACCGCGCGTGACCAAGCCCTACAGCGACGCGCAGTGGTCGCGGATCGAAACGCTGGGCCACCGCATCGACGCCGATCTCAAGCTGCACGACGTGCGACTGACCATGGGCGGCGAGCCCACCTTCGTGTCGGTGGATGACCGCGACGGCGCCGAATGGAACACCACCGCCGACTCGCCGCCGGAAAAGCCGACAAAACGCCTGCTTGGCGCCGAACTGCTGGCCAAGCTGAAGGCGCGCTACGCGCCGGGCGGTCTGCTGCACTACGGTCAGGGCAAGTGGTATCCGGGCGAACAGCTGCCGCGCTGGTCGCTCAGCTGCTTCTGGCGCCGCGACGGCGAACCGATCTGGACGGATTCCGGCCTGTTCGCCGACGAATCCGTCGATTACGCACTGACCGAAGGCGACGCGGCGCGCTTCCTCAACGTACTGGCGGCCCGCCTCGGCATCGACGGCAAGCACGCCTTCCCGGCCTACGAGGATGTCTGGTACTACCTGTGGCGCGAGCGCAAGCTGCCAGTGAACGTCGATCCCTTCGACGCCCGGCTGGACGATCCGCTCGAACGCGAGCGCATGCGCCGTGTGTTCGACCAGGGCCTGGACAGCGTGGTCGGCCACGTGCTGCCGCTGGCACGTACGCCGGCCGGCGACGCCTGGCAGAGCGGTCCGTGGTTCCTGCGCACCGAGCGCTGCTATCTGGTTCCGGGCGATTCGCCGCTCGGCTATCGGCTGCCGCTGGACTCCCAACCGTGGGTCGCCGCCACCGACTACCCCTGGGTGCATGCCGCCGACCCGATGGCACCGCAGACCGCACTGCCGCAATGGCGCGACATCGCCTGGCGCATGCAGACGCCGCTCGCCGGCCTGACCGGCGACCGCGCGCAACGTCTGGGCTATGCCCTGCCGGACAGCGGCAGCCCGGTGGCGCCCTCCACCGACCGCCGCCCCGACGCCTTCGAGTCCGCCGCCTGGATCACCCGCACCGCACTGTGTGCGCAGGTGCGGCACGGCGTCATGTACCTGTTCATGCCGCCGCTGACGGCACTGGAGGACTACCTCGAGCTGGTGACCGCGATCGAGGCGACCGCTGCCGACTGCGGCCAGCCGGTCGTGCTTGAAGGTTACGAGCCGCCGCGCGACGCCCGCCTCGAAGTGCTGCGCATCACACCCGACCCCGGCGTGCTGGAGGTGAACATCCAGCCCTACCACTCATGGGACGACATGGTGGCCGGCACCACCTTCCTGTACGAGGCGGCGCACGAAACCCGGCTCGGCACTGAGAAGTTCATGATCGACGGTCGCCACAGCGGCACCGGCGGCGGCAACCACTTCGTGCTCGGCGGCGCGACCGTGTCCGACTCGCCCTTCCTGCGCCGGCCCGACCTGCTGCGCAGCCTGATCAGCTACTGGCACAACCATCCGTCGCTGTCCTACCTGTTCTCCGGCCTGTTCATCGGCCCGACCAGCCAGGCGCCGCGCATCGACGAGGCACGCAACGACGCCGTATACGAGATCGAGATCGCCTTCGCCGAAATCGAGCGCCGCACGCGCGACATGGGCTATACGCCGCCGTGGCTGATCGACCGCATCCTGCGCAATCTGCTGGTCGATTCGACCGGCAACACGCACCGCACCGAGTTCTGCATCGACAAGCTGTTCTCGCCCGACGGCCCGACCGGCCGCCTCGGCCTGCTGGAGATGCGCGCCTTCGAAATGCCGCCGCACGCGCGCATGAGCCTGACCCAGCAGCTGCTGCTGCGCGCGCTGATCGCCCGCTTCTGGCAGCAGCCCTACCAGCCGGCGCGCCTGAAGCGCTGGGGCACCGAACTGCACGACCGCTACATGCTGCCGCACTTCGTCTGGGACGATCTGCGCGACGTGGTCGACGAGCTGCGCAGCTTCGGCTACACGATGGAGCTGGACTGGTTCGCCCCGCACTTCGAGTTCCGTTTCCCGAAGATGGGTGCATTCGCCGCGCGCAACGTGCAGGTCGAACTGCGCAGCGCGCTCGAACCGTGGCACGTGATGGGAGAAGAGGGTGCGCCGGGCGGCACCGTGCGCTATGTCGACTCCTCGGTCGAACGGTTGCAGGTCAAGGTGCAGGGACTGGTGGATGACCGCCACGTGCTGGCGGTCAATGGCCGGCGCATTCCGCTGCAGCCCACCGGTCGCGTCGGCGAATTCGTCGCCGGCGTGCGCTACCGCGCCTGGCAACCGGCCGCCTGTCTGCACCCGACCATCGCGCCGCACAGTCCGCTGGTGTTCGATCTGGTCGACGACTGGATGAAGCGCTCGATGGGCGGCTGCCAGTACCACGTGGCCCACCCGGGCGGCCGCAATTTCGAAACCTTCCCGGTCAATTCGTATGAAGCGGAAGGCCGCCGGCTGGCGCGCTTCTTCGCAATGGGCCACACGCCGGGCCAGGTGTCGGCCCCGCCCGAGGAGCGCAATCCGAACTTCCCGTTTACGCTCGATCTCAGGCGTTGAAGGGAAGCGTCCGCGTCGCGACACCGTGACTTTTCACGGGACGGTTCTCCCCCGCATGGCATGGGTCCCGGGGGAGCAAGCGTGCTCGCGATCGCGGCGTGGATCCCCGCGCCCTGCCCCCATCTCGCGCTGCGCGCCACCCTTTCCCGCTGATGTGGGAGAAGGAAAGCCTCGCGAGCATCCCGCCCGAACCACCTGAAGGACTGACTTGCCGCCTGCGTCGCGCGCCGGCCTGCGGCACAATGCGGCTTTCGCATCACGCCCTGCCCGTCTTGATCCACTGGACCCGTCAGATGCTGTGGCGGCTGCTCGCCGCAGTGTCGGTACTGTTGGGCGTCATCGGCGCCTTCCTGCCCGTACTGCCGACCGTGCCCTTCCTGCTGCTCGCGGCCTGGGCCGCCGGCCGTGGCTGGCCGGCGCTGGAGGCGAAGCTGCTCGCCCATCCGAAGTACGGACCGCACATCACCCACTGGCGCGAGCACGGCGCGGTGCCGCGCCGCGCCAAGTGGCTGGCCAGCGTGATGATGCTGTTCAGCGCCACCACGCTGTGGTTCAGCCCGGTGCCGCCCTGGGTGCGCGGCAGTGTGTGGCTCATTCTCGTCGTCGTCGCCAGCTGGCTGTGGACGCGGCCCGAGCCGGCCGGCGACGAGTGACCTGAAACGGCGTCAGGCGAGTGCCGGGTAGTCGATATAGCCCTCGGCGCCGCCGCCGTACATCAGCTCGGCACGCAGCGGATTCAGCGGCGCGTTTTCGCGCAGCCGGCGCACCAGATCCGGATTCGCGATGAAGGGCTTGCCGAAGGCGATCGCGTCGGCCGCACCAGCTGCCACCTTGGCCTCCGCGCTCGCGCGATCGAAGCCGTTGTTCACGATCCAGCCGCCACCGAAAGCCTTCTTCAGCGCGTCGTAGTCGAAGGGCTGCGCCAGATCCGCCGGTTCGCGCGGGCCGCCGGTCTCACCCTCGATCATGTGCACGAAAGCGAGCCCGAGCGGCGCCAGCACTTCAACAAGGCGGCCGTACAGCGCCTGCGGATTGCTGTCGCGCGCCGTGTCGCTGAAGGTGGTGATCGGCGACAGACGGATGCCGGTGCGCGCGGCACCTATTTCCGCCGCCACCGCCTGCATCACTTCGACGACCAGACGGATGCGGTTGTCGATGGAACCACCATAGGGGCCGCTGCGGTCATTCACGCTGTCTCGCATGAACTGGTCCAGCAGGTAGTTGTTGGCGGCGTGCACCTCGACGCCGTCGAAACCGGCGTCGATCGCGTTGCGCGCGGCGCGGCGGTAATCGTCAACGATGCCCGGCAGTTCGTCGTCGCGCAGCGCTCGGGGTTCGGACACCGGCACGAAGCCTTCCTTCGTATAGGTCTGCGCGTTAGGCCGACGCGCGGTCGAGGATACCGGCGCCGCGCCGCCCGGCAGCAGCGAGGTATGCGAAATGCGTCCGACGTGCCACAGCTGCAGCACGATGCGACCGCCGGCGGCATGCACCGCGTCAGTCACCTTGCGCCAGCCGGCGACCTGCTCGGCCGAGTGGATGCCCGGGGTGTCGAGATAGCCCTGCGCCATCGGCGAAATCTGCGTCGCCTCGGCAATGATGAGGCCGGCGCTCGCGCGCTGGCGGTAGTACTCGACCGTCAGCGGCCCCGGCACGTTACCGGCCTGGGCGCGGTTGCGCGTCAGCGGTGCCATGACGATGCGGTTGGCGAGGGCGATGTCGCCCAGTCGGGTCGGTTCGAACAGCGTTGTCATTCGGTTCTCCGTCTATGGATGGTGTTGGGGTCGCCGCCCACGCAGCGCCCCGGAAGGAAACAGGTTCAGAAACCCTGCAGCACGATCTTTCCGCGCGCACGGCCGCTTTCCAGCAGTGCGTGCGCGCGGCGCAGATTGGCGGCATTGATGACGCCGAAATGCTCGCCCAGCGTGCTGCGCAGCCGGCCGGCATCGATCATGTCGGCCACTTCGTCGAGCAGACGGCCCTGCTCGGCCATGTCGTCGGTCTGGTAGAGCGAACGGGTGAACATCAGTTCCCAGTGCAGCGACAGGCTCTTGCGCTTCAGCGCAAGCACGTCGAGCGGATGCGCCGGGTCGTCGATCAGGCCCAGACGGCCCTGCGGCGCCAGCGCCTCGACGATCTGCGGGTAGTGGTGATCGGTGTGGGTCAGGCTGGCCGCGTGCGTGACCGAAGCGATGCCGGCGTCGCGCAGCGCTTCGGCGAGCGGACGGCGGTGATCGATCACGTGGTGCGCACCGAGCTGCGTCACCCAGTCGGCGGTCTCGCTGCGCGACGCCGTGGCGATCACCGTCGTGCGGGTCAGCGCCCGGGCGAGCTGGATCATGATCGAGCCGACACCACCGGCAGCGCCGACGATGAGCAACCGGCCTTCGGCGTCACGCAGTTGCAGCCGGTCGAACAGCAGTTCCCACGCGGTGATCGCGGTCAGCGGCAGTGCGGCCGCCTCGGCAAAACTGAGCGAGGACGGCATGCGGCCGACCAGGCGTTCATCCACCGCCTGGAACTGGGCGTTGCTGCCCTGTCGGGTCAGGTCACCGGCGTACCAGACGCGGTCCCCCGGGCGGAAGCGCGTCACCTGCTCGCCCACCGCCTCGACCACACCGGCGGCGTCCCAGCCCGGCACCCGCCAGCCACCGTCGGCCGGCGGCGCATGGAAACGGCGCACCTTCGTGTCGACCGGATTGACCGCCACCGCCTCGATGCGCACGAGCAGATCGCGGCCGCGGGCGTCGGGCCGGGCGAGCTCGACATCCATCAGGCAGTCCTCACGCTCGACCGGCAGATTTTCTCTGAATGCAACGGCTTTCATGCTGCAACTCCTGTCCAGTTTGTCGAGGCATGCTACAGACTGGCAGATCGATTGATAATCCAGCCCGCACTCAATACATATTCAAACGATTCTTGAAAATCGAGCCGCCATGAATCCGCGTGATCTGACGCTTTCCCAGCTCGAACTGTTCGTACGCATCGCCGACGCCGGCTCGCTCAGCGCCGCCGCACGGCAGTTGCAGCTGACACCGGCCGCTGCCAGCGCAGCGCTGAAGCGGCTCGAATCGGCCTTCGGCGCACGGCTGGTCGAGCGCTCGACCCGATCGATGCGGCTGACCGCCGAGGGCGAAATGCTGCGCGACCACGCCCGGCGCGCACTGGGCGACATCGACGACGCGCGCGCACTGCTCGGCGCAGGCCGCGAAACGCTGTCCGGCGACATCCATCTCGCCGCACCGTCGGACCTCGGCCGCGGCGCGCTGTCGGCCATGCTGGACAGCTTCATCGAACAGCACCCGGGCGTGCGGCTGGCACTCTATGTGTCGGACACGCTGCAGGATCTGGTACGCGAGCGGGTCGATCTGGCGGTGCGTTACGGCGAACTGCCGGACTCGTCACTGGTGGCTCGCCGGCTGCATGTGACGCGACGAGTGGTGGTGGCCTCACCCGATTACATCGCTCGGCACGGCGCGCCGCAGCAACCCTCCGA
Source organism: Methyloversatilis sp. NSM2 (assembly GCF_038066675.1). Lineage (NCBI taxonomy): Bacteria > Pseudomonadati > Pseudomonadota > Betaproteobacteria > Nitrosomonadales > Sterolibacteriaceae > Methyloversatilis > Methyloversatilis sp. NSM2. The sequence goes on from NZ_JBBUKV010000005.1 coordinate 72,074, forward strand.
TCTGGCGCGGCACAACTGCATCGCGCTCTATCGCAGCGGACGCCCGCATCTGGCCTGGCGCTTCGAGCGCGGTGGCGTCGATACGACCGTGCGCGTGCAGGGCAATCGGCTCGCCTACGACGGTGCGCTGGTGCGCCAGTGGGTGCTGCAGGGTCTGGGCATCGCCACCAAGGCACGGCTGGACGTGGTGGACGACCTGCACGCCGGTCGGCTGGTCGAACTGCTGACCGACTGGCGCGGCGAGGACTTCCCGCTGCACGCAATGCTGCCCACTGGCCGGCACATGCCGTTGCGGGTCAGACGCCTGCTCGACCATCTCGGCGAACAGTTCGCTCAGATCGAGCCCGACGCGCTTTTCCGCGGCTGAGCGATGCGTATCGGCCCGCGCCACTCCGTGTCCGCGTCGCGCACTTCACCCCGCTGCGTGACCAGGACGCGACCTTCACCCGCCAGCCGGCGTGCGACGTCGCGCACCTTCGGCATCAACGGGCGCCAGTCGTCGGGCGACAGTGCGCGCGCGACTTCGGACGGACAGATCGAGTACCCGGGCGCACGCCGGGCAACCAGTGCGAGCAGCGCTTCCGCGACGCGCTCGTCGCTCAGCGCGTCATCGGCCGCGCCGGGTCGCTGCACCACTCGCTCCACGAGCCGGGGTAGAGCTGCGCACCGGAAAGCCCGGCCACTTCGAGTGCCAGCAGGTTGTGGCAGGCGGTGACGCCGCTGCCGCACTGCATCACCAGCGACGCCGGGTCGCGCCCGCCGATCACCTCCCGCCACTCGGCGCGCAGCACGTCCGCCGGCTTGAAGCGACCGTCATCGCCGATATTGAGCTTGAAGAAGCGATTGACCGCGCCCGGAATATGGCCGCCGACCGGGTCCAGCGTCTCGTTCTCGCCGCGGAAGCGGTCGGGCGCGCGGGCGTCGACCAGCAGGCGCCCGCCGCCCTCGAGACTGGCGAGCACCGCATCGGCGTCCAGCGTCGGTTCGACGACACCGAGCGGGTAGTCGGTGGGCGGCAGATTGCGCACCGTCGCGTCGAGCACGCCGCCACCGGCCTTCCACGCACTCAGACCGCCATCGAGCACCGCAGCATCGCGGTGACCGACCCAGCGCAGCATCCACCACAGCCGGGCGGCGAACATGCCGCCGGCGTCGTCATAAGCCACTACGCGGTGTGCCGGCGAAATGCCGCGGGCACCGAGCAGCGCGACGAAGTCCTGCGGTGACGGCAGCGGATGACGACCGTTGCGGCCGGTCTTCTTCGCCGACAGGTCGCGATCCAGATGCATGAACAACGCGCCCGGAATGTGTGCCTCGCGCCAGGCCGCCTCGCCGGCCTCCGGCTGTGCCAGATCGTGGCGGCAATCGACGATGACCAGTCGGGCGTCACCCGCCACGGCGGCCAGCTCGGCCGCGGAAATGAGCACACTCATCGTTCAGACGGTCTCCGCAAGCCAGTCGCGCGCCGCCGCCTCGTCGTCGAAAACGGTCACGTCGGCATCGACGAATACCTGCGACAGCCACGCCGTCCACGCCACCCACGGCGTGCCGGCGATCACCGCGACACGTCCGAAATCGTGGCTGTGCGCGCGCGCGAAACGCAGTTCCTCGAGCGCCATGTCGAGCGTGAAGTCGGTCATCTGCCGCAGGTCGATCAGCAGGTTCACGACGCCTTCGAACTTGATCCTGTAATTGACCAGGTCCTCGAACTCCCGATAGTCGGCCAGCGTGAATTCGCCGAAGGCCGCCACCGTCACCAGATTGCCGCTGTATTCGCTCGTGATCATTTTTCTTACCTCCAGAGGTCTGCCGACACCGAGGCGGGGGCGCGCCCCGCACTTCGACTATAGCTTCGCCGGCGGCGGATTGAGCATTGCCAGCACGCCGCTTGCGACAATCAGCACCATGCCCGCCCAGACCGCGGCGGACGGCACATCGTTCCACAGCAGCACGCCGTAGAGCGTCGAGAAGGCCACCGTGGTGTAGGCCAGACTGGCCGACACCAGCGTACGCCCTCCCTTGTACGCCGCAGTCATGCACAGCTGGGCGGCGGCGCCGAACACGCCGACGCCAAACAGCAGCGCCCAGGTGCGGGCATCCGGCAGGTGGAAGCCGCCGTCGATCAGCGCCCACACGGCGCCGAACACCGAGGAGCAGAGCGAGAAGTACAGAACGGTGCGCCATTCCGGCTCACCGAGCCGCCCGAGATCGCGCACGCTCAGATAGGCCATGGTCGCGATCAGCCCGGAAGCGAGCCCGCACAGCCCGCCGACCCACTGCTCGCTGCCGAGCGTCGGCTGCAGAACCAGAACGACGCCGGCAAAGCCGGTCGCGAGCGCCAGCGCGACCGGTTTCGACAACTCCCCACTGACAGTGAAGCCCAGCCAGGCCGCCATGAACAGCGGCGAGGTGTAGTTCAGGGTCACGGCCGTGGGCAAGGGCAGCAGCGCGATCGCCTGGAAATAGAGAATGAGCGAAATGGCCCCTGACACGCCGCGTTTCAGATGCATCGCCGCGTGCGGCGTAGCGAACGACGCGCCGCGCAGGCGCATGACAGATGCGATCAGCAGCAAGGAAATGAAGGCACGGTAGAAAGCGATCTCGGAAGCGGGCAGCGCCTCGCTGGCCAGCTTCACGCACACGCCCATGGACGCGAACAGCAGACTGGCGGCGACCATCCAAAGCGACTTCATGCGTGCCGCCGCGGCAAGAAAACGGGGCACCGAAGTGCCCCGTTCCGACTGCGATGCGGCACCCCGCTCACAGATAGTCCACCATTTCGCGCCGGTACCACTCGTGGAAGTGCTGCATGCCGTCTTCCATCGGCGACTGGTAGGGACCGACTTCGGAACGCCCCTGCTTCATCAGCGCGCGCCGGCCGGCATCCATCCGTTCGCCGATCTCGTCGTCCTCGCGAGCAGTCTCCATGTAGGCGGCACGCTCGGCCTCGATGAATTCGCGCTCGAACAGCACGATCTCTTCCGGGTAGTAGAACTCGACCACATTCATCGTGCGATCGACCGACTGCGGATACAGGGTGCTCACGACGAGCACGTGCGGATACCACTCGACCATGATGTTCGGGTAGTAGGTCAGCCAGATCGCACCGTGCGGCGGCACTTCACCACGGTAGAAGTCGAGCACCGCGCGGTGCCAGCGCTCGTAGGCCGGCGTGCCGGGACGCGCCAGACGGTTGTTCACGCCGACGCGCTGCACCGAATAGTCGCGCGCGAACTGCCAGCTCAGGTCCTCGCAGGTGACGAACTTGCCCAGCCCCGGGTGGAAGGGCTCGACGTGGTAGTCCTCGAGATAGACCTCTATGAAGGTTTTCCAGTTGTAGTTGCACTGGTGCATCTCGACGTGGTCGAGCATGTAGCCCGAGAAGTCGAGCGCAGGAGCGACCTCCATGCCGGCCAGATCGGCGGCGATGTCGCGCTTTCCGGAGAACAGCAGTCCCTTCCAGTTCTGCAGCGGCTCGCGCTTCAGGTTCAGGCAGGGCGTGTTCGGGAAGTGCGGGGCCCCGAGCAGCTCACCGCGCGTGTCGTAGGTCCAGCGATGCACCGGACAGACGATGTTGGGCGTATTTCCGCGCCCCTTCATCATCAGCGCCTGGCGATGCCGGCACACATTGGACAGCAGTTCGATGCCGGCCTCGTTGCGCACCAGCATCAGCGCATCATCGGCCCAGCCCAGGGTCTGATAGTCGCCGACGTTCGGCACCATCAGCTCGTGACCTACATAGCCCGGCCCGTTATCGAAAAGCACGCGCTTTTCGAGCTCGAACAGCGGCTGATCGAAGTACCAGGAAACCGGAAACTGCGATTGCGCCGGTTCAAGACGGGTAATGGACTGTATATCGGACATTCCCCAACCCCCGAAGTCAAAGTTGGAAAACCGCGTGCCTGCCATCGCGGACCCCGCGTCGCAAGATTTCGTGCGACCGCGGACGATGCACGCAAACGCGTGACAAAGCCGGGCAGTATAACCACTTGCGCGTTTGACCGGCTGATGTGGATCAGCTATTTTTCAGAGTTTGCCCGACGCCCCAATCAGCATGACCAGAAAAGCAGAAGCGGCTTCCGCACCCGCCAGCTTCGAGCAGGCGATCGAAGAACTCGAAGCCATCGTGCGTGCGATGGAGGACGGCAAGCTGCCGCTGGACGGTGCGCTCGAACGCTATCAGCGCGGCGTCGAACTGGTGCGCCAATGTCAGACCGCGCTCAGCGCGGCCGAACAGAAGGTGCAGATGCTGGAGGACGGCCTGCTGCGCGACCTGCCGGTTGGCGATGGCGATCATGACTGAGCCCGTACCATCATCCTTCGCCGACTGGGTCGCTGCCGTCCAGACGCGCACCGAAACCGCACTCGACCGCTTCCTGCCCGCCGCGGCGGTGGCGCCCTCACGACTGCACGATGCGATGCGCTACGCGGTGCTCGGCGGCGGCAAGCGCGTGCGTCCGCTGCTCTGTCACGCCGCCGGTGCGCTGTCGGGGGCCTCGAGTCCGGCACTCGATGCCGCCGCCTGTGCGGTCGAACTGATACACGCCTATTCGCTGGTGCACGACGACATGCCCTGCATGGACGACGACGTGCTGCGCCGCGGCAAACCTACCGTGCACGTGCAGTACGACGACGCTACCGCGCTGCTGGTGGGCGACAGCCTGCAGTCACTTGCTTTCCTGCTGCTGTCCGAACACTGCGACGTCCCGGCCGATATCCGCGTCAGGATGGTCAGCCAACTCGCTATCGCGTCGGGCTCTCGCGGCATGGCTGGCGGTCAGGCAATTGACCTTGCGTCGGTCGGCATCGCGCTCGGCGTGGCCGAACTCGAGTTCATGCACATCCACAAGACCGGTGCCCTGATCCGCTGCGCGGTGCGCCTTGGAGCCGCCTGCGGACAACTGGACGTAGACGCACAGGCGCGACTGGACCACTATGCAGGTACTGTCGGCCTTCTTTTCCAGGTGGTCGACGACGTGCTCGACTGCGAAGCCAGTACCGAGGCACTCGGCAAGACCGCCGGCAAGGACGCCGCTGCGAACAAGCCGACCTACGTCAGCACGCTGGGACTTGCGCGCGCGCGTGAGCGCGCTCGCGAGCTGCACGCCGAAGCGATCGACAGCCTTTCGTCCTTCGGGGACGAGGCGCGTCGCCTGCGCGAACTGGCGGATTTCGTGCTGACGAGGAAACACTGATATGGACAGATCCCTGCACACGATGAGCGCCTACCCGCTGCTGGAAACGATCGATTCGCCGGCCGACGTCCGCAAACTCGACAGCCGACGGCTTTCCCAGCTCGCCACCGAACTGCGCGCCTTTCTGGTCGAATCGGTGTCGCGCACCGGTGGTCACCTGTCGTCCAATCTCGGCACGGTCGAACTGACCGTGGCGCTGCATCACGTCTACAACACACCGGATGACCGCATCGTCTGGGACGTCGGTCACCAGACCTACGCGCACAAGATACTCACAGGTCGCCGCGAAGGCATGGCGACGCTGCGCCAGTACAAGGGCGTCAGCGGCTTTCCGCGCCGCTGCGAGAGCACCTACGACACCTTTGGCACGGCCCACTCGTCCACCTCGATCTCGGCAGCACTGGGCATGGCCATCGCCGCCCGCGCCCTGGGGCAGAAGCGGCACAGTATCGCGGTGATCGGTGACGGCGCGATGACTGCCGGCATGGCGTTCGAGGCGCTGAACAACGCAGGCGTCGAGGACGCCGACCTGCTGGTCATCCTCAACGACAATGACATGTCGATCTCGCCGCCCGTCGGCGCACTGAACAAGTACCTCACCCGCCTGCTGTCCGGCCACACCTACAACGCCGCCCGTCGCGCCGGCGCCAAGGTGCTCGAGATCGCGCCGTCGCTGCGCGAGTTCGCCAAGCGCGCGGAAGAACACGTGAAGGGCATGATCACGCCGGGCACGCTGTTCGAGGAATTCGGCTTCCATTACTACGGCCCGATCGACGGCCACGACCTCGACGCGCTGATCCCGACGCTGGAGAACCTGCGCGAACTGCCGGGCCCGAAGTTCCTGCACGTGATCACGAAGAAGGGATACGGCTACAAGCTCGCCGAGGCCGACCCCATCCTCTATCACGGCGTCGGCAAGTTCGATCACCATGCTGGCATCCAGACCGGCAAAGGTGGCGGCAAGCCGACCTACACCCAGGTGTTCGGCGACTGGCTGTGCGACATGGCCGCCCGCTGCGACAAGCTGATGGCGATCACGCCGGCAATGCGCGAAGGCTCGGGCATGGTGCGCTACGCTGCCGAGTACCCGCAGCGCTATTTCGACGTGGGCATCGCCGAGCAGCACGCGCTCACCTTTGCCGCCGGACTTGCCTGCGAAGGCATCAAGCCGGTGGTCGCGATCTACTCAACCTTCCTGCAGCGCGCCTACGACCAGCTCATCCACGACATCTGCCTGCAGAACCTGCCGGTCATGATGGCGCTGGACCGCGCCGGCCTGGTCGGTGCCGACGGCGCCACCCATCACGGCGCCTTCGACCTGTCCTATCTGCTCTGTCTGCCCAATCTCGTCGTGATGACGCCGAGTGACGAGAACGAATGCCGGCAGATGCTCTACACCGCATACATGCACAAGGGGCCCACTGCAGTGCGCTACCCGCGTGGCAGCGGCCCCGGCGTGTTGCCGCAGGACACGATGACCGCGCTGCCTATCGGTCGCGGCGAACTTCGGCGTGCCGGTCAGGGTGATGCCGCCCTGCTCGCTTTCGGAGCCATGCTGACGCCTGCGCTTGCGGTTGCCGACGAGTTCGACGCCAGTGTCGCCAATATGCGCTTTGCCAAGCCACTGGACGAAGCACTGGTGATCCAGCTCGCGCAGAAGCACCGGCTCATCGTCACGCTGGAGGAAAACGCGCTGATCGGTGGCGCCGGCGCGGAGGTCGAGCGGGTTATTCACAACGCTGGCCTGTCCTGTCGCGTGCTGCGCATCGGCTTGCCTGATCGCTTCGTCGATCACGGGGATCCGGCCCTGCTTTACGCGGAAGTCGGGCTTGACGCGGCCGGCGTGCGCGCCCAGCTGACCGCGGCACTGCAGGCGCTCCCGCGCTGAACTCTCGGCTTCACGAAAGACGAAAGCCCGGCACTGCCGGGCTTTTTTTTCGTGCATCGCAGCTTGAGTGGATCAGAACCCGATGTTAATCTACATGCAACAAATGATCATGTAGAGAAACCAGGGGTTCAGCATGAATGCTCGCGATCCGCACGCTATTCCCGACGTCCAGAACACGCTGGATCCGCGCGAACTGCCGATCGAGAAAGTCGGCATACGCGGCATCCGTCACCCCATCAGCGTGCGTGGTCGCGACGGCTGGGTACAGGGCACCGTGGCCGATTGCGGCCTCTTCGTCAGCCTGCCTGCCCATCTGAAGGGCACGCACATGTCGCGTTTCGTCGAACTGCTGAATGGCCTGGACACCCCTCTCGCCCCCCCGGCATTCGAGCCCCTGGTCCGTGGCATGCTCAACCGTCTGGAAGCCGACAGCGGCGAAATATCGCTGCGCTTCCCCTATTTCCGCCGGAAATCGGCGCCGGTGTCGGGCGTACAGAGCGTCCTCGACTATGAGGTGGGCTTCACCGCCCGTGTCGAGTCTGACGGCGGCTACGCATTCACGCTGCGCGTGCTGGTACCGGTCACCAGCCTGTGTCCCTGTTCGAAGAGAATTTCGCAGTATGGCGCGCACAACCAACGCTCACACGTGACGATCGAAGCCGTCATTGAAGGCAATCTGATGGTCGAGGACCTGATCGACATCGTCGAGCAGGAGGCCTCCTGTGATCTGTACGGCCTGCTCAAGCGTCCGGACGAGAAGTACGTGACCGAGCGCGCCTACGAGAATCCGAAATTCGTCGAAGACATGGTGCGCGACATCGCCGCCCGGCTGAACACCGAGCAACGGGTGCGCGCCTACACGCTGGAAGTGGAGAACTTCGAGTCCATCCACAATCACTCCGCCTGGGCACAGGTGAGTGCCGACAAACGCCAGACGCGCACACAATAAAAAAGGGACCTCGCGGTCCCTTTTTTATTGCCGCCAGCCAGATCTCAGGCTGCGGTCTTCGGTGCGCTGCGCTTGGCCAGCTTTTCCTTGATGCGCGCCGACTTGCCCGAACGCTCACGCAGGTAGTACAGCTTGGCGCGACGCACGTCGCCACGGCGCTTCACCTCGATCGACGCGATCAGCGGCGAGTAGGTCTGGAAGGTACGCTCGACACCTTCGCCGCTGGAAATCTTGCGGACGATGAAGTTCGAGTTCAGGCCACGGTTACGCTTGGCGATCACGACGCCTTCGTAGGCCTGGACACGCTTGCGGTCGCCTTCGACCACGTTCACGTTAACGATGACGGTGTCGCCCGGCGCGAATTCGGGGATGTTCTTGCCCAGGCGGGCAATTTCTTCCTGCTCGAGTTGCTGGATCAGATTCATGTCTTGACTCCTGGTCTATGGCATTGCCTTGCCGCAGAGCACGTTTGCCGTGATGCGTGCGTTTGTTGAGGGAACGGCAAGACGACTGCCGTCCGCGTACTGCAAAAAACTACTTCTCTTCCTGCGCCAGCAGATCCGGACGACGCCTGCGCGTAAGTTCCAGCGCCTGCTCGGCGCGCCATTTGCGTATCCGCGCGTGGTCGCCGGACAGCAACATCTCGGGCACCGGCCTGCCGTCCCAGACTTCGGGGCGGGTGTAGTGCGGGCAATCGAGCAGCCCGCCGACGAAGGAATCCTCGACTGCGGACGCCGCATCGTTCAGCGCGCCCGGCAACTGACGGATGATCGCATCCATCAGCGCCATCGCCGGCAGTTCGCCACCGGACAACACGAAGTCGCCCAAGGACAGCTCCAGATCGACATCGCGGTCGATCAGCCGCTGATCCATGCCCTCGTACCGACCGCAGAGCAGTATCAAGGCCGGCTCCGCTGCCAGATCCATCACCCGCCGGTGCGTCAGGCGCTCACCGGCCGGCGAGAAATGCACGACCTTGACCGCTGCCGTATGGCGCGCCTTGCAACTTGCGATCGCCTGCGCCAACGGTTCGGCCAGCATCACCATGCCCGGGCCACCGCCGTAAGGTCGGTCGTCAACGGTGCGGTGCGCGTCCGTCGCGAAATCGCGCGGATTGGTATGCCGGACCTGCCACAACGATCTTTCCATCGCCCGCCGCGTGATGCCGCTGCGTTCGATGGCTGAAAACATTTCCGGGAACAGCGAAATCACCTCGAAGGTGACCGGCTGCCCCGCTTGCGCACTGCTTACCACTGCGCGTCCCATTCGACGCGCACGACCGCCGCTTCTCGGTCCACGTCCTTCACCACCGCCGAAACGAAGGGGATGAGACGCTCTACCGGCTTCTCTGCCCCGGCCGTGTCATCGACCACGACCAGCACATCGTTCGCACCGGTTTCCAGCAGCCGGTCTACACGGCCGAGCCGCTCGCCAGACAGATTGACGACGTCGAGGCCGATCAGATCGCCCCAGTAGTACTCGTCATCTTCCGTATCCGGCAGATCGTGGCGCTGGGCGGCAACGTACAGGCCGACCAGCTTTTCCGCCGCGGTCCGGTCGTCGCAGCCCTCGAAGCGGACGATGGGCCCCTTGGCCTGCAGCTTGAAGCCATCCAGCTTGAGCTCGCGCCAGCGTTCAGGCGCGGCATCCGCATCGGCACTGACCAGCCAATGCTCGATCACCTTCCAGGACTGCGGATCGTCGCCGAAGGCCTGCAGATGCAACCAGCCCTGCACGCCGAACGGAGCGGCAATGCGCCCCAGTACGACCATTGCTTCGGAAACGTGCTTGATCAGGCTGCCTGCTGCTTGACCAGACGGGCAACCGTCGGGCTCAGCTGGGCGCCGACGCTCTGCCAGTAGGCCAGGCGTTCGGCGTTGACCGACAGGCTGGTGGTGCCTTCAGGAGCGACCGGGTTGTAGTAACCGACGCGCTCGATGAAACGACCATCGCGACGATTGCGCGAGTCGGTGGCGATGATGTTGAAGAACGGGCGCTTCTTGGCACCCCCACGCGCGAGGCGAATAACGACCATTACGATTCCTTCGAAACGAGGAAAACCCGCGATGTTAGCGAAGTACCGGAGTTACCGCAAGGACCGCCCGCTACTCAGCCGACAGGGTTCTGCTGCCTGAGCACGACCTGCTGCACCAGCGCACGCAGGCGGGCCGGACGTACCGGCTTGTGCAGCACCGGATAGCCACGCGCGGCGGCCATGCGGCGAACCTGCGGATCGGTGTCGCCGGTCACCAGCGCGGCCGCGATGTCGCCGCTCTGTTCGGCCAGCAGTGCGTCGAGCACGTCGATGCCGCTGGCCACGGCAGCCAGGCGGAAGTCGCACAGGATGAGCGACGGCACCTTGTCGCGCTGCCTCATCATGTCGCGCGCTTCCGAGAGGTTGGCCGAGCAGAGCACTTCGCACCCCCAGGATGCCAGCAGGCCGGCAATGCTGGTGCGCGACCCCGGGTCGTCATCGATCACCACGACGAACACTGACAGGGGCGTCTGCAGCGGTTCCGGTTCGCCCGTCTGATGTCGTCCGACCGGCGCCGCAACAACCGGCACTTCGATTGAGAACACCGAGCCGCGCCCCGCTCGCGAGCGGATGGCCACGTCGTGCCCGAGCAGACCGGTCAGCCGGCGCACGATGGCAAGACCCAGGCCCAGGCCCTGCCCGCGTGCCCGCGCCGGGTTCTGCAACTGATAGAACTCCTCGAAAATCATGTCGTGCGCCTCGGGCGGAATACCCGGCCCCGAGTCGCGCACCTCGATCACCGCGCTGGCGCCGCGCCGTCGTACGACCACCAGCACGCCGCCGCGCTGCGTGTAGCGCACCGCGTTCGACAGCAGGTTGATCATGATGCGTTCGAGCAACAAGGGGTCCGACTCGACCCACAGGTCGGTCGCGCGAAGCTTCAGCCGCAAGCCGCGTTGCAGCGCATCGGCGGCAAAGTCCTCGACGATGCGGGCAAGCATGGGCTGCAGCGGAAACTCCGATCGGCGCACCGTCACGCCACCGGCGTCGAGCTTGGACATGTCCAGCAGTGCGTCGAGCAGATCCTCCATGGCGCCGACCGATTCCTCGATCTGCCGGATCAGGGTACGGTGCTCCGATCCACGCAGGCGCTCGGCCAGTTCGGCCACGAACAGTCCCAGCGCGTGCATGGGCTGCCGCAGATCATGGCTCGCGGCGGCAAGGAAACGCGACTTCGCATGATTGGCGCGCTCCGCTTCGTCGGTGCGACTGCGCAGCTGGCGGGTGGCATCCGCGATCCTTGCCTCGAGTTCGTCGCGCGCACGCAGCAAGCGCTCGGCCATGCCGTTCACGCCTTCGGCCAGCACGCGCAGCGAACCTCCGCCAAATACCGTCACGCGCGCGGCAAGATCCCCCTCGCCGATGCGGCGCACCGCGCGCGACACCTCGCGCACCGGTCCGGTCACCGTCTGGCTGATGCGCATCGCGAACGCACTCGCCGCCAGCAGCGCAGCGGCCACGACGATGGCCGTCGTGACGATGAAATCCCCCTTCATCGCATCGACCCTCTGGCGAGACACCTCGACCAGCACCCAGCCCACCGGCTGCCGATCGGCCGGCATCTCGCTCAGACCGTCGAATACGTCCGGGTCGTCGAGTACCGCACTACGCAGTATCGGCTCGACGAACATCAACGAATGTTCGAGCTCGATCAGCGCGAGCCCCGCCGGGCGCCTGCCCGGCACGTAGGCTTCCGGACTGAGTTCACCGCCGGACACCACGAGGTCGCCATCACGACTCGAAACCATGATGCCGCTTACGTCGCGCTCGCGACGCGCCGCTTCAATCAGCGACACCAGCGACTCGGTATTGCCGGAAAACACCCCGTAGTCCGCCGTGGCCGCCACTTGTCGCGCAGTCGCGCGCCCGCGCTCGACCAGGCCGTTCTCAAGTTCGGCCAGCCGGTGCAGCACCATCCAGATGCCTGCCGCGATGCCGAACACGACGACTGGCGCCAGCGCGACCAGCAGCACGCGTTGCCGAATGCCCCAGCGTTTCATGGCAGTCGCTCCTGGCGGACCAGTTTGTCGCGCAGCGCGTCGCCATCCTCGATGCGCAGGCCAAGCGAGCGCGCAACGTGCGCATTGACCGACACGGTGAAATGTCGGGGATGGCGCGGCGTCGGCCAGGTGCGCTCGCGCATCCAGAAGGCGATCGCGTCCGCCGTCTGGCGGGCGATCTGTTCCGGCGTCGAATAAAGGGACATGACAGCCCCGGCACGCGCATACGCCGCCGAGAAGCCGACCACCGGCACGCGCGCACGAAATGACGTGAGCAGAAGATTGCGTATGGTTCCCGCGTTATGCACTTGCGGATCGGGCAACGCCAGGAAGACGTCGGCGTTGTCGAGTACCTGCGACAGCGCCGCGAACAGCGATGACTCGCCGGTGAAACTGCCGCTCGAAATCTGCATCGAGGTACCGGCAACGGCATTCTTCAAGGGCTGCAGGCGCTCCGGGTCGGCGGCATCGAAGAGCACGCCGATCCGTCGGACCTCGGGCAGCGCAATACGTATCAGGTCCACCTGACGGATGAAGGGCTGATCGATGTGTATGGCCGACCAGCGGCGCGTGTTGCCCGCGGCCAGCATCGACTCGAATGCGCTCTGCGGCACCAGCACGCTGAGCACGGGCGTGGGCACGTCCGCCTGCACCACAGTGCGCAAGGCCCCGGCACCGACCGCGATCACGGCGTCGTGGGCGGACAGGGAGGCGGCATTGAAATCGTTCCGCGTCGTCACTGCCAAGGAGAAGCCGCCACGGGCGCTGCGCTCGTTCTTCAGCGCCTCGGCAAATTCGCCATAGGCCCCACCCGGCTCGCTCAGCAGCACGAGCACGGACGCCGCCTGCGCCAGTCCGCACAGCAGCAGTGAACAGAGCATCAAGAGCATGCGCACGGCGAGGCCGATGCGGCCAACGCGTGTCATTGCGGAGAACGAGTGTATTGAAGCCAGCACTCGCGCGCGGGGCAAGCCCGGTGAGAAGGGAAGACGCAACGAGTATGCAGCAAGGGCGTCCGGCGCATCATCATCCGAAGGGCTGATGATGCGCACCTGCCAACGATCAGCGCTGGCCGAGCGCCTGCGCGATCTGTTCCTGCATGCGCCAGGCCGCCGCCGCCGGATCGGCCGCATTGCGGATCGGCCGCCCGACCACCAGGTAGTCGGCGCCGTTGGTCAGCGCCTGCGCGACATCGACCGTGCGCTTCTGGTCATCGACCGGCCGGTTCTCGACCGGCCGGATGCCCGGCGTCACCACCAGGATGCGCTCGCCCAGCTCGGCGCGGATGTGCGGCGCCTCCAGCCCCGACGACACGACCCCGTCGCAGCCCGCGGCCAGCGCACGCCGAGCGCGCGACAGCACCAGCGCATCGACGTCGCAGGCAAAGCCCAGATCGTCGAGATCGCCCCGATCCAGGCTGGTGAGCACGGTGACGGCGAGTATCTTCAGCGCTCCCTTGTCGGCGCCGGCGGCTTCCATGATGGCCTGGTTGCCGTGAATAGTCGCGAAGGTGGCACCGCTGGACGACAGGGCGCGTACCGCGGAGCGCACGGTTTCGGGCACATCGAAGAACTTCAGGTCGACGAAAACCTTCTTGTTTCGTGCGATCAACCAATCGAGCAGTTCGAAGTAGTTGCCGCTCATGAACAGTTCGAGGCCGATCTTGTAGAAGCGGACGGCGTCGCCGAGCTGGTCGACGATGGCACGCGCCTGATCCGCTGAGGGCACGTCGAGCGCCACGATGAGCCGATCGGCGGGGTCGATGACGGCCTTGGACTGGGCGGAGGAAGTAGGCATGTTCATGGTGCGGACGGAAAGTGAGGCGTATGGCCTGCGCAGACAAAACGCGAGTTTACTAGAATCAGCGCTCTACACGTCCTTGCGCCCCACCCCGATGTCCGCCCCCGCCCCCGTTCCTGCCGCGCCCGACAGCCTTTTGCGCTCGGCAAAGACCGGGGATCCATTGCGGACAGTACTCGATTGGCTGGCAACACCCGCCGCCGGCGATCCCGGACATGAAGCAGCCGGGCTGGCCACCTGCCTCGGCGTGCTCGCCCAGGCGCGCATGGACGCGCCAGCGCGGGTACGCGTGCTCGACATCTTCCACGACCGCGCGCTGGCCTGCGCGACGGCACTGAAGCCGCAGCTTGCCGCCAGCGGACTGCCGGTGCATGCCACGCTGCGCGATGCGGCCGATCTGCTGTGCGATGCGCTGATGCAGATTGCGCGCAGCTATCTCGACGCCCTGCAGGCGCGCGCCGCACACAAGCCATCGCGCGCGGCGGGCCACGCCATGCTCTGCCTGCTGGACGTCTATGCCCTGCGCACGCTGACCGCAGCCGACGTACCGCCAGGCATGTGGACAACGGCGCACGCCCTGCTGATGCACGCCCGCATGATGGCCTCGCCGGCCACCCAGATCGCCGGCTCGGCGGACGCCGAACAGCTGCACCGCGAATTGATCGCGCTCGAACTGGCGCAGCCGCCGCACCTCACGCCAGCCGATTTCTTCAACATCGCCGACTACGTGCGCAGCTATTCGGGCGCGGTGCAGATCCAGTCGAACCCGCCGCATCGCGACCTCGACTCGTGGTTCTGGATAGACGACGAGCACGATCACGGCCCGACGCCGCTGCTGCGGGCGGCGCCCGATCCGGAGCGCGGTCCGCACATCCTCTACTGCTCCTGCCAGCGACTCGGTCAGGTGCTGGCCCATCATCTCGACCTGATCGACGAGGGCGGCAACGTTGCCGACATGTACCTGCCCGCCTGTCTCGGTCAGACGCGCACGCGGCGTCTGCTGCGCCGCCTGCAGGCGCGCTGGATGGCGATGCCGCGACGGCAGCACGCACGCCGCGAACGCGGCCAGGCGATACGCATGCTGATCGGGTTCGATGCCATCTGGCACCTTCTCGAACGGCGCGACCCAGCCGCTGACTGGGACAACCAGACCACCGGCTGGACCTTGCTCAACGACAGCCCGAACGGTTTCGCGCTGCGCCTCGACACAGGCCCGACCGGTCTGGTCCGGCCCGGCCTGCCGGTGCTGATCAAGGGCAGCGGCAGTCGCAACTGGATGATCTGCGTCGTGCGCTGGGCGCGCAGCGCCAGTGCCGGCGCCATCGATGTCGGGGTGGAACTGCTCAGCCACGGCGCCCAGGCAGCGACCGTGGTATTCGAGGCATCGGGGTCGCGGGCCGCCGTCCCCGCATTACGCCTGCCACCGCTGACCAGCCACCGCCCGCACCCCTGCATCATGCTGCCGCCTGGCGAGGCCAACGGTCGCGACCTGCTCATCGCGCACAATTCCGGTGGCCGCTACCGGCTCGGTGACGCGCGCCTGTCCGACCTCGACCTGCAGACGCAGGCCTTCGAACTGTTCGAGATCGAGGAAATGAGCGCCAACACGAGCGGTGGTCGATCCGATCCGGCCAGTCGGCCCTGAGTATCAGCCCGAGTGCCGCCCGCTCCGGTCGTGCAGCACGGCGGTCACCGCAGCGCCGAACAGCACGATGGACCAGAACAGGTAGAGCCAGAGCAGGAAGACCGGCAGCGTGGCCAGCGCACCGTAGACCACTGCGTAACCCGGCATGTGCTCGATGTACAGGCTGAGCACCTTCTGCATCAGCGTCAGCAGCGCGGTCGCCACCACTGCACCCCACAGCGCCGGACGCAGTCCGACGGCGGCGCGTGGCAGCGTCCGGTACAGCAACAGCAGGAAGCCCGCCGTCACCAGCGCCGCTGCCGCGCGCAGCAGGAACACCTTTACCCAGGGCGGCTCGTTCACCGCGCCGAGAGAAGCCGTCACCAGATAGAGGCTCAGCGCCGTTCCCGCGCCGAGTGCGAAGGGCGCGAGCACCGGCAGCGTCAGATAGATCAGCGCGGTGCGCCGCAGCCGCCGGGGCGGTCGCTGTGGCCACATCGCATTGAGCGCGTGGTCCGCGGTGCGCACCCACACCCAGGCACTGCCCAGAAGGAGCAGCAGATCGACCAGCGACAGCCGGCGTGCCTTGGCGACGAAACGCGTCGCGTGACGGACCACCGCCGCGCCGGCGTCGTCCGGCAGCAGACTGCCTGTCAGGTAGGCCTGAAGCGGCTTGCCGAACTGCAGCACTTCGGGCAGCCAGACCGACAGCTGACGCACCAGCACGATCAAGGGCACCAGTGCGAACAGCAACGCGAACGCAAGCGCGGCCGCCGACTGCGCGGCGCGGCCCTCGCGGTGCCGCCGCGCGGCAGCACCCAGCACGTGAAGGGGACGGACAAAAAAATCAATCGGCGGTGAAGACATCGGGAACCGTGGCAGGTCCGTCAGCAGATCGGGACCGGCAAAGCTGTACACTCCGGGCCTCATTCTGCTGGATGGCCCGCGTTGAAAGAAATTCTTGTCCTGTATTACAGCCGCTACGGATCGACGCTGAATCTGGCGCGCCAGATCGGCCGCGGCATCGATTCCGTCGAGGGCGCGGCAGCGCGCCTGCGCACCGTACCACCGGTGTCGACCGTCAGCGAAGCAACGGCCCCGGCGGTACCGGACAGCGGCGCGCCCTACGCGGAAGCCCGCGACCTCGAGGAGTGCATCGGCCTCGCCCTTGGCAGCCCGACCCGCTTCGGCAACATGGCCGCTCCACTGAAGTACTTTCTCGACGGCACCAGCCCGCAGTGGCTGGCCGGCGCGCTCACCGGCAAACCGGCCGCGGTCTTCACCTCGACCACCTCGATGCATGGCGGGCAGGAAAGCACCCTGCTGAGCATGACGCTGCCGCTGCTGCACCACGGCATGCTCATCGTCGGTCTGCCCTATTCCGAGCCCGATCTGTCGACCACGCCGGACGGCGGAACGCCCTACGGCGCCAGCCACGTGAGCGGGCACGATGGGCGGACACAGCTGTCGGAAGCCGAAGCACGACTCGCATTTGCGCTCGGCCGCCGGCTTGCGCTGACCGCACTCAAACTCGCCGCCTGACCATGACCGCACGACACTGGAACCTGCTGGCCTCATCCAGCCTCATCGCCCTCATCCTGCTCGGCCTCGCTTGGGAGCTGTGGTTGGCCCCGCTGCGGCCAGGCGGCTCATGGCTGGTGCTGAAGATACTGCCGCTGCTGGGCGCGCTGTTTGGCATCCTGCGCGGCAAGCGCTACACGCATCAATGGATGTCGCTGCTCAGCCTGGCCTACTTCACCGAAGGCATCGTACGCGCCACGTCTGACAGCAGCCCGTCGGCGCAATTGGCCGTCGCCTACACACTGCTGTCGGTGACGCTGTTCCTGGGCTGCCTGTTCTACTCCAAGCTCACCGCACCGAGCCGGCTCGCGCAATCGAACTAGGATCTGTCGTTCATATCGGGCTTTCGCCCTGCGGATTCAGCTTCTGCACGCCCTGCAGCTTGTTCAGCGCGTTGATGTAGGCCTTGGCGGAGGCGACGATGATGTCGGTGTCGGCACCCTGCCCATTGACGATGCGGCCACCGAGCGCGAGACGCACGGTCACCTCGCCCTGGGCGTCAGTGCCGGTGGTGATCGCGTTAACCGAATAAAGCAGCAGTTCGGCACCACTCTTCGCCACCGATTCGATGGCACAGAAGGCCGCATCGACCGGGCCACTGCCATTGGACGACACCTTCACTTCGCGCCCGCCGTCCGACAGCGTGACGACGGACTGTGGCAGTTCACCGGTTTCCGAACGCGAACTCAGCGCCACCAGCTTGTACTGCTCCTGCTCCGGCGTGACCGCCTCGTCACTCATCAGCGCCTGGATGTCCTCGTCGAAGATTTCGTGTTTCTTGTCCGCCAGTTCCTTGAAAGCGGCGAAGGCGACATTCAGTTGCTCCTCCGACTCGACCACGATGCCCAGTTCCGTCAGACGGGCGCGGAAGGCATTGCGGCCGGAGTGCTTGCCGAGCACCAGCTTGTTGGTATTCCAGCCCACGTCCTCGGCACGCATGATTTCGTAGGTTTCGCGGTGCTTGAGCACGCCGTCCTGGTGGATGCCGGATTCGTGCGCAAAGGCGTTGGCGCCGACGACGGCCTTGTTAGGCTGCACCGGATAGCCGGTGATGGTCGATACCAGGCGCGAAGCCGGCACGATCTGCGTCGCGTCGATGCGCGTCTCGACACCGAACACGTCGCGGCGCGTGCGCACGGCCATCACGATCTCCTCCAGCGAGGCGTTGCCGGCGCGCTCACCCAGGCCATTGATCGTGCACTCGACCTGACGGGCGCCGGCCATCACCGCCGCCAGCGAATTGGCGACCGCCATGCCCAGGTCGTTGTGGCAGTGCGTGGACCACACCACCTTGTCGGCGCCCGGCACGCGCTCGATCAGGATGCGCATGCGCTCAGCCCACTGCGCCGGCACCGAGTAGCCGACGGTGTCCGGCACGTTGATCGTCTTCGCGCCGGCCTTGATCACCTCGGTGAACACGCGCACCAGGAAATCGATGTCGGAGCGTACGGCGTCTTCGGCCGAGAATTCGACGTCCTCGGTGTACTCGCGCGCCCAGCCGATCGCCTTGATCGCCTGCTCGACCACCTGGTCGGGGCTCATCCGCAGCTTCTTCT
Source organism: Methyloversatilis sp. NSM2 (assembly GCF_038066675.1). Classification (NCBI taxonomy): domain Bacteria; kingdom Pseudomonadati; phylum Pseudomonadota; class Betaproteobacteria; order Nitrosomonadales; family Sterolibacteriaceae; genus Methyloversatilis; species Methyloversatilis sp. NSM2. The sequence continues at coordinate 90,702 of NZ_JBBUKV010000005.1, forward strand.
CCATGTGGATGGGGCTGGTCGCGATGAAGGTATGGATGCGGCCGCTCGCTGCCGGCTTGATCGCCTCGCCGGCGCGGCGGATGTCGTTCTCGCTGGCGCGCGCCAGCGAACAGACGGTGGATTCGCGGATGGTTTCAGCGACCGCACGCACCGATTCGAAATCGCCGTTGGAGGCGGCCGCAAAGCCGGCCTCGATCACGTCCACGCGCATGCGCTCGAGCTGGCGGGCAATGCGCAGCTTCTCGTCGCGCGTCATCGACGCGCCCGGGCTTTGTTCGCCGTCGCGCAGCGTGGTGTCGAAAATGATGAGGCGGTCGGTCATTGCAGTCTCCGGGGCGCGTCCGCAGCGGCGGGCGCGCAAGGTCGTTTCGTCAAACAGGCGGCTGGCCGCGAGCGGCACAGGGTCGCGAATATAGTCGCCGGGTCGCGCCGCGACAACGGCGTGCCGGCTCAGGCCTCCGGTGGCGTCGGCGGCAGCTGAGGCTTGCGCCGCGAGAAGCGGATCAGCCACATCACGTAGCCGGACAGGCCGTAGGCAACGAACAGGCTGAACAGCACCACCGGCGGGTTGACCGACACGGCGACGAAGGCCAGCACGAATCCGAAAATGACGATGAAGGGCACGCTGCGACGCAGGTTGATGTCCTTGCCGCTCCAGAACTTCACATTGCTCACCATGGTCAGCCCGGCGAACAGCGTGATGACGAAGGCCGCCCAGCGCATGTCGGGTCCGGTGTAGCCGTTGTCGGTCGCCACCCAGACGAGACCGGCCACCAGCGCGGCGGCCGCTGGGCTGGGCAGCCCCTGGAAATAGCGCTTGTCCACGGTACCCAGGTTGGTGTTGAAGCGGGCCAGGCGCAGCGCGGCACCGGCGCAGTAGATGAAGGCGGCGATCCAGCCCCATTTGCCCAGACCGCGCATGGCCCATTCATAGGCGATCAGCGCCGGAGCAGCACCGAAGGACACCATGTCGGACAGCGAATCGAATTCGGCACCGAAGGCCGATTGCGTATGGGTAAGTCGGGCGACACGGCCGTCGAGACCGTCGAGCACCATGGCGATGAAGATGGCGACCGCCGAATATTCATAGCGTCCATTCATCGCCTGCACGATGGCGTAGAAACCTGCGAACAGCGAAGCCGTCGTGAACAGGTTGGGCAGGATGTAGATGCCGCGCCGGCGCTTTACCGGGTCGGCAGGCTTGATGTACTGCGGATCGTATTCGGACATGCATTCACTCCGACGAACCATGCGCGGGATCACCGCGGCATGGATTCTGCATTACAGGCCGGTCGGCCATACGTGCTCATTGTCCGACTCGACGGACGGACTGCGCGCTTCGGCGCGGCGAACGGGCGACCACTGCCCTCAACGTATCAGGATGACACGCATCGCGAAAGCGCCGGAGCAACCATGGCGTACCATGGCCCGGAATGCAAAAGGCCCGGCGGCCCGGGCACGGATGTGCCGGAACCGCCGGGCCAGGCGGGACGCCAATCAGTTCTTCGACTGGTCGACCAGCTTGTTCTTGGTGATCCACGGCATCATGCCGCGCAGTTGCGCACCAACCTTCTCGATCTCGTGGGCGGCGGTCAGGCGACGACGTGCGGTCATCTCCGGATAGTTGGTCCGGCCTTCGAGGATGAAGTTCTTGGCGTAGTTGCCATTCTGGATGTTGGCCAGGCATTCCTTCATCGCGGCACGGGCTTCGCCGGCGATCACGCGCGGGCCGGTGACGTACTCACCGTATTCCGCGTTGTTCGAGATCGAGTAGTTCATGTTGGCGATGCCGCCTTCGAAGATCAGGTCGACGATGAGCTTCACTTCGTGCAGGCACTCGAAGTAGGCCATTTCCGGCGCGTAACCGGCTTCGGTCAGCGTTTCGTAACCGGCCTTGATCAGCTCGACCAGACCACCGCACAGCACGGCCTGTTCGCCGAACAGGTCGGTTTCGGTCTCTTCGCGGAACGAGGTTTCGATCACGCCACCCTTGGTGCCGCCGTTTGCAGCCGCGTACGACAGCGCGAGATCACGCGCCTTGCCCGACTTGTCCTGGTACACGGCGATCAGCGACGGCACACCGCCTCCGCGCAGGTACTCGGAACGCACGGTGTGGCCCGGGCCCTTCGGTGCGACCATGACGACGTCCAGGTCTTCACGCGGGATGACCTGGTTGTAATGGATGTTGAAGCCGTGGGCGAACGCCAGGGTCGCGCCCTTCTTGATGTTCGGCTCGACGTCGCCGTAATAGACCTGCGGAATGTTCTCGTCCGGCAGCAGGATCATGACCAGATCGGCACCCTTCACCGCGTCGCCGACTTCCTTCACCTTCAGGCCGGCGCCTTCCGCCTTCTTCCACGACGCGCCGCCCTTGCGCAGGCCGACCGTGACCTTGACGCCGGAGTCCGACAGGTTCTGTGCGTGGGCATGGCCTTGCGAACCGTAGCCGACGATGGTGACTTTCTTGCCTTTGATCAGGGACAGGTCTGCGTCCTTGTCGTAGAAGACTTTCATGGGTTTTCCCTTGTGCTGTGTAGGTTTATGCGGTGCTGCGGGCTGGAGCGGAATGCGGTGTGCGGATCAGAGACGCAGGATGCGGTCGCCGCGGCCGATGCCGGCGACGCCGGTGCGCACGGTTTCCAGGATCAGCGAACTGTCGATCGCGCCGACGAAGGAATCGAGCTTGGCGGTGTTGCCGGTCAGTTCGATCACATAGGTCGAGTCGGTCACGTCGATGATGCGGCCGCGGAAGATGTCGGCGACACGCTTCAGTTCTTCGCGGTCCTTGCCGGTGGCGCGCACCTTGATGAGCATCAGTTCGCGCTCGATGTGCGCGGCTTCCGACAGGTCGACCACCTTCACCACCTCGATCAGCTTGTTCAGCTGCTTGGTGATCTGCTCGATGATGTCGTCCGAGCCGGTGGAAATGATGGTCATGCGCGACAGCGAACCATCCTCGGTCGGTGCCACGGTCAGCGATTCGATGTTGTAGCCACGCGCCGAGAACAGGCCGGACACGCGCGACAGCGCGCCCGCTTCGTTCTCGATCAGTACGGAAATGACATGCCTCATTGCGAGCGCCTCTTTCTGGAAATCAGGAACCGCCGCCGCGAAGACGGGCTGCCGGAGGCCGGTGCCCGCTGCCTGACAGACTGGTAAGTCCGTCAGGCGGACCCGGCGACGCATGGCTGCCGGGGTCCGCGCACGACAGTGTCGGGGTAATGCGTTACAGGTCCTCGGACGACAGGATCATGTCGGTCAGACCCTTGCCGCCCATCACCATCGGATACACGTTCTCGGTCGGATCGACTTGGAAGTCGATGAACACCAGATCGTTCTTGCGCTTGAAGGCCTCGCGCAGCGCGTCCTCGACGTCACCGGGCTTCTCGACCCGGATGCCGACGTGGCCGTAGGCCTCGGCCAGCTTGGCGAAATCGGGCAGCGAATCCATGTAGGACTCGGAGTAACGGTTGCCGTGGATGATTTCCTGCCACTGGCGGACCATGCCCAGGTAACGGTTGTTCAGGCTGCAGATCTTAAGCGGAATGCGGTACTGCTTGCAGGTCGACAGTTCCTGGATGTTCATCTGCACCGAACCTTCACCGGTCACCACCGCCACCGGCGAGCCCGGGTGGGCGAGCTGTACGCCGATGCCGTAAGGAATGCCCACGCCCATCGTGCCCAGACCACCGGAATTGAGCCAGCGGCGCGGCTTGTCGAACTTGTAGTACTGCGCAGCCCACATCTGGTGCTGGCCGACGTCGGACGTGATGAAGGCGTCGCCCTTGGTCACTTCCCACAGCTTCTCGACCACGAACTGCGGCTTGATCACTTCGTCGCTCTGCTTGTACTTCAGGCAGTCACGACGGCGCCATTCCTCGATCTGCTTCCACCACTCGCCGAGCGCTTCCTTGTCCGGGCGGTCGTTCGACGCATCGAGCAGGCGCAGGATGTCGTCCAGCACGTCCGGCAGATTGCCGACGATGGGCACATCCACCTTCACGCGCTTGGAAATCGACGACGGGTCGATGTCGATGTGGATGATCTTGCGCGCGACGCGGGCAAAGTCGGCCGGGTTGCCGATCACGCGGTCATCGAAGCGGGCACCGACCGCGATCAGCACGTCGCAGTACTGCATCGCCATATTGGCTTCGTAGTTGCCGTGCATGCCGAGCATGCCGACGAACTGCTTGTCGGTCGCCGGATAGGCACCGAGGCCCATCAGCGTGTTGGTACACGGGGCACCGAGCGTGCGCACCAGCTTGGTCAGCTTTTCCGAACAGTCGGACAGGATGACGCCGCCGCCGGCGTAGATCATCGGGCGCTTGGCTTCCAGCAGCAGCTGGACGGCCTTCTTGATCTGGCCCTGGTGACCCTTGGTGATCGGGTTGTAGGAGCGCATCGTGACCGACTTCGGATAATCGAACTCGGCCTTGGCCATCGTGATGTCCTTCGGGATATCGACCAGCACCGGGCCAGGACGGCCGGTCTTCGCGATATAGAAGGCCTTCTTGATGGTGGTGGCGATGTCCTTGACGTCCTTGACCAGGAAGTTGTGCTTCACGCAGGGACGGGTGATGCCGACCGTGTCGCACTCCTGGAAGGCATCCTGACCGATGGCCGCAGTCGGCACCTGACCGGAAATGATCACCATCGGGATCGAATCCATGTAGGCGGTCGCGATGCCGGTGATCGCGTTGGTCACACCGGGGCCGGAGGTCACCAGCGCGACACCGACGCGCTCGGTCGAACGCGAATAGGCATCAGCGGCGTGCAGTGCAGCCTGCTCGTGGCGGACCAGTACGTGCCGGACCTTGTCCTGCTTGAAAAGCTCGTCGTACAGGTACAGCACGGCGCCGCCGGGATAGCCGAAAACATACTCGACCTTTTCTTCCGCAAGGCACCTGACTACAATTTCCGCTCCGGTCAAAAGCATCGCCACACCTGTAAAAAAATTCCGGAAAAGCCGCAAAGGGTAGCTGTCGCACAGTTCCCGGTCAAGGCATTTTCGGCATCGCACGGGCCTGACCGCCCGCTCCGCAGCGATCGCCACCCACCCTGAGAAAGACACATCCTGGCATCTCGCGAAGAACTTTCCGGCTTTCTCGCCGCGGTCGAACGGCGCGCCTTCAAACAGGCCGTATTCGCGCTGCGCGACGACGAATCCGCACTCGATGCCGTGCAGGACGCGATGATGAAGCTCGCGGAAAAGTACGCCGACCGGCCGGCGGAAGAGTTTCCGATGCTGTTCCAGCGCATCCTGCAGAACGTGATCCGCGACATGTTCCGGCGGCGCAAGGTGCGCTCGACCTGGACCACGCTGCTGTCGTCCTTTACCGGCTCGGACGAGGACGACGATTACGACCCGCTCGACAACATGGTGATCGACGAGCCGTCGGAACTGGGTCGTACGCCGGAGCAGAACCTCGAACAGAGCGAGGTGATGGCTCTGATAGAACGTGAAATATCCCGCCTCCCGACGCGTCAACGCGAAGCTTTTCTGATGCGTTACTGGGAAGAATTGGACATTGCCGAAACGGCCGCCGTCATGGGCTGTTCGGAAGGCAGCGTCAAGACGCATTGCTCGCGCGCGACCCACGCGCTCGCTGCCGCCCTCAAACTGCGTGGCATCAAGCTATGAAATCCACCGTTCGAACGACATTTCCGTCCGCGGCGACCGACGAGGCCGCGATCGGCCAGCGCGTGCACGCGGCGCTCGAAGCCTCCTGCACCGAACTGCCCCCCGACATCGTGTTCCGCCTGCGCCAGTCACGCGAGCGCGCACTGGAGGCCGCCACGCCGCGCCGCCGACTGGCATGGCTGCCCCGTTTTGCCGGGCTGCCGGGCCATCTGGGCGGCGGCTGGCTGCGCGACGGACTGGCGCCGGCCGTCGGTATCCTGATGCTCGCACTGATCGCCGCCCTGGCCAGCCAGCAATCGCAGGACGAGCGCTTCAACGAATCCCTCGACATCGACAGTGCCCTGCTGACCGACGATCTGCCTATCGACGCCTACCTCGATCGCGGTTTCGGAGCCTGGCTCGACAGCCAGGGCAGATCCTGATGCGACGCAAGTTTGCCGGTGCGCTGCTTGCAGCCACCCTCGCCTGCGCCGGCGCATCAGCACAGACCCGGGCACCTGGCTGGCATCAGCTCGGCCAGGCCGAACAGGCCATCCTGTCGCCGCTGGCAGCGGACTGGGACAGCTTCGACGCCGAACGCCGCCGCAAGTGGCTCGATCTGGCCGCGCGCTACCCGTCGATGACGGTGGAGGAACAGTCGCGGATGCGTGCCCGCATGAGCTACTGGGGCAGTCTGACGGCACAGGAGCGCATCGAGGCACGCGAGCGCTACAAGCGCCTGCAGGCTATGCCCGCCGACCAGCGCGAAACGCTGCGCCGGCAATGGGAAGCCTACGAAGGGCTGTCGCCGGAGGAACGCAGCCGGCTCGGCGCGGCCCAACGCCCGGGCAGCAAGGCGCCGGGCGCGGCGGCGGCGGCGCCGGTCCGCAAGTAAACAGGCAGCTTCGCCGTCCAATTCATAACGCGGCCACGCCGCACCGCTTCCACATGTCAGAAACGACCCGTTATCCGGCGGCCGGCCTGCGCCGGCGCCTCGCATCGCTGCTCTACGAATCCCTGCTGCTGCTTGGTGTGCTGGCGGCCGGTTTCATGCTGCCTTATCTGATCGTCGGGCTGTTCTTCGAACTGGCGCCGCAAGGCTGGTTCGCCTGGCTGCACATCCTGCTGCTGCTTGGCCTGTATTTCGTTCACTACTGGCGCCGTGGCGGACAGACGCTGGCCATGCAGACCTGGGGGATACGTGTCGTCGACGCGACGCAGGACAGGCCGCCCGAACTGAAACGCGCGCTCGCGCGCTATCTGCTGAGCTGGCCGTCGCTGCTGTTCTGCGGCGTCGGGCTGTTCTGGGCCTTGTTCGACCGCGACCGCCAGTTCCTGCACGACAGACTGGCCGGCACCCGGGTAATACGCATCAAGTGAGCGGAGCGCTCAACGGCGGTCCTCCCACCACAGCATGGCCGCCGCGGCGAACACGAAGAGGAAGCCGGGCGTCAGTGCCGCCGCATAAGGCGGCCACGAGTTGATCGCGCCGAGGTTCGAGAACAGGCCGTTCAGCATGTGGAACAGCACGCCTATCATCACGCCGGTGAACACCTTGATGCTGACCGCTGCATTGCGGTTGTGCATGTAGGCGAATGGCAGCGCGAGCGCCAGCATGACGAAGCAGGCAAGCGGATAGCTGAATTTCTTCCACAGCGCGATTTCGTAGCGGCCGGTCTCCTGTCTGTTGTCCGACAGGTGCCGGATGTAGTGCCACAGCTTCCACGCCGACATCCGCTCGGGCACCACCAGCATCACGCTCATCACATCCGGACTGAGATCGGAATCCCACACCAGTGTGTCCGACTTGCTCACCTTGGCGCCGTTCTCCGAGAAGTCCGTGCGGGTGACGTCGGTGAGCACCCATCCGGCAGGCGCCTGGTAGCCGCCGCTTGCCGCCTCCAGGACGGACAGCAGTTCCCGGCTGTCGTTGAACTCGAAAATGCGGATCTTGCGCAGCACCCCCTCGGGCGTGACGCTGCCGATATTGACGAAATCGTGGCCGTCCTTGACCCAGAAGCCGCTGCGGAACTCGCCGGTGAGCAGCTGCGAACGGGCCGACAGCTTCAGTTCCTGCGCCGCCCGCTCGGCCGGTGGCGCGATGAATTCGCCAGTGACGAAGGTGAGCAGCACGAAGGGCAGGCCGATGCGTGCAAGCAGACGCAGGATGCGGCCGGTCGACATCCCCGACGCACGCAGCACGGTGATTTCCGAATGGCGCGACAGCGTGGTCAATGAGTACAGCGCGCCGATCAGCACCGCGATCGGCAGCGTTTCGTACACGCGACCGGGCATGGTCAGCACGGTATACATCACCGCGTGCTGCAGGCCGTAGTTGCCGCGCCCCAGGTTATCGAGCTCGTTGATCAGGTCGAAGAAACCGAACAGCCCGAGAAAGGCCGCCAGCACCAGCAGTGTGGCCAGGGCGACTTCGCGGCGGATGTAGCGTTCGTGGATCAGCATCGATCAGCGGCCCAGCCAGGTGCGCGGAAGGTGGCCGTACATGCGCCAGGCGAACATGCCGGCCAGCAGCAGGAACATGCCGCCGTGCAGTGTCCACAACACGCCACCGAAGGACAGCTTGCCCTGCGACACCCAGGCCTGGGTGATGCTCAGCAGATTCGAATAGACGAGATAGATCAGCAGCGCCATCAGCAGATTGTTGGCGCGCCCGGCGCGCGGATTGACGAAAGACAGCGGGATGGCAAGCAAGGCAAGATTCAGCGCCGCGATCGGCAGCCCGATGCGGAAAGCCAGCTCACCCATGTTCGGCGCGGTCGGATCGGCCAGCAGTTCCTCGACCGTCAGCAGGTAGGGGCGCGACTCGACACCCTGCGCCTCCTTCGTTTCGATCCGCACCGCGTAGCGTTCGAATTCCATCACGCGGTACTCCGGGCTGCCCGGCTCACCCTCGTAGCGGCGTCCGTTCAGCAGCACGACGAAGCGGTCGCCGGATTCCATGGTCTGCGTGTAGCCGTCACCGGCGACGATGACGCCGACCTTGCCCTTGTCGGTCGTGCTGACGAAGATGTTCTTGACCGCGCCGTCGGTGCCGTCGCCGCTCTCGACGAAGAACACCCGGTTGGCCTGCGACGACTCGCGGAAGCTGCCGGGCGACATCTGCGCCACGTCGTCGCGGTTACTCATGCGGGTGCGGAATTCGGCGCTCTTCACCTGCGACCACGGCGCCAGGTACAGCGACAGCACCCCGACCGCGATCACCATGGGCAACGCGAACAGCAGCACTGGCCGCACCCAGGCGGACAGGGGCAGACCGGTCGCGAACCACACCACCATTTCCGAATCCCGCCAGCTGCGGGACATCGCCAGCAGCACCGATATGAACAGCGTCAGCGACAGGATCACGCCCAGATAGCGCAGCGCGCCGAAGCCGAGCAGCGCCATCACCGCTTCCGATGCCACTTTCCCGCCCGCCGCCTGTCCGAGCAGGCGCACGAGCTGAGTGGACAGCACGATCGCGAACAGGGCGACGAACACCGTCAAAGCAGTACTGGCGAATTCGCGCAGGGCGGCGCGCTGGAAGATCAAGCCTGGGGCTCCGTGCGGAACGCCTTCGCGCAAAGGCGCGTCAGGCCGTTCTTTTTTGACTCGCGCGCGGCTTCACGCCGATAATCGGGCGACCTGAAGCAGCGCGAACTGATAGAGGAGAAGCGGGTGGAATTTAGCATAAAGAGCGGCAGCCCCGAGAAACTGCGCACCGGCGCCCTGGTCGTGGGTGTGTTCGAGTCGCGCAAACCGGGCGCGGCAGCCGCGGCGCTCGACGCCGCCAGCAAGGGCCGCATCGCCGACATCCTCGGCAGCGGCGACATGGACGGCAAGTCCGGCACCACGCTGCTGCTGCACAAGCTGCCGGGCATCGCTGCCGAACGCGTGCTGCTGGTCGGCCTCGGCAAGGAAAAGGAATTCGGTCTCAAGGAATACCGCGACGCGGTTGCCGCCAGCGTGCGTGCGCTGCGCGACACCGGCGCCAGCGACGCAGTGAGCACGCTGGCCGAAGTCGCCCCGCGCAAGGTCGGCACAGCCGGCGCATTGCGTCAGGCCGCCATCGTCGCACTCGACGTGCTGTACCGCTACGACACCCACGCCCGCAACAAGAAGGACGAGTCGCGCGCACTGGCCGCGCTCGGCTTCACGCTGCCGAAGAAAACCGCGGCGTCTGCCGCCGCCGACGCGCTTGCACAGGGCGAAGCGATCGGTCACGGCATGGCGCTCGCGAAGACGCTCGGCAACCTGCCGCCCAACGTCTGCACGCCGACCTATCTCGCCGAACAGGCACTCGAACTTGGCAAGAAGTCGGATATCGCCGTCACCGTGCTCGACCGCGCCGACATTCAGAAGCTGGGCATGGGTTCCTTCCTGTCGGTCGCTGCCGGCTCGCGCCAGCCGCCCAAGTTCATCGCGATGGAGTACCGCGCCGGCAAGAAGAACGAGGCGCCCATCGTGCTGGTCGGCAAGGGCATCACCTTCGACACCGGCGGCATTTCGCTGAAGCCGGGCGAAGGCATGGACGAGATGAAGTACGACATGTGCGGCGCCGCCAGCGTGCTTGGCACCTTCCAGGCGCTGGCCGCGATGAAGCTGCCGCTGAACGTGATCGGCCTCATCCCGACCACCGAGAACATGCCGGGCGGCGCAGCCACGCGGCCCGGTGACGTGGTCAAGTCGATGTCCGGCCAGACCATAGAAATCCTGAACACCGACGCCGAAGGCCGGCTCATCCTGTGCGATGCGCTGACCTACGCCGAGCGTTACGAGCCCGCCTGCGTAATCGATATCGCGACGCTGACCGGTGCCTGCATCATTGCGCTGGGCCACGTCACCAGCGGCCTGATGGCCAACGACGACGCGCTGGCCGACGAACTGCTGGCCGCCGGCCAGACCTCTTGGGACCGCGCCTGGCGCCTGCCGATCTGGGAGGATTACCAGGATCAGCTGAAGAGCAACTTCGCCGACATGGGCAATATCGGTGGCCGCCCCGCCGGGTCGATCACCGCCGCCTGCTTCCTTGCCCGTTTCGCGAAGAAGTTCAAGTGGGCGCACCTGGACATCGCCGGTACCGCGTGGAAGAGCGGCAAGGAAAAGGGCGGCACCGGTCGTCCGGTACCGCTGCTGACCCACTTCCTGCTCGAACGCGCCGGCAAGCTCTGAGGCACGCATGGCGGTCGCCGAATTCCACCACGACGCGCCCGACAAGCTGCGCCACGCCTGCGCGCTGGTGGCGCAGTGGCACGCCGCGGGGCGTCGCGTGTGGATACATTGCGACAACGACGCGCTGGCCGCGCGGCTCGACCAGATGTTGTGGGTGTTCGAGCCGCTGGCCTTCATTCCGCATGTGCGCGACGGCCACCCGCTGAGCGACGCGACGCCGGTGCGCATCGGCCGCGATCCGGCGTCGGCCCCGGCCGATGCCGTACTGCTCAATATGGCGCACGACGTGCCGGCCGGTTTCGAGCAGCGCGCGCACATCGTCGAGATCGTCAGTCAGGACCCCGCCGACCGCGACGCGGCGCGCACGCGCTACGTGCGCTACCGGCAGGGCGGATTCGACATGCAGACACGAAAGGCTGAAGCATGAGCGACGATCTGATCGGCCGAGCCGATTCGCTGATGCGGCGCAGCCGCACCTTCGTTGCCGGCCGGGTCGCCCCGGCCGTGGTGGACGACGGCATCCCGCTGCTGACAGAGGAAGTCGATCTCGACACCCTGGTGCCGGAACCCGAGGACCGCAGCGCCGAAATCACCGCGGCGGTGACCGCGGAGGTCACGGAGCGAGTGACGGCCGAAGTCACCGAGCGGGTCACCGTGGAAGTGACCGAACGCGTCACCGCCGACGTGACGGAACGCGTGACCGGCGAGGTTGCGCGCGCGGTCGGCATCGAAGTCCGGGAGCGTCTGCAGCAGACCACGTCTGACGCACTGTCGCAGCAGTTTTCCGACCTGCCCGCGCTGATCCAGAGCCGCATCGACGACTGGTGCACGACCACGCTGCCGGCGCTGGTCAGCATCGAGATGCAGGTGGCGTTCGAGGCGGCGCTGGGCGCCGCACTGGAGAATGCAACAGCCCGCATCCGCGAACAGGCAGTACTCGATCTGCGCGAATCCATCGCCGCCGACATCGAAAACCGCAGTCAGGCCGTGCTCAACGCCACGGTCGAACCATCGGACCAGCCCGACCAGCCCCTATAATCGCGGGTTTGCATCCACGCAGACCCGTCATGACGCTGGCCAAGAGCTTCGAACCGGCCGACATCGAACGCCGCTGGTACCCCGAGTGGGAATCGCGCGGCTATTTCGCTGCCGGCCTGGACACCGACACCCCGAACAAGCCCAACTTCTGCATCCTGCTGCCGCCGCCGAACGTCACCGGCACGCTGCACATGGGTCATGGCTTCAACCAGACCCTGATGGATGCGCTGACGCGCTATCACCGCATGCGCGGCGACAACACGTTGTGGCAGCCGGGCACCGACCACGCGGGCATCGCCACGCAGATCGTGGTCGAGCGCCAACTCGACGCCCTGGGCATCTCACGCCACGACCTCGGCCGCGAGGAGTTCGTGAAGAAGGTGTGGGAATGGAAGGAGTACTCCGGTTCCACCATCACCCGCCAGATGCGCCGCCTCGGCACCTCGCCCGACTGGACGCGCGAGCGCTTCACGATGGACGAAGGCCTGTCGAAGATCGTCACCGAAACCTTCGTCCGTCTGCATGAAGAGGGCCTGATCTATCGCGGCAAGCGCCTGGTGAACTGGGACCCGGTTCTGGGCACCGCTGTGTCCGACCTTGAAGTGGTGCAGGAAGAGGAAGCCGGTTCGCTGTGGCACATCCGCTATCCGCTGGCCGATGGTTCCGGTCATCTGACCGTCGCCACCACCCGCCCGGAAACCATGCTCGGCGACGTCGCGGTCATGGTGCATCCGGAGGACGAGCGCTACAGCGCGCTGATCGGCAAGACGGTGAAGCTGCCGCTGACCGACCGGGAGATTCCGGTCATCGCCGACAGCTACGTCGATCGCGAATTCGGCACCGGCGTGGTCAAGGTGACCCCGGCGCACGATTTCAACGACTACGCGGTCGGCCAGCGTCACGGTCTGACCATGATTTCCATCCTGACGCTGGATGCGAAGATCAACGACAACGCGCCGAAAAAATACCGCGGTCTCGACCGCTTCGCCGCACGCAAAGCCATCGTCGCCGACCTGGAAGCCTCGGGCCTGCTGGAAAAGACCGACAAGCACACGCTCAAGGTGCCGCGTGGTGACCGCACGAATGCCGTGATCGAGCCCATGCTGACCGACCAGTGGTTCGTCGCGATGAGCAAGCCCGGTCCGGACGGCAAGAGCATCACGCAGAAGGCGCTCGACGTGGTGGCGAGCGGCGAAATCCGCTTCCACCCGGAAAACTGGGTGAACACCTACAACCAGTGGCTGAACAACATCCAGGACTGGTGCATTTCGCGCCAGCTGTGGTGGGGCCACCAGATTCCGGCCTGGTACGACGATCAGGGCAATGTGTTCGTCGCGCACTCCGAAGCCGAGGCCTATCAGAAGTATTTCGAGCACCTCGCGCAATCGAACCCCGACCTGAAGCGCCTCGCCGTCGCCACCGCGATGGCGCGCGAAATGTCCGGCGACACGCTGCCCGAGGTCGGCCGCAACTACGCGATCAAGGAAAACCTGCCGCTGCTCAAGCGTGACGAGGACGTGCTCGACACCTGGTATTCGTCGGCGCTGTGGCCCTTCTCGACGCTGGACTGGACACCGGACTGGGAGCCGGGCAACCCGGAGAAAAGCAATCCGGCGCTCGACCTCTACCTGCCCTCCTCGGTGCTGGTGACCGGCTTCGACATCATCTTCTTCTGGGTGGCGCGCATGGTCATGATGACCACGCACATCACCGGCCGCATTCCGTTCCGCGACGTCTATGTGCACGGCCTGATCCGCGACGCGGAAGGCCAGAAGATGTCGAAATCCAAGGGCAATGTGCTGGACCCGATCGACCTGATCGACGGCATCGCGCTCGACGATCTGGTGAAGAAGCGCACCACCGGCCTAATGAATCCGAAGCAGGCGGAACAGATCGAGAAACGCACCCGCAAGGAGTTTCCGGACGGCATCCCCGCCTTCGGCACCGACGCGCTGCGCTTCACCTTCGCCTCGCTCGCCAGCCCCGGCCGCGACATCAAGTTCGACATGCAGCGCTGTGAGGGCTACCGCAACTTCTGCAACAAGCTGTGGAACGCCACCCGCTTCGTGCTGATGAACTGCGAAGGCCAGGACTGCGGCATGGCGCCGTGCAACGACGACTGCGGCCCGGACGGTCCGCTGCACTTCCAGGCGCCCGACCTGTGGATCGTCAGCGAACTGCAGCGCGTCGAAGCCGAAGTCGAGAAACAGTTCGGCGACTACCGTTTCGACCTGGTGGCGCAGGCCATCTACCGCTTCGTGTGGGACGAGTACTGCGACTGGTACCTCGAACTGGCCAAGGTGCAGATCCAGAACGGCACACCCGCCCAGCAGCGCGCCACCCGCCGCACCCTGCTGCGCGTGCTCGAAACGGTGCTGCGTCTGGCTCACCCGCTGATTCCCTTCATCACCGAAGAGCTGTGGCAGACGGTGGCCCCGCTGGCCGAGCGCAAAGAAGGCGAGTCGATCCAGCTGGTGCGCTACCCGCAGGCCAATCTGAGCCGCATCGACGCGACCGCCGACGCCTGGGTGGCGGAACTGAAGACCATGATCGACGCCTGCCGCAGCCTGCGTGGCGAGATGGGCGTGTCGCCCGCCACCAAGGTGCCGCTGCTGGCTGCCGGCAAGACCGAGGCGATCCGTGGCTATGCACCCTACCTTGCCGCGCTCGCCAAGCTCAGCGAGGTGCAGGCGGTGGGTGACGCGCTGCCGGATTCGCCAGCGCCGGTGCAGGTGGTGGGCGATTTCCGCCTGATGCTGAAGATCGAGATCGACGTCGCTGCCGAGCGCGAGCGCGTCGGCAAGGAGATCGCCCGCGTCAAAGGCGAGATCGCGAAATGCGAAGCCAAGCTCGGCAACGAGAGCTTCGTCGGCCGCGCCCCCGCCGCCGTGGTCGATCAGGAGCGCAAGCGCCTCACCGATTTCGGCGATCTGCTGGTCAAGCTGGAAGAACAGCTGGGGCGGTTGGTGTGACGCGAGGGGCTGGGGGCTAGGGATTTGGGGCTAGCGGATTGCGGGCGGCGAAGCCGCCCGGAAACTTTTCTAGTCCCTAGTCCCTAGTCCCTAACCCCTGGCCCCTGCCCCCTAGTCCCTCCAATAAACCTGCCTCATCCGCTCGCAGTAGCGCACGATGGACGGGTAGTCGCGCTCGATCAGCCGCTTGAACGGGATGTCCACATCGACGAACACGACATTGGCCAGCATGCCGTAGGCCGTCGCGTCGATGCTGGAGGGGTGGCCGAACAGGAAGGGTTTGTCGCCGAGCACGGTGGCGACGGCGTCGATGTCGCGCATGCCCATCTCGGTGATTTCGTCGGCGGTGTGGCGGCCTACGCCCGCCGCCTTCACCTGCTTCACCATGCCGCCGCGCGCGAGCGCCGGCACGAACCACTTGTAAGGTGCCCCCATGCCGCCGAAAAAGGCGTCGCGCGTCGCCGGCCAGTAACGGTCGTCGGCCCAGCGGAAATGGAGCACGCACCAGTAGGCATGTTCTTCCAGCGTACGCTGGAGCATCAGCGATTGTGCGCGCTGATTGCGATCGAGGTGATCGTCCAGCGCCACACCGTGGCGCCGCTTCAGGTGATCGATGATGAGCCCGCTGTCCGCGAGCACGGTACCGTCGTCGTCGATGATGTGCGGCAGCTTGCCCTTGGGCGCCTGGCCCAGATTCATCGTGTAGACGTTCTGGTAGGGCAGCCCGGCCATGCGCAGCCAGGTTTCAAGCTTGAGGCAGAAGCCGCTCGCATTGGGCAGGCCCATCGCCGGAGGAAACTGGAAAAGACGGATCATGTTTTCCCCCGTTGTTCTGGCGCCGGCCGCTGGGATTACTTGCGTCGCAGCAGGAAGAAGAATTCCTTGTTCGCTTCGCCGCTGTCGAGCAGGGTGTTGCCCGTCTGCCGAGCGAAGGCCTCGAAATCGCGCACCGCGCCGGGATCGGTCGCCACCACGCGCAGCACCTGACCGCTGCTCAGTTCCGAAAGCGCTTTCTTGGTACGCAGGATGGGCAGCGGACAGTTCAGACCACGCGCATCCAGTTCCTTGTCGAATTCCATGTTTCACCCCGTGCTTGGAGCGGCGTTTATACCCGCTGTCGCGGCGGTGATCAACGCCACGGCTTTGAGTCCGGGCGCCCGGTCGTCATCCGCCTGGCCGCCTACATGCCGTCGCGCCGCTGCTCGGCGAGCCGCTCGCGCAGTTCGCGCAGCCGCGCATCGACCGCAGACTGCTGGTAGAAATCCCCGTCGGCAGCGCGCTGGGCCAGTTCGAGCTGTTCGATGGCGGCCTGATACTGCCCATTCAGCACATAGGCCTCGGCCTGCGCACGGTGCTGCGCCAGGCGCTTGCCGAGCAGCGCATAGGTCCGCGCCTGGTACTGGTAGAGCTGTGGGTCCTGGGTAGTGACGGACACCTCGCCATTGACGACCGTCAGCGCCTCGTCCGGACGATTGTCGGCCAGCAGCGCCTCGATCAGTCCATACAGCAGCGCGCGCGAACGCGCGGATCGACTCAGTCCGTCACGGAAGTGCTCGACTGCCTCGGCCGGGCGGCCGGCGTCCAGGCTGATGCGCCCGCCCAGGTTGTCGAGCATCGGCGACGCAAAGCCGTCGGCGCGCAAGCCATCGAGTTCCTGCTGCGCGCGCTTGAAGTCGCGCAAGCGCAGTGCCGCGTGCGCCAGACCGAAGCGCGCGGCGACGCGCGCGTTGCCCTGGACATCGCGCAGACGGCTCTCGAACTCGGCCATCGCCTCGCGCGCATCACCATCGTAGGCACGCAGCTTGGCACGCACCAGCAGGAAATCGATGCTGTCCGGCACCTGGCGGTAGGCGGTCTGCTGGATGCGCGCAGCCGCGTCGGCGATACGCTCGGTAGTCAGCGGGTGGGTGCGCAAATAGGCCGGCGAATTCGCTTCGTAGAAGCGCACCGAGCGCTGCATGCGCTCGAAGAAGGCTGCCATGCCGCGCGTGTCGAAGCCGGCGCCGTCCAGCATCTGGATGCCGATACGGTCAGCTTCGCGTTCGAAGTCGCGGGTGTAGGAAAGTTGCGTAGCGATGTTCGCCGCCTGACCACCGACCAGTGCCGCCTGCGCCGCTTGCGAATTTCCGCGCGCGGCAAGCGCCGCGATGATCAGCGAAGCGATCGCGATGACGCTCATTTCGCCACGCTTGGAATACAGCCGTGCGATGTGCCGCTGCGTCACGTGCGAAATTTCGTGCGCGATCACCGAAGCCAGTTCGGATTCGCTCTGCGCGGCGACGATGAGGCCCGTGTGCGCGCCGATGAAGCCGCCGGGCCAGGCGAAGGCGTTCAGCGTCGGGTCGCGCAGCGCGAACAGTTCGAAGCTCTGTGTCGAATCCGGCAACTTGGACACCAGTCGGTCGGCCAGCTGGTTCAGGTAGCCGTTGATCTCCGGATCGTTGATGTAGCTGCGCTCGCGCACCCGCATGTCGCGCCACAGCGATTCGCCGATGCGACGTTCGAGCGACGGCGGCAGATCAGCCTGGGCGACGTCGCCCAGATCGGGCAACGTATTGGCTGGCGCGGCAAGCGGCAGCAGGAGCAGCACGGCGACCGCCGTGCGCAGCCGGCGGGAGGACAGGAAGTGACTCATGGCGATGCTATGATAACGGGCAGGCGTGAACGGTCGTTCGGCAGCAGGTGAGCATTCGTCAGCGATCCGTTACCGCGTGTGACGCTGCCCCGCAAACAGAGGCGGCGCAACAAGAACGGCAGCACAGAAGGTCCGGCCGGCGCTGCGCGACGACCGACATGGTAGCCGGCCTGGCCGGTCCTCTCACCACTCAACGCCTACGTCTCCGATGTCGTCGATTCCGGTTGGTTCGCACGCCCTGCTGCTGATTGAAGATGTACCCGAAGACGTGAAGCTCATCACCACGGCACTGCGTAACATCGTGCCGACCGAGCAGATCCAGATCGCCGCCTCCGGAGAGGAAGGGCTGGACTACCTGTTCGGGCGCGGAGCCTTCGTCGGACGCGACACGCGTTACCAGCCGGCGCTGGTGATGCTGGATCTGACGCTGCCGCGCATCGACGGGCTGGAGGTTCTGCGTCAGGTGAGGGCCGACCCGCAGACGCATGTGCTGCCGGTGGTCATGGTGTCCGCGTCGTCGCAGCAGCGCGACATCCGCACCGCCGCGCAACTCGGTGCCAACAGCTTCGTGCGCAAGTCGCTCGATTTCGTCAGTTTTTCCGAAACGCTGACCCTGCTCGCCCGCTACTGGCTCGAACTGAACATCCCCCCACCCCACCCGTCCGCAATGACACGATGAGCGCCGACGACTCCCAGACCCCGCAGTCTCCGCTGACCCATTTCGACGCCCAGGGCCAAGCCCACATGGTCGACGTCGGCGACAAGGCGCACACCGCGCGCGTGGCGCGTGCCGCCGGCTCGATCACGATGCAGCCGGCCACTTTCGCGCTGGTGCGCGACGGCAATGCAAAAAAGGGCGATGTGCTCGGCGTCGCGCGCATCGCCGGCATCCAGTCATCGAAGCGCACCTCCGATCTGATCCCGCTGTGCCATCCGATCGCCCTGACCAAGGTGAGCGTCGAGTTCACGCTTGACGAGGCGACGAGCCGGGTGCTGTGCGAAGTCACGGCCCGCACCACCGGCCAGACCGGCGTCGAGATGGAAGCGCTGACCGCGACCAGCGTCGCACTGCTCACCATCTACGATATGTGCAAGGCGGTCGACCGCGGCATGCGCATCGGCGACATCCGTCTGCTGGAAAAGGCCGGCGGCAAGTCGGGGCACTGGACGGCCGACTGAAGCCGGTCTGCGGAGTCGCTTCTCGAAACAAGACAGGACTGGACTCGCCAGCACATCGACGGCCAGCCAGGTCGAGGTGACGAAGAAAGCTGCTTTCGTTCTACCATCGGCCCGGTCGCGGGCACAGGACCCCGCTCAGGCACGGAAACGATGGCCCAGGAAATCGAACTCAAACTGGCGATGGCCGACGCCGGCTGGCGCGCATTCTCCCGCCACCCGCTGCTGCGCGAAGCAATCGCGCCACCGCACACGCAGACGCTGCGCAACCTCTATTTCGACACCCCCGATCTCGCACTGCGGCGCCAGCGCGTCGCGCTGCGCCTGCGTCGCGCCGGGCGGCGCTGGCTGCAGACGGTGAAGTGCGCCAGCGCATCGCGCGCAGGGCTGTCCTCGCGCCCGGAATGGGAACAGCCCTTCAGCGGGCACTTCGACTTCTCGGCCATCGACGACCCCGCGCTGCGGACCGAACTCGAAACGCTGCGCGACCGCGGCGTGCTCGTCACCGTGTTCGACACCACCTTCGAACGGCGCGAATGGCGCTTTCGCGCTGGCGGCGGCGAACTGCTGCTGATGGCCGATCGCGGTCACATCATCGCCGGCGAACGGCGCGAAACCATTTCCGAACTGGAACTCGAACTGGCCGGAGCCCCGGTCGACACCCTGCTCGATTTCGCGGCCCGTCTCGCAGCAACGCTGCCGCTGCGCGCCGAGTCGCGCAGCAAAGCGCAACGTGGCTATGACCTGATGACCGGCGCGGTGCTCGAACCGGTGCGCGCCGGCCGCTCGCCGATAGACCCGGAAGGCTCCGCCGCCGACGCTTTCCGTGCTGTCGCGCTGGACTGCATCGCCCACTACCAGGCGAACGAACACGGCGCGCTGCACAGCGATGCGCCGGAATTCATCCACCAGATGCGCGTCGCGCTGCGCCGGCTGCGCAGCGCACTGCGTGTGTTCGCGCCCGCGTTGCCGGAAGGCAGCGCCGACGATCTTGCGCAGCACCTGCGTGCGCTGGCGGGCGAACTGGGCGAGCTACGCGACCGCGACGTACTGCAGTCCGAACTGGTGGCGCCACTGCTCGGCACGACAGCCACGCCAGAGCTGAACGAGCTCGCCCACACGCTGCATACCCTTCGCAGCGAAGTGCGCGAGCGCGTCATCCGTGCCTTGCAGGACGGCCGGCAGGCTCGACTGATGATCGCGCTGCTCGACGTGCTGCACCGGCTCGACGAACGGCAGGACGCGCCGACGCTGGCCGCCCTCGCCAAAAAGCGCCTCGCGCGCGCCCACACCCGCATGGTTGCCGCCGCCCGTCTGGCCAAATCGGGCGACATCGCCGCGCTGCACGCACTGCGCATCGACGTGAAGCGGCTGCGCTACGCGCTCGAATTCAACCTGCCGCTGCTGCATGCCAATCGCGCCCGGCGCGCGCTCGAAACGCTGGCGGCCGCACAGGAGCAACTGGGCTTCATCAACGATCTCAGCCAGGCCGGCCCGCGCCTGCTGGCCGCCGCCGGCAGCAACCCGGCGCGGCTCGCTGCGGTCGCTCAGATCGCCGCCCACCACATGCCGCGCTACCGGAAAATCGTCGATGAGGCGCCAAAGCTGCTCAAGCGCCTGGAGCGCATGCCTCGCCCGCGCTGAATCCGGGGCGCCGTGTCATGCATCCGTCACGTCACCTCACCACACTGCGCGCGCCCGACAAGAACACGAGGAGACATCGATGGAACTGATCCTGTGGCGTCACGCCGAAGCGCTCGACACCGTGCCGGACGCCAGCCGCAAACTGTCCGCGCGCGGCGAGAAACAGGCCAAGCAGATGGCCTCCTGGCTGAAACCCCGCCTGCCGAAGAACACCCGCATCCTGGTCAGCCCGGCCACCCGCTGCCAACAGACCGCGCAAGCGCTGGAATTGGATTTCGAAACCTCACGGCTGCTGAGCACCGACGCGTCGGTCGCTGACCTGATCGCCGCCACCGAGTGGCCGACGGGTAGCGGCGCGGTGCTGGTAGTGGGGCATCAGCCGACGCTGGGGCGGGTGGCGGCGTTGTTGCTATCGGGGGAGGAGGCGGAGTGGACCGTGAAGAAGGGCGCGGTGTGGTGGCTCAGCAATCGCGTCCGCGATGGCGAAACGCAGACTGTATTACGCGCGTGCCTCGGGACCGATCTCACGGGCGCATGAACACGGGTTGCGGCTCGGCCGGAATCAATCCTTGTAGCCAATAGCGAGGAAGGTAGATGCCCACTCCGCTCGCCGCTCGTGTCTCTTCCTCCCAAGTCTGCAGCCGCCGGAGTTCCGGCCAGCTAAGGCAGAGCTGGGTAAGGACCAGCGCAATCAAGAGCACCCGCACACCGTAAGCCCTCTGCCCAATTCCCGATCCCGGCGCCGAAGAGACGTCGCGTACGTCGAGGGAGCCGAGCCATGCGCACAGCAGCGCGAACAGCGTTTGACCGAAGGGCATCACCAGTAGGCCATCGACCTGGGCATGGAGCAAGCCGGCCGAGATCGACGCAAGCAATGCGGTCCTGAGCGGATCGTGCTCACGGCGACAACGCTGGAGCTGTCTCCATCCGGCCCAAACGAAAGCCCACACCACGCCCAGCGCCACAGGCACGCCCCATTCATAGGCCAGTTGCAGAAAGAGGCTGTGCGGATGTGCCGCGACGCCGGAGGTGGAGGTGGCAAACATCATCGGTCCCCAACCAATTAGCGGATGCGCACGAATTCCTGCCCAGGCTTCAGACCAGATCACCTCGCGCAAGGACAATGACGTCCCTTCGGATAGGCGGGACAGCCCCGCCAAGGAGGCCTCACCGGACAGCAGGAGCGGGATGCACCAGAACATCAACGCGTAGGTAAAGAGACCCCACAAAGCGGCAATAACCATGCCGCGGGCAAGTTGCTTGCCCGCCGTCCCGGTAAACGGAAGCGCGAACGTGATCAGAGCCAGCGCCAGCCACGTTCCTCGCGTTCCGGACGCGATCGCAAAGGCGATCCAAAACGCAACAAGCAGACCGAGCATCAAGCCGACCGTCGGGCATGCGCGATGACGATCGCGTGCGAGTACGAGTAGCGGCAACGAAAGCGTTACCCAGTGCCCGAAGAAGCGCTGGTTGGAGAAAGCGGGGAAAAACTCTCGGGCATGGAAATTCAGCCCTTCAATTACAAGGGCGCACCAGCGCGGCAAAACTATCAATGTGTAAGCGGCACATAATCCGATGAGGCATGTCATTAAATGACGCTCGGAATAGCCGCGCAATCTGCGCATCCACAGAACGGCCAGACACCAGAATGAGGACAAATGCGCGGCCTCCATTGCGCCCCAGCGTCCTGACGAAACACCAACGATCATCGCTATCGCGACCGTCGTGACAATTAGTCGATCCTTGGCGTAGCACGTACCGGTGCCCGAAAAGAGTGCCGACAACAAAAGAACCATCAACTGAGATAGGCGCGCTCCGTCATGCGCAGGCATGCCAGCCAACTCCGCGCTGCC
The DNA here is from genome assembly GCF_038066675.1 of Methyloversatilis sp. NSM2. NCBI lineage: Bacteria > Pseudomonadati > Pseudomonadota > Betaproteobacteria > Nitrosomonadales > Sterolibacteriaceae > Methyloversatilis > Methyloversatilis sp. NSM2. Next base: position 112,809 of record NZ_JBBUKV010000005.1, read on the forward strand.
ATAGATACCAAGCGCGAACAACAAAAAAAAGCTCCCGACCAGCGGGAGCTTTTTAGTGTCTTCAAACCGGTAGATTTTTAGGTACCCGCGCCAATACGGTTACGACCGCAAGCCGCCGTGGTTCCACGGACGTTCCAGGTGATACTCGCACCACCACCACCCACGCCAGCAGTCAGGTCAACAGCACAACTCGCTGCTTGTGCATTACCGGTAATACGAATTCGGGTGCCGTTCCAATCAACAGCGGTCGCCGAAGCACCAACCCCGGTAAATCCTGCCGGCAGGAAGCTTCCTCCAGCCAGATTGGCAATGCTGTCGCAAGGCGCAGTCGCAGGAAAGGTCGCTTGAGCGTTGGTCTGCATGCACTCAGCGATCGCCGTCTTCAATGGTTGAACCGATGCATAGTTGTCGGCCCAACGCGCCCGCGTCACGTAATCCTGATACTGCGGAATCGCGATCGCCGCCAGAATGCCGATGATCGCGACCACGATCATCAGTTCGATCAGGGTGAAACCTTGCTGAACCTTTTTCATCACTCTCTCCTGTATTGAACGGAACGGGCGCGACTGCGCTCAGGGTGATATCGAGCAAGGCGGGTGCCAGCTTTAGCACTTTTTTACAGTTCGCTGAAACACAAGGATTTTTTGTTCCGGGCGCCGAGACACAGTTCGACACAGATGCTTTTGTCCCGCCGTTCACCGGCAGCATGTGACAAAAAACGTCAGTTCACGGAGTAGCCGGGGATGGCATGGAGATCGACGTCGTCGATCTGTTCGGGGTCGAGATAGGTCTCCGCATAGCGCAGATAGACCTGCTGGCGGACGAACACGTCGAACAGGTCGGGGTCGATGTGGCCGTTGAGGCGGAACTTGCCGAGGATTTGCAGCGCTTCGGACAGCTTCATCGGCCGCTTGTACGGCCTGTCCTTTGCGGTCAGCGCTTCGAAGATGTCGGCGATGCCCATCACGCGGGCCTGCACGCTCATCTGCTCGCGGGTCAGACCGCGCGGGTAGCCCTTGCCGTCCATCCGTTCATGATGGCCACCGGCGTACTCCGGCACATTGGTCAGGTGGCGCGGCCAAGGCAGCGATTCGAGCATGCGTATCGTCGACACGATGTGGTAATTGATGATTTCGCGCTCGGCGCCCGTCAGCGTGCCGGCGCGTATTGTCAGGTTCTCGACCTCGTCAGCGCTGAGGCAGGGATGGACGACGCCGTGGGCGTCGGTCCACGACCAGCGCCGTCCGATCGCGTGCACCCGCTCGACGTCAGCGTCGCTCATGCGCTCCGAGCCGATATTCGCCTGGCGCAGGAAGGCGCGGTCAGCCTCGATCTCATTGAGCAGATCGGCACCGTCGCGCTCGATCCGTTCGCGTGCGGCAGGCGCCGCCTCAGGTCCGAGCGCCCCTTGCCGGCGCAGCGTGGCGAGTTCGATGTCGCGGCGTATCAGTTCGAAGCGCGCGTCGACCAGCTGGATGCGGTCGAATATGGTCTGCAGCTTGGTCGCCTTGTCGACCACGTGCACCGGCGTGGTCACCTTGCCGCAGTCGTGCAGCAGGCCGGCGATCTTCAGCTCGTAGCGGTCGGCGTCGGTCATCGTGAAGTCGGCCAGCGGGCCTTCGGTCGTGTCGTTGACCGCCTCGGCCAGCATCATGGTCAACGTCGGTACGCGCTGGCAATGGCCGCCGGTGTAGGGCGACTTTTCGTCGATCGCGTTGTTGATCAGCGTGATGAAGGATTCGAACAGCGCTTCGAGCTGACTCACCAGTTGCCGGTTGGTCAGTGCGATGGCCGCCTGCGACGCGAGCGACTCGGCCAGCCGCCGGTCGGAATCGGAAAACACGCCGACCTCGCCGGTCCGCGGACTGACGGCATTGATCAGTTGCAGCACGCCAATGACCCGACCTTCGTGGTTCATCATCGGCACCGTCAGGAAGCTGGTCGAACGGTAGCCGGTGCGGGCATCGAAAGCGCGAGTGCCCGAGAAGTCGAAGCCCTCGGCCGCGTAGGCGTCGGCGATATTGACGGTACAGCGGTTCAGCGCGCAGTAGGCGGCGACCATGGACAGATTCGGCAGGCCGCCCGGCAGATGCAGCGGCAGCGGCGGAAACACGATGCGCTTGCCGCTGGTACCGCCCATCGCGATGCCGATCGAGTCGGTGCGCATGATTTCGAAGCGCAGGTGCTCGCCACTTTCGTCGGTGCGGTAGAGCGTGCCGCCGTCGGCGTGGGTAATGGCTTTGGCGGCGAGCAGAATCTTTTCGAGCAGCGCTTCGATATTGCGTTCGTTCGACAGTGCGGCGCCGATCTCATTGAGATCCTCGAAGCGCCGCAACAGGTCGTCGAACTTGTCCATGTGCGGCGGCGCGCTACTTGATGCAGACCGCGCGGACCTGCTTCATGTCGGTCAGCCCGGACAGCACCTTTTCCATGCCGTCCATCTTCAGCGTACGCATGCCCTCTTCCAGTGCCGTGGCGAGCATCGTGGCGACGCGTTCGCGCTCCTGGATGTTCTTCTTGATGCGGTCGGTGCCGAGCATCAGTTCATGCAGGCCGAGGCGGCCGCGGTAGCCGGTACTGCTGCAGTCCGGACAGCCCTTCGGCCGGTACAGCGTGAAGCGCCCCTTGTCGTCGGCGTAGGCCTTGATCCAGCCCTTGAACACGCGATCCATCGCCCCTTCCGCATCGACCTTGAAGTCGGCGGTATTGCGCAGCTCCTCGCAGTACTCCTCAAGGAAGTGCTTCATTTCGGCGGCGTCCGGGTGATAGGCCTCCTTGCACTTCGGACACAGGCGCTTGGCCAGCCGCTGGGCCAGGACGCCGAGCAGCGCGTCGGCGAAGTTGAACGGGTCCATGCCCATATCGAGCAGGCGGACGATGGACTCCGGTGCACTGTTGGTGTGCAACGTCGAGAACACCAGGTGACCGGTCAGCGACGCTTCGATGCCGATGGCCACGGTTTCCTTATCGCGCATTTCACCGACCATGATCACGTCCGGATCGGCGCGCAGGAAGGCGCGCATGATGGCGGCGAAATCGAGCCCGGCCTTCTTGTTGATCTGTACCTGACGCAGACCCTTCTGCGTGATTTCGACCGGATCCTCGGCGGTCCAGATCTTGGTTTCCGGCGTGTTGATGTGGCTGAGGATGGAATGCAGCGTGGTCGTCTTGCCGGAGCCGGTCGGACCGCATACGAAGAACAGGCCGTAGGGCTTGCTCACCGCTTCCTTCAGTCGCGACAGGTTGTGCGGCAGTACGCCCAGCTTGTCGATCGGTATCGGTTCGCCGGCGGCGAGGATACGCATCACCACGTCCTCGACGCCGCCGGCCGACGGAATGGTGGCCACCCGCAGTTCGATGTCCAGCGGGCCGAACTTGCGGAACTTGATCTTGCCGTCCTGCGGCTTGCGACGCTCGGAAATGTCGAGGTCGCACATGATCTTCAGGCGGGTGACCAGCGCGCTGCGATAGCTTGCCGGCACCTCGATATAGGGGTGCAGCGTGCCGTCCTTGCGGAAGCGGACCTGGGTCTTGTCCTTGCCCGGCCGCGGTTCGATGTGGATGTCGGATGCGCCCTGCTGGTAGGCGTCGATGATGATCTTGTTAACAAGCCGGACCAGTTCGTTGTCGGCAGCGGCCGTGACGTCGTCGCCACCAACGTCGTGCACCTCGTCCTCTTCCAGCATGTCGGACAGCAGGTCGCCGACGCTGGTGTCGTCCATCGTCGAGCCGTAGAACTGATCCAGCGTCTGCACGAATTCCTTCGTGGTGGTGACGCGGAAGACCAGCTTGGCCTTCGGGAAGATGTTGTTGACGACGCGCGCACCCTTCACCTTCTCCGGGTCGAGCGCAACGACCACGATGCCTTCGCTGGAGTCCTCCACCGGCACCCATTGCTGCTCTTCGAGGTACTCGCGCTTGAGGTTCCTGATCAGGTCGAAGGGCTTCACCCGCTCGGGCTTGAAGGGCTCGTAGGCAACACCGAAGAACTTCGACAGCGACGCGCCGATCGCCTGCTGCTTGACCTGGAAATCGCGTATCAGCACGTCCTCGACATCGACGCCCTTGCGCCGTGCCGCACGCGAGGCAAGATCGAATTCCTGCGGCGACATGACGCCATCGACGACCAGGTAGTCGTATTTCGACTTGACCACGTGCGTCGGCTTGCTGCGTTGCTGGAAAGCCACCGCCAGCGTGTGGGCCATGCTCAGCAGGCCTTCTTCGGCCAGCGCCGAGAAGGGCTGGCCGGACTTGTTGTTGATCAGCTGGACCACGCCCAGCAGATCCTTCTTTTCCGGGTCGAGAATCGGCGCGACCAGCATCTGCTTGGTGCGGTAGCCGGTCTTCTTGTCCACGCCATCGAGGAACTTCAGGCTGGCCGAATGCGACCTCAGCTCGGCCTCATCGTAGACATCGCGGATATTGAGCAGCTTGCGGCTCATGCCGACGAAACCGGCAATCGACTGCTCGGTCAGCGGCAGGCGCAGATCCTTGAACGAATTCAGGCCGGTCTTGACCTTGGATACGATGGTCGACCGGTCGTCGCCCAGCACGTAGATGGTCAGGCGGTCCGCGTTGAACAGCGCAGAAATTTCCTGCGACAGTTCAAGCATGATTTCGTCGATATTGGTGGTGGCGTGAATCTTGGTCGTCACGCCCTGCAGATTCTTGAAGAACGCCAGCCGGCTCGACACATCGCTCATCGCGCCCAGATCGCTGGCCGGCGGTAGTACTGCACTCATTTGTTCACCCCGTTACCGCCGACCCGAGCGGCCGTCCTGGCGCGCCGAGTGGTCAGAAGTCGAAAACATGATTGTTGCGCAACATGTGCGGCTTGCGCGAGCCGAGTGTGTCGGCAATCTCGCGCATGGTCATGTCCATCTGGCTTGGTTTCAGATGGGTGATATAGATATCGGCCGGGTGACGCAGCTTCTCCAGCTCGCCGGCAAGCATGTCCGGGCACAGGTGGCGCGACATCACGGCAAGCTGGCGGTCGCGGTCGGGAAAGGCGGTTTCGATGATCAGATGGCGAAGGTCAGGCAACGCATTGACGGCGTCCCAGAATTCATCGCACACGGTGGTGTCGCCGGAAAAGGCCAGCGTGCCGCCGGACGAACGCACCGCGTAGCCAACTGCCGGCACCGTGTGCTGCGCCGGCAGCACGCGAATCGCCCGGCTGCCCATGTCGATCTCGTCGCCGACACGCAGCTCGCGGAAGGTCATGAACGGTCGCTCGACCGACGGGATTTCGGTGAAATCGGGCCAGATCGACCAGTTGAAGATGTGGCGCCGCAGCACTTCGAGCGTCGGCGCGGTGGTCCATACGGTAAGCGGACGCGAACGCAGTTCGCCCACCGTATCGACCATCAGCGGCAGGCAGGCGATGTGATCGAGATGGCTGTGGGTGACGAACACGTGGTCGATGCGTGCCAACTCGGCGATCGACAGATCACCGACACCGGTTCCGGCGTCAATCAGGATGTCGTCGTCGACGAGCAGCGACGTGGTGCGCAGATGCGCCCCCCCTATGCCACCACTGCAACCGAGCACCCTTATCCTCATCTGTTTCCCGCGTGTAAGTCGAGTTCGTAAGCCAATCTCGTACGTCAATCTCGTCCGTCTACTTCGTATCGAAGGTGCGCACCCCGTCCCAGCCCCTGCCGGGCGGCGAACGGCGATAGTGTCCGATCTGCTCCGCGTAGGAGCCATACAGCACGCACCCCGGGTCCATGCGCTGCAGGTTGAACAGTGTCAGTTCAGCCTGATCCCACTCCTGATTCCTGAACTGGCGCAGCGCCTGATTCCACAACTTAAGCTCTTCCAGCCGCGCGCGATCGAAATCGGCTTCCATCGCCAGCGGCTCGTAGACCGATACCGGCTCGTCCTTGCCCTTCACCCGCACGCGATCCACCTCGCGGAACACGACGCCCTTGACGGCGCGCCGAGTTTCATCGCCGACGAGAATGCCCACGCCATACTGTTTGGTCAGTCCTTCGAGGCGTGACGCCAGATTGACCGCGTCGCCCATCACAGTATAGGCCTTGCGTACCGGCGACCCCATGTCGCCGACGGTGACCGTGCCGGTGTTCACACCGATGCCTATCTTCAGCTCCGGCCAGCCGCGAGCGGTCAGGTGACTGTTCAGTTCGGCCAGTCTCGACTGCATCTGCAACGCGGCCGTCACCCCGTGGATCGCGTGCGCCGGATCGTCCACCGGCGCCCCCCAGAAGGCCATGATCGCGTCGCCGATATACTTGTCGAGCGTACCGCGCTGATCCTGAATGACGAAAGTCATAGCACCCAGGTATTCGTTCATGAGCTGCGTCAATTGCTTCGGTTCCAGCCCTTCCGAAATGCTGGTGAAGCCGCGGATGTCGGAAAACAGTATGGTCAGTTCGGCGTTGCGACCTTCCATGCTGTAGTGCTCGGGGTTGCGGCTCATTTCCTCGACCAGTTCGGGCGGCACGTACTGGCCGAACATGCGTGCGAACTGCCGCTTCGAGCGCGATTCGAAGAAGTAGCCGTAAGACATGTTGAGCGCGTACAGCCCGACCACCAGCAGCAGGCTGGCCGCGATCGGCAGCACGAAGTCGGCGAACTGCCAGAACGCGAAGTTCATGCCCAGCAGCAGCAGCAGCATGCCCGCCGACAGCAGCGTGGCATTCATCGGGGACATGCGCGGCAGCGCCCACAGCAGCAGGCCGCCGACCAGCAGCAGCACGACCACGTCGAATCCGGTCACGTACTGCGGTCGATGCTTGATATGGCCGTCCAGCATGCCCGCGATCAGGTTGGCGTGGATTTCCACACCCGGATAGGTGCTGCCGACCGGTGTCGCCCGCAGGTCGAGCAGGCCGGGCGCGGTCGTGCCCAGCAGGGCGACACGCCCCTTCAGCGCGTCGACCGGCGTGCGTCCGGCCAGCACATCCGCAAGCGAGTAGTAAGCGAAACTGCCCTGCGGACCGCGATAGGGAATCAGCGCGGCGACGTTCTCGTCCACCGGCAGACGCAAGGTTCCGCGCGCCGACTGCAGTTCCAGCCATTCCAGCCCGGCGTAGTCACGGGCACTCACCCCGAACAGCCCGCCCTCGGCGTAGCCTGGCACCAGCTTCGGACTGCCCAGCAGGGTGCGCACGACCGCCAGCGACAACGATTCGTAGTAGGCGCCCTTGTACTCGACCAGCATCGGCACGCGGCGGTTGAGACCGTCGAAATCGGGCAGCGGATTGAAATGACCGGCGCCGAGTGCCGACGCCTGGAACAGCGGCAGATTGGCACCGAAGCTGTTGAAACTGGCAAACGCGATGTTGCGGCCACGGAAAGTCCCGGCCGGCAGCACCGGGTCGGGCAGCGCACCGGTGCTCAGTCCGTCGCCCCGATCGCTGAAGTAGTAGCCCAGCAGCACCGGGCGGTTCTGCAGCGACGCGGCGAAGCGCTTGTCGTAATCGAGTTGTGGTCGCAGCCCGTCCAGCGCGGCGCGGAAGCCCTCGTTGTCGGCGAGCGGTCCGGCGGCCAGGCCTTCGAGCATGGGCAGACCGGAACTGGTATCGGGCTCGGCGAACACCACGTCGATACCCAGCAGCATCACGCCGTAGTGGTCGAACAGCTTGTCCATCAATGTCGCCAGGCGCTCCCGCCCCCAGGGCCAGCGGCCGACTTCGGCCAGCGAGCGCTCGTCGATGTCGAGGATGACCACCCTGTCGTCGCGCGTGCGCGGCATGGTCAGCGACAGCTTGGTGTCGTAGGCGATGTGGTCCAGATTGCCGAGAACCGGTATCTGGTAGAAGCGGGCGGCATGCCCGAGCAGCACGAGCATCAGCAGCAGGCCGATGCCGTACTTCAGCACGTGCTGATTCACCGTGCCGCCCCGGCGGGGGGCGAGCGATCAGGGGCCGGCCGGCAGGTCGCCGACCGGTCAGCGCGATGCGCAGGACGGAGCAACATGAGCGAGGCGTGCCGGCTCAGCGCTTGATGAAGAACTCCATCTTGACGCCCGCAATCTCGATTACGTCGTGATCGCTCAGCGGGTGCGCCTGGGCGTCGAGCTGGCTGCCATTGACCACCGGGAAGTTGGCGCCCTCGACATGGGTGATGAAGTAGCCCTGCGGCCGCCGCGTGATCACCGCGACCTGCAGACCCGGCTTGCCGAGCGTCGTCAGCGTCTTCGTCAGTTCCAGTTCGCGTCCGGCGTTGGCGCCGTTGAGGATCTGGATGGCGCCGATCTGGTTCGGCGGTGCGGCGGGCGCCGCCGGCTGCGGCGGCGCGATCGGCGCTGGCGGCGGCATGCCACCGCCCATCGAAGTACCCGCCGGCACCGACGCGCCAGCGCGGAATCCGGCCTGCGTCTCGGTCGCCGAGCGCATCGGCACCACCGGCGGCGCGGTCGGCGCCTCTGCCGGCGGCTTGCGCATCATGTCCGGGCGCAGGACCATGGTCTTCTCGAAGTCAGGCGCCGGCGCCTGCGCAGGCGTGTCGTTGATGTACTTCAGGCGGTACTTGCCCAGTTCCACCACGTCGTTGTTCTGCAGGAAGTGCTTCTTGATCGGCTGACCGTTTACATAGGTGCCGTTGGTGCTGTTCAGATCCTCGAGAAAGGAATCGTTGAGGATGGTGACGATGACCGCGTGCTCACCGCTGATCGCGAGATTGTCGATCTGGATGTCGTTGTGCGGCTTGCGCCCGATGGTCGTCCGCTCCTTGGCGAGCGGCAGCTCCTTGAGGACCAGACCATCCATGCTGAGTATGAGTTTTGCCATTTTCCAGTCCTTTACTTCAACCATGCGAGCAGTCGCGCAAGCCAGCCGCGCCGGGCAACCGGGAAAGGCTGCAGTACCTTGACCAGTATCACCGAAACGTTGTCGCGCCCGCCATTGTCGTTCGCCATCTGCACCAGCTGTTCGGCGGCCAGATCGAGATTGGCCGACAGCGCCTTCAGCGTCAGTTCGATGTCCTCGTTCTCGACCATGTCGTTCAGACCGTCTGAACAGAACAGGTAGACATCGCCGGTCTCGACCTCGTAGGTATGGATTTCCGGTTCGACCACCGGATCGACACCCAGCGCCCGTGTCACGAGGTTCTTGTTCTGCGAGCGTCTGGCGTCTTCTTCCGTAATCATGCCGCTGTCGATTTGCTCCTGCAACAGCGAATGATCGCGGGTAACGCACTCGAAAACGTCGCCGCGAAGCCGGTACATGCGCGAATCGCCGATATGCGCAACGGATATGTGGTTATCGCGGAACACCGCCATCACCAGCGTGGTGCCCATGCCGGAATACTGCGGCTGACTTTCGGCCGCGCGGTAGATCGACTCGTTGGCGTGGCCGATCACCGTTTCCAGCAGTTCGGATATCGATTTGCGCCCCTCGATGAGGCCCTGTTCGAGTTCGGTGCTGATCACCGCGGTGGCCATGCCGCTCGCCACTTCGCCGGCGTTGTAACCACCCATGCCGTCGGCGAGCACCGCTACGCCGATCGCGGGGTGGATGGCGACGGCATCTTCGTTGTGCGTCCGCACCATGCCGGAATCGGAGCGGCTGACCATCTGCAGTGAAGGGCTGAGATCCTGATTCATGTCAGATGCTGAAGTCGACCTGTGAGAGGGATTGGGTGAGATTGCCGGCGCAGGTGCGCAGGTCGGCCGCCATGTCGTTGCCGGACTGGTAACGGGCGTCCGCATCCTTGGCCAGCGCGCGGTCGATGATGGCGGACAGGCAGTCCGGCACGTCCGGCCGCAGGTCGCGGATGTCCGGGTGCTGTTCGTTGGCGATGCGGAACATCAGCTGCGCCATCGAATCCCCTTCGAAGGGCAGCTTGCCGCAGACCATCTGGAACAGCATCACACCGAGCGAGAAAAGATCGGAACGGCCGTCTATCTTCTTGCCGGCCAGCTGTTCGGGCGACATGTAGGACGGCGTGCCGAGCACCATGCCGGTCTTGGTGCGCGACGAGTCGGTGATGCGTGCGATGCCGAAATCGGTCACCTTGACCTGATCCGATTCGGCTTCGTACATGATGTTGGCCGGCTTGACGTCGCGGTGCACCACGTTGTTGCCGTGCGCGTAGGCGAGCGCGTCAGCCACCCGGGCGGCGATGTCCATCACCTTGGGCAGCGGCATCAGGTGGCCCGGCTTGGTCTGCGGCACCAGGTCGCGTCCCTTCAGGAACTCCATCGCGATGTAGGCGAGGTCATGCTCCTCGCCGGCATCGAAGATGGTGACGATGTTCGGGTGGTTCAGACGGCCGGCCGTCTCCGCCTCGCGGAAGAAGCGCTCCTTCACGTCGGCCAGTTCTTCCTCGTCGAATTCCTGCGACAGCGCCATGGTCTTGATCGCGACCACGCGATTGATCTTGGGGTCGCGGCCGAGATAGACCACGCCCATCGCGCCCTTGCCCAGTTCCTTCTCGACCTGGTAGCGGCCCAGCATCGGTTTCTCGACGGTGCCGTCCTCGAGGATGCTGGTATTGGTGCGCCCGCCGCCGCTGCCACCCAGCATGACGGTTTCCGACATCGCCTTGGCACGCTTGACCCGGGTTTCCAGGTCCTTGAACTTCGGATTGAAGTCGGCCATGTGGCGGAACACCGATTCCGCCTTGTTGAACTGACGCTTGCGCTCGAAATCGAGGGCCAGGTTGTACAGGTTTTCCATCACCGCGTCGGACAGCGGCACCTGGCGGAACTTGTCCCAGGCCATGTCGAGCTGGCCCTGCCCCTGGAAAGCCAGCGCCAGCATGCGGTTGGATTCGGCCGACTGCTCGTCCGACTTCACCTTGCCGCGCTCGGTCACCAGGAAGCGCTTGGTCGTCAGCAGCAGGTGACCGACCAGCAGCAGCGTCGCCGGCAGCATCAGTTGCAGCCACATCAGCTGGCCGGTCATCAGCACGAAGTGGGTGGCCAGCAGCGCGACGAACAGCGCCGCCGTGACGCCGGCGCCCAGCCCGGCCTTCAATCGCGGCAGCAGCACGATCAGATAGAGAGCGATCAGCAGGAACACGCCGAACTCGGCCGCCCAGGCCCACGACGGCGACACGAAGAAGTGCTCCTGCAGGATGCTGGACAGGCCGTGTGCCATCACCTCGACCGAGGACATGGCCGGCGACACCGGTGTCGCGTAGAAATTGCCGATGCCGGGCGCGGTCTGGCCGATCAGCACGATTCTGTCGCGGTACTTGTCGAGCGGAATCTTGCCGCTCATCACGTCGAAGAAGGAATCGACCGGGAAAGGCGGCTTGCCGCCCTCACCCTGGTAATAGAAGCTGTACATGCCGAGGCCGGGGTCGGTGGCGACCTTCAGTCGTCCGAGCGTGACCGATTCGCCGAGCTTCACGCGGATGTCGTCCACGCCGAGGTTCAGGCTTTTCGCCGCAATCAGCAGCGGCAGCGACGGATAGAGCTGATCGAAGTGCGTCATTACCAGCGGCTGGAGCCGCAGCCCGCCATCGCGATCGATGGACGGATTCAGATGGCCCACCGCAGCCGCCACCTTGCCCAGCGGCTCGATCACGCCGGCCGACACGTCCAGAGTGAGCGGCGGCAGCGGCTCGCTGCCTTCGACATTCTTCAACGCCATCAGGCGCACGAATTCGGGCAGCGGTTTGTCCGGCCGGCCCTGCGGCTCGCCGTCGAGGAAGAGCATGGGCAGCGCCACGTTGCCGGCCCTGGCCACGCTTTCGGCAAGTTGCCGGTCGGTGTTCAGCGCCGCCTCGGCTTCGCGCAGCACGGCAGAGAAGGCATCCAGCGATTCAGCGGCGGGCGGCAGCTGCTCACCCTCGGCCGGCGGTATCGCGGCAGCAGAGCGCACCTGCGATTCGATGGCCAGCAGCTTGTTGATATAGGCCAGACCGGGGTCGATCTGCGGTTCGGCAAAGAAGATGGTGGTGCCGACCACCTTGGACTGCGCCTGCGCCAGCTTGTCGATCATGCGCGCATGCACGTCGCGCGGCCACGGCCAGCGGCCGATGTTGTCGATGCTCTGCTGGTCGATCGCGATGATGGCGATGCGTGGGCTGGGCGTGCGGTCTGTCGCGCTGACACCCACGTCGTAGGCCTTGCGCTCGAGACTCTGGATCAGGTCGGACTGGGCGGAGAACAGGAAAAGCAGGCTGATGACGACGCCAAGGAACCAGTCGGTCTTCCAGATAGCGGCCTTGGTCACGCTCACCCCCGCAAAGTTGTCGCGCCCCCGGAGACGGGTGACGGTGCCTGTCGGCTTGTTGTGTATGCCATCCGCTCTCGCGTCGGCGAACTCACGCGGAAAAACAGACGCCTGTCACATATTCTTGCAGTTCAGCCTCAACACAGTCAAACGACGGTTCGCGCGACGCGGTGGAATTTCACGCTTGCCGTGCCGAATCCGCTGCGCCGCGGAAATCAGGCGGGAAAATCAGTAGGGAAGATCGCGCCCGAGACCGGCCGTACGGGCTTTGTCGACCACGCGCGCGGCAAGCACCAGATCCTGTATCGCCATGCCCTGGGATTCGAACAGCGTGATGTCGGCTGCGCTGCGTCGCCCCGGCCGCATGCCGACCAGCAGTTCGCCCAGTTCGGTCATGCCGTACTCACTCAGGCGACCTTTCTCCAGCGCCGGCAGCAGGTCGCCGGATTCCCGCAAGGCGGTCGCGCGCGCATCGACCGCGATCACGGCGGCACGGCGTATCGTGGCTTCATCGATTTCGCGGCGGATCAGCGCATTCGATCCGGCCGCCGTGACGTGCGTGCCTTCGCCGAGCCAGCGGCCGTCGAACAGCGGATCGGTCGCGGTGGTGATGGTGACCACCACGTCGGCACTGCGCACGGCCGATTCGATGTCGTCGGCCGGCACGATGTCCCGCCCGAGCCGCTGCGACTGTTCGGCGCAGAAGGCTTCGAGCTTGTCGCGCTTGCGCGCCACCACCTGCACGCGTTCGATGTTGCGCACCGCGCACAGCGCCTCGATCTGGCTGCGTGCCTGCCAGCCGGCACCGAACACCACCGCGCTGCGCGCCTCTTCGCGCGACAGCACGCGCGCAGCCAGCCCGCCGGTTGCACCGGTGCGCATCATGCCGAGGTAGTCGGCTTCCAGCACGGCCAGCGGCCGGCCGTTGGCGACATCGAACAGATGCACCCAGAAGCGCGCACCCTCGCGGCTGGTCGTATAGCTCTTGTAGCCCATCACGCCGAGCGGCAGCACCGCACCGTGCAGGATGTGCAGCGCCGACGTCGGCGTGCGGCTGCGCGCGCGCGGCGTATCGATGGCCTCGCCGGCGGCGTGCCAGCGATGCGCGTCCTCGACCGCGACGAGGGCGTCCTGCAGGGTCAGCAGCTGCCGAACGTCGTCCTCGGTGAGGTAGAGGCTCACGGCTCGCGCGCGATCACTGGATGGGGAAATCGACCGGCTTCTGGCGCGAGGCGATGATCTTGCCGACCGCCAGCACCAGCAGCGCACCGACGATGCCGGCACCGTAGCGCACCATGGCCGACGCCTCCGGCTTGTCGACCGTGCTGGCCGCGTCGAGCGGCACGTAGGGCAGGATCGCCGGATCGGTCACCGCCATCGTGCCGGCAATCCAGCCGAGCAGCATGGCACCCAGCGTGACGATGAAGGGATAGCGCGTCATCAGGCCGAGCACCAGCTGGCTGCCCCAGACGATGATGGGGATGGACACCAGCAGACCGAAGATGACCAGCGGCAGCTGATGATCACCGCCCGCGCCCTCGGCAGCGCCGGCGATCGCGATCACGTTGTCCACGCTCATCACCAGATCGGCGACGATGACCGTCTTCACCGCGCCCCACAGCTTGTCGCTGGGCTTGATGTTGGCGTGCTCGTCCTCGTCCTCGGGCATCAGCAGCTTGATGCCGATCCACAGCAGCAGCAACGCGCCGACCAGTTTCAGGTAAGGCACCTTGAGCAGGGTCAGCGCGAACATGATGAGGATCACGCGCAGGAACACCGCACCGGCCGTACCCCACATGATGCCCAGCCTGCGCTGCGCCGGCGGAAGCTTGCGGCAGGCGAGCGCGATCACGACCGCGTTGTCGCCGCCTAGCAGGATGTCGATCATGATGATCTGGCCAACAGCAAGCCAGAATTCGGGAGAAGAGAAATCCATCGTGTTGCGCCCGGAATGCGAAAGCGCGGATTCTACCGACAGAGCTTCATGACGGGCACAAATGAAAAGGGCCACCGCTTGCGCGATGGCCCTGTGCACTGCAACAACAACTCAGTGCTTCAGGATCAGAGCAGACCCTTGAGCAGCTTGCCCATTTCCGACGGATTGCGCGTCACCGTGAAGCCACACTCTTCCATGATGGCGAGCTTGGCGTCGGCGGTGTCGGCCCCACCCGAGATCAGCGCACCGGCGTGACCCATGCGCTTGCCCGGAGGCGCGGTGACGCCGGCGATGAAGCCGACGATGGGCTTCTTCATGTTGGCCTTGCACCACTGCGCCGCTTCGGCTTCGTCCGGACCGCCGATCTCGCCGATCATGATCACCGCGTCGGTGTCCGGATCGTCGTTGAACATGCGCATTACGTCGATGTGCTTCAGACCGTTGATCGGGTCGCCACCGATGCCCACCGCGCTCGACTGGCCGAGGCCGATCTCGCTCAGTTGGCCGACCGCTTCGTAGGTCAGCGTGCCAGAGCGGCTGACCACGCCGATGCGGCCCTTCTTGTGGATATGGCCCGGCATGATGCCGATCTTGATTTCGTCCGGCGTGATCAGGCCCGGGCAGTTCGGTCCCAGCAGCAGCGTCTTCTTGCCGCCGGCCGCTTCCTTGGCCTTCATCTTGTTGCGCACCATCAGCATGTCGCGCACCGGAATACCTTCGGTGATGCAGATGACCAGGTCAAGGTCGGCTTCGACCGCTTCCCAGATCGCTGCAGCTGCGCCCGGGGGCGGCACGTAGATGACCGACACGGTGGCGCCGGTGGCGGCCTTCGCCTCAGCCACGGTGGCGTGGATGGGGATGCCTTCGAAGTCCTCACCGGCCTTCTTCGGATTCACGCCGGCGACGAAACAGTTCGCGCCATTGGCGTAGTCGCGGCACATGCGGGTGTGGAACTGGCCGGTCTTCCCGGTGATGCCCTGGGTGATGACCTTGGTGTCCTTATTGATCAGAATCGACATATCTGGTTCTCCCCCTCAGTGTCCGGCCACGGCGGCAACGATCTTCTGTGCCGCATCCGCCATGCTGTCGGCCGAAATGATGGGCAGACCCGAGTCCGCCAGAATCTGCTTGCCCAGTTCCTCGTTGGTGCCCTTCATGCGCACCACCAGCGGCACCGTCAGGTGCACTTCGCGCGCCGCGGCGACGACGCCGGTCGCGATGGTGTCGCAGCGCATGATGCCGCCGAAGATGTTCACCAGAATGCCGCGCACGTTCGGGTTGCGCAGCATGATCTTGAACGCCTCGGTCACCTTTTCTGTGGTGGCACCGCCACCCACGTCGAGGAAGTTCGCCGGCTCGGCGCCGTACAGCTTGATCACGTCCATGGTAGCCATGGCCAGACCGGCACCGTTCACCAGGCAGCCGATGTTGCCGTCCAGCGACACATAGCTGAGGTCGAACTTCGAGGCCTCAATCTCGGCCGCGTCCTCTTCGTCGAGGTCGCGGAAGGCCACGATGTCTTCATGACGGTAGAGCGCGTTCGAATCGAAGTTGAACTTGGCGTCCAGCGCCTTGATGTTGCCGTTGCCCTCGAGAATCAGCGGATTGATCTCCGCCAGCGAGGCGTCGGTTTCCATGTAGCAGGTGTACAGCTTCTTGAAGGTGTCGATCGCCTGCGCCTGCGACGCGGCGGGAACGCCGATGCCGTCGGCCAGTTCCTTGCCCTGCGCGTCGGTCATGCCGACCAGCGGGTCGATGAACACCTTGATGATCTTTTCCGGGGTGTTGTGGGCGACTTCCTCGATGTCCATGCCGCCTTCCGACGAGGCCATCATCGCCACCTTCTGCGTCGCGCGATCGGTCAGCGCGGCGACGTAGTATTCCTTCTTGATGTCGGCGCCTTCCTCGATCAGCAGGCGGCGGACTTTCTGGCCTTCCGGGCCGGTCTGGTGCGTGACCAGCTGCATGCCCATGATCTGCTTCGCGAATTCGCGCACTTCATCGAGCGACTTCGCCACCTTGACGCCGCCGCCCTTGCCACGGCCACCGGCGTGGATCTGCGCCTTGACCACCCAGACCTTGCCGCCCAGCGATTCCGCTGCGGCCACAGCCTGGTCAACCTCGAAAACCGGTACTCCGCGCGGCGTGACCACACCGAAACGGCGCAATACCTCCTTCGCCTGATACTCATGGATCTTCATGCGTATTCCTCGCCTTGTTGTCTGCACAGGATGGTGAAACGCCCGCTTCGGGTTGTAGCCCTCACGAGTCTTGTTGCGCATCGCGACGCCGGTTGGCGGTCGATACCCGCATTCCGGCGTGCGGGCCGGACCACGTAATCCATAATTATACAGAGCATCGCTGCACTGCAGCGAAACAATTCAGTCGAGCGCGGGAGCGATATCGACGAGCAGCCGCCCGACGCCGGCAACCTCGGCGCTGACATGATCGCCGGGCAGAAGCGCTGACACGCCGGCCGGCGTACCGGTGAACAGCAGATCGCCGGCACGCAGTTCGATCAGGCGGGAAAGGCGTTCGATCAGCGTCTCGGCGTCGAGGATCATGTCGGACAGGTCGCCCCGCTGACGCACCTGCCCATTCACCGACAGTTCGATCGCTCCGCTGCGCGGATGCCCGCAGACGCTGGCCGGCACCAGTTCGGATACCGGCGCACTGGAATCGAAACCCTTGCCCATGTCCCAGGGCTGCCCCTTGTCACGCGCCGCGCGCTGCAGATCGCGGCGCGTCAGGTCGAGGCCAACGCCATAACCGTAAATGCAGGCGCGCGCCTGCGCGGCGTCGAGATTGCGGCCGCCCGCATGCAGCGCGACCACCAGTTCGACCTCGTGCTGCAGGTCGGACGTCGCCGGCGGATAGGGCACCGATGCCGGCGCGCAAACCAGTGCGTCAGCCGGCTTGGAGAAGAAGAAGGGCTGCTCCAGGGACGGGTCATGGCCCATCTCGCGCGCGTGGTCGGCGTAATTGCGCCCCACGCAGTAGATACGCCGCACCGGGAAACGCGTCGCGGAACCACGGATCGGCAAGGCGGGCTGGGAAAGTTCGAACAACATCGGCGGCATGCGGACTCCTGCAGAACTGTCGTGACACACAATTTTGCCTCTTCCCGCATCGCCTTGTCTGGCGCGGCTCACGAAAGCACGCGCCACTAAAGTAAAGTTTCCCCTCGGCTTGCCGAAAAACACACATGAACACGGATCGCCACCTGGATTCCGGCACGGAGTTTCTTCAATTGCATACGCCCATCACTGCGCTCGCACGCACACGGTCGCGGCTGCGCCCGACCTTGCTCGCGGCCGCGCTGCTGGCGGTCGGTCTCCACGCACCGCACGCACTGGCGCTCGGGCTCGGGGCGATCAAGGCGCGTTCGGCGATCGGCGAGCCCTTCCGTGCAGAGATCGCGTTGCTGGGCAGCGGCGACGACGTGCCGGCAAGCAGTTGTTTCTCGGTCGACATCCCGCCCTCGGCGGGCGCGGACGACCTGCCCTGGCTCACCGCCGGACGCATTCGTACGCAAGGTCGTACCGTTTTCATCAGCAGCGGCACGCCGGTCAACGAGCCCATCCTGATGGTCGGCGTCCGCATCGGCTGCGGCCACGAAGTGGTCCGCGAGTACACCGTGTTGATGCAGCCGATCACTGCAACCACACCGGACAGCCCCCCGACCGAAGCCCCTGTGCCGCGTGAGCGCGCCCGGCCGGTCGCTGCGCCCGCCACCGACACAGCGCCGGCGACGGCGGGTGAGGTCGAGCCGGCGCCGGCCAAGCCGCGCGCCGCGCGCAAACCGCGCCGTACCGACGCTGCGCCGCCGACCGGCGATCGCCTCTTCGTTGCCCCGGGTCTGGATTCAGGCAACGGTCTGAAGATGTCGGGTGGAATGGCGGCGCGGCCGGAAGCCACTGAAGCCCAGCGCGAAGCACTGCGTACCGAACAGAAACTGCTCGCCGCACTGGACGAGCAGATCGCCACTCATCTGGCGATCGCCGACAAGGTGAAGCAGCTCGAGGCGCGGCTGGAAGCGCTGCAGAAGCAGCTCGACCGCAGCAGCGGCACGCTCGACGCAGCCCGCGCGCCGGTGGCACAGCCCGCCGAAACGCCGCCCGTGCCGGCGGTGACGGCCGAAGCGCCCGTCGACAGCGCCCCGCCGGTCATCGAACAGCCCGTCGAGGTCGAGGAGGAGGCGGCAAGCGAGACGCCACCGCCGCCGGCCGGCCTGACCAACGAGCCGGTCAAGGTGATCACCAAGCTGCCGCCGGACGCTCCGGCCGACGCGGAACCTGTTGCGCCCGGCATGAACTGGATGGTCGCCGGTCTGGGCCTGTTCGCTGCCGGCGCCGTACTTGGCGGAGGCTGGCTGTGGCGCCGCCGCGCCCAGGCCGTCGCCGAAGCCAGCGCCCGCCGCCAGCGCGAGATCGAAGCCAGTCTCGCCAACACCGCGCCACTGCGCCGGCGCGATCAGCGGGCCGCCGACACCGAGTACTCGCAGGGCGGTGCGGACGCGCCACCGGTTTTCGCCGACATTCCCGCACCGAACTGGGCGCGCCCGTCACTCGCCGATGACACACCGGCCGACCAGCGCACCACGCCGGCGATGGCACAGGCGATGGTGTCGTCCATCGGTTACTTCCCGGGCGAAGCGCCGGCCGAACACATGGACGACATGCGGATCGACGACGGGACGAGCGACGCCGACGCGACGGCGCAAGTCGCCGAGCAGGATCCGCTGTCGGTGGTCGATCGATCCAGCGTCGACTTCGAACTGGCCCCCGACGCAGTGACCGAAGATCGCAAACCCGCGCGCCTGGACCTCGAGTTCGACACCTTCGTTGGCTCGGCCAGCAGCACAGGCAGCAGCGAAAGCGCCGTCCCGGCCGCGAGCGGTCCTCGCCTGGTCAGCAGCAACACCGGCATCCCGCCGAGCAGTACGCTGAACATTGACCAGAGTGCCCCGCCGGCCAACGAGGAGGCGCCGCCGTCGCACGAGCACGTTCTCGAGCTGGCCGAGATCATGATGTCGTTCGGCCGCTCCGAAGGTGCGGCGCAGACCCTGTCCGAATTCCTGCGCGACTACCCGAAAGAGTCGCTGATTCCGTGGCTCAAGCTGCTCGACCTCTATCACAAGGGCGGGCGGCGCGGCGAGTACGACGATCTGGCGCCCAAGCTGAACCGCGCATTCAACGTGAAAGTGCCGGACTGGGAGCATTTCAGCGGCCCGATCACCTCGGAATCAGTCGAACAGTTCACCCACATCATGGCGCGCGTGAGCGCCACATGGCCGAACCAGGACTGTCTGGACTACCTGACCGAACTGCTGCGCGACAACCGCGCCGGCACCCGCGTCGGCTTCCCTCTCGGCGTGATCGACGACATCCTGCTGCTGAAGAGCATGCTGGAGTGGCTGATCGCAAATCCGCCGGTCACCAACACCAGCGCATCCCGCCTCGCACTGCTCTAGGCTCTGTTCCCGCCCGGTTCTTACGTCAAGCGGGATTGTCGATGTCGACGAAAGCCACCTCGAGTCCGCAGGCCTGCGCAAGATGCTCGCCCAGCGCCTGCACGCCGTAGCGCTCGGTCGCGTGATGGCCTGCAGCAATGTAGGGCACACCGGATTCGCGCGCCGTATGCGTCGTCTGTTCCGAAATCTCGCCTGACAGGTAGAGGTCGGCCCCCGCGTCGATCGCCTGTTCGAACATGCCCTGCGCGCCGCCGGTGCACCAGGCGATCCGCCGCACCGTGCGCTGGGCGTCGCCGACCAGCAGCGGCGCACGGCCAAGCGCCACGCCGAAACGTTCAGCCAGCTCACCTGCGCTGGCTGGCACGGCGGGCTCGCCTATCCACAGCAGCCCCTGGTCGCCCACGACGGCGGTCGCCGTCAGGCCCAGCACGCGCCCGAGCTGAGCGTTGTTGCCCAGTTCGGGGTGCGCGTCCAGCGGCAGGTGGTATGCGAAAAGATTGATGTCGTGCGCCAGCAGCCGGGCAATGCGCGCGCGCCGCATGCCGGTGATGCGACCATCCTCGCCGCGCCAGAACCAGCCGTGATGCACGAGGATGGCCTGCGCGCCACGCTCGATGGCAGCGTCGATCAGCGCCAGGCTGGCAGTGACGCCACAGACCACCCGGGTGACCTCCCCCGAACCTTCCACTTGCAGGCCGTTTGGGCAATAATCCTTGAAGCGCGCGGCTTCCAGCAGGTCATCCAGATGTCGTTGCAGCTGCGTCCTGTCCATTCTTCCCCCGTTTCTGGTTGCCGAATTATGCAGCGTCTGTGGCTGGTCTTTGCTCAATCGGTCACTGCCGCCCTGGCCGTGCTCTTCGTCGTCGCGACATTGAAACCGGAATGGTTGCCGAGCCGTTCGACACCCGCGCCGAACAGCGGGCCGGCAGCGCCTGCGATCAGCACGCTGCTGCCCGAACCGCCCCCGGTGACGACCCGCATCGAAGCCGCGAAAGTCGTGAGCTACGCCGACGCCGCGCAGAAAGCGCTGCCCTCGGTGGTGCACATCTTCACCACCAAGGCGGTGCGCACACCGCAGCATCCGCTGATGAACGATCCGGTGTTCCGTCACTTCTTCGGCGACCGCCTGGGTAGCCAGCCGCAGCGTCAGATGGGACTGGGTTCCGGCGTCATCGTCAGCGAGGACGGTGTCGTGCTGACCAATAACCATGTGGTCGAAGCGGCCGACGAAATCGAGGTGTCGTTGAACGACGGCGGCAAGTACCCCGCGACGCTGATCGGCAGCGACCCCGAATCCGACCTCGCCGTTCTGCGCGTCAAGGCACCGACCAAGCTGCCGGCTGCCAGCTTCGGCGACAACGACGCGCTGCGCATCGGCGACGTCGTACTGGCCATCGGCAATCCTTTCGACGTCGGCCAGACCGTCACCATGGGCATCGTGTCTGCGCTCGGCCGCTCACAGCTCGGCATCAACACCTTCGAGAACTTCATCCAGACCGACGCCGCCATCAACCCTGGCAACTCGGGTGGTGCGCTGATCGACGCCAACGGCAATCTGGTCGGCATCAACACCGCCATCTACTCGCGCAGCGGCGGCTCGCTCGGCATCGGCTTCGCAATACCGGTCAGCACCGCGCGCAGCGTGATGGAACAGATCGTCGCCAGCGGGTCGGTCACCCGCGGCTGGGTCGGTGTAGAGGTGCAGGAACTGACGCCCGAACTGGCCGAAAGCTTCAAGTATCCGATGAGCGGCGGCGCGCTGATCGCCGGCGTCATGCGCGGCAGCCCGGCTGACCGCGGCGGCGTGCGTCCCGGTGACGTGCTGCTCGAAGTCGATGGCAAGAAGGTGAAGGACGCCAGCGGCATGCTGCAGCTGATCGCCGCACTGGTGCCGGGCCAGCAGGCGACGCTTAAAGTCTATCGCAGCGGCGGCGAACGCGACGTCGTCGTCAATGTCGGCAAGCGCCCGATCAACGGCGTCGCCGCGAAGAACCGCGAGTAAGGGTCAGGCGAAAGGTCAGGCCGCCGCGTCCCGCTCGTCGTCGCGGGCCGGCGAGCGGCCGGTGAAGCGCGCCACCACGATCCCGAGTTCGTACAGTACGCACAGCGGAATGGCCAGCATCAGCTGCGACACCACGTCCGGTGGCGTGACGACCGCGGCCACCACGAAGGCGCCGACGATCACGTAAGGACGCGCCTCCTTCAGCTTTTCGATACTGACGATGCCGAAGCGCACCAGTACGATCACGACTACCGGCACCTCGAAGGTGACGCCGAAGGCGGTGAACATGGTGAGCACGAAGCTGAGGTACTGCTCGATGTCCGGCGCCGGCGTGATGCTCTTTGGCGCGAACTCCGAAATGAAGTGGAACACCGTCTTGAACACGAAGAAGTAGCAGAAGGCCATGCCCGCGAGGAAGAGCAGCGTGCTGGCGACGATCAGCGGCAACCCGAGCCGCTTCTCGTGCGCATACAGGCCAGGCGCCACGAAGGCCCACGCCTGGTAGAGCACCACCGGCAGGGCGATCAGGAAAGCCACCATCATGGTCACCTTGACCGGCACGAAGAAGGGCGTGACGACGCCGGTGGCAATCATCTTCGTACCCTCCGGCAACGCGATCATCAGCGGGCGCGCGAGCAGGTCATAGATGTCGCCGGCCCAGGGCATCAGGCAGATGAACACGATGACAATGGCCGCAACCGCACGCAGCAGCCGGTCACGCAGTTCAACCAGATGGGAGATGAAACTTTCGGTCTGCTCGCTCATGTCTTGTCGGACGACACCGGTTTGGCTTCCGGCGGCGGAATATCAAGGGAGAGCTGGCCGGAAACAGGCTCAGGCGCGGGAACGGCTGCCGGTGCCGGCTCGGCGTTCTGCGCCGCCGTCTCGGCCTGCTCGATCGCCGCGTACTTTTCCTGTTCGGCCATCGCGGCGCGCATCTGGTCACTCAGGCCGTCGACCTCCTTGGCGACCGAACCGGTCGCCTCGTTGGCCTGACGCTCGACCTCTCGCACCTGCTGTTCGACCTGGGATTGCAGCTTGCGCAGTTCTTCGAGCTGCATTTCCTTCGAAATGTCCGCCTTCACGTCACTGACGTAGCGCTGCAGCCGGCCCAGCAGATGGCCGGCCGTACGGGCGACGCGCGGCAGGCGCTCGGGACCGAGCACGATCAGCGCCACGATGCCGATGATGAAAAATTCGGAGAAACCGATGTCGAACATGGGGACGTGGAAATGAGCCGGGCGGGCCGACAGCCCGCCCGGTGAATGAAGGAGCGGCCAACGGCCGCCGCGATCAGGACTTGACCTTCTCTTCCGCCTTCACGTCTATCGTGTGACCGACGCTCTGGGTCGGCTGGTCGGCCGGGGCGCTGCCTTCGGCGCCCTTCATGCCTTCCTTGAAGCCCTTGACCGCGCCGCCGAGATCGGAGCCGATGTTGCGCAGCTTCTTGGTGCCGAACACCAGAAGCACGATGACGAGCACGACGAGCCAGTGCCAGATGCTGAATGAACCCATGGGATTACCTCTCGGAAACGATCATGGGCGGCAGGGGATGGTCGCCGCCCAGAACATGCATGTGAAGATGATACACCTCCTGCCGACCCACCTTTCCGCAGTTGATGATGGTGCGGAAGCCCTCGTCAGCACCTGCCATACGGGCCAGTTCACCCGCCTTCGAGAGCATGCGGCCGAGGACGGCCTCGTGCGCTCCGTTGGCGTCGTACAGCGTGGCTACGTGCACCTTCGGGATGATCAGGAAATGCACCGGCGCCTGCGGGTTGATGTCGTGGAAGGCGTAGATCAGGTCGTCCTCGTACAGCTTGCGCGACGGGATCTTGCCTTCGATGATCTTGCAGAAGATGCAGTTGGGGTCGTGCATGGTGTCAGTCTGTCCGTGAGGTCGGGAGTTTCAAATACGTGTATTACCGTATTGCGAGCCTGATCAGCCGTTCGTGCGCGAGCGCTTCTCGTCGATGCCCGAAATGCCCTCGCGGCGGCGGAACTCATGCAGCACGTCGTCCACGGTCAGGCCGTGATGGGCCAGCAGCACCATCGAGTGAAACCACAGATCGGTCACCTCGCGCACGACGTGGCCGACATCGCCATCCTTGGACGCCATGATGGTCTCGGCCGCTTCTTCGGCCACCTTCTTGCAGATCGCGTCGGTGCCCTTGTGGAACAGAGAGGACACGTAGGACGAACCGGGTTCGGCGCTCTTGCGCTCGGCGATGGTCTGCGCGACGCGGCGCAGCACTTCGATATCGATCATTTGTATATCTCGTCCGGGTTCTTGATGACCGGGTCGACCTCGTCCCAGCGGCCATCGGTCAGCGAATGGAAGAAGCAGCTGTGGCGGCCGGTGTGACAGGCGATACCGCCGGTCTGCTCCACCTTCAGCAGCAGCACGTCGCGATCGCAGTCGAGGCGGATGTCGAGCACCTTCTGCGTGTGACCGGATTCCTCGCCCTTGTGCCACAGCTTTCCGCGTGAGCGTGACCAGAACACCGCCTCGCGCAGTTCCGCCGTGCGGACCAGCGCGTCGCGGTTCATCCAGGCGAACATCAGCACGTCGCCGGTCGATGCCTCCTGCACGATGACCGGCAGCAGGCCTTTGTCGTCCCAGTCTATGGCGTCGATCCAGGCCGGCGCGTTCATCACAGGCGTACCTCGATACCGCGTTCGCGCATCCGTTCCTTGGCCTCGCGCACCGTGTGCTGACCGAAGTGGAAGATGCTGGCCGCCAGCACTGCGTCGGCTCCACCTTCGACCACGCCGTCGACCAGATGGTCGAGGTTGCCGACACCGCCCGACGCGATGACCGGAATGCGCACCGCGTCCGACACGGCGCGGGTCAGCGCGAGGTCGAAGCCGTTCTTGGTGCCGTCGCGGTCCATGCTGGTGAGCAGGATTTCACCGGCGCCGAGCGACTCGACCTTCTGCGCCCACTCGACCGCGTCGAGTCCGGTCGGATTGCGGCCGCCATGCGTAAACACCTCCCAGCGCGGCTGGCCGTCGCGATCGTCGACGCGCTTTGCGTCGATGGCGACGACGATGCACTGCGAACCCACCTTGCCTGAGGCACGCGCCACCAGTTCCGGATCCTTGATTGCTGCAGTGTTCATGCTCACCTTGTCGGCGCCGGCATTGAGCAGGCGACGCACGTCCTCGACCGCGCGCACGCCGCCACCGACGGTCAGCGGGATGAACACCTGTTCGGCCACCTGCTCGACCACGTGCAGGATGATGTCGCGCGCGTCGGAACTGGCGGTGATGTCGAGGAAGGTCAGCTCGTCGGCGCCCTGCTCGTCGTAGCGGCGGGCGATCTCGACCGGGTCACCGGCGTCCTTCAGTGACACGAAATTGACGCCCTTGACCACGCGGCCGGCATTGACGTCCAGACAGGGAATGATGCGCTTGGCTAGCATGAGTGTTCGCGCCGTGCGCGATGAAAAGGTTCAGCCTTCGCCGTTCAGGCGGTCTGCTTCGGCCTGCGCGACGGCGAAATCCAGTGTGCCTTCGTAGATGGCGCGGCCGGTGATGGCGCCGATCACGCCTTCGTCCTCGACCGCACAGAGACCGCGGATGTCGTCGAGATTGGTGACGCCGCCCGACGCGATGACCGGAATGCGCAGCGCCTGCGCCAGCTTCACCGTGGCGTCGATGTTCACGCCGCTGAGCATGCCGTCGCGACCGATGTCGGTATAGACAATCGCCTCGACGCCCTGATCCTCGAATTTCTTCGCCAGATCGATCACGTCATGGCCGGTCATCTTGGACCAGCCGTCCACTGCCACCTTGCCATCCTTGGCGTCCAGGCCGACGATGATGTGGCCGGGGAAGGCCCCACAGGCGTCGTGTACGAAGCCCGGACTCTTGACCGCCGCGGTGCCGATGATGACGTAGCTGATGCCGTCGTCGAGGTAGCGCTCGATCGTATCGAGATCGCGGATGCCGCCGCCGAGCTGGATTGGGATTTCGTCGCCCAGTTCCTTGACGATGGCCTTGATCGCCGATTCATTCTTCGGCTTGCCGGCGACGGCGCCGTTGAGGTCCACCAGATGCAGGCGGCGCGCGCCGGCATCGAGCCAATGGCGGGCCATGGCAGCCGGGTCTTCCGAAAATACGGTCACCACGTCCATATCACCTTGCTTCAGGCGTACGCAGTGGCCGTCCTTGAGGTCGATGGCGGGAATGAGCAGCATGGCGCGAGTCGTGTCGTGTCAGGGAGAGTGGAAGGGAGAAGTCCCCGACGGCATCGTCGGGCACCAGGTATCAGGGCATCCAGCCGATGAAGTTGGCCAGCAGGCGCAGACCGGCGTGCGCGCTCTTTTCCGGGTGAAACTGCACCGCAAAAATATTATCGCGCGCTATCGCACTGGTAAAGGCTGCGCCGTAGGAGGTTTCACCCGCGGTCAGCGCCGCATCAACCGGCTGCACGAAGTAGCTGTGCACGAAATAGAAGCGTTCGTCGTCGGCGATGCCGCCCCACATTGGGTGTACGCGCGTCTGTTTCACGCCATTCCAGCCCATGTGCGGCACCTTCAGCCGGGCCTCGGACACCGGATCGCGCGGATCGACAAAGCGCTTCACATCACCGGCGAGCACGCCCAAGCCAGGCACGTCGCCTTCCTGGCTGTGCTGGAACAGCATCTGCAGACCGATGCAGATGCCGAGGAAGGGCTTGTTCGCAGCGGCGTCGAGCACGGCGCCGCGCAGGTCGCGCGCGTCGAGTTCGCGCATGCAGTCCGGCATGGCTCCCTGCCCCGGAAACACGACGCGGTCGGCGCCAGCGACGACGCGTGCGTCGCTGCTGACGATGACCTCGGCTTCGGGTGCGACGTGCTCGATCGCCTTGGCGACCGAACGCAGATTACCCATGCCGTAATCGATGATGGCAACGCGAGTCATGAGTGCGGCTGAATCGGAAGAGGGTGAAACGCTGGCGTCAGGACGGGCTCAGAGCGAACCCTTGGTCGACGGCATCTGGCCGGCCGCACGTTCATCGCGCTCGCTGGCAGCGCGCAGCGCGCGGGCAAAGGCCTTGAATACGGTTTCGCACTGGTGGTGCGCGTTGATGCCGCGCAGATTGTCGATGTGCAGCGTCACCAGCGCGTGATTGACGAAGCCCTGGAAGAACTCGCGTGTCAGGTCAACGTCGAAATCGCCGATGCGGGCGCGGGTGAAGTCGATGTTGTACTCCAGCCCCGGGCGGCCGGACAGGTCAACCACGACACGCGACAGCGCCTCGTCCAGCGGCACGTAGGCGTGGCCGTAGCGACGCAGGCCCTTCTTGTCGCCAACCGCCTTCGCGAAGGCCTGACCGAGCGTGATGCCGACATCTTCCACCGTGTGGTGGGCGTCGATGTGCAGGTCGCCCTTGGCGATGATTTCGAGGTCGATCAGGCCGTGCCGAACGATCTGGTCCAGCATGTGATCGAAGAAGGGCACACCGGTGTCCAGCTTGCCCTGACCGGTTCCGTCGAGATTGATGCGCACCGTGATCTGGGTTTCCAGGGTGTTGCGCGTGATTTCGGCTTGCCGCATGAAGATGGTCGCTTCGGTGATTCGTCCCGGCTGCACGCCGGAACAGGGATGGCCGGATGATAACATCGACTTGCAACGGGCCATGCCAGCCTGCGCGCACCGCAACACGTCCCGCCCAACAACAGTCACATCGTCGCCTGCACCATCATGAGCCAGTTCTGGAGCCCCGTCGTCCACGCCCTGTCGCCCTACACGCCGGGCGAGCAACCCAAGATAGACGGGCTGATCAAGCTCAATACCAACGAGAACCCCTATCCGCCCAGCCCGCGCGCCGTCGCGGCGATGCAGGCCGAACTGGACGTGGACGGCGACCGGCTCAAGCTCTACCCGGAACCGACCGGACTGGCGCTGCGCGAAGCGATCGCCGCACATTTCGGCGTGGGCACCGATCAGGTGTTCGTCGGCAACAGCTCGGACGAAGTGCTGGCGCACACCTTCATCGGCCTGCTCAAGCACGACCGGCCGCTGCTGTTCCCGGACATCACCTACAGCTTCTATCCGGTCTATTGCAGGCTGTACGGGATCGATTACCAGTGCGTGCCGCTGGACGCCCAGTTCGCGATCCGCATCGACGACTACATCGAAGCCCGCCCGGGCGCGGTCATCTTTCCGAACCCGAACGCGCCGACCGGTCGCCTGCTGCCCCTGTCGGACATCGAGCGCCTCGCCACGGCGCTGCCGGACAGCCCGATCGTGATCGATGAGGCCTATATCGATTTCGGCGGTGAATCGGCGGTCGCGCTGGTCGCCGACCACCCCAATCTGCTGGTGACGCAGACGCTGTCGAAATCCCGTTCGCTGGCCGGTCTGCGCGTCGGCTTCGCAATCGGTCAGCCGGCGCTGATCGAAGGCCTGACGCGGGTGAAGGACAGCTTCAATTCCTACCCGCTCGACCGCCTGGCGCTGGCGGGTGCGACCGCCGCTGTGCAGGACCGCGAGTGGTTCGACCAGACCCGCCGCCGCGTCATCGCCAGCCGCGAACGGCTGGCTGAGGAACTGAGCGCGCTCGGCTTCGAGGTGCTGCCGTCGGCGGCGAATTTCGTGTTCGCGCGCCATCCGCGCCACGACGCGGCCACCCTGTCGGCGCAACTGCGCGAGCGGCGCATCCTGGTCCGCCACTTCAAGGCGCCGCGCATCGACCAGTTCCTGCGCATCACGGTAGGGACCAATGCGCAGTGCGACGCGCTGGTCGAAGCCCTGCAGGACATCGTTTGACGCGCTGGAGCACTTCTTGCTGAACGGGAGAGGTCTTCGTCCTCTTTCCGTTCAGCCATGCGCCTTACCCGCCCGCTTTTCCTTTCCGCACTGACGCTCGGCCTGCTCGCCGGCTGCACCAGCGTGTCCTTCAAGCAGGGGGCTGGTGGCGCCGACTATCGCCGCGACGAGCGCGCCTGCATGGGCACCACCACGGAGCGGACCGCCTTCATCCAGTGCATGGAGGCGAAGGGCTGGTGGACGCGCTCGACCGAGGAGCTGTCGCAGATCACGCTGGTGTCGGTCGAGGAAAGCGAAGCAGCCGCTGAAGTGCAACCGGCGCCCGCGGCCGAAGCGGCCACGCCGGGCGCCGAACCGGCCTCGCCGGACGCCGAACCGGCCCGGCCCGCTCCGGCGGCCCGCACCACCGCCGCACCGGCCCCCGCCGTTCCGAAGGACCCGCTCGCCCGCCTGCGCATCGCGATGTGGTCGAAGATGGGCGCCGGCGCGAACGAACTGATTGCCGACCAGACGCAATGCCTGTCCACGCTGGGCGAAGCCCACGCGCCCGACACCACGGCCGGCACCGTCACCCGCGGACTTTACGAGTGCCTGCGCAAGCAGGGGTGGACCGGCCTGACGCTGCGCTGAATATTCTTTTTGCATATTCAAGCCCGATGTCATAGATTGACGCCGGGTGGGCGCACACACATCAACCATTACATCGCCTGAGCGGTCTCGCAGCCGCTGGAGACACACCACCCCCGGCAGGCCGTTCCATCCGGAACGGCTGCATTCATTCAGGAGGAGGTGTTCATGTTTTCAGCAAGAATGCTGTGCATCGCGTCGCTGTGCCTGTCTGCACAGGGCGCCCACGCGCTCGGGGCGGGCGATATCGCGTTTACCGCCTTCAATGCCGACGAGGACGGCTGGGCCATCGTCGCGCTGACCGATCTGGCGGCCAACAGCACGATCTACTTCACCGACAGCAACTGGGATGGCGCCGCCTTCACCAGTTCCGAAGGCTTCCACACCTGGCAGACCGGCGCCGGCATCATCGCGGCCGGCACGGTCATCCGTTTCAGCGACATCGATCAGGCAGGTCGCGCAGCATCTACCGGCAGCCTGAGCGGCACCGGCAATGCCGCGCTCAGCAGCACGGCCGACACGCTCTACGCCTATGTCGGCAGCGGCACCTCGGCTCCGACAACCTTTCTTGCTGCGGTGTCGTCGGAAGGTGCAGCAGCAGCCGCAACGGCACTGAGCGCAGCCGGCCTCACCGCTGGCGTGAATGCGATCGCCCTGCCCGCCAGCACCGATTACGCCAGCTACACGGGCTCACGCAGCGGCGCCGCCGATTTCGCGGCCTACCGCAGCACGGTGAATGACGTCGCCAACTGGACTGCCTTCACCGACGGCGTTCATGCCGACGCCGTGCCCGACACGACGCCGTTCGCGGTCTCCGCCGTACCCGAAGCATCGACCGCGCTGATGATGATGGCGGGGCTCGGCGTGCTGGGTCTGTTCCGCAGGCGCTAAGCGACGGCTGCCGGGTGCTGGAGCGGTTCGATCAGCGCCCGGTAGGCGTGCCAGGTGGCATGCCCGACCAGCGGCATCAGTACGATCAGTCCAAGGAAGAAGGTCAGGAAACCGATCACCGCGAAAATCACGATGAGCGCGGCCCACACCAGCATCGGCCCCGGATTGTGGCCGAGCGCGAACAGGCTGGCGAGAATGGACGTCACCGCGTCCTGTCGGCGGTCCAGCATCAGCGGGATGGCGACCACACTGGCACCAAACACCAGCGATGCAAAGATGAAGCCGACGACCGCGTAAGCCATCAGGAATTCGACGTTCTGCAGCGTCAGCACCTGTTCGAGGAAGTGGTCCACCGACGGCATCTGCGTCGTGTAGAACAGCGCAAACACCACCAGCGAGGCACGAGCCCACACCAGGAAGATGATGATGAGGATGACGGCGAATACGCCGATCGCGCCGGCATTGTGGCCGCCGGCGGTCAGTGAATGCGCCAGCACCGGCGACTGCCCGGACTCGCGCTGGCGGGACAGGTCGTACAGGCCGAGCGACAGGAAGGGGCCGAGCAGCAGGAAGCCGCACACCAGCGCCGAAGTCAGGTGATAGGCATGGCGAAACACCGTGGTCAGCACCAGCCCCATGAAGGCGAAACAGGCGCCATAGAACAGGCTGCCACCAGGACTCGCGCGCATGTCCTGAAACGCCCGGCCAAGCCAGTCGAAACAGGCGAACAACCCGACCTCACGCACCACCGGGAAAGGTAGATCCTGCGCATCCCCGACGGCTTGTGGCGCTTCGGGGTGTTCGGACTGCTGCATGGCTGCTCCCTGATCGGTTCACTGCTGCAACGACGTGCGCATGACCGGTCAGGTCGGGCGCACGACCCGGGCGCCACTGTACGCCGGGTCGTGGCCGCGTGGAAGTCAGTCCTTCAGCCGCATTTCCGCCGAGCGGGCGTGGGCCTGCAGGCCCTCACCGTGCGCCAGCACCGACGCGATACGGCCCAGCTTCTGCGCACCTTCGGCCGAAATGTCGAGAATGGAGGTGCGCTTCTGGAAGTCGTACACGCCCAGCGGGCTGGAGAAGCGCGCGCTGCGCATCGTCGGCAGCACGTGATTCGGCCCGGCGCAGTAGTCGCCCAGCGCCTCGACCGAGTAGTGGCCGAGGAACATCGCACCCGCGTGACGGATGCTGTCGACCAGCGCACGCGGATCTTCGGTGCAGATTTCGAGGTGCTCAGGTGCGATACGGTTGGCGAGGTCGCAGGCCTCGGCCAGATCGCGCACCTTGATCAGCGCGCCGCGGTTGGCGAGCGATGTCGCGATGGTGTCACGGCGCGGCATTTCAGCCAGTAGCCGGTCGATCGATGCATGCACGCGGTCGAGGAAGGCGGCGTCGGTGCACAGCAGGATGGACTGCGCCAGTTCGTCGTGCTCGGCCTGGGCGAACAGATCCATCGCCACCCAATCCGGATTGCCGTGGCCGTCGGAAATGATGAGCACCTCGGACGGACCGGCCACCATGTCGATGCCGACCGTGCCGAACACGCGCCGCTTGGCGCTGGCGACATAGGCGTTGCCCGGGCCGACGATCTTGTCCACCTGCGGAATGGTCTGCGTGCCGTAGGCGAGCGCGGCAACCGCCTGCGCGCCGCCTATCGTGAACACGCGATCGACGCCGGTGATCGCCGCGGCGGCCAGGACCAGCGGAT
The DNA here is from genome assembly GCF_038066675.1 of Methyloversatilis sp. NSM2. Lineage (NCBI taxonomy): Bacteria > Pseudomonadati > Pseudomonadota > Betaproteobacteria > Nitrosomonadales > Sterolibacteriaceae > Methyloversatilis > Methyloversatilis sp. NSM2. The sequence continues at coordinate 144,357 of NZ_JBBUKV010000005.1, forward strand.
TGCGTTCGCCGCCGGGCGTCGGCACCACCATGATCAGTTCCTTGACGCCCGCGACCTTGGCCGGAATTGCGTTCATCAGCACTGAACTGGGATAGGACGCACGACCGCCCGGCACGTAGAGGCCGACGCGGTCCAGCGGCGTCACTTTCTGGCCGAGGCGGGTGCCGTCGGCTTCGGCGTATTCCCAGGAATCCTGCTTCTGGCGCTCGTGATAGAGCCGCACGCGGTCGGCGGCTTCGGCCAGCGCGGCGCGCTGCGTATCGCCCAGTCCCGCGTAGGCGGCGTCAAGCTCACTGCGCGGCAGTTCGAGTTCGACCATGGCGGCGCAGTCCATGCGGTCGAAACGGCGCGTGTACTCGATGACCGCCTCGTCGCCGCGTGCACGGACGTCGCGCAGGATGCCGGCGACGGCCGTCTCGATCGCGTCGTCGGTCGAACTTTCGAAGGCCAGCAGCGTATCCAGCCGACCGAGAAAGTCCGGCTCGCTCGAATCAAAGCGGCTGATTTTCGTTGCACTCATGCCTGCACCGCCCCCTGAATCGCCTCCAGGATGGGCGTCAGCAGATCGTGCTTCACCTTGAGCGCCGCCTGATTGATGACCAGACGCGAGCTGATGTCCATGATGTGTTCAACCTCGACCAGATTGTTCGCACGCAAGGTGCCTCCACTGCTGACCAGATCGACGATGGCATCTGCGAGCCCCACCAGCGGCGCCAGTTCCATCGATCCGTACAGCTTGATCAGGTCGACGTGGACGCCCTTGGCGGCGAAATGTTCGCGCGCGGTGTGCACATACTTGGTCGCCACCTTGAGCCGCGCGCCCCGGCGCACCGCCTGTTCGTAATCGAAACCGGCCGGTACCGCCACGCTGAGGCGGCAACGCGCGATGTTCAGGTCGATCGGCTGGTAGAGGCCGGCGCCGCCATGCTCCAGCAGCACGTCCTTGCCGGCGATGCCGAGGTCGGCCGCACCGTATTGCACATAGGTCGGCGTATCGGAGGCGCGCACGATGACCAGGCGCACGTCAGGTCGGTTGGTACCGATGATGAGCTTGCGCGACGACTCCGGATCGTCGGTCGGCACGATGCCGGCCGCCGCCAGCAGCGGCAGCGTTTCTTCGAAGATGCGCCCTTTGGACAGCGCCAGGGTGATGCCTTGCACGGTGTGCCTCGTATGGATGGCGTGTCGTCAGGACACGCGGCGGACGGTGGCGCCGAGCGCGCTGAGCTTCTGCTCGATGCGCTCGTAGCCGCGGTCCAGATGATAGATGCGTTCGATCAGCGTTTCACCGCGCGCCACCAGGCCGGCGATGATGAGACCGGCCGAGGCGCGCAGGTCGGTCGCCATCACGGTCGCGCCGTCGAGCTGTGCCACGCCCTGCACCACGGCGGTATTGCCGTCGATGCGGATGTCGGCCCCCAGACGGGCCAGTTCGACCGCGTGCATGAAACGGTTCTCGAAAATCGTTTCGCGGATGATGGCGGTGCCTTCGGCCACGGTGTTGATCGCCATGAACTGCGCCTGCATGTCGGTCGGAAAAGCCGGATAGGGCGCGGTGCGGATGGACACCGCCTTCAGCTTGTCCGGCGCCTTCAGCACGATGGCTTCGAAGGACGGCGACTTCTCGGTGCGGATGTCGCAGCCAGCGTCCATCAGCTTGTCGATCACCGCATCCAGGTAGCCGGCCGACGTGCCGGTCAGGCGGATTTCGCCGCCGGCCGCGGCGGCCGCACACAGATAGGTACCGGTTTCGATGCGGTCCGGCATGATGCGATGGGTCGCGCCATGCAGGCGCTCGACACCCTGGATGCGGATCACGTCGGTGCCGGCGCCGGAAATACGGGCGCCCATGGCAACCAGGCAGTTGGCCAGATCGACCACTTCGGGCTCGCGCGCGGCGTTCTCGATCACCGTCTCACCGTCGGCGAGCGCGCCTGCCATCATCAGGTTTTCGGTGCCGGTGACCGTCACCATGTCGGTGAACAGGCGCGCACCCTTGAGCCGCGCCGTGCGCGCGACGACATAGCCGTGCTCGACCGCGACCTCGGCGCCCATCGCCTGCAGACCCTTGATGTGCTGATCCACCGGGCGCGCGCCGATGGCGCAGCCGCCGGGCAGCGACACGCGCGCCTCGCCGCAGCGCGCGACCAGCGGGCCGAGCACCAGGATGGAGGCGCGCATGGTTTTCACCATTTCATAGGGCGCCACCGGATTGTTCAGACCGGACGCATCCAGCGTGACGGTCGAACCGTCGCGCTGCACCGCCACGCCCATCTGCGCCAGCAGCTTGAGCATGGTGCCGATATCGTTCAGCTGCGGCACATTGGTCAGCGTGAGCGGTTCACGCGTCAGCAGCGCGGCACACAGAATGGGCAGCGCCGCGTTCTTCGCGCCCGACATTTCGGCCTCGCCCTGCAGACGATGGCCGCCTTCGATCAACAGCTTGTCCATCGGGCGATCAGGCCTTCCACTCGTCCGGCGTCAGCGTCTTCATCGACAGCGCGTGGATTTCCTCGCGCATGCGGTCGCCCAGCGCGGCATAGACCAGCTGGTGACGGCGCACGCTGCGCAGTCCTTCGAAGGCCGTCGACACGATGATGGCCTCGAAATGCTGGCCGTCACCAGCGACCTGACAGTGCTGGCAGTCGATGCCGGCGGTGATGGAAGCCTGGATGCTTTCGGGAGTGACCATGTTCAACTTCTCAGTTTGTAGCCGCGCGCCAGCATGTTCAGCGTAATGCCCGCAAGCACCGCGAAACTGCCGCCCGCGACCAGGGCGCTGATCCACGGGGAGACGTCCGACTGTCCGAAGAAGCCGTAACGGAAACCGTCGATCATGTAGAAAAAAGGGTTCAGGTGCGACACCGCCTGCCAGAAGTCGGGCAGCGTGTGTATGGAGTAGAACACACCCGACAGGAAGGTGAGCGGCATCACGACGAAATTCTGGAAAGCGGCCAGCTGGTCGAACTTGTCGGCCCAGATGCCCGCAATCACGCCGAGACTTGCAAGAATTGCTCCACCCACGGTGGCAAAGAACAGTATCCACAGCGGATGGGCATAAGGCAGCTCGACGAACCACAACGTCACCAGCCAGACGCCCGCGCCAACCACCAGGCCACGTATCACCGCGGCCAGCACATAGGCGGCGAAGAACTCGCGGTAGGAAATCGGCGGCAGCAGCACGAATACGATGTTGCCGGTCACCTTGGACTGGATCAGCGACGACGAGCTGTTCGAGAACGCATTCTGCAGCAGGCTCATCATGACGAGGCCCGGCACCAGGAAGGCGGTATAGCTGACACCGCCATAGACTTCGACCTGGCGGTCGAGCACGTGCGAAAACACCAACAGGTAGAGCAGCGCGGTCAGCACCGGCGCCGCCACGGTCTGGAAGCTCACCTTCCAGAAGCGCAACAACTCCTTGTACAGCAGGGTACGCAGGGCCATGCTCATCAGGCAGCGTCCTGCATCATGGCGATGAACACGTCCTCGAGATCGGGCTTCACCAGTTCTATGTCGTCGAAGGTGACGCCCGCAGCGCGCAATCGCGCCAGACAGGCCGCGACGTCGTCCGCGCTGTCGAGCACGATGGCGACCCGGCCGTCGGGCGTGGCCCGCGCCAGGGCGCGGAACTCGGCCGGCAGCGCCGCACCACCGCCCAGCCGCAGACGCAGCGTCTGCTGCACACGGCGCGACAGCAGGTCGGCCGTCCGTTCCAGCGCGACCACCCGCCCCTGCTTCAGCATGGCGATACGCCCGCACAGGCTTTCCGCCTCTTCGAGGTAGTGCGTCGTGAGCACGATGGTGTGGCCCTGCCTGTTCAGGTCGCGCACGAAGGCCCACAGGCCCTGGCGCAGTTCGACGTCGACGCCGGCCGTGGGCTCGTCGAGCACGATGAGCGGCGGCCGATGCACCAGCGCCTGCGCCACCAGCACGCGTCGCTTCATGCCACCGGACAGGCGGCGCATGTTCACGTCCGCCTTCGCTTCGAGATCCAGCCGCTGCAGGATTTCGTCGATCCAGTCGTCGTTGCGGCGCAGGCTGAAATAACCGGACTGGATGCGCAGCGTTTCGCGCACGGTGAAAAAGGGATCGAACACCAGTTCCTGCGGCACGACGCCCAGCCGGGCGCGCGCGGCGCGGTAGTCGGTCACCGTATCGTGCCCGAGCACGCGGATCGAGCCGGAATCGGCACGGCACAGGCCGGCCATCGCGGAAATCAGCGTGGTCTTGCCGGCGCCGTTCGGCCCGAGCAGGCCGAAGAATTCGCCCTGCTTCACTTCGAGCGTAACGTTGTCGAGCGCCTGCAGCGAACCGAATCGCTTGCAGACGCCCTCGATCAGCAAGGCAGCGGTGGAATCAGACATGAAAGAACTGCAGTACCGGCCCCCACAGGAGGCCGGAAGAAGCACACATCAGCGAGCAGTCGCGTCGTCGGCGTCCAGTCCGCAGTAGGACGACACCTCGTACAGTCGGGCCAGGCTGGTCAGTCCGGCCGGTGCACCCGTGACCGGCAGCGGGCCATCGCTGCCGCCGCTCGCACGTTCCCACGCGAGCAGCACGGCGATGGCCGACGAATCGACGTCCTCGACTGCCGACAGGTCGATCGACTTTGCCGAAGGCAGCAGCGCCAGACCGGCGTCGCGCAGCGCCATCGCCTCGGGCAGTCGCATCGTGCCGCTGACGCGCAGCACGCCGTTGTCGAGCGCGATCATTTGGCCGCCGCAGCCGGCGCAGGCAACGGAGCCGGTGCGGTCGATGCGTTCTTGGCGCGCAGCGTCTTGACCAGACCATCGACACCGCCGGCACGTATCTCTGCGGCAAAGGTTTCGCGGTAGTTGGTCACCAGGCTGACGCCAGACACCATCACGTCGTACACCTTCCAGCCCTCTTCCTTCTTCTCCAGCGCGTAGTCGAGCGGAATCGGGCGACCGCCCGGCTGGTTGATCTGCGTGCGCACCGTCACGTCGGTGTCGGCGGCGCCCATCTTGAACGGGCGGTAATCGACGGTCTGGTTGCGATAGCTGGTCAGCGCGTTCGAATAGGTACGCACCAGCAGGGTGCGGAACTCTTCGGTCAGCACCTTCTTCTGCTCGGGCGTCGTCGCGCGCCACTCCTTGCCGAGCGCCAGCGCCGTCATGCGCGTGAAATTGAAATGCGGCAGCACGCGGGTTTCGACCAGTTCCGCCGTCTTGGCCGTATCGCCGGCCTTGATCGACGGATCGGTGCGCAGCGTGGTCAGGACATCCTCGGTCACTTCCTTGACCAGCACGTCCGGCGCCTTCAGCACGTTTGCCTGCGCGACCGCACTTGCGGCGAAGGCAACCATCAGTAATTGAACAAAGCGCTTGAACATATGTGCTCCCGGAAAAGAAAGAGGCCTGTCGGAACGCGACAGGCCGTGATGACCGCGCTGCCCGGCGTAGCGCCGGGCCTGCCGATCAGAACGAGACGGCTGCGGTGTCCACCGGTTCGGTGGCCGGCTCGGACGCATTCGCTGCATCAACGTCCGACTTCTCCGGCGCGCCGACAAGCATCATCGTCCATGTCGATTCGAGCGGTTCCATCGTCAGAAGGTTCTCGCTGGGCAGCGACGCCGAGTCATCGGCTTCGCGCGGCGGGTTGCCGTCATGGATGGCACTGCGGCGATGCTGCAGATAGGCGTCGCGCACATAGGCGTACTTGTCGATGGCCGCCGCTTCGAGCGCATCCTCCGCCTTCAGCAGGTTGGCACGGGTGTCGATGGCGCGCAGCGCGATGGCGGTGTTGCGGTAGCCGCGATGAGCATCGGCGTCACGCACCGGGTCGACATAGATGTCTGCAGCAAGACCGAAGGTATCACGCACGGTGCGCGGGCCGAGAATCGGCAGCACCACGTAGGCGCCGTCGCCGACACCCCAGCGGCCGAGGGTCTGACCGAAATCTTCCTCGTGCTTTTCGAGGCCCATCGGCGTCGCGACGTCGAACAGGCCGAGAATGCCCAGGGTCGAGTTGACCAGCACGCGGCCGGCGTCCGAGAGCGCATCGACCGGCTTGCCCTGCAGCAGGTTGTTCACGCCCGTCCACAGGTCGGCGATGTTGGCGAAGAAATTGGAGACGCCGGTCTGCACCGGATCCGGCATCACGAAGTCGTAGCCCTGGGCGACCGGCTTGATTACGGCCTTGTCGACCGTCTCGTTGAACGAGAACATCGCGCGGTTGTAGCCTTCGATCGGATCCTTGGGATTGCCCGAGGTCGCACAGCCGGTGAACAGCGTGGCTGCAGCGGTGGCGGCAAGCACCGAGCGGATGTTGAGATTCGACTGCTTGTTGGTTTTGGTCATCTGTCGGGCTTCCCGGCTATGCATTCGGTACGTCACTGCTCGGGAGCGGTCGGGCTCTCGGCAGCCTTGTTGAACATGAACTGGCTGATCAGCTTTTCAAGCACCACTGCAGACTGCGTCTTGGTGATGGTGGCACCGGCCTGAAGCATTTCGGTGTCGCCACCGACTTCGAAACCGATGTACTGCTCACCCAACAAACCCGAGGTCAGAATGGTTGCGAAAGTGTCGCGCGGGAAACTGTAGCGCTTGTCCACATCCATTTTCACCACGGCGACATACAGATTCGGGTCAAAAGTGATTTCCGTCACCCGGCCCACCACGACACCCGAACTTTTTACGGGAGCACGCGGTTTCAGGCCGCCGATGTTATCAAAGTTGGCTTGCAGCCTGTATGTCTCCCCGATGTTAGCGGACGCAAGGTTGCCGACCTTTAGTGCCAGAAACAACACTGCAGCCACGCCGACGGCGACAAAAACACCGACCCACAGGTCGAGAACGGTACGGTTCATCCATTGCCCCTGAACATGAAGGAGGTCAGCACAAAGTCCAGCGCCAGAATGGCCAGCGCCGAATTGACGACGGTACGGGTGATCGCCCGCGACACGCCCTCGGCGGTGGGCGCCGAGTCATAACCTTCGAAAACCGCGATCAGCGCGACCGCGAAGCCGAAAACGACGCTCTTGATGACGCCGTTCACGATGTCGTATCGGAAATCGACCGACGCCTGCATCTGTGACCAGAAAGCGCCGTCGTCGACGCCGATGAACACGACGCCGATGAACCAGGCGCCGAACACGCCCATGGTCGAGAACAGGGCGGCCAGCAGCGGCATCGAAATGACGCCACCCCAGAAGCGCGGCGCGACGACGCGGGCGATCGGGTCGACCGCCATCATGTCCATCGCCTTCAGCTGCTCGGTCGTCTTCATCAGGCCGATTTCGGCAGTCAGCGCCGAGCCGGCGCGACTGGCGAACAGCAGGCCGGCGACTACCGGACCCAGTTCGCGTACCAGCGACAGTGCGACCAGAATGCCCAGCGCCTCGCTGGAACCGTAGCGCTGCAGCGTTTCGTAGCCCTGCAGGCCGAGTACCAGGCCGACGAAGAAGCCGGACACCAGAATGATGATCAGCGACAGCACGCCGGTCGAGAAAACCTCGCGTATCGTCAGCTGGAAGCGCGCGAACGAAGTGCCCGAGCGCAGCAGGATGGCAAATAAGAAGCGGGTGGCGAAACCCAGCCGCCAGATGCCATCGACGGTGCGGGCGCCCATGGCGCGGAACACGCGCGCGATCATGAACGGACCTCCATCAGGGCCTGGCGGTAGTCGTCGGTCGGATAGTGGAAAGGGAGCGGCCCGTCGGTTTCGGCATTGACAAACTGCTTCACGAACGGGTCAGTCGAGGCGCGGATCTCGTCCGGCGTGCCCTGCGCGACCACCTTGCCGCCCGACAGGAAGTAGATGTAATCGACGATTTCCAGCGATTCGTGCACGTCGTGCGTCACCATGATGGAACTGGCGCCGAGCGCGTCGTTGAGCTTGCGGATGAGCTGACCGACCACCGCCAGCGAGATCGGATCGAGGCCGGCGAAAGGCTCGTCGTACATGATGAGCATCGGATCGAGCGCCACCGCGCGCGCCAGCGCCACCCGGCGCGACATGCCGCCGGACAGCTCGTTCGGCATCAGCTTGTGCGCGCCGCGCAGACCGACCGCGTGCAACTTCATCAGCACCAGATCGCGGATCATGTCTTCCGGCAGATCGGTGTGCTCGCGCAGCGGGAAAGCGACGTTGTCGAAAACGGTCAGATCGGTGAACAGCGCGCCGAACTGGAACAGCATGCCCATGCGCCGGCGCAGCGCGTACATGTCGCGACGCGACAGCTTGGCCAGATCGTGCTCGGCCACCTGGATGCGGCCGGCGGTCGGCTTCAGCTGACCGCCGATCAGGCGCAGCAGCGTCGTCTTGCCGCAGCCGCTGCCACCCATGATGGCGACGAGCTTGCCGCGCGGAATGCGCAGATTGATGCCGGTCAGGATGGGCCGCTTGTCGTACGCGAAGTCGACACTCGACAGGTCGACCAGAATGTCTTCGGCCGGAGGGGAAGCGGACACGAGCGCGGAACGGTCTTGTGGTAAAGGTCGCGGATTGTAGCAGACGCGCCGGGCGCCTCCGCCGGGCGGAATCCACCGCTGCGCGCTGCGCTATGATGACCGGCACACATGCCGAATTCAGCCCGATCCCCTGCGAGCCGCCCCGGACTGCTCATCGTCGACGACGATCCGCTGATTGCCGACTCGCTGTCTTTCCTGCTCGAAGCGGATTTCGACGTGGTCAGCCACGCATCGCGCAGCGCCGCCATCAATTGGCTGCGCGAGCAGGCGAGTCCGCCTGCGCTGGCGCTGATCGATCTCGGCCTGCCGCCCAACCCGCATCGTCCCGATGAAGGCTACGCGCTGATCGCCGACCTGCTGGCGCATTCGCAGGACACGCGCATCGTCGTGCTGTCGGGCCAGGGCGAGGAGAATGTCGCGCGCCACGCTCGCGCACTCGGCGCCACCGAATTCGTCGCCAAACCGGCGCAGCCGCAGGCGCTCAATGCGCTGCTGCGCCAGTTGGCGCGGACCTGTCACGAGGAGGACGCGCCGGCGCTGCCGGCCCTGATCGGCGTCAGCGCACAGGTGGAACGCCTGCGCGCGCAGATCGAGCAGTACGCACGCCTGCCCTACCCGGTGCTGATCGAGGGCGAATCCGGCACCGGCAAGGACATCGTGGCCAACCGCCTGCACGCCGTCGGCGGCAGCGACCGCCCCTTCCTGGCGCTGAACTGCGCCGCCATCTCGCCCAGTCTGGTCGAACCCACGCTGTTCGGTCATGCCCGCGGTGCGTTCACCGGCGCGCAGTCGGCGCGCGCGGGCTATTTCGAGGAAGCCGCCGCCGGCACGCTTTTCCTCGACGAGATCGGCGAACTGCCGCTGGACCTGCAGGCCAAGCTGCTGCGCGTGCTCGAGAACGGCGAGTTCCAGCGCGTCGGCGAAACCCAGTTGCGGCGGTCGAACGCGCGCATCGTCGCCGCCACCAACCGTGACCTCGGCGCCGAAGTGCGCGCCGGCCGCTTCCGCTCGGATCTTTACCACCGGCTCAGCGTATTCACCATTTCGCTGCCGCCGCTGCGCGACATGGGCGACGACCGCCTGCGCCTGCTCGATCATTTCCGCAGCCAGTTCTGCGCCCAGCTCGCCCGCCCGCCCTTCACGCTCGACGCCGCGGCGCGCACCGCCTGGCTGGACTACGGTTTTCCCGGCAATGTGCGCGAACTGCGCAACATCGTCATCCGTCTCGCCACGAAGTATCCGGGTCAGGAAGTCGGTCGCGAGGCCCTGCTCGCCGAGTTCGACCCGACCATACGCAGCGGCGCGGCTGCGGACGAGGACGGCGACCTGATAGACATCGCCACTGCCGAACTGCGCGCCGGCGGCTTCCGCCTCGACGCCAAGCTGCGCGAGTGGGAATCCGCCTATATAGATGCAGCCATGCGCCTGGCGCGCGGCAACGTCAGCGCTGCGGCGCGCCTGCTCGGCATCGCGCGCACCACGCTGTATCACCGGATGGAAGCGCCGGACGGCGACGCCGGCGCGCAGGACTGACATGTATCTCGATCACTTCGGCCTGCGCGAAGCGCCCTTCCTGATCACCCCGCACGCCGACTTTTTCTTCGGCGGCGCCAACCGCAGCGCGCTGCTTGACGCGCTGGTCTACGCGCTCGGCCGCGAAGAGGGTCTGGTCAAGGTGAGCGGCGAAGTCGGCACCGGCAAGACCATGCTCGCGCGCGTGCTGATTGGCAGACTGCCGCCGCACCTGCGCGCGATCTACCTGGCCGATCCGCTGATGAACCGCGGCGAGCTGCTGGCCGTGCTGGCCGACGAGCTGGGCTGCGCCGACACCGCTGGCGACAGCGCTCACCGCATGCTGCGCGCAGTGCAGCAGGCGCTGGTCGCCGAGTTCTCGGCGGGTCGGCAGATCGTGCTGCTGATCGACGAAGCGCATGCGATGCCGGCCGATACGCTGGAACAGATCCGCCTGCTGTCCAATCTCGAATCCGAGCGCCACAAGCTGATCAAGATCGCGCTGTTCGGCCAGCCGGAACTCGACGCCCTGCTCGACCGGCCGGACATGCGCCAGCTGAAGGACCGCATCACGCAACACTTCCGGCTCGACCCGCTGGCGCCGGATGACGTCGCGACCTACATCGACTTCCGCATGCGCGCCGCCGGCTATCGAGGCCCGGCTGTGTTCGAGCGGGCGGCGACGGCACGCATCGCGCGCGATTCCGGCGGTCTCACCCGGCGCATCAACGTGCTGGCCGACAAGTCCCTGCTGGCCGCTTTCGCCCGCAACGCACACGCGGTGACGCTGGCCGACGCGCAACGCGCCGCCGCCGACACGCAGACGCGCGCTGACCTGCCGCCGCAGCGCAAGGCAGCGCGCAACTTGCTGCTCACGCTGGGCGGAGTTGCGCTGGTCGGCGCCGGCTATCTGCTCGGCCGCGGCGATCGGGTGGCCGCACCGTCGGTTGCCGACACGGTGACCGCCCGCGCGGAGGCGGCCGCAGCGACAGCGCCGACGCCGCCCACCCCGGCCGCGTTGCCCGCGAATACAGGTGAGCTGGCCGCGCCTCCTGCGCCGGCTCCGGCCGATCCTCTGGAATCGCTGCTGACGGCGAGCCGGGCCTGGTCGACGACGGCCCCGGGCGAACGCTGGTTCGTGCAACTGATGTCGGTGCCCGCCGGTCGTGCCGACCACGTGCTCGACTACGTGCGTCGCGCGGGCCGCGCACTTGATCCGCAGCAGCTGCGTGCCTACCGCACGGACACCGCGGGCGACACGCAGCTGGCGGTGATCTATGGCGATTTCGCCGATCTGCGCAGCGCGCAGCAGGCGGTCGACGCGATGCCCGACTGGATACGCGGCACGCGGCCCGTCGTGCGGCAGCTGCGCAGCCTGCGCACCGACAAACCATGACAATGGAATTTATCGTGTACGATGGCCCGCGCATCATCTTGATCCGCCAATGATTGCGCGTACCATCCTTTTCCGAACCCCGTCCGCCACCGCGACCATGACCGCATCGATGCGTGCTGCACCTGCCGACACCCGGACCGGACGGCCCTCCCGTTACCGCCGCATCGGTCTGCTCGGCACCCTGATGGCGCTGCTGACCGGCTGCGCCGTACATGCGCCGCAGCCGGCCTCAACCGCCCATGTACTGGCCGACAAGCCCGCGGCACGACCGGCCGACGACATCCCGCCGCCGGTCACCCGGCCGCTCGCGCCACCGCAGCCGCAACCGCGGCACAAGACCGAAACCTACAGCGTGGTGGTGAATCAGGTACCGGTGCGCGAACTGCTGTTCGCGCTGGCGCGCGACGCTCGGGTCAACGTCGACATCCACCCGGGCATCGAGGGCGCAGTCACGCTGAACGCGATCGACCAGACGCTGCCGCAGTTGCTGGCGCGCATCGCCCACCAGGTCGACATGCGTTTCGAACTGGACGGCCAGAATCTGGTGGTGATGCCGGACGCCCCCTTCCTGCGCAGCTACCGCGTCGACTACGTGAACATGTCGCGCGACGTGACCGGCGCGGTGTCGATCAACACGCAGATCGCCTCGACCACGTCGGCCGCGGTCAGCAGCGCCGGCGGCGGTGGCGGCAGCGTCGTCGGCACTGGTGCGACGGCCGCCGGCAACAGTTCGAGCACGCGCATCGAGAACGTCGCGCGGAACCGCTTCTGGGAATCGCTGGAACGCAATATCCGCGACCTGCTGCGCGAGACCGACAAGCTGCTGCCGGCCGAGAGCAGCGAAGCGCCGGTGGCACCGATGGCCGGTGCCGAGGGCTCGGCAACGCCGCCTGAGCGGCGGACCACCTTCCGCGAAGCGGCGGCCGTCATCCTGAATCCCGAGACCGGCGTCATCAATGTGCGCGCCACCTCACGCCAGCACGAGAAGGTGCAGGAATTCATCACCCAGGTGACGCGCATCGCGCGCCGCCAGGTGCTGATCGAGGCAACCATCGCCGAGGTGCAGCTGACCGACAACTACCAGCAGGGCATAGACTGGACCGCCTTCGCCGGCGGCGGCAAGCGCGGTGGCGCCACGCTGTCGCTGAACACCACCTCGACCGACTTCACGACCAACCAGCCCTTCGCGATCGGACTCGGACGCAACCGCGAACTGTCGGACAGCATCAAGCTGCTCGAAACCTATGGCGACGTGAAGGTGCTGTCCAGCCCGAAACTGTCGGTGCTGAACAACCAGACCGCGCTGCTCAAGGTGGTCAACAACATCGTCTACTTCGAGATCAAGTCCGACGTCGTCGCCAACACCAACACGCAGGCGGTACGCAGCTTCACCGCGACGCCGCGTTCCGTGTCGGTCGGCCTGGTGATGGCGGTGACGCCACAGATCAGCGCAGACGGCTTCGTGCTGCTCAATGTGCGGCCGACGATTTCGCGCAAGGTGGGCGACGCGCAGGACCCGACGCCCGACCTCAGCGCGCCGAATCTGGTGCCGGTCATCCAGACGCGCGAACTCGAATCGGTGATGCGTGTAGCCAGCGGCGAAACCGCCGTGCTCGGCGGGCTGATGCAGGACGAGATCAATTTCCGTCGCGACAGCATTCCGGGTGTATCGGTGCTGCCGATACTTGGACCGCTGCTGTCGGCGCGCAACGAAACCTCGCGCAAGACCGAACTGGTGGTGCTGATCCGCCCGGTGGTCATCGCTGACGCCAGCCTGGACGGCGACTACGCGCCGTTGAGCAGCGCGCTGCCGGGTCGAGACTTCCTGACGCCGACCTTTCCGCCGCCGACGCTGCAGCCGCCGAAAGGACCGTCCACGGAGCCGGCGCCGTGAGCCTGCTGCTGGAGGCGCTGAAGAAGGCCGAGGCGGCCAAGCGTCGCGACGACGAGGGCGGTGGCGACGCACCGGCTACCGAGCCGCAGCCGGCGCCCGCCGCCCCGCGCATCACCCCGGCTCACGAACTCGAACTGATCGACGACGAAATCGCTCAGGCCGCCCGCTTCGCCGGGCTCGACGTGCCGGAACCCACCCCGTCCATACCGCCGCCCGCCAGCCCGGGCAGCGAGGCGGCGCGCCTGCTGTTCGACGCGAAGAAGCCGACGTCGCGTCCGTCCTCGCTGGCCTGGCTGCTCGGTGGCGGCGCGCTGCTGCTGCTCGGCGTCGGCGGCTGGGTCGCCTGGCAGTTGTCGTCGCTGGACAGCGGCCGCTCGGCGCCTGCAATACCCGTGGCAGCACCCGTCGCAGCCCCGACGAACACGCCAATGGCCGAACCGGTCAAGGCGCCGGTCGAACAGTCTCCGTTGGCCATGGCCCCCCCGACCGCTACCGCTACCGCGCCTGCCGCCGAGCCGATCGCCCCGAGCCGGGCCGCGCTTCCCGTAACCGCGCCGGCGATGCCGGATTCGTCCCGTTTCCTGTCCGGTCAGCTGTCGGCCAACCCGCCGGTGGTCGAGGCGCCGCCGCCCGCACCAGCCGCCGCGCCGATCCGCATTACCCGTAATGCCCCCGCCGTGCCGCAGGACGTGGCGGACGGCTACACCGCCTTCCAGGCTGGCGAGTTCGACCGCGCCCGTATCGCCTACGAACGCGCGTTGCGCGCCGATCCGCGCAATCCCGACGCGCTGCACGGTCTGGCCGCGCTGGCCCAGCACCGGCGCGACGAAGCCGGCGTGCGCCAGCTGATGCGGCGCATCGCCGAAGTCGATCCGTCGGATACCGCCGCCCGCGTCGCACTCAGCGACAACGTCGATCCGGCAGTCCAGGAAGCGCGCCTGCTCGACATCGCGGCTGCCCAGCCGAAATCGGCCGCCGCCGCGTTCGCGCTCGGTTCGCTGTATGCGTCGCAGGCGCGCTGGCGCGAGGCGCAGCAGGCCTATTTCAACGCCTACACGCTGGCACCCGAGCAGCCCGACCACGCCTACAACCTCGCCGTCAGCCTGGACCAGCTGCGCCAGCCGCGCCTCGCACTACAGTACTACCGCGAGGCGATGTCGCTGCGCGCGCAGCACGCCGCGGCCTTCGATGCCGACATGGTGGCGGCGCGCATCCGGTCGCTGGAGGCACGCTGACGCGATGAATGCTCCGGTCAAACCACAACGCCAGCCGCTTGGCCAGATGCTGCTCGCGCAGGGGCTGGTGTCGGAGGACCAGCTGCGCATCGCGCTGCAGGAACAGCAACGGCAGAACATCCCGATGGGCCGGTTGCTGGTTCAGCTCGGCTTCGTCAGCGAAGCGACGCTGCGCGACGCGCTCGGCGTCACGCTGGGCAAGCGCACGGTAGACCTGACGCACGCGCTGGTCGATGCCGACGCATTGCGCCTGGTGCCGCAGGCGCTCGCCAAGCGCCATCTGCTGCTGCCGCTTAACTACGCGCCGAGCGCCCGTCGGCTGACGGTGGCCGTTTCAGACGTAAACGACATCGTCGCCCTCGACCAGCTGCGCGCGCTGCTGCCCGAGGGCATGGACCTCGACACCGTGCTGGCCGGCGAAACCGAGCTGGCGCACGCGATCGACCAGGCCTACGGCCACGAACTGTCGATCGAAGGCATCCTGACCGAACTGGAAACCGGCGAGGTCGACTACCGCGCGCTGGCCGCGTCGGCCGACGAGTACAGCCAGCCGGTGGTGCGCCTGATCGATGCGCTGCTGACCGATGCGGTCAAGCGCGAAGCGTCCGACATCCACTTCGAGCCGGAAGCCGGCTTCCTGCGCATCCGTTACCGCATCGACGGCCTGCTGCGGCAGATCCGTGCGCTGCACCGCTCCTACTGGCCGGCGATGGCGGTGCGCATCAAGGTGATGGCGGGCATGAACATCGCCGAAATGCGCGCGCCGCAGGACGGCCGCATTTCGCTCACCATCAGCGGTCGGCCGGTGGACTTCCGCGTGTCGTCGCAACCGACGCTGCACGGCGAGAACATCGTGCTGCGCATCCTCGATCGCGCACGCGGCATCGTGCCGCTCGACGGCCTCGGTCTGGCCGAGTCGCAGCTCGACCAGCTGAAACTGATGATCGCGCGACCGGAGGGCATCATCCTCGCCACCGGCCCGACCGGCAGCGGCAAGACCACCACGCTCTATTCGGTGCTGAACCACATCAATTCCGAAGGCGTGAACATCATGACGCTGGAGGACCCGGTCGAGTACCCGATGGCGCAGATCCGCCAGACCTCGGTCGCCGAATCGGTCAAGCTCGATTTCGCCAACGGCGTGCGTTCGATGATGCGGCAGGACCCGGACATCATCCTGGTCGGCGAGATCCGCGATGCCGAAACCGCCGACATGGCCTTCCGCGCCGCGATGACCGGTCACCAGGTGTATTCGACGCTGCACACCAATTCGGCGCTGGGCGCCATTCCGCGCCTGCTCGACATCGGCATCCTGCCGGACATCATGGCCGGCAACATCATCGGCGTGATCGCGCAACGTCTGCTGCGCCGGCTGTGCGTCTATTGCCGCCGGGCGCGCGCGGCCGAGCCGCACGAAGTACATCTGCTCGGCGTGCGCGACGGCAATCCGCCGGACATCCACGACGCGGTCGGCTGCCCGGCCTGCGAATTCACTGGCTACCGTGGCCGGCTGGCGGTGATGGAACTGCTGCGCATGGATTCCGACCTCGACGAGCTGGTCGCCCGCCGCGCCACCGCGCGCGAACTGCGCAACGCCGCCCGCGCCAAGGGCTTCCGTACGCTGGCCGAGGACGGCCTGCGGCGCGTGCTCGACGGCTCGACCTCGCTGGAAGAGCTGGCGCGCGTGGTCGACCTGACCGAGCGCATGAGCCAGGGCGGGCCGGACTGGTACGCGAGGTAGCGCGGTGGCCATCTTCTCGTACAAGGCGATGAACGCGCAGGGCCGTATGGTGTTCGGCCGCATGGACGCCGCCAACCTGGTCGATCTGGAAATGCGCCTGAAGCGCATGCAGCTCGACTTCGTGAACGGCCAGCCGATGAAGCACGCGCAGCCGCTGTTCGGCCACAGCCTGCCGCGTATCGAACTGATCAACTTCAGCTTTCACCTCGAACAGCTGGTGCGTTCCGGCGTGCCGCTGATCGAGGCACTGACCGACCTGCGCGATTCGACCGAACACCCGCGCATGCGCGAAATCGTCGCCTCGCTGGTCGAGAGCATCGAGGGCGGGCGTTCGCTGTCGCAGGCGATGGCCGAACATCCGGGCGCCTTCAGCAAGGTGTTCTGCGCACTGGTGCGCGCCGGCGAACTGACCGGCAACCTGCCGGAAGTGCTGCGCGAACAGGTCGAGGCCTTCAAGTGGGAGGATGAGCTGGTGTCGCAGACCCGCCGTCTGCTCACCTACCCGGCCATCGTCGGCACCTTCCTGCTGTTCGTGATCGGCGTGCTGATGCTGGTGGTGGTGCCCGATCTGGCGCGCTTCTTCCGCAACACCGGGCTCGAACTGCCACTGCAGACGCGCATCCTGATGGGTACGTCGGAATTCCTGCAGGCCTGGTGGCCGGCGCTCATCCTGCTCGTCGTGCTGGCGGTCGTCGGCGGCGCGGCGCTGCTGCGCCTCAACCCGGCACTGCGCCAGCGGGTGGACTGGATCAAGCTCAATCTGCCGGTGGTCGGCCCCATCCTGCACAAGGTGGTGCTGTCGCGCTTCGCCAGCATGTTCGCGATGATGTACGGCGCCGGCATCCCCATTATCGACGCCGTGCGCACTTCGGAGGACGTGGTCGGCAACGAGGCGGTGCGCGATTCGCTGCGGCGCGCCGGCATGCTGATCGGCCAGGGCCAGAACGTCACCGCCGCCTTCCAGAGCGTGGGCCTGTTTCCGCCACTCGTGGTGCGCATGCTGCGCGTCGGCGAAAGCACCGGCGCACTCGACCGCGCGCTGCGCGAGGTGTCCTACTTCTACACGCGCGATGTGCGCGAGTCGATCGCCCGCGCGCAGGCGGCGATGGAACCCACACTGACGCTGGTGCTCGGCCTGCTGCTGATGGGCGTCGCCTTCTCGGTGCTGGGACCGGTGTACGACATGCTGACCCGGCTGAAGATCTGATGCCGCGCCGCCACGTGCTCTATCTCGACGCCACGCAACTGGTCGCCTGGGGATGGCGGGCCGGCGAGGTGACGCTGCGCGGGCGCTTCGCCAACGACGCCGAAGGCCATGTGCAGTTCGCCGAGTTCCTGCGCCAGCGCCGCGACAGTCTTTTCCTGCTGCTGTGCGATCTGGTGGACGAGGCCTTCGTCGCCGAAAACGTGCCCTTCGTCCGCGGCGGCGACCGCGTGTCGCTGCTGCGTCGCAAGCTGGCCCAGCATTTCTTCGGCACCCCCTTCACCTGCGCGCATTCTCTCGGCCGGCTGCGCAGCGGTCGCCGCGACGAGCAGATGCTGTTCTGCGCGCTCACCCGCCCCGCTCATCTTGAGCCCTGGCTGGCGGCGCTGCGCGCTGCCGAAGCGGCGCTGAGTGGCATCCACAGCGTGCCGCTGGTCAGCGAACCGATACTCGAACGGCTGCGCGTGACCGAAGGCCAGTCCTTGCTGCTGGGCATCAGCCCTGCCGGCGTACGGCAGAGCTTCTTTGAGGGCGGCCGGCTGCGCTTCTCGCGCCTCACACCGCTGAGCGCACTGTCCAGCAACGACCTGCCGCGCGCCTGCGCCGAAGAGGCGCGACGGCTGCATCCCTATCTGCTCGGCCAGCGCCTGATCGCCCGCAACACGCCGCTGACCGTGCGCGTGCTGGTCCCGCCGGCAAACATGGACGACTTCGCGCTCGCCTGCCGGTCGAACGACACGCTGCAGTTCGAACTGATAGACAGCGAGCAGGCGGCCGCCCGTCTGGGCCTGCGGCCGCCGCCGCAGGACATGAACAGCGAGACACTGTTCGTGCAGGCGCTGATGCGCAGCACCCCGGCAGAGCAGTTCGCGCCGTCGGCCGAACGTCGCTTCCACCGCATCTGGCTCACCCGTTTCGCGCTGCGCGCCGCCGGCAGCGTAGCGCTGGCGGCCTGTCTGCTGTTCTCGGCGCACAGCGCACTCGACAGCTTCGAAATGCGGCAGGACACGCTGCGCCTGAACGACGACGCACAGCGCGCGCAGCGTGCGCGCGCCGACATCATCCGCCGGCTGCCGCCGACGCCGGTGCCGCTGGACACGCTGCGTGTCGTGCATGAGCGAAGTCTGCAGATCGAACAGCGCAGCGCGATGCCGGACGGCCTGATGCGCGAGCTGGGGGCGGTACTCGAACAGCTGCCGCAAGTGACGCTGGACAAGCTCGAGTGGCGACTCGCCGCCGACCTGGCGAACGGGAACACTGGCGCGCTGCCGCCGATGCGTGCCGAACTGATCGTGCACGCCCACCTGCCGGAGGAATTCGGAGCGCAGCAGCGGCGCGCACTGGAGGTGGTCGACGCGTTGGCCGGCCAGTTGCGCGCGCGCCCCGGACTGGACGTCCAGGTACTGCGCCAGCCTTTCGATCTCGAATCCGGCCAGGTATTGCGCGGCGGCACCCGCACCGAGCGGACCGATGCCGGCAATGCGCCACCGTTCTCTCTGCGCATCAGCAGGGTGCTGGCACCATGATGCGGCCGGGCGATCTGCGCAAGGCGGGGGGCAGCGCGCTGCTGGCACTGGCGATGGCATTGGCCGGCGCGGCGGCGGTGTGGGCCAGCACCCGGCTCGCCAGCGACGTGCGGCAGGCACACGAACGCGCCTTGGTCGCACGCACCGACGCGCAGCGCGCGCTCGCCGGGGCGCGCGCCGAGGAGGCGGAAATCGCCGCCAAGATCGACCGCTTCCGCCATCTGGTCGAGCGCGGTGCGGTCGGTACGGAACAGCGTCTGGCCTGGGTGGAGTTGATCCGCGACGCGCGCGCGCGACACCACCTCGGTGCCGTCGATTACGAGTTCTCGCCGCAGCGCCCGCTCGATCCGCTGATCGCGCCGGCGGATGCCGATCAGCTCGAAGCCGCCGGCAGCACGCTGCGCATTCGCACGCCGCTGCTGCACGAAGGTCAGCTGATCGCCCTGCTCGACGACCTCGCATTCAATGCATCGGCCGTCGTTCGCGTGCGCGAATGCAGCGTCACGCGCGCCGCCGTCGCCAGTGAGGCGGAACAGCTGGTGGCGGACTGCCTGCTCGACTGGATCACCTTCCGCCCACGCCAGGGAGCCGGCTCGTGAAACGGCACGCGCTCGCTCTGCTGCTCGTCGCGTTCTGCGGCGCCGCTGTGGCGCAGCCGCTGGGCCGGCTGTTCTACAGTGACGAGGAACGGGCCCGGCTGGACGCCCGTCGCGGTCAGCCGGTCGACAACACCGCACCGCGTCAGGTCGGCACCGTGCGCCATGACGGCGTCGTCACCCGCTCGTCCGGCCCGCCGACCTGGTTCGTCAATGGCGCGCCAGCCGATGGCGAAACACTGTCGGCGCTGCCGGCCCGTACCGTCGGCGCCACGCTGCAACTGAAGGGCGCCGATGGCCGCCCGCTGCGTCTGCGTCCAGGCGAGCAGGCGGCGGTGGACGAAGCCGGCGAAGCCACGCCATCGGGTGCCGCCATCGACATCCGCCCGGGGCGCACGCGATGAAGCGTCGTCAGCAGGGCAGCGCATTGCTGATCGCGGTCGGTCTGCTCGGTCTGCTGGCGATGGCCACGCTGGCACGCGCCCTGTCATCGCCGCCGGGCGCCGAAGCGGCGCTGGCCACCGAGCGCGCGCTGGCGCGGGCACGCGAGGCCCTGGTCGCCTACGGTGCGCTCGGCAATGCAGCCGGCAGCCACGACAATTCGCCGGGCGCGCTGCCCTGCCCCGACCTCGACAACGACGGCGTATCGGACCTGAACTGCAGCGCGCACATCGGCCGCCTGCCCTGGCGCACGCTGGGCCTCGGCCCGCTGCTCGACGGCGCCGGGGAATGTCTCTGGTACGCCCGCAGTCCCCGCTACAGCAATAACATCCAGACCAGCGAGCGCGGCACGTCGGCCGACACGCCGGCACTGAATCCGGCCACACCGGGCGAAATCGTCGAGGTGAACGCCGAAGGCGCCACCGGTCGCCGGCTGGCGGCGGTCGTCATCGCGCCTGGACTGCCACTACCCGGTCAGCAGCGTGGTGCGGTCAGCGGTCTGTCCGGCTGCCGCAGCGGCGACCTCGCGCAGTTCCTGGAGGATGTCGAGGTCGGCGGCACGCCCTACCCGCACAGCAGCGGGCTGAATGCGGTGACGCTGCTCGCCGGCGACGGCTTCAACGACAGCGTGCTCGGCATGGACACGCCGCGCCTGTTCGCCACCGCCGGCGCACGCGTGCTTGGCGACATCCAGCTCGCGGGCGGCACGCCAACCCATGTCTGGTGGACGCAGAACCTGTGGTGTCCCCAGGTCTGTGTCACCGCCAGCAGCGGACGCATTACGCTGGCCGACGGCGGCAGCGTGTCGCGCGCGCTCGGCGTCTTCCCGGCGTGCGCCAGCCCGTGCAGCGGAACATGAAGACAGCGCGCGGATTCACGCTGGTCGAGATCGCGGTGGCGCTGACCATCATCGCGCTGCTCAGCGTCGGCGCGATCGGTACGCTGCAGATGGCCATGCTGCGCGCGCGCATCGCCGAAACGCAGGACGCGCTGCGCGAGGCGCGCGAGGCGGTCACCGCCTACGCGGTCGCCAATCGCTCGCTGCCCTGCCCCGCCGTGTCGGCTACCGACGGCACCGAACAGAGCCGCGCCGGCGGCAGTTGCGCCAGCCGACGCGGCCTGCTGCCGTGGACGACACTGGGCGTACGCGGACTCGACGGCTGGGGCAACCGGCTCGGCTACGTCGTGTCGTCCGGAATGGTGAAAAGCTCGGCCGGGCGCATCGCGCTCAGTGACACCGGCAGCATTCGCATCTACGCGCGCGACGCGGCCGGCACGCAATCGGAAATCGTCACCCAGACGGCGGTCGCCTACGCGCTGTGGTCGCATGGCGAGAACGGCCGCGGTGCGACGACCGCGGTCGGCACGCTGATCGTCGACGATTCGACGAGCAATATTGACGAAGACGTGAACAGCTCCCAACCCGCAAATAGTGCCGAACAGACGCTGTATGCGCGGGAGGGCAGCAGCAGCGCGGACGCGGTCGGTGGCGAGTTCGACGATCTGGTGCTGTGGGAATCGCGCTTTGTGCTGTTCGGCCGCATGATCAATTCCGGGCAGCTGCCGTGACCCGCCTCTCAACAACAACAGATCTTCACGGGTCCGTGCGATGAGTACGGGCTTCTTCACGCGCCTGCGTCGTGGCGGCATTCTGCCGACGGACAGTGCCGACGAGCGCCTGAACAAGTCGCTGCTGGTGCTGGCGACCGGCCTGGTCTGCGTCGCCTCTACGCTCTGGCTGGCGGTCTACTGGAGTCTCGGGCCACGGCTGTCGGCCACGTTGCCCTTCGCCTATCAGCTGCTGCTGGCGGGCAACCTCGCCCTCTTCCTGTATGGCGGCAATTTCCGCCTGTTCCGCAACACGCAGCTCGGGCTCTTCCTGTTCGCGCCTTTCGTCGCGCAGTGGGCGATCGGCAACTTCATCACCGCCAGCGGCATCCTGCTGTGGGGGCTGCTCGCTCCGATCGGCGCCATCCTGTGCATCGGCGCGCGCGAGGCGCTGGCCTGGTTCTTCGCCTACGCTTTCCTGGTCGCGCTGACCGGTTTCTTCGACTACTACCTCGCCGACGCCGCGACTTACCGCAACGCGCTGGTGCCGGTGGAAACCAGCGTCGTGTTCTTCGCGCTGAACTTCCTCGCCGTCTCCAGCATCGTGTTCATGCTGCTGCGCTTCGCCATCGAACAGAAACAGATCATCGCGCGCCGGCTGGCCGAAGCACACACATTGCTGGAACAGGAACAGGAACGTTCGGAGCGACTGCTGCTGAACATCCTGCCAGGGCCGGTCGCCGAGCGTCTCAAGCAGAACGAGAAGAACATCGCCGACGGCTTCGCTGACGTCAGCGTCATGTTCGCCGACATCGTGAACTTCACCCAGGTCGCCGCCGGCATGACGCCGTCACAGGTTTTCTCGATGCTGAACCGCGTGTTCTCCCGCTTCGACGAACAGGCCGAGGCGCGTGGCCTGGAGAAGATCAAGACCATAGGCGACGCCTACATGGTGGCCGGCGGACTGAATTCTGGAAACGCCGACTACACGGCGGCCGTCGCCGACCTCGCATTGGAAATGCGCGACTGGCTGCGTAATCAGACCACCGGCACCGGCGTATTGCTAGATCTGCGCATAGGCATAGGCACCGGCCCGGTCGTCGCCGGCGTCGTCGGCAAGAAGAAGTTCATCTACGACCTGTGGGGCGACACGGTGAATCTGGCCAGCCGCATCACTACCGAGGGCGTGCCCGGCATGGTGCAGGTCGATACCGCGACCTACCTGCGGCTGCGCAGCCGCTACGACTTCCACGAGCCGCAAACGCTTTACCTCAAGGGCAAGGGCGACACCGTGGTGTATCGGCTGATCGGGCGCAAGGAGGACAGCACCGAATTGCGGACGGACAGCGTGGACATCCTGCTCGACGCAGGGTGAGTACAGGTTTGGCGAGCGGGGGCTTGATCACAATGCGACCACCTCCGTTAGGCGGACACGTTGCATAACCCGTCGCGCCTGAAGATCTGGCGACGGTCGAGCTAGCTGATCAGCCGCGCAGCAATGGGACGCAGGCGCCAGCAAGGGCATCGAACATGCGAGATACCCGTCACGAGCAGGCATTCATTTCTCTGCCGCCTGCCACGCAGCCCCTCTTCCAACAGTCCCGCCTGTGCGTCCATTAGATTGACCTGGCGCGCGCCTGCCTTCTCGACAAACGATCACAATAAGCTGATGTGGCAGGTGAACGAAAAACGGGCGCCCGAAGGCGCCCGTTTGAGCACGACTTTCTGATCGGAAACCGATTAGAAGGTGTGAGCGAGACCGATGTTGAAGCCGGAATCGCCGTAGCCGGTGCCGTTGGCGCCGCCCGAACCCGTGCCGTTGCCGCCGGCAGCGTTCTTCGAGATGCCGCAACGGGCCAGATCGTCGTTGTTGATCTTGGCGTAGGTTGCGTACGCGGTGGTGCGCTTCGAGAAGGCGTACTCGCCACCGATGCCCCACTTCGAGCAATCGCTGTCAGCAGCGCGATCGTCGTTGGCCTTGACGTACGAAGCCTTCAGGGTGATGTTCGAAGTCACCGGAGCCGACAGACCGATCAGCCAGCCGTCGCCGTTCGAGACAGCCTTCGAGGCGGTGTCGTCACCTTCGGTGCTTTCGTAGTAAGCCGACAGCTTGGCAACGCCGAAGTCGTAGCTGGCACCAGCAACCCACAGGTCGAATTCGAGATCGCCGCCGCCCGGGGCAACGCGCTTGATCTGGAGGTTTTCGTAGTCGAGCAGCAGGCTGATCGGGCCGTTGTCGTACATGGCGGCGATCGCGTACAGCGGGGTGTCGCCAGTTTCGACGTCCTGACCAGCGATGGCGCCGGAGCCGGCTTCCGACAGCAGCGACGTGGTGTAAGCAGCCAGGAACTTCAGGCCGGGGGCCAGTTCCGGGGTGATGTACACAACGGCGTTGTCAGCACGGTCAGCCTGACCCAGACCCGAGGTCACGCCGAACAGCGAACCGGCGTTGGCAACGGTCTGGTTCTTGAACGGGTCGTACTTGCCGACGAAGGAGTAACGGGCGCCATCAACGCGGCCACCGAGGGCGGTACCGAAGGCACCGGTCAGGCCAACCCAGCTGTGACGGTTGGTGGTGGAACCGAACGAGGTGCCGCTGTCGCCCGAGAAGCCGAATTCGAATTCGTAGATGGCCTTCAGGCCGTTGCCCAGATCTTCCGAACCCTTGAAGCCGAAGCGGTTGGTGCCGAGGATACCGTCTTCGAAGTCGTTCAGACGGCCAGTGCGACCGGCTTGCGACAGGCCACCGCTGTCACCACCGCGGGACATGAAACCGTAGTCGATGCGACCGTAGATGGTCACGTTGGAAGCTTCGGCCATGACGGCGGCCGGGGCGAGCGCTGCGGCGATGGCAGCGGCAAGCAGTTTCTTGGACATTACGCAAATCTCCTCTTGCGATGATAGTGGGTGCCCGGATCGTATTCGGCCTCGCGGCCGCTGCACTGCCGGGCTACACACCTTCGGAGCTTCAGAAGGTGTGGCGGACTGTACCGAAGCAGCAAAGTCGGCCGCAAGCCATGCGTTGAATTACGTATGCCCCTGGATCAAGTCTTGTGGTTTTTGCGCAACAAGGCCAGTTCGCGCGAGAGTGGCGGGGCATTTGCAGGCGTGGCGCCTCGTGCGCCCGGTCTGCGTGACCCGCGACATCGACGTCCGGCTGTCGTTCGACGGAGCACGGATACAAAAAAGCCCGGGCCGATCAGCACCCGGGCTCCATGTGTCCGCCAGACGGACAACTGTGCGAATTCAGACGCCGCAGCTGCCGCTGCCGCCGGAGCGGCCGATCAGATCGAAGAACTCGCGGCGGGTGCGCGCGTCATCGCGGAAGGCGCCCAGCATGCGGCTGGTGACCATCGCGACACCCGGCTTGTGCACGCCCCGCGTGGTCATGCACTCGTGCGCGGCCTCGATCACGACGGCTACGCCGCGAGGCTGCAGCACTTCATACAGTGCGTCAGCCACCTGCACGGTCATCTTTTCCTGGATCTGCAGGCGCTTGGCGAACACCTCGACCAGTCGCGCCAGCTTGGAAATGCCGACCACGCGGCGATCCGGTAGATAGGCGACGTGTGCCGTACCGATGATGGGCACCATATGGTGTTCGCAATGGCTCTCGAAGCGGATGCCGGTCAGTGCGATCACCTCGTCGTAGCCCTCGACTTCCTCGAAAGTGCGCGACAGCACTTCGCGCGGATCCTCTGCGTAGCCCGCAAAGAACTCCTCGTAGGCCTTGACCACGCGCTTCGGCGTGTCGATCAGGCCTTCGCGCGTCGGATCGTCGCCGGTCCAGCGGATCAGGGTGCGAACGGCCGCTTCGGCTTCCTCGCGGGTCGGACGACCGGTGTCAGTGCTCTTCATGTTCTTCCTGTACTTATATATATGGTGGGTCGGCGGCCGGCTTGCGCCCGCCTTCGGCGACCCGGGCCGTCCATGTTGGCGGCGCAGGCCGGGGTTTTCAAGAGGTTTGAGCAGTCTGTGACCCTTGATATGGCGTTTTTGCTCCCCAGATTGAACAGCGTTAGGGCCTGTTGACCTTGAGTCGCGAACCGCGTTTGCAGCGCGCGAGTCACTGTCAATAGACCCTCGGCCCGCGGCTTGACGATTGTTTCCGGATGCAAGTCACCGGAACAGCCCTCAGCCGGGCCCGCTCCATCGTTCGCCCAGAAGTCGCGCCGACTCATTTCAGCCAGGTTGTCAGGCGCGCAAACACACGTCAGGAGAGGACATCGATGAAGATCAAGCTGTCTCGTACCGCACTCGCCGCACTGACCGCGACGGCCTTCGGGCTGGGCGCCACGGCGACGACGGTCGACTGGATGCGCCACGCAGAAGCCGCACCGCAGTCGAAGCCGGTTCAGATTGCTCAGGCGGCGACGATCACCGCGCCGACGACGGCGCCCCTGGTTGCCGGCCTTCCGGATTTCAGCACGCTGGTCGAGCAGACCTCGCCGTCGGTGGTGAACATCAGCGTGATTGGCAAGCCTTCGCGCGTGGCGGTGAATCCGAACGACCCGATGTTCGAGTTCTTCCGCCGCTTCGGCATCCCGGTGCCGCAGAACCCGCAGCGTGGCGGCGAGGGACCGGCGCCGCGCGGCATCGGCTCCGGCTTCGTCATCAGTCCCGACGGCTATATCCTGACCAATGCACACGTGGTGGCCGATGCCGCCGAGGTAACGGTCAAATTCACCGACAAGCGCGAGTACAAGGCAAAGGTGATCGGCAGCGACAAGCGCACCGACGTCGCGCTGATCAAGATCGACGCGAAGAACCTGCCGGCCGTGAAGCTGGGCAATGCCGACACCACCCGCGTCGGCGAGTGGGTAGCCGCCATCGGCGCACCCTTCGGTTTCGAGAACACGGTGACTGCGGGCATCGTCAGCGCCAAGTCGCGCGCGCTGCCTGACGAGTCGCTGGTGCCCTTCATCCAGACCGACGTGGCGATCAACCCGGGCAATTCCGGCGGTCCGCTGTTCAACCTGAACGGCGAGGTGATCGGCATCAATTCGCAGATCTACTCCCGCACCGGCGGCTTCATGGGTCTGTCCTTCGCCATTCCGATCGACGTGGCGATGCGTGTGGCCGACCAGATCAAGCAGTATGGGCGTGCCAAGCACGCCCGTCTCGGCGTCAGCATCCAGCCGATCACGCGCGAACTGGCCGACAGCTTCGGCCTCGACCGCGCGCGCGGTGCGCTGGTGGCCAACGTCGAACAGGGCGGTCCGGCCGACAAGGCCGGTCTGCAAGCCGGCGACGTGATCCTGTCGGTCGATGGCCGAGCGGTGTCCGATTCCTTCGACCTGCCGAAAGTGATCGGCAATCTGGCGCCGGGCAAGACGGTCAAGATGAAGGTATGGCGTCAGGGTGCGGAACGTGACCTGAGCGCGACGCTGGGCGAACAGAGCGACAGCGAGGTGACGGCGCTCGACGAAGGTGGCCGCGACAGCGGACCGGTACGCGACCGGCTCGGCCTCGCCGTGCGTCCGCTGACCGGTGCGGAATCGCAGCAGCTGGGCGTCACCCGCGGTCTGGTCGTAGCCGACGCCGGCGGCGCGGCCGCACAGGCGGGAATCCAGCCGGGCGACGCCATCCTTGCGGTAAATGGTCAGCCGGTCGGCAGCGCGGAAGAACTGGCGAGACTGGTGGAAAAGGCCAAGGGCCGCATCGCGCTGCTGATCCAGCGAGGCGACAACCGGCTGTTCGTACCGATCAGGGTAGGCTGACCCCCCCGCTGACAGTCAAGGCCGCTCCCACAGTAACTGCGCCCCATCGGCGACCCGAGGGGTGTTCTGTGGGAGGGGTCTTCTGACCCCGACAGCAGCCTGTGCCGAAACCAGTGCCGCCGGATGGCCCGCGCTTACGACGCAGGTCTAAGCCGCGCCAGCAGCCGCCAGTCCTTGCCCACCGCCCGCATGTCGCGGACGTCTACATCGATGCGCTGGGCCAGCGTGTCGAAGGGGCCCAGATTGAACAGGCCCATGCCGCGCCCGAGCACCGTTGGCGCCAGATACATCAACAGTTCGTCCACACAGCCCTCGCGCAGCAGCGACCCGTTCAGCTTGTGACCGGATTCGGCGTGCACCTCGTTGATGCCCCGCGCGCCAAGCGCCTGGAACATGGCGGGCAGGTCAACTTTCCCGCCCTCGTTCGGCAGCACCAGCAGTTCGGCGCCGGCATCGCGCAGCGCCTGCGCCTTCGGCGTGTCGTCGGACGCACACACCACCAGCAGCGGCGAACGTTCGATGTCGGCAAACAGCTTCGCCTGCGGCGTCAGCTGCAACCGGGCGTCGACAATGATGCGCAGCGGCTGGCGCGGGGTATCGACCTCGCGCACGGTCAGGCTGGGGTCGTCCTCGATCACCGTGCCGATGCCCGACAGCACCGCACATGCGCGTGCCCGCCAGCGGTGGCCGTCACGTCGGGCCGCGGCGCCGGTAATCCACTGGCTGACACCGTTCTCCAGCGCGGTGACACCATCCAGCGTCGATGCGGTTTTCAGCCTGACCCAGGGCTTGCCGCGCGTCATGCGCGACACGAAACCTATGTTCAGTTCGCGCGCATCGGCCTCCAGCACGCCGCAGTCGGTAGCGATGCCGGCGGCGCGCAGTCGCGCCAGCCCGTTGCCGGCGACCAGTGGATTCGGGTCCTGCATGGCGGCGACCACGCGCGCCACGCCGGCCTTGACCAGCGCATCGGCACACGGCGGCGTGCGGCCGTGGTGGCTGCAGGGTTCCAGCGTCACGTAGGCAGTCGCCCCGCGCGCAGCGTCGCCAGCGGCACGCAAGGCATGCACTTCGGCGTGCGGCTCGCCGGCCTTTTCGTGCCAGCCTTCGCCGACGATCTGACCATCGCGCACCAGCACGCAGCCGACGCGCGGATTCGGTGACGTGGTCCACATCCCGCGCGCGGCCAGCTTCAGCGCGCGCGCCATGAAAAGGGTGTCCAGCGAGGCGTCGTGCGCCATTCAGCCTCCCGTCTTGCGCGGCGCGCGCGGCGGCTTGGTCACCTCGCGCACGACCTCCGAAAATTCATCGACATCCTCGAAATTGCGATAGACGCTGGCAAAGCGGATGTAGCCGATCTTGTCGAGCTTCTTCAGTTCGCGCATCACCAGTTCGCCGAGGCGGTCGGTGGCCAGTTCGCGCACCCCCATCGTGAGCAGGCGTTCCTCGATGCGGTCCATCGCCAGATCCACCGACTCGGTGGTGACCGGGCGCTTGCGCAGCGCCAGCATCATGCTGGCGCGCAGCTTTTCGCGATCGTAGTCGGCGCGCCGACCGTCCTTCTTGACGATCTGCGGCATCTTCAACTCGACCCGCTCGTAGGTGGTGAAGCGCTTGTCGCAGTGCGCGCAGCGGCGCCGGCGACGGATGATGTCGCCATCCTCGCTTTCGCGGGTTTCGACCACCTGGGTATCGGGGGAGCTGCAGAACGGGCATTTCATGGCGTCGCTCCGTGCATGGACGGCGCGAATGTTACGCCCGGATGCGGCATTGCGCCGCATTTCGTCCGCGCAAGCGCAGATTCAGGCCACGTCGCTCGCTTCGATCAGCTTCTGATAGGTGTAGGCGGACAGCGCCAGCCGGTCGCTGCCCTGCACTTCGACGAACTCGAGCCCGTGGTGCAGCGCGAAGGCCTCGCCCTCCGCGTCCGGATTGCTGCGCACCGAGCGGATGCCCGCCTTGACATGCACGAACTGGTCGATGTCGTCGAACTGCAGCCTGAACTTCAACTGCAACAGGTCGCCGATTTCACCCAGCGCGGCCTTTGCGGCAAGCAACGCCCCGCCCTTGCTGATATCGACCAGGGTGCCGGCGTACAGCGCTCCATACATGTCGGTGACCGACGAGATCAGCCGCACGCTGGCACGCTGGGCGCGGCGCACGCGCATGCCACGCACCTTCTTCGGATAGCTCAGGTGCAGGTAGGGAAAGGGCGTGTTCGACATCTTCAGCACGTGCGCCGGGAAGGCGTACACGCTCTTGCCGGAGAAGAAGCGGACGACGAAGGCGGCGTCCTGTTTCACCATCGCGTAGGCGCCATCGACCATCGGCGGCGTCACCATGACGCTGCGTCCCTTCGCGTAGCCGAGCAGCTTCACCGCATGGCGCGGTGCGTCGGCGGCGACGCCCTGCAGTTGCAGCAGGTCGCCGACTTGCAGCCGGATGTCCTCCAGGTCGAGCAGGATGCCGTCCTTGTCCGGCGCCGGCTCGCCGTCCGGCACGATGCTGGACGGCGCCTGCACCTGATTGGCCGCCATGCGGTCGCGGTACAGACCGCGCTCGCTCAGCACGTCGAGCTGGTTCTGCGTCTGCACCACGACGCCGGCTTTCAGCAGCAGCTTGTTGTTCTGGTCGTACAGCGAATACGGCAGGGGCTTGCCCAGCACCACATCGGTCTTGCGCACGGGAATCATGACGGCCTCGGAGGCAGCGGTATCCCCGGGGTATCGACAGACCGCGCCAAAACTTGAAGCCGCCGGTCAACGCGGCTGTCCGCGCGCCTTCATCAGATCGTGCAGGCTGCGCGCGGCCGGCCGCAGCGGTGTGCGGTGTTGCGTCCAGCCCATCTGCCGGCGCGGTGCCAGCCAACGGAAGCGGGTGGCCGCCCAGCGCAGCAGCCGGTAACGTCCGGGGCTGGCGTAGATGCCGCTCCAGAAGCGCCACACCAGCTTCTGCCCGACGCTGAACGAAGCCCCCTGCCCGGCCAGCGGCTGCGCCACCGCGGCGCCAGGCGCGCGATTGGCTTCGGTACGCAGGCGCATCAGCAACGACGGGATCGGGATGCGCACCGGGCACACCTCGGCGCAAGCGCCGCACAGGCTGGAGGCGGTCGGCAGGTCGCGGCTGTCGTCCAGCCCCAGCAGGTGCGGCGACAGGATCTGGCCTATCGGCCCAGGATAGGTGGTGCCATAGGCATGGCCGCCAACGCGCGCATAGACCGGGCAGTGGTTCATGCACGCGCCGCAGCGTATGCACTGCAGCGTCGCGCGCAGCTGGGCGTCTGCATAGGCCTGGGTGCGACCGTTGTCGAGCAGCACCAGGTGCATGCGCCGCGGCCCGTCCTGGTCGCCGGGCCGACGCGGACCGGTGATCAGGTTGAAATAGGTGGTGGCGGCCTGACCGGTGGCCGAGCGCGGCAGCAGGCTGGCCAGCGGCATCGCGTGTTCCAGCGTATCGACCACCTTCTCGATACCCATCATCGCGATGTGGATGTCCGGCACCGTCGTCGACAGCCGACCGTTGCCCTCGTTCTCGACCAGCCACAGCGTACCGGTTTCGGCGATCGCGAAATTGACGCCGGAAATGCCGATGTCCGCCTGCATGAAGCGCTCGCGCAGCACTTCGCGGCCGGTGCGGATCAGCGCATCGACGTCTTCGGTGTAGCCGGCGTCCGGAATCTTCTGTTCGAACAGCCGCGCGATGTCCTGCTTCGTCTTGTGGATGGCCGGCATGACGATGTGCGACGGCCGTTCGCCGGCCAGCTGCACGATGTACTCGCCCATGTCCGATTCGAGACACTCGACGCCGCGCGCTTCGAGGTAGTGGTTCAGTTCCACCTCCTCGCTCACCATGGATTTGCCCTTGATCACGCGCGTCGCGCCAGCTTCGGTGGCGATGCGGTGGATGATGGCGCAGGCCTCGTCCGGCGTTTCCGCCCAGTGCACCTCGACGCCACGCGCCTGCAGATTCGCCTCCAGCTTCTCCAGCAGTGCAGGCAGATGCGCCAGCGCGTGCTTGCGTACCGCCTCGCCAAGATCGCGCAGCGCCTCGGTTTCGACCGGGTCCGGAAATTGGCTGGCGCGCTTGTCACGCAGGAACTGCATGGCGCTGCGGAAGTTGTCGCGCAGCCCGTCATCCGCCAGCGCCTCGCTGACGCGGTCGCGGAACTGTGCCGGCGACACGAAGTGCATGGTCTGCGCACTCATGCGGTATCTCCGTCGGCGATCACCACCACGACCAGCTCGCGCGGGCCGTGCGCACCGTAGGCCAGCGTCTGCTGGATGTCGGCGGTGCGCGACGGACTGGACACCAGCACGCGGTTGGTCGGCATGTCGTCGGCCCAGCGCTGGATGCTCGACGCATGGTGCAGGTCGTCATACAGATCGCGCGCATCGACGCAGACCAGGCTGATCGGCGGCACCAGCGACAGCGTGCGCGGCAGCGCGCCGCCGTGGTTCAGCAGCAGCGCACCGGTGGCGGCAATGCCGGCAGCGGCCGGTGTGAACCCGGCGTCGACGGTCGCGAACATGTCCTGCTTCCAGGCCTCGATCGCGCCGTCGAAGCGCACCGCCTCGATGGCGGGCGGCAAGGCCGCCGCCAGCTCGTCGGCGCGCACGTCGCTGTTCAGTGCCAGGCGACGCACGCCGCGCAGGTGCAACGCATCGGCCGCAACGCGCGCCCACTCGGCCGGCTGCGCCACCATCACATCGGCGCGCGAAGCGCGCAGTCGCGCACACAACTGCTGCAGCCGCTCGCCCGGCGTCAGCCGTGGTCGCTGCGCGTAGTAGGCCGTCACGTCAGGCGGCATCACCGGCGCGCCAGGCTCGGCCGCGCGCAGACGGGCGAGGATGCGTTCGCGGGCGCTCATGCTTCGCCCTCCAGCCGGCGCAGCAGGAAGGTCGCCAGGTGTTCCCCGCGCAGCGCCCGGCCCTGGTGTTCGGCGGCGTGCGAAATGTTCAGCATGCAGCCGCAGTCGGCGGTGACGAAGCGTTCGCAGACCGCCGACAGGCTGGCCACCTTGTCGCGCACGATGGCGCCCGATATGTCCGCGTGCTTGAGCGAGAACACGCCACCAAAGCCGCAGCATTCCGATTCGTTGGCGTGCGTGTCGAGCGTGACGCCGGGTAGCGCCGACAGCAGCTGCACGCCGTGCGCGCGGGTACCCATTTCGCGTCGCGCACTGCACGAGGTGTGCAGGCCGACGGTGACGGGCTCGGCGCTGGCAGCCGAGTAGTCGACGTGCAGCACCTCGACCAGGAAGCCGGCCAGTTCGTACACCC
Source organism: Methyloversatilis sp. NSM2 (assembly GCF_038066675.1). NCBI lineage: Bacteria > Pseudomonadati > Pseudomonadota > Betaproteobacteria > Nitrosomonadales > Sterolibacteriaceae > Methyloversatilis > Methyloversatilis sp. NSM2. The sequence goes on from NZ_JBBUKV010000005.1 coordinate 176,884, forward strand.
GGCCGGCCACATCGCGGGCGCGCGCCTGCAGCACCGGATCGTCGTCGAACAGCGTCGGCCAGTGGTGACGCATCATGCCGGCACAGGAGCCGGACGGCACGATGATGGGCCAGGGCTGGTCGAACAGCGCAATCTGCGCGGCGGCCACGCGGCGCGCCTCGTCCGGATTGCCGCTGGTGAAGGCCGGCTGGCCGCAGCAGCTCTGGGCGCGCGGAAAATGCACGGTCAGTCCTTCGCGTTCCAGCAGACGTACCGCATCGACGCCGGCCTGTGGCACGAAAAGGTCGATCAGGCAGGTACCGAACAGATAGACCTGATCGGGGCGCGGCGGACGATCTGCGTGCATCGGAAACTCCGGTGGGCACCCTCGAGTGCGATGGAGCGAGATGATCGCGGCGCCCGCGCTTCAGGCAAAATTGGTCGGACCAATTCTCCTGCACCCGCCACCATGCCGCCCACCGCCGCCGACCGCGCCACCCGCGAACTCGAGAGCCGCCTGCTCGACGGCCGCTATGCCGCCGGCGCCCGCCTGCCGGCCGAACGCGCACTGGCGGAAGAGCTGGGCGTATCGCGCGGCACGCTGCGCGAAGCGGTGCAGCGCCTGGCCGCGCGCGGTCTGCTGGCCAGCCGCGTAGGCAGCGGGGTCTACGTAACCGACCGCCTGCACGGCGGCCTCACCTCGCCGTGGCGTCAGCTGCTGACCGAACACCCGCACCTCGGCAAGGACATGCTGGAATTCCGCCGCGTACTCGAAGGCGAGGCGGCTGCCTTCGCGGCTGAGCGCGCGACGCGTGCCGACCTGACAATGCTGCGTGGCGTGATCGACCGCCTGCGCCGCGCCCGGCGCGACGACGACGAGGCGCAGGAGGTGCTGCTCGATTCGGTGTGGCACGGCGCCATCGCGAGTGCTGCGCACAACGCGATGTTCGGCTACCTGCAGGCCAATCTGCTCGCACTGCACCGCGAACACATGGCGCAGAACCACGCTGGCCTGCGCTTCGGTGACCGCGCGGTGGCGGAGGCGCTGTGGCAGCAGCACTTCGCGCTGTGGGAAGCGATCCGCACGCGGGCACCGGAGCAGGCGCGCGACACCATGTACGCGCACATCGACTTCGTGCGGGCGCGGCTGGCGCCCGATGCTGCGGGCGCGATGCCCTGATCGCGGCGGCGGCATGGATCGAAGTGCGCGGCACGCATATGCCGCGTCGCGGCCAAGGCCGCTCCCACAGGGATCGCGCCCGACACGTAGTCGGAGCCGGATTCTGTGGGAGGGGTCTTGACCCCGACAGCGGCCGCGATGTCCTGCGTCAGCGGCTCGGGAAGCGCCCGCGACCCAGGCCGTAGCGGCTGAGCCGGCGGTAGAAGGTGGCGCGCGGCATGCCCATCAGCGCGGCCGCCTCGGTGGCACGCCAGCCGGTGGCTTCCATCGCTTCGACGATGCGTCGCCGCTCGTCGGCCTCGGCGTCGCTGCGCGGCAGCGCTGCGGCGGGTTGCGGTTCGTCGAGCGCGCGCAGGATGTTGTCCGGCAGGTGCTCGCGCGACATCGTGTCCGATTCGCACACCGCCACCGCATAGCGCAGCGTGTTGCGCAGCTGGCGGATGTTGCCGGGCCAGGCGTAGGTCATCAGCTCGTCGGCCAGCACGACCGGCAGTTCGATGTCGCGGCCGGCGGCGGCGCACTCCTCGTCGAACACCTGCTGCAGAACATCGCGCCGGTCGCTGCGCGCACGCAGCGGCGGCAGCGTGAAGGTGGCGGCATTCAGCCGGTAGAAGAGGTCTTCGCGGAAACGACCGGCGGCGACCAGCGATTCGAGGTCGCGGTGGGTGGCGCAGATGACGTTCAGATCGACCTTCTCCGGCTCGGTACCCCCCAGGCGCAGCACCTCGCCTTCGGCCAGCACGCGCAGCAATCGCGTCTGCAGCGGCAGCGGCATGTCGCCGATCTCGTCGAGAAAGAGCGTGCCGCCGCTGGACAGCTGGATCTTGCCCGCCTCGCCCTTCGCCTTGGCGCCGGTGAATGCGCCCTCGCGGTAGCCGAACAGTTCGCTCTCGATCAGGTTCTCCGGAATCGCCGCGCAGTTCAGCGCGACGAAGGGCTTGTCGCGCCGCTCGCTCTGCGCGTGGATGGCGTGCGCGAACGCCTCCTTGCCGGAGCCGGTTTCACCGAGCAGCAGGATGGGCAGACGGCTGTTCACGATGCGCTTCAGGCGCTGGATGTCACTGACCAGGCGGGTGTCGCGCACGGTGAGCGTGGAGAAGTCGTGCCGGCCCTGCGCCACGCGCCGCGCGACCCGCCGCTGCTCCGGCACGCGAACGATGGCTGACAGCGCCTGGCCGGTCGTGAGCCGGCGCAGCGCGACCGGCATGCCCGGGCGGTCGTGCGCGGCGCGCAGCAATTCGTCGGCGCTCAGGTCGAATACTTCGTGGAAGGCGCGCGGCAGCGGGCCGGCGTGTTCCAGCAGTTCGACGTGTGCGAGGAAGTTCGCTTGCACGACGTAGCCGCGCTCATCCAGCGCCAGCAGGTAGCTGCGCTCCGGTTCAAGCCCGCGGCCGGCACCGCCGATCTGCAGCGTCCATCGGTGGCGGTTGGCTTCGATGAACCAGGCGTTCTCGATGAAACGGGCGTTCTGCGCGACCAGCTGGAACACCACCGTCTGACTGCGCCGGTCATCGGGCGAAGCGAGCGCCGAGGCGTTCAGCACACCCATGATGTCGTTGTCGGGACCGAAGATCGGTGCCGCGCTGCAGGTGATGCCGATGTTGTAGGCGCGGAAGTGCTCACCCTTGTGCACCAGGATGGGCGCGCGATCGACCAGCGTCGTGCCGACGCCGCAGGTGCCTTCGTCCTGCTCGGACCAGCAGGCACCGACACGGAAACCGCGCGACTTGAATTCGTGATCTATGTTCGGCAGGCCGCGGAAATCGACCGTGCTGCCGTCAGCGTCGGTCATCAGCACGCAGTAGCCGGCGTCCTTGATCTGGCTGTGCAGCTTGCCGACGCCCAGGCGTGCGAGCTGCAGGAAGGATTCGATGCGTCCGCAGCGCTCGCGCACCTCCGCCGCACTGAGGATGCGCGGCGCCGCCGGCACTTCGGGATCCACCCGGTAGAGCTCCATCGAGCGCCGCCAGGAATCGGCGATGCGCTCCTCGCCCGCCAGCGCGAGCGCGCCAGCGCGCGCATCCGACGCCGCCGCGACCCGCCTCATGTGTTGCGAAAACTCGTCCCTGAATCGCATGGCCCGTCCTCCTCCGACACGTTTTTCGTCATCGCCGTGCGGTCACGCCGCCAGCTGTTTTCGCGACAGTGTAGGAGACGCCTTCCGCGCGCTTCAAGCGGAATCTCCGTTGCACTGCAGCATCGAAACAGCCCCGCAAGCCACTGAATTACAAGGATTTGTCTCACTTCGAGTGAGATTCCGTCTCACCTGAGCGGGAAATCCCGCCGCCCTCGACCTTGCTCGCCTGCGGGATGAATTCCCCGTTCTGGCGGGTAAATCCGGCGCCACTGCGTCGTTTGAAACACCTCTGCAACACAGCCCATCCGCATATCGAAGCCGCGTCCGGCACATGGCACGCCGCTCGCTCCAGGGCTGTTCGCCACACCGAACCTGCGAGGAGACCATGGACAAGGACAACACGAAAAAAATCGCCGACAAGGCATGCGCCCCCTGCTGCATGCAGCGTCGCGATGCAATGAAAGCCGCCATCGCGGTCACCGTCATGCTCGGAAGCGGCCTGCGTGGCGCGCAGGCCAGCGAGCCGGCCGACCTGCCGCCGCAGCCGGGCGACCGCCTGGTGCGCATGGACGACGAAGACACGCCGCAGCCGCTGAAGGTCGCCGACATTCCGCTCGCCAGCAAGCCGGTGCGCGCCCTGCCCTTCGCCGCGACCGATGCGCTGGTACGCGACGGCAGCCGTCTGGGTCGAGTCATCCTGATGCGCTTCGACCCGGCGTCGCTCGACGACGAAACCCGCGCCCGCAGCGCCGACGGCGTGCTCGCCTACTCGGCGGTATGCACCCACCAGGGTTGCGAGGTCAGCGAGTGGGACGCCAATGGCGGCGCGATGTTCTGTTTCTGCCACTTCTCCAAATTTGATCCGCTGAAGGCCGGTGCCGTCACCGCAGGTCCGGCCGCACGCGCGCTGCCCTGGCTGCCGCTGAAGAGCGAGAACGGCGAGCTGGTGGTGGCCGGCGCGTTCAGTTCCGTGCCCGGCGTGCGCAAGGGCTGACCGCGCGATACCGCTTTACACCGTCCGGACGTCACAAGGCGAAGCGTCCGGGCTGCAGCAGCGGTCGCGCCCACGAAGCGCGACCACACCTTCGCCCTAAAACACAGGAGGAAGCATGAAAACCATGATGAAGCGGACCGCCCTCGCGGCGGCACTGCTCGCACCGCTGGTGGCCAGTGCGCTGCCGGCCTACGCGCCGGTGACCGACGCGCGGCTGAACAAGCCGGAGGCGCAGAACTGGCTGATGTACCGCGCCAACTACGCCGGCTGGGGCTACAGCCCGCTCAAGCAGGTGAGCGACAAGAACGTCGACAAGCTGCAGCTGGCATGGGCCTTCTCGACCGGCATGACCGAAGGGCATCAGGCGCCGCCCATCGTGAACAACGGCTACATGTTCGTCGCCACGCCGAACAACCAAGTCATCTGTCTGGAAGCGAAGACCGGCCGGGAGATCTGGCGCTACAAGAAAACCATTCCGGACGAGCTGCAGCAGCTGCACCCGACCAACCGCGGCGTCGCGCTGTACGGCGACCGCGTGTACATCGCCACCACTGACGCCTTCCTGGTCGCGCTCGACGCGAAGACCGGCAAGGAGGTGTGGAAGACCGCGGTGGCCGACTGGAAGTCCGGCTACTACATGACGCTGGCGCCGCTGGCCGCCAAGGGCAAGATCATGATCGGCAGTTCCGGTGGCGAATACGGCATCCGTGGTTTCGTCGCCGCCTTCGATGCCGACTCCGGCAAGGAAGCGTGGCGCACCTACACCATCGCCGGCCCCGGCGAACCGGGCGGCGACACCTGGCCGGGCGATACCTATAAGCGCGGCGGCGGCTCGGTGTGGATCACCGGCACCTACGACCCGGACACCAACCTCGCCTTCTGGGGTGTCGGCAACGCCGGCCCGTGGATGGCCGACACGCGCAGCGGCGACAACCTGTACGCCAACTCGGTGCTGGCACTGGATGTCGACACCGGCAAGCTCAAGGGCTACCACCAGTACCACCACAACGACTCGTGGGACTGGGACGAAGTATCGGCCCCGCTGCTGATCGACCTCGAGCACAAGGGCAGGAAGGTGAAGTCGCTGGTGCACGCCGGCCGCAACGGCTATCTGTGGATGCTGGAGCGCACCGACAGCAAGGTGAATTACGTCGATGCCTGGCCCTACGTCACGCAGAACGTGTTCACCCAGCTCGATCCGAAGACGGGCCGCCCGACCTACGATCCGGCACGCATCCCCGCCACCGGCAAGACGGTGAATTTCTGCCCCTCGCTGTGGGGCGGCAAGGACTGGCCGCCCGAGGCCTACAACCCGCATACCGGCCTGCTCTACATCCCGGCGCAGAACAATCTGTGCTCGGAACTGACCGGCGAGCCGGTCAAGTACAACAAGGGCGATCTCTACCTCGGTGTGTCGATCGAGAACGTGCTCACCAATGTGCGCATGACGCCGGAGTCGAAGGTGCATATCGGCGAAGTGCAGGCCTGGGACCTCAAGACCGGCAAGAAGGTGTGGACCCACACCTATCCGGAAATGAACTGGGGCCCGCTGATGACCACGGCCGGCAACCTGGTGTTCGGCGGCGGCACCAACGACCGCAAGTTCCGCGCTTTCAACGCCAGCACCGGCAAGCTGCTGTGGGAATTCCCGACCAACTCGGGCGTGACCGGCGTGCCCTCGAGCTTCGAGGTCGACGGCGAACAGTATGTCGCGGTGCAGTCCGGCTGGGGTGTCGATGCCGAACGCATGCAGGGCGCTTTCAACGCGGTGCTCGACAAGAAGACCACCGTGCCGCAGGGCGGCGTGATCTGGGTATTCAAGCTGCCCAGGAAATGATCCGCCGGGGCGCCCGCTCCGCCGCGCGCCTGCCTGACAAACCATAACAAGGACATACCCTCATGAGCACTGCTGCAAACACTCCCATCCGCGCCGCAAAGGCTGTCGCCTCCGCTGCCGGTATCGCACTGGCGCTGCTGTCCGGCAGCGCCACCGCCCAGACCACCTTCGACGTGATCGGTCCGCACGAGTACGACCTGCCGGTCAATTTCGACCAGCCGTTCAACGTGTTCGTGCAGTACGCCACCGTGCAGCGCGACAGCCGGCTGTTCGACAGCGACGGCGACCGTCAGCGCGGCAACAGCGCGCAGAAGATCATCGGCCTGTCGAAGTACGTGCGCTTCTGGACGCCCGAGTCGAACCGCAACATCGGTCTGGCCTTCGAGGTCATCCAGCCGACGGTGGGCATCCGCAACCGCGACGCCGTCGACCCGGACGCGCGGCACATCAGCGGTTTCGGCGACACCATCACCGGCGCGGCCATCTGGTACAAGCCGACGCCCGGTTCGACCTTGGGTTTTCAGACCTTCCTGCAGATCCCGATCGGCGACAAGGACGTCAGCGACACCAACTGGAAGAACCTGTCCAGCCTGCTGTGGTACGTGCCGCTGACCGAGCGCATCGGCTGGACCGGCGACCTGGGCTTCGTCGCGCAGAGCCGGCGCGACGATGGCAATCGCCCGGGCATGCTGTGGCACACCAACAACCGCTTCGGCTACCGCGTGAACGACTGGCTGGAGCCGTTCGCCGGTGTCGACTACGAGCGCATCAGCGGCCGCAACGGCGCCGATGACTCGTGGGGCTTCGATGGTTCGCTCGGCGTGATGTTCCATTACTACGGCAACCAGTCGATCGCGCTGCGCTACTCGCACGGCATCGAGGGCGAGAACCGGCCGGTCAACAACAGCATCAACATCAAGTACGCCTACGTCTGGTAAGTCCCGGCCGGAGGCGTGCCGCGGCGCGCCTCCGGCCTCACTCAAGGAGGCATCAAATGAAACTGCTGCACGCACTCGCACTGAGCATCGCCCTGCTGGTCGCACTGTGGGTCTGCCTGAGCATCGGCATGCCGAACCTGCAGCTGAACCCGTGGATAGGCTTCGTCGCGTGGGCCACCTTCTTCGCTGCCGGCGGCGGCAGTCAGGCACTCGGCAAGTCGGCCTTCGCCGCGCTCGCCGGGGTGGTCCTGACCGCCGGCACGATGTGGCTGGTCGCACTGGCCGGCGGCAGCCTGCCGGCGCTGGCACTGCTGGTCGCGGTGCTGGCCTTCGTGCTGGTGGCGATGGCCGACGTCGCGGCGCTGTCCTACACGCCGGCCGCCTTCCTTGGCGCGGCCACCTATTTCGGCGCCACTGGCGACACCTTCGAGAAGGCGCTGTTCGTCGGCCTGACCTGGGTCGCCGGCCTCACCTTCGGTTACCTGTCTGAGTCCTTCGGCAAACGCATGACGCGTGCCGCCTGATTTCCGTCCCAAGGAGAAGCTGCAATGAGTACCCATCACAATTACATCGACGGACGCTTCGACGAGGCCGACATCGCCACCCGCATCGATGTGTTCAATCCGGCCACGCACGCCCTGCTCGACACGGTGCCGGAGGCGGGCGTCGCCGCGGTCGAGCGCGCGATCGCCGCCGCCCGTGCGGCGCAACCGCAGTGGGCGAAGCTGCCGGCCATCCAGCGCGCAGCGCATCTGCGCAAGGTGGCCGAAGGCCTGCGCGGCGTACGCGAAGAGATGGCACGCCTGCTGACGCTGGAACAGGGCAAGACGCTGGGCCTGGCGCGGGTCGAGGTCGACTTCACCGCCGACTACCTCGACTACATGGCCGAATGGGCACGCCGCATCGAAGGCGAGGTGCTCACCAGCGACCGCCCGGGCGAAAGCATCTTCCTGCTGCGCAAGCCGGTCGGCGTGGTCGCCGGCGTGCTGCCGTGGAACTTCCCGCTCTTCCTGATCGCCCGCAAGATGGCGCCAGCGCTGGTCACCGGCAACACCATCGTGATCAAGCCGAGCGAGGAAACACCGCTCAACGCCTTCCTGTTCGCCAAGCTGGTACATGCCGCCGAACTGCCGTGCGGCGTGTTCAATCTGGTCGGCGGCCGCGGTGAAACCACCGGCGCCGCGCTGACCGGCAGCCGTGCCATCGACATGGTGAGCTTCACCGGCAGCGTCGAGACCGGCAGCCGCATCATGCAGGCCGCCGGTCGCAACCTGACCCGCGTCAATCTCGAACTGGGCGGCAAGGCGCCGGCCATCGTGCTGGCCGACGCCGACCTCGATCTCGCGTCGACCGCGATCACCGCCTCGCGCGTCATCAACACCGGACAGGTGTGCAACTGCGCGGAGCGCATCTACGTGCAGCGCGCAGTGGCCGACGAGTTCATCACCAAGCTCGCCGCGAAGATGGCTGCGACCCGATACGGTGATCCGATCGCCGACCAGAGCATCGACATGGGCCCGCTGGTGAACAAGGAAGGCCTGGACAAGGTCGCCGCCATGGTCGAACAGGCGAAGCGCGACGGCGCCCAGTGCGTGCTCGGCGGCCAGGTCGCCGACCGCGCGTCGGGCTATCACTACGAACCCACCGTGCTGATCAACTGCCACGCCGACATGGACATCATGCGCAAGGAAATCTTCGGCCCGGTGCTGCCGGTACAACTGGTCGACGATCTCGACGAGGCCGTCGCCCACGCCAACGCGTCCGACTATGGCCTGACGTCGTCGGTCTATACGCGCGATCTCAATGCTGCAATGCGCGCGATCCGCGACCTGCAGTTCGGTGAAACCTATGTCAATCGCGAAAACTTCGAAGCGATGCAGGGTTTCCACGCCGGCCGCCGCAAGTCGGGCATCGGCGGCGCCGACGGCAAGCACGGGCTGTACGAGTACACGGAAACCCACGTGGCCTACATACAGCACGGCTGACGCGCGATCGGGGTGAGGCGATCCCTCACCCGTCGTACGCCATCCGGGTCTTGTACAAGACCATACGATCTCCTCGGTTGCGGGCACTCCGGCCCCGGAGTTGCCCGCTTTTTTGCGGCCTGACGACCGGATTTCGGTTTTCCACCACTGGCGGCAAGTCCGGGGGGTGTCCATAATTGCGACACGTCGACGCGGGCGATCCCTGCGTTCGACGCTGCCATGGCAGCTACCCGCTGCCGCTTCAGAGCTGTCGACACTTGCATCACCCATGCGCAGACGGACAGGCGCCTCGGACGAGCTTCTCTTCGCCCGGCACGCTGACGACCCCGGGCGGGCTCCATGCCCCGGCCGGGTTGTGCAACGGCGGTGCATCTGATCGAACGGCTCGATCAAAAAAGAGGAGAAAGCCTGGATGTCTGCACTACCCAATCCCCTGCTCGCTTCCGACCCGGACGCCGTCGAAACCCAGGAATGGCTCGACGCGCTGGAAGGCGTGATCGAACACGCCGGCGAGCAGCGTGCGCATTACCTGATCGAGCGGCTGACCGAGCTGTCGCGGCGCGCCGGCATCAACATTCCGTACTCGGCCACCACCGCCTATGTAAACACCATACCGGCCGGCAAGCAGGTGCAGGCCCCCGGTGATTACGAGATCGAACACCGCATCCGCAGCTACATCCGCTGGAACGCGATGGCCATGGTGCTGCGCGCGAACAAGGACACCAATGTCGGCGGCCACATCGCCAGCTTCGGCTCCAGCGCCACGCTGTACGACGTCGGCTTCAACTGGTTCTGGCACGCGCCCAGCCCGACCCACGGCGGCGACCTGATCTACTTCCAGGGCCACTCGGCCCCCGGCATCTACGCCCGCGCCTTCATGCTGGACCGCCTGACCGAGGCCCAACTCGACAGCTTCCGCCAGGAAGTCGGCGGCAAGGGTCTGTCGAGCTATCCGCATCCGTGGCTGATGCCGGACTTCTGGCAGTTCCCGACGGTGTCGATGGGCCTCGGCCCGCTGCAGGCCATCTACCAGGCCCGCTTCATGAAGTACCTGCAGGACCGCGGCATCGCCAACACCGAAGGCCGCAAGGTGTGGTGCTTCATCGGCGACGGCGAGACCGACGAGCCGGAGACGCTGGGCGAAATCGCGATGGCCGCCCGCGAGAAGCTCGACAACCTGATCTTCGTCGTGAACTGCAATCTGCAGCGCCTCGACGGCCCGGTGCGCGGCAACGGCAAGATCATCCAGGAACTGGAAGGCGATTTCCGCGGCGCGGGCTGGAACGTGATCAAGCTGCTGTGGGGCAGCTACTGGGATCCGCTGCTGGCACAGGACAAGACCGGCCTGCTGGCGCAGCGCATGATGGAAGTGGTCGACGGCGAGTACCAGACCATGAAGGCGCGCGACGGCGCCTATGTGCGCGAGCACTTCTTCGGCAAGTATCCGGAACTGGCGGCCATGGTCGCCAACTGGAGCAATGACGACATCTTCCGCCTGAACCGCGGCGGTCATGATCCGCACAAGGTGTATGCCGCCTACCACTCGGCGGTGAACCACACCGGCCAGCCCACCGTCATCCTGGCCAAGACCATCAAGGGTTACGGCATGGGCGGCTCGGGCGAGGCGCAGAACATTTCGCACCAGCAGAAGAAGGTCGATCTGGAATCGCTGCGCGAATTCCGCGACCGCTTCGACCTGCCGATCAAGGACAGCGAACTCGAATCGCTGCCCTATCTGAAGTTCGACGAGAACTCGAAGGAAGTGGCCTATATGCGCGAGCGCCGGATGGCGCTCGGCGGCTACCTGCCGCAGCGTCGTTCCAAGGCCGAGCCGCTGGAGGTGCCCCCGCTGTCGGCCTTCGACGCGCTGCTTAAGGCGTCCGGCGAAGGTCGCGAACTGTCGACCACGATGGCCTTCGTGCGCATCATGAACATCCTGCTGCGCGACCCGCACATCGGCAAGCGCGTGGTGCCCATCGTGCCTGACGAATCGCGCACCTTCGGCATGGAAGGCATGTTCCGGCAGATCGGCATCTGGAACCAGGAAGGCCAGAAGTACGTGCCGCAGGACGCTGACCAGCTGATGTTCTACAAGGAATCGAAGACCGGCCAGATCCTGCAGGAAGGCATCAACGAGGCCGGTGGCATGAGCGACTGGATCGCCGCCGCCACCGCCTACTCGGTGCACGGCGTGGCAACGATCCCGATCTACATCTTCTATTCGATGTTCGGCTTCCAGCGCATCGGCGACCTGATCTGGGCCGCCGGCGACCAGCGCTCGCGCGGTTTCCTGGTCGGCGGCACGGCCGGTCGCACCACGCTGAATGGCGAAGGTCTGCAGCATGAGGACGGCCATTCCCACCTGTGGTCCGGCGCGGTGCCGAACTGCATCAGCTACGACCCGACCTTCTCGTACGAAGTCGCCGTCATCGTGCAGGACGGCCTGCGCCGCATGATGGCGGAGCAGGAGGACGTGTTCTATTACCTGACGGTGATGAACGAGAACTACGAGCACCCGGCGATGCCGGATGGTGCCGAAGCGGACATCCTGAAGGGCATGTACCTGTTCCGCCGCGGCGCCGCGTCCAACGGCCCGCGCGTGCAGCTGACCGGCAGCGGCACCATCTTCCGCGAAGTGATCGCCGCCGCCGACCTGCTGAAGAACGACTGGGGCGTGGAAGCCGATCTGTGGTCCTGCCCGAGCTTCACGCAGCTGGCCCGCGACGGCGCCGACTGCGCACGCTGGAACCTGCTCAACCCGCTGGAGACGCCGCGCGCCTCGCATGTCGAGAACTGCCTGCGCGACACGCGCGGTCCGGTGATCGCGGCGACCGACTACGTGCGCCTGTTCGCCGAGCAGATCCGGGCCTATGTGCCGCGCCGTTACGTCGTGCTGGGTACCGACGGCTTCGGTCGCTCCGACACGCGCGAGGCACTGCGCTCGCATTTCGAGGTGGACAGACACTGGGTGACGGTAGCAGCGCTGAAGGCGCTGGCCGACGACGGTGCGCTGGACCGGGCGAAGGTTGCGGAAGCCATCGCGCGCTACGGTCTGGACGTGACCAAGCCGAACCCGCTGTACGTCTGAGTCGGAAGAAGCGGACCGCGAATCGATGCCGACACGCTGGTCGCCGCGGATGAAGATCATGAAAGGTCTTCATCCGCGGCGACCGGAGCTGTCGGCGCCGTTCGGCGGTCGGCCTTCAACACCCACGCCCCGGTCGCGCTGTGCGCGACCGCATCGAATGCGAGGCTTGAATGAGCACGATCAATATTGAAGTACCCGACATCGGCGACTTCTCCGATGTCCCCGTTATCGAAGTGATGGTTAAACCTGGCGACCGCGTCGAGGCCGACGCGCCGCTGGTGTCACTCGAATCGGACAAGGCCACGATGGACATTCCGGCGCCGCACGCCGGCGTGATCGGCCAGATCACGGTCAAGGTCGGCGACCGCGTGTCGCAGGGCAGCGTGATCGGCACGATGGAGGTGGGCGAAGCGCCCGCCGCTGCTCCCGCTGCCGCGCCAGCGCCCTCACCTGCACCCACTCCGGCGCCTGTTGCGGCAGCCGTGACGCCGGCTCCGACGGCGGCAGTCGCCGCCGCACCGGTCGCCGCTCCAGTCGCGGTCGCCGGTGCCGCGCCCGCCACGACCACGCAGTCGGCCCGCGGCGACTACACGCCGGCCGCTGGCGCGGTCGCGCTGCCCAGCGCCGCCGACATCGCCGCCGAACTGGTGGGCGGCAAGAAGGCACACGCCAGCCCGTCGATGCGCGCCTACGCGCGCGAACTGGGCGTCGACCTCGCCCGCGTGAAGGCCAGCGGACCGAAAGGCCGCATCACGCGCGAGGACATCAACGCCTTCGTCAAGGGCGCGCTGCAGGCGCCGGCCACCGCGCAGGCCGCGACCGGCGGCGGAGGCGGACTGGATCTGCTGCCCTGGCCCAAGGTCGATTTCACCAAGTTCGGCGACATCGAACGCAAGCCGCTGTCGCGCATCCGCAAGCTGTCGGCGGCCAACCTCGCGCGCAACTGGGCCATGATTCCGGCGGTCACCTACCACGAGGACGCCGACGTCACCGACCTCGAAGCCTTCCGCCAGCAGATCAATGCGGAACAGGCCAAGGCCGGCGTCAAGCTGACCATGCTGGCCTTCATCATCAAGGCGGTGTGCTCGGCGCTGAAGAAATTCCCCGAGTTCAACAGCTCGATCGACCTGCAGGCGGAAGAGCCGGCGCTGATCATGAAGCAGTACTGCCACATCGGTTTCGCCGCCGACACGCCGGGCGGACTGGTGGTGCCGGTCATCCGCGACGCCGACAAGAAGGGCGTGGCGCAGCTGGCGGCCGAATGCGGCGAGCTGGCGACGAAGGCGCGCGACGGCAAGCTCTCTGCCGCGGAAATGCAGGGCGCCTGCTTCACGATTTCCAGCGTCGGTGGCCTCGGCGGCACCGGCTTCGCGCCCATCATCAATGCGCCGGAGGTCGCCATCCTCGGCGTCAGCCGCAGCACGATGAAACCGGTGTGGGACGGCTCGGCCTTCCAGCCGCGCCTGATACTGCCGCTGTCGCTGACCGCCGATCACCGCGTGATCGACGGCGCTGCGGCCACCCGCTTCAATGCCCATGTCGCCGCGCTGCTGGCCGACATGCGTCGCGTGCTGATGTGAGGGAGCAGAACATGAGCACACTGACTGTAAAAATCCCCGACATCGGCGACTTCAAGGACGTGCCCATCATCGAAATCATGGTGAAGCCGGGCGACACGGTTGAGGCCGACGCGCCGCTGATGTCGCTCGAGTCCGACAAGGCCACGATGGACATCCCGGCGCCTCAGGCCGGCCGCATCGTCGAACTGCAGGTGAAGGTGGGCGACCGCGTATCGGAAGGCAGCGTGGTGCTGACGATGGAAGCCGCTAGCGCAGCCGAAGCGGCAGCTGTGCCAGCACCGGCCGCTGCGTCCGCGGCACCGCCCCCTGCACAGGCCGCAGCCGTCGCTGCGGTGACCGCCACCTGCAGCGCACCGGCCAAGGTCGATGAAAGCTGCGCCGTACTGGTGATCGGTGGCGGCCCCGGCGGCTATTCGGCCGCCTTCCGCGCCGCCGACCTCGGTCTGGACGTGGTGATCGTCGAGCGCTATGCCACGCTGGGTGGCGTCTGCCTGAACGTCGGCTGCATTCCGTCCAAGGCGCTGCTGCACGTGGCGGCGGTGGCCGACGAGGCCGAAGCGCTGGCCGCGCACGGCATCAAGTTCGGTGCGCGCGAAGTGGACCTCGACGCACTGCGCGGCTGGAAGGACAAGGTGGTCGGCAAGCTGACTGGCGGTCTGTCCGGCATGGCCAAGGCACGCAAGGTGAAAGTGCTGCGCGGCACCGCCCGCTTCGTCGCTCCGAATCATGTCGAGATCGCACTGATCACCGGCGACGGCAAGGCGGAAACCGGCGAGAAGAAAGTGCTGAAGTTCGGCCACTGCATCGTCGCCGCCGGCAGCCAGGCGGTGAAGCTGCCCTTCATGCCGGACGACCCGCGCGTCGTCGATTCGACCGGCGCACTGCTGCTGGCCGACATCCCGAAGCGCATGCTGGTGATAGGCGGCGGCATCATCGGGCTGGAAATGGCCACCGTCTATTCGACGCTGGGTGCCCGCATCGACGTGGTCGAAATGACCGGCGGCCTGATGCAGGGCGCTGACCGCGACCTCGCCAAGGTGTGGGAGAAGAAGAATGCCCACCGCTTCGACGCGGTCATGCTGAACACCCGGGTGACCGGCGCCGAGGCAACAGCGGAAGGCATCAGGGTGAGTTTCGAGGGCGCCAAGGCGCCGGCCGAACCGCAGACCTACGACCGCGTGCTGGTCGCGGTCGGCCGCTCGCCGAACGGTCGCAAGCTGAATGCCGAAGCGGCCGGTCTGCAGGTGGACGAGCGCGGCTTCATCCCGGTCGACAGCCAGATGCGGACCAACGTCGCGCACATCCACGCCATCGGCGACATCGTCGGCCAGCCCATGCTGGCGCACAAGGCGGTGCACGAAGGTCACGTCGCGGCGGAAGTGATCGCCGGCCACAAGCGCCACTTCGACGCCACCGTGATTCCGTCGGTCGCGTATACCGACCCGGAAGTCGCCTGGGTCGGCCTGACCGAGGACGAAGCGAAGGCCCAGGGCCGCAAGGTGACCGTCGGCAAATTCCCGTGGGCGGCGAGCGGGCGGGCCATTGCCAACGGCCGTGACGAAGGCTTCACCAAGCTCATCTTCGACGCGGAAACCCACCGTATCGTCGGTGGCGGCATCGTCGGCACGTCGGCCGGCGACATGATAGGCGAGGTGGCACTGGCTATCGAGATGGGCGCGGACGCGGTCGACATCGGCCACACCATCCACCCGCACCCGACGCTGGGCGAGTCGATCGGCCTCGCAGCGGAAGTGGCCGAAGGCAGCTGTACCGACCTGCCGCCGGTACGCCGCTGACGCAGCGCTGCTGCGCGTCCGACCCGCTGCCGGGCAGGCCTTGCAGGCCGCCCGGCAGCGGCCGTCGGCGAAATTTACAGTCCCCCCGACAAGCCCCGGCGGAATGATTGAAAAAATCTGAAAACACACGCCCAATCATTCACTTGCATGGAAAAATCACAAGCGGTCCGCTTCTTGCTAGTCATCGGCTATCCAACGATCGCCTGACGCAAGCTGCGCATCCTCAGGCCGCCGTGATCAAGTCGGCGCGCCAGCATGGACAAGCGCGCTAACATCCGCGGCAACGTGCCTTATCGGTGAAATCAAATGAATGAGCTCGACAAGAACAGTCAGACCGACGCAACCCCCACCCCGCAGACCGAGCAAGTGGATGCCGCACGGCGGCGTCTGACCCGCGGCGGTGCAGCGGGCGCCGGTGTGCTGCTGTCGGTGGCGAGCCGTTCCGCTTTCGGCACCAGCACCTGGGGCACCTGCACCGGCTCGGAAATCGCCTCCGGCAATCTGTCGCGTGAAGGCACACCCCGCCCCTGCGGCTGCAGCCCGGGCTTCTGGGGCAACAAGAACGGCAAGAAGATCTGGGAAAACCCGGACCTCATCCCTTTCATCTATGCGCAAGGTCAGTACTTCAACAGCGTGTTCGGCGTAGCCTTCTTCAAGCCGTCGAAGAACGAAACGCTGCGCGACGGCATCGACAAGACCGGCGTGATCTACGACAAGACCATGAGCGGCGGCTGGTGCCCGACCAACAAGATCAGCAACATGCAGACCTGCGCCTTCCACGCCGTGGCGGCGCTGCTCAATGCGCAGTACTACGGAAACCGCTACCCGGTCATTGGCATGCAGTCACCCGAGGCGGTGATCGCCGCCTTCCAGACCGCTTTCAGTGGTGGCGTGAGCGCCCTCGAAGCCTTCATCACGAAGGTCGATGTTTACAAGTCCGGCGTGTGGTGCGAAGGCCAGAACGGCTGATCGTCGCGTGACGGCAGGGTTGTGGTCTCTGGTGACGCCGGAGACCATGTCGGTACTGAGCTGGCCTGACGGCGTGGTTCTGTACGACGCTCGAACCGCTACCACCCGCTTGCTCGCGCCCCGTGCCGGCGCCATCGTCGCCCGCCTGAAGGCCGGCCCTGCCGACGCCTCAGTGCTGGCGACCCTGCAGCCGGCAGACGACGTGGCGCTCCCCGAACTGCTGGACGCACTCGCTCGATACGGCATCGTGCGTGCGGCAGACTGAGCCCTCCGTGTCGCAACGCCCCCACCTTTCCACGCTGACGCGATCCGAACTGCGTCGGCGACTGCACAGCCCTGACGGTCTGCGGCTGCAGCTCGGACGATTCGTTGCCAGCATACGCTCCAATTTCGATTCGGTCGCCGACGGCTTGCAGGCGCTGTACTCCGACTACCCGGTCGCGACGGCGGACGATTTCTGCGACTACCCGGTCGAGTTGCGCAGCAGCGGGCTACGCCGCTACCTGCGTCCGCAGGCCATCTTCCGCTTCGAGGGCATGCAGCCCTTCAAGCCGCTGCCCGGCAGTCAGGCGGTCGCCATGCTCGAATGGGGCCTGAACTGGGTGTTCACCAACCACGCCCAGCACTACCTCATCATCCACGCCGCCGTGCTCGAACGCGACGGACTCGGCCTCATCATGGCCGCTCCACCCGGCTCGGGCAAAAGCACGCTGTGCGCGGCACTGGCGCTGCGCGGCTGGCGTCTGCTGTCGGACGAACTGGCAATGATCGGCCTCGACGACGGTCTGCTGATGCCGCTGCCGCGACCGGTCAGCCTGAAGAACCAGTCGATAGACATCGTCCGCCAGCTCCCGGGCCAGCCGGTGATCGGCCCGATCGCGCACGACACCGCCAAGGGCACCGTGGCGCACATGCGCGCGCCGCGTGCCAGCGTCGAGGCAGCGCTGACACCGGTGCAACCGCGCTGGATTCTGTTTCCGCAGTTCGCTGCCGGTCATGCACTGGACATCGAAGCCCACGGCAAGGCGCACACCTTCATGCAGCTGGTGAGCAATTCCTTTAACTATCCGCGTCTCGGCGTCACCGGCTTCGAAGCGATGGGCCGTCTGGTCGATGGCTGCGACGGTTACACTGCGCGCTACGGCTCGCTCGACCAGATCGTGCCGGCACTCGAATCGATCTGCACGCGTAGCGCCTGAGGCGGGCCGGCACCGCCGGCCGCTGCGCCCTGACCGGAACATGAGCCGACAGACGGACACCCACCTGGCGAGAGCGCTCGCCACACCCGAATTCACCGAACGCTTCGACGCGCGCGACTGGGAAGCCCTGATCGGGCAGGCGCGCACCAGCGATCTGCTCGGACAACTGGCCGAGCGGCTACGCGACGCCGGGCGCCTCGAAAGTACGCCATCGCAGGTGCGCTTTCATCTCGATGCCGCGCTGCGCATCGCCGCACTGCACCGCGATTCGCTGCTGCAGGAACTGGCGGTGATCGGCGACGCGCTGCAGTCGCTCGACCAGCCTGTGCTGCTGCTCAAGGGGGCCGCATATGCAGTCGCCGGTCTGCGCGCAGGGCGTTCGCGCCTGTTCAACGACATCGACCTGATGGTGGCCAAGGAGGTCATCGATCGGGCCGAAGGCGCGCTGTTCCGCAGCGGCTGGCGCCCCACCCACCTGAATTCCTACGACCAGCGCTATTACCGGGAGTGGATGCACGAACTGCCGCCGATCGAGCACATGACGCGCGGCACCGTGATCGATCTGCACCACACCATCGTGCCGCCGACCTCCGGCCACATCCCCGACGCGGCACAACTGATCGCCGACGCGCGTCCGGTCGTCGTGCCGCACTGCGCGGACGTGTTCCACGTGCTGTCGCCGGTCGACATGGTGATGCACTCGGCCTGCCACCTGTTCTTCGGCGAGTTGCAGAAGGGCTTGCGCGACCTCTACGACCTGCACTGCCTGCTGGTCGAGTTTTCGCCGGAAGCCGGATTCTGGGCCGCGCTGCTGCCGCGCGCGCGCGCGCAGCAGCTCGAGTATCCGGTGCTGCTGGCGCTGCGTTTCGCGCAGCGGATCTTCGGCACCGACATTCCCGATGCGGTCGCGACCGAATGCCGCACGCGCCTGGCAGCCCGACCGGCCGGTGCGCTGACCGACCACCTGATAGACGCGTCGATGTATCCGCTGCACCCGAGCAGCGATTCGCCGTGGCGTCGCGCGCGCCGGCAGATCCTCTATGCACGCAGCCACTGGCTTAGAATGCCTTTGCACCTGCTGATCCCGCATCTTGCTTACAAGGCCTTCATCCACGACGATGGCAAGGCCGCCTGAATACCGAGGACTCCGTTCGATGACCGCCGATGAACTGAAGATTGCCGTCGCCCGCGCTGCCCTGCCCCACGTCATACCGGGCGACCTGCTCGGTGTGGGTACCGGCTCCACCGCCAACCACTTCATCGACCTGCTGGCTGCCGAGAAGATCGAGATCGCCGGCGCGATCGCCAGTTCGGAGGCGTCCGCCGCCCGCCTGCGCGGCCATGGCATCAAGGTACTGACGCTGGACGAGGCGATCGCCTCCGGCCGCCGCATACCGGTCTATGTCGACGGCGCCGACGAGATCGACCCCGGCCTCAACCTGATCAAGGGCGGTGGCGGCGCGCTGACGCGGGAGAAGATCGTCGCCGCCGCATCCGACTGTTTCGTCTGCATCGCCGACAGCTCGAAGTGCGTCGACATGCTGGGGCGCTTCCCGCTGCCGATCGAGGTCATTCCGATGGCACTCGGCCTGGTCGCACGAGAACTGGCCAAGCTCGGCGGCGTGCCGAAGCTGCGTGAGGGCTTCGTCACCGACAACGGAAACCTCATCCTGGACGTTGCAGGACTGAAGATCGCCGAACCGGCGCTGTTCGAGAGCGAACTCGACCACCTCACCGGTACCGTGACCAACGGGCTGTTCGCCCGCCGGCGCGCCGATGTTGCGCTGGTGTCGTCGGCCGACGGCGTGCGCACGCTGCACGCCTGAACATCGCCGCCCGCACGGGGTCGAACCCCATTAAATCCTTCAGGACCTGACGTCATGAGCGAACACATTTCCAAACGCTACGATGCCGAACTCGAAAGCGTGCGCACCGGCCTGCTGCAGATGGGCGGCCTGATCGAACAGCAGATCGAGCATGCGATGCGCGGCGTGATCGAGCGCAATCTGCCGCTGCTCGAAGAAGTGATCGCCAACGACAAGAAGGTCAATGCGATGGAGATCGAGCTGGACGACGCCTGCAATCACCTGATTGCCAAGCGCCAGCCGGCCGCCAGCGACCTGCGCGTCATCATGTCGGTGGTGAAGACCATCACCGATCTGGAGCGCATCGGCGACGAGGCGAAGAAGATCGCCAAGATGGGGCGTCACATCCTCGAATCGGAGGCCATCTTCGTGCCGCGCGTCGAACTGCGGCACGCGGCTTCGATGGCGGTCGACATGCTGCGCCGCACGCTGGACGCACTGGCGCGCATGGATCTCGCCAGCGCCACCGAGGTGGTGCGTCAGGACAAGGAGGTGGATGCCGAATTCAAGTCCATCATGCGTCAGCTCATCACCTTCATGATGGAAGACCCGCGCACCATCTCCTGCGGCCTCGATCTGCTGTTCATCGCCAAGGCGATCGAGCGCATCGGCGACCATTCGAAGAACATGGCGCAGTACGTGGTGTTCATGGTGAAGGGCACCGACGTCCGCCACGCCGGACTGGCCGCGATGGAAGCCGCCGCAGCTGCCGATTGACCTGGAGTCTGCTGACATTGAATCGCGAACCGCGTTTGCAGCGCGCGACTCAATGGCAACAGACCCTAGCGCGGTGTGCCGGCCGGCAACGCGGCTGCCGGTGCATCGCCGTCTCCGGATGCAGTTGAATTTGCGAGTTCGGGCAGCGGGTCATCGCTGTCGGGAATTTCGGATGCGCGCGACAGCTGCTGCGCCAACGCCAGTTGCTCCGGCTTCAGCGACGCCGCGATTTCGTCCCGCGCCCCACGCGCTGCGCCGTGGCCCTGCGCGGCGGCACGATTGAACCACGCGTAGGCACGCACCAGATCGAGCGACACACCCTCGCCGATGCGGTGCAGCCGGCCCATGTGGTATTGCGCGCCGACATGACCACTGCGCGCCGCGGTGCGGAACCACTTGCCGGCGGCCGAATAGTCCTGCAACGTGCCGCGGCCGAGTTTCAGCGCCAGCGCCAGTTCGTACTGCGCCCGCGCGTGCCCCTGTTCGGCCGCCTTCTCCAGCCACTTCACCGATTCCGCAATATCCGTCGCTTCGCCGGTCCCGCCCTGGGCCAGCATCATCCCGTAGGCGTACTGAGCTTCAGGGTTACCGGTTTCGGCGCGCAGACGCTCCGCCTCCAGCGGCTCCAGTTCGGCAATGAGCTGTTCGTGCTCGGTGGGCGTGCGCGTCTCGACACCCTGGACGGTGACGACGATGGCCACCACCAGACCGAGCGCAAGTGCGCCGCCGACCGCCGCGAGCGGAATGCGCCGGAAGCGGACGAAGCGCTTGTGGCAGTTGCGGCAACGTACCGGCTTGAGCCAGAAGCGTCCGGCCTTCTCGTCCGAGTTCTTCCAGCTGGAGTCCTTCGTGTTGCTGCTGAGGCAATACGGACAGCAACGCGGCCCCTGCAGGACGCTGGACAGGCGGGTGGATACAGTCATGATGAAAAGCTATCACGCACCCCGGACGGCCCCCGTGAAGAACTGTGTCGATCAGGCGGCCGGCGGCACGAAGCCCGTGACCTGGTCCGCACCTTCGCCAAAAAAGTGCTTTTCCATCTGTTCCGCCAGATACTTGCGTGCGCGCGGGTCCATCAGGCTGAGGCGGTTTTCGTTGATCAGCATGGTCTGGTATTTCACCCACTGCTGCCACGCCTCCTTCGACACCGATTCGAAGATACGTGCGCCCAGTGCGCCGGGCACCGGCGGAAAGTCGAGGCCTTCCGCCTCGCGACCCAGCTTGATGCATTGAACCATGCGTGCCATCTGTAACTCCTGTAAACGTTGGATATATCGAATTCTAGGCCCTGTGCCGGGCGCTGAATCGACATGTTGAATCATGAAGGCGGCCGCGTCAGGTGCCGTGCCGCCGCTGGGACATCCGGAATGCGTTCTTGCCGTCGTTCTTTGCCGCGTACATCGCCGAATCCGCGGCGCTGAGCAGGGTTTCGCCGCTGTGCGCGTGCAAGGGATAGATGCCGATGCCGGTACTGGTGGTGACGCAGGCCTGGGCGCCGTCGAACTCGAACACCATGCCGGCGACGCGCTCGCCGATGCGGCGCGCGAGGCCGGTCAGCGCGGTTTCGTCGGTATCCGGCGCGAGCACCGCAAATTCGTCACCGCCGAGACGGAAGAACATTTCATTGCGCCGGATGATGGCGCCGACGTCGCGCGCCAGCCGCGTCAGCACCTCATCGCCCGCCTGGTGACCGAAGCGGTCGTTCACCGGCTTGAAGCCGTCGAGATCGAACAGCAGCAGGCCGAGCTGGGTGCGACGGCGGGCGGCGTCGGCAATCATCCGCGCGAGTTCTTCGTGGAAGCGGCGACGGTTGTACAGATTGGTCAGCGGATCGCGTTCCGCCATATTGACCAGCGCCTCGGCGGCACGCCGCTCGGCGGTGACGTCCTCGTAAAGCCAGACGCGGCCGAGAAAGCGGCCGGGCGTGGCCGACGGCACCAGGGCCGACTGCTCGCGGATGATGCGGCCATCGCGCAGCGGAATGTCCTGCGGATCGGTCGGCGCACGGGCGGCCAGTATCGACTTCACGCGCTCGCGGTAGATGTCCTCGTCGGCACGCAATACGGCCGTGCGCTCGATCAGCACCGCATCGCGCATGCCGGACAGGTTCTCGTTCTCGGCGAAGCCCCAGATCGTCTTCAGCATCCGGTTGGCGTGCTGCGCACGGCCATCGCGGTCGACGAAGAGCACACCCAGCTTGATCAGGTCGAGCAGCGCTTCCAGCCGCGAACGCTCTTCCTCGCTGCGCGTCAGGTAGTAGTCGCGCAGGCCCTGTTCGCGGCGCAGCGCGGTCACCGTGTCGAGCAGCTTCAATTCGGCTTCCTTGCGGCTCTGGATGTCGTCCGCCGACACGCGCACGCCGAGACAGGTACCCGACTCGTCGTAGATGGGCTGCCAGTTCAGCGAAACCCAAACGATGGACCCGTCACGGCGCAGCAGCCTCACCTCGAAATTCTCGCCACTGGCGCCGGCCAGCGCGTCGGCCGCACGGGCGGCGAAAATCTTGCGGTCCTTCTCGTGGATCAGCATGCTCGCCAGATCTTCGGCCAGCAGGCAGTCGAGCGGACTGTGCCCGGTTACCCGTTCGATCGAGCGGTTAACCCAGATGAGCCGCCCCTGCGGGCTGAACCAGGCCTCGACGCCGAAGGTGAAGTCGGCGATCGCGTGAAAGCGCGACTCGCTCTTGCGCAGCGCGGTCACGCGCTCTTCCAGCGCCTGCACCATCTGGTTGAAGGCGCGGGTCAGCCGGGCCAGCGCGTCATCGCCGCGCACCGGCAAGGGATCGACCTCTTCGGCTCGACGCAGCGCCACCGCCCGGGTTTCGATCGCGCTGACGCCTTCGAGCACCCCGCCCAGCACCCAGCGCGCCAGCCAGACATGCAACAGCAGCACCAACGCACCGAGCGCCAGCGCACCGTTGCGCAACATGGCCAGCGAGGAGAGCAGCCCGGACAGGTCTACGCTGGCACGCAGCACGCCGACCGGTGCACGCCGCCCCGGCTGCAGCAGATCGATGCGCATGTCGTAGCGGCCACGCCCCGATTCCAGCGCCTGACCGATGCTGCCGTGGGCCGCACCGAGCACGGCCGGACCGCCATCGGCGATCAGGACGCGACCCGCCTCGTCCCGCACCTCGACATAGTCGAGCTGACCCACGCGCCGCAGCATGCTCACCTCCGCCGCGAGCCGCGCAGGGTCGGCGATCAGGGCGGCAGCGAGCCGGGCCTGCATGTCGGCGACCAGGTAATCGATGCGCGCCGACTCCCGCTCGACCAGGTGCGCGGAAATGAGGCCGTAAGCCCACAGCAGCGCCACGCACAGCACGCCGCCCAGAAGGATGCCGGAGGCGAGCAGCCGCCCCTGCAGCACGCCGATGCGACGTGTCAGAACACTGAGCATGAGCGGGCTCCGGCTGCGATCACAGGTTTTTCACCAGGACCTTGCTGCGCCGCTGCGGATTGTAGTTCTCTCGACGCACGCGCGGCAGCGCATCGACACCGGCCTCGACGAAACCCCGCTCGACGAACCAGTGCGCGGTCACCGTGGTGAGCACGAACAGCTGCTTGATCCGTTCGGCGCGGGCACGCGTCTCGACATAGCTCAGGATCTGCTCGCCGTAGCCGTGGCGACGGTATTCCGCCATCACCGCCAGACAGGCCAGCTCGGCCATCTGCTCTTCCGGATACGGATAGAAGGCGGCGCAGCCCATGATCACTTCGTCGTGTTCGAGCACGCTGAAGCGCTCGATCTCGCGTTCCAGCCGCTCGCGGCCACGGCTGACCAGCGTGCCGTCGGCCTCCAGCGGTGCGATCAGGCCGGCGATGGCGGGGACGTCATCGACCCGCGCGTTGCGCATCAGCGCGAGCCGCTCGCGCGAAATGACGCTGCCCACGCCCTGGGTGGTGAAGAATTCGAGCAGCAGCGCGCCGTCGAGATCGCGGTCGATCATGTGCGCACGCGCCACGCCCAGCTTCACGGCGCGGATGGCGCGTGGCAGGTAGAGCCCGAGATCTTCGGTGATGCCGCGCCCGGCCTTGAGCCACTGCGCGGCCTCGTCGGCGGTCAGTTCGGGCACCAGCGCGCCCTGTTCGTCGACGATGCCCGGGGCGTCGCACAGGTAGATGAGCTTGGTCGCCTGCAGCGCGACGGCAACCGATTCGGCCACCTCTTCCATGCTCAGGTTGAACACCTCGCCGGTCAGCGAGTAGCCGTAGGGCTGCATCAGCACGATGTCGCTGTCGGCCAGCGCGTCGTTCAGTGCCTCGACATCGACCTTGCGGACGGTGCCGGTGTAGCCGTGGTCGATGCCATCGACCACGCCGACCGGGCGAGCGGTCAGGAAATTGCCGGAGGCGACCTCGATCGTGCTGCCGGCCATCGGCGTGTTCGGCAGGCCCTGCGAGAACAGCGCCTCGACGTCGATGCGGATGGCGCCGTTGGCGCGCTTGACGCAGTCCATCGCCTGCGCGTCGGTCACCCGCAGGCCCTTGTGATAGCGCGGCGGCAGCCCGCGTGCGGCCAGTTCCTCCTCGATCTGCGGGCGGGCGCCGACCACCAGCACCAGCTTGATGCCGAGTGCGGCGAGCAGGTTGCAGTCCTGCACCAGCGAATTGGCCAGAGGCCCCTGCAGCACCTCGCCGCCGACGGCGATGACGAAGGTTCGACCGCCGAAGGCGTGGATGTAGGGCGCGGCACTGCGCACCCAGGCAACGAAACGCGGCGAGTCGGGATCGGCGTGCATGCGGGTTCCGATGGGAAAATTCAGCGAATTCTAGCCGAGCGCACGCCGGCGGACGCGCCGCAGAACTTGCGCTGTCTCAATTCCAGCACGTTCACCCCAGTTCCGATTCGAGGCGATCGCACAGGGCGTCGAGTATGGCCAGCCGCGCACGGTACTTGTCGTCGGCCGAAACCACATTCCAAGGCGCCTGTTCGGTGTGCGTGCGGACCAGCATGTCCTGCACCGCCGGCACGTATTGCGACCATTTTTCACGGTTGCGCCAGTCCTCGGGAGTGATCTTGAAACGCTTGAAGCGCTGGCGTCCGCGCTCGTTGAAACGGCGCAACTGCTCGTCCGAGCTGACTTCGAGCCAGAACTTGCAGACGATGATGCCGTGTTCGGTCCATTCCTGTTCGAACGCGTTGATCTCCTCGAAGGCGCGCGACCAGTCGGCTTCGATGGCAAAGCCCTCGACCCGCTCGACCAGCACGCGGCCATACCAGGAGCGGTCGAACAACGAAACCCGGCCATCGCGCGGCACGTCGCGCCAGAAGCGCCACAACCACGGGTAGAGGCGCTCGTGCTCGGTCGGCGCGGCCACCGGGTGCACCCGGTAATTGCGCGCATCGAGCGCGTGCGTGATGCGGCGTATCGCGCCGCCCTTGCCGGCGGCGTCCATGCCTTCGAACACCACTGCCAGCGCGCGCCGGGCAAAGGCCGGATGGCGCAGCAACAGGTTGAGCCGGCCCTGCAGGCGTTCGAGTTCGGGCTGGTAGGCGTCCTTGCGCATCGGCTTGGACGGCGCATGCGCGGGCTGAGCCGGCTGTTCGCTGGGCACCACCAGCGGTTGCAGCGCCGGCGCAAGCGGCTTGCGCGGCCCAGCCAGCGCTTCTCGCAGGGCCTTCAGGATGATGCGTCCGACCATCAGCTCGGTCTGCGCGGCGTCGCTCGCGTCGATCAGATGCCAGGGCGCATGCGAGGTGTCCGACAGCCGGATCGCTTCTTCCGCCACCTTGCAGATGCGCTTGTGCCGGCGATTCGCACGCCAGTCCTCGGCGGTCACCCGCCAGCGCGTCGCCGCGTCGCGCTCCAGCGCGCGGAAGTGCGCGCGCTGACGGTCGGCGTCCAGGTGCAGCCAGAACTTCAGCAGCACCGCGCCTTCCATCGCCAGCATGCGTTCGAAGCGCTGGATCTCGTGCAGGGTGTGCCAGAAGGCGCGCCGCTTTATCCGGCGCTCGACGCGGGCGTTGATCGCTTCGCTGTACCAGCCCTCGAAAATCATCGCGGTACGACCACGCGACGGCAGCGCCTGCCAGTAGCGCCACATGTGCGGTCGCTGCCGCTCTGCCTCGTCGCGCGGCCCGAAAGCGCTGGTGCGGATGTGACGGGGGTCCATCCATTCGTTCAGCGTATTGACCAGGCGTCCGCGTCCGGCACCGGCGACACCGGCGATCAGCAGCACGACCGGCGTCCGCCCCTGTTCCAGTATCGAGTACTGGGCGTCGAGCAGATCGGCGCGCAATCTGGACACCGCGCGTTCGAGCCGGGCTTCGTCCAGCGGGGCGACAGCAGGCAGCGCATCGAACATCAGAAATCTCCGATCAGGGTATTCAGTGCCGACAGTACGGCAAGGCCCGCCGTCTCCGTGCGCAGCACGCGCGGCCCCAGGGTCAGCGCGGCAAAGCCGGCAGCGCGCGCAGCGGCCAGCTCGTCGGCATCGAAGCCGCCCTCCGGTCCGATCAGCACGGTAATGGGTTCATCGGCGCGCAGACCCGCCGACTTCAGCGGCACGCCGCCTTCCGGATGCAGCAGCAGGCGCTGTCCGCTGGCCGCCGCGAGCGCCTGCGGCAGGGTCAGCAGGGGCTGCACCTCGGGCACCCGATTGCGGCCGCACTGTTCGCAAGCCGACACCGCCACCTGCTGCCAGTGCTCGACCCGCCGCTGCGCACGCTCGCCGGCCAGCTTGACCACGGCGCGCCGGCTGGCCACCGGTTGCACCCGTGCCACACCGAGCTCGACCGCCTTCTGTACGATCCAGTCCATCTTGTCGGCGGCGGCGAGGCATTGCAGCAGTGTGACGTCGAGCGCGGACTCGCGCTGTGGCGTCAATTCGACGCCGACCGTGGCGTCGACGCTGCGGCCCCTGCGCACCAGGCGGGCGGCGAATTCGCTGCCGCGACCGTCGAACAACGTGATCGCGTCGCCGTCGGCCAGGCGCAGAACGCGGTCGATGTGATGCGCCACCGGCGCCGGCAAGGTGATCGTTCCAGCCGGTTCCGCAGGCAAGGGACAAAAGAAGCGTGGAATCATCGTGTTATATTTGTGCACTGCAAGAACACCCGCCGGCGAGGCTTTTCGCACCGTCGGCGACGATCGGCCCCTCATGGTCGGAATGTCCGCAACCGTTATGGCATCAGGGCATCCGACAACGGGCAGCCGCCGCGAACGATACTGCCACGCCAGCCGGCCGGAGTGCTTCCGGCGTCGCGACGCGGCTCACTGACGAACGACCATGAGCTCAACCACACTGCTACAGATCGTCGACACCGCGCGCAGCGTCGCCCGCGAGGTGATCATGCCGCACTTCCTGACGGCGCAGCGCAATCAGAAGGACGACGGCAGCCTGTTCACCGTGGTCGACCTGGCGGCGCAGGAGGCACTGATCGAACGCCTGCCGCGCATCATCGACCGTCCGGTGCTCGGTGAGGAAATGCCGGAGTCGGTGCAGTTGCGCTTGTGGCACGAAGGGCAGGACGGCATCTGGTGCATAGACCCGATCGACGGCACCACCAACTTCGTCAACGGCATCCCTTTCTTCGGCGTCGCGATCGCGTACATCGAGGAGGGGCGCACGCGCCACGGCGTCGTCTACAACCCGATGACCGACGAAGCCTTCTACGCGGAAGAAGGCGGCGGCGCCTTCCTGAACGGCAACGCGCTACCGCTGCGCACACCGGCGCGCCACCTGCTGGACGCCGTGGCAGGCGTCGATTTCAAGCGGATTCCGAAGGCGCTCGGTGACGCGCTGGCCACCCAGTCACCCTTCTACTCGCAGCGCAACTTCGGCTCCAGCGCGCTGGAATGGTGTTTCATCGCCGCCGCCCGGCTGGACGTCTACCTGCACGGCGGTCAAATGATGTGGGACTTCGCCGCCGGCAGCCTGATCGCCGCCGAAGCGGGTGCCCGCTGCTCGATGCTGGATGGCGAGCCGCTGGACATGGCGCCCGGCCGCAAGACGCCGGTCGTGGTCGGCGCCAGCGCCGACCTCTACCGCGAATGGATGGACTGGCTGGCCGCCCACGGCGGCCGCTGATCTGTCCTCAGGGGTGGTGAACCGGCAGATGGACCGGCGCCACCTGCGAATTCACCAGCCGGCCGCCCTCGTGCATCAGGAAGTCGCGCAGCGCCAGGGCGGCGGGCAACAGATTCTTCCGATCCCTGTATACAACGTGCCAGTTGCGCACGATGGGCGTGCCCGGCGCCGCGATGCGGCAGAGCACGCCGGTGCGCAGCTCGAGCTGGCAGGTGTGCTCGGACAGGAAGGCCAGGCCCATGCCGGCGATCGCCGCCTGCTTGATGATTTCGTTGCTGGGCAGTTCGATGATTTCGGCCGGGCGTATGCCCTGCTCGACCAGATAGCTTTCCTGCGTCACCCGCGTACCGGACCCACGTTCGCGGATCAGGAAAGCCTCCTTGCCCAGATCCTCGGCCGTGACCGTACGACCACCGGCCAGCGGATGGCCCTCGCAGGCCAGCACCGACAGCGGGTGTTCGGCAAAGACGTGCGCCTCGCAGCCCAGCGCAGCCGGCGGACGACCCATGATGGCGATGTCGATCAGGTTGTCCTCCAGGTGGCGGAAGATGTCGTCGCGGTTGTGCAGCGAAATGCGTACCTGTACGTCCGGATAGCGCTCACGGAAGGCCATCAGCAGGCGCGGCGCGACGTACTTCGCCGTACTGACCACGCCGACCGACACCAGGCCCGAATGTCCGCTCGCCATCTGCGCCAGCGCTGCCTCGGCCTCGGCCAGCTGGTGGTCGATGGCGCGCGCGTGGCGGGCGATCTCCATGCCGACCTCGGTCACACGCAACTTCTTGCCCAGGGTTTCTATCAGAGGAAGGCCGATCAGCCCGTCCAGCGCCTTCACCTGCATCGAAACCGCCGGTTGCGTCAGATGCAGCTCCTCCGCGGCGCGGGAAATCGAGCCCAATCGCGCGACGGCCTCGAATATTCTCAACTGGCGGAGAGACACCCCGCGCGTCCATTGCGTCGCCATATCAGTCTAAATAAGAATGTTTGATCGATCTTATCAAAACAACTTATTTTCAACCAAGGCCAGTTCCAGATATATTGCACTGCAACAGCAACGGAAACGCAGCGAACACCGCCTCGCAGGCCCTGCAGACCGAAGCGACAAGTTTAGCGTCAAAGCCTGTCAGCTCAACAAAAACGGACAGGTGACCCAGGCTCCTCCTCCACAACCTTGTTTGTGGATTCATACCCCGGCTCGCAAGAGTCCGGGGTATTTTTTTGCATTGCACATTCTGTTGCAACCAACGGAACACATCGCTCCGGCAGCGCAGCAACGCCCCTCCTGCACGACTTCCCGAGTGCCTCGGCCGAACCGCATGTGACAGCGATCGCGCGCTGCGGCTACGATGGAATCGACACCGGGACCCGAGGAGGCTGCCATGAGTGAAGGGCGCAAGACCCTGACGCGTTACACCATCGAGGCGCAGCAGCGCCACCCGCACGCCAGCGGGATCTTTTCCAGCCTGCTGAACGCCGTGGCCACCGCGGTGAAAATCATCGCCAATCACGTGAACAAGGGCGCGCTGGTCGGTTCGCTCGGCAGCTTCGAAGCCGTTGGCAGCGGCGCGGCCATCAATCTGTCCGGTCGCGTCACGCAGAAGCTCGACACCATCGCCAACGAGGCGATGCAGCGCGAGTGTGAATGGGGTGGCCATCTGGCAGCGCTGGCGCCGGAGGGTCTGGAAGGCTTCATCCCGACGCCGGACGAGCCGCCGCGCGGCAAATACCTGCTGCTGTTCGATGCGCTCGACTGCAGCAACAACATCGACGTGAACCTGACCGTAGGCAGCCTGTTTTCGGTTCTGCACGCGCCGAACCCGGGCGCCGAACCGCAGCCGTCCGATTTCCTGCAGCCGGGCACCGAACAGGTGTGTGCCGGTTTCGCGCTGTACGGCCCGTCGACGATGCTGGTGCTGACCACCGGCGAGGGCGTCGACGGCTTTACGCTCGATCGCGACATCGGCGCCTTCATCCTCACGCACCCGCAGATGCAGATTCCCGAGCACACGACCGAATTCGCGATCAACGCGTCGAAGTCGCGTTTCTGGGAGCCGCCGGTCAAGCGCTACGTCGAGGAGTGTCTGGCCGGCCAGACCGGCCCGCGCGGCGAGGATTTCAACATGCGCTGGATCGCCTCTCTGGTGGCGGAAACCTTCCGCGTGCTGACGCGCGGCGGCGTCATCATGTACCCGGAGGACACGATGCAGAGCGCGTCGCCCGGCCGCATCTCACTGATGTACGAGGCGAATCCGATCGCCTTCCTGATCGAGCAGGCGGGTGGCGAAGCCACCAACGGTCGGCAGCGCATCATGGAACTGACGCCACGCAGCCTGCAGAGCCGCACGCCGCTGATCTTTGGCTCGCGTGAGGAAGTGCAGCGCATCGTCCGTTATCACAATGAGAGCGATCAAGGCCTCGATCGCGAATACACTTCGCCGCTGTTCAATTCGCGCGGCCTGTTCTCGGCCTTCTGAGCCGCCGCGCACTGGCCAGAGGAAATCGCCCCGGATGTCAGCCCGCCACCCCGTCATCGCCATCACCGGCTCGTCCGGCGCCGGCACGAGCACGGTCACCCGCACTTTCCAGCACATCTTCCGGCGGGAAGGGGTGAATCCGGTCATCGTCGAAGGCGACGCCTTCCATCGTTACGGCCGCGAGGAAATGAAGGACGCGATGGCGCGCGAAGCCGCCGCCGGCAACGAGCATTTCAGCCACTTCGGTCCGGACGCCAATCTGTTCGAGGAACTGGAAACGCTGTTCCGCCAGTACGGCAATGACGGCAGCGGGCGCATCCGCAAATACCTGCACAACGAGTGCGAAGCCGCACCCTATCAGCAGGCGCCCGGCACGTTCACGCCGTGGGAGGACATTCCCGCCGGCACCGACATCCTGTTCTACGAGGGCCTGCACGGCGCAGTGAAGACGGACAAGGTCGATGTCGCCCAGCACGTCGATCTGCGGATCGGCGTGGTGCCCATCATCAATCTCGAGTGGATACAGAAGCTGCACCGCGACCGCGAACAGCGCGGTTACACGACCGAGGCGGTGACCGACACGATCCTGCGCCGGATGCCGGAATACGTGCACTTCATCTGTTCGCAGTTCGAGAACACGCACATCAACTTCCAGCGCGTACCGATGGTGGATACGTCGAACCCGTTCATCGCACGCTCGATTCCGACGCCAGAGGAATCGATGGTGGTAATCCGCTTCGCCAACCCGCGCGGCATCGATTTCCAGTACCTGCTGGCGATGATGGGGGGCGCCTTCATGTCGCGCGCCAACACCATCGTGATTCCGGGCGGCAAGATCGATCTGGCGATGCAGCTCATCTTCACGCCGCTCATCCTGCGGCTGGTGGAGAACGGCCGCAAGGCGCGCGCTCGCTACTGAAAAGCACGGCAACGCCCCTGTTGCCGCCACCACTCAGACCCGATCCCCGGCAGATCCGCGCCCTTCCTGCGCCGCAGCACGGCTGGCGTGACCCCTTGTTTTCGCGGATAATTGCGGGTTTTTCCGGCCGGAACCCCCTCTGATGAGCGCGCCCTCCATCACCCCGAAAGCAGGCTTCAACCCGATCACCGGCGCAATCCGCGCCCTGGCGATGGACGCCGTGCAGAAAGCCAATTCCGGTCACCCCGGCGCCCCGATGGGCATGGCAGAGATCGCCGAAGTGCTCTGGCGTCACCACCTGAAGCACAACCCGGCCAACCCGAACTGGGCTGATCGTGACCGCTTCGTGCTGTCGAATGGTCACGGCTCGATGCTGCTGTACGCGCTGCTGCACCTCTCCGGCTACGACCTGTCGATCGACGACATCAAGTCCTTCCGCCAGCTGCATTCGAAGACGCCGGGCCACCCGGAGCACGGCTACGCGCCGGGCGTCGAAACCACCACCGGCCCGCTGGGCCAGGGTCTGGCCAACGCGGTCGGCATGGCCATCGCCGAACGGGCGATGGCGGCGCAGTTCAACCGCCCCGGCCACAGCGTGGTCGACCACTACACCTATGCCTTTGCCGGTGACGGCTGCCTGATGGAAGGCATTTCGCACGAGGCGTGCTCGCTGGCCGGCACCCAGGGTCTGGGCAAGCTGATCGTGTTCTACGACGACAACGGCATTTCGATCGACGGCCACGTCAAGGGCTGGTTCGCCGACGACACGCCGAAGCGCTTCGAAGCCTACGGCTGGCAGGTCATCCCGGCGGTCGACGGCCATGACGCGGCCGCCATCGACGCCGCCATCCGCGCCGCCAAGGCCGACACCGCCCGCCCGACGCTGATCTGCTGCCGCACGGTGATCGGCCTCGGTTCGCCGAACAAGGCCGGCGGTCACGACGTGCACGGCGCGCCGCTCGGCGCTGCCGAAATCGAGGCTGCGCGCGCCCACATCGGCTGGACGCACGCACCGTTCGAAATTCCGGCCGACGTGTACGCCGCCTGGGACGGCCGACCGGCCGGCAAGAAGGCGGAAGAGGAATGGTCTGCCCGCTTCACCGCCTACAGCGCAGAACACCCGGAACTGGCCGCCGAATTCACCCGTCGCATGCGCGGCGCGCTGCCCGAGAACTTCGAACAGGTGGTTGCCGACACGATCGCCAAGTTCGACGGCAAGGCCGAGAACATCGCCAGCCGCAAGGCCAGCCAGAACTGCATCGAAGCCCTCGCGCCGGCGCTGCCGGAACTGCTGGGCGGCTCGGCCGACCTCGCCGGCTCCAACCTGACGCTGTGGTCCGGCTCCAAGGGCATCTCGCCGAAGAACCCGGGCGGCAACTACATCTACTACGGCGTGCGCGAATTCGGCATGGCGGCCATCGCCAACGGCATTGCGCTGCATGGCGGCTTCATCCCCTATACCGCCACCTTCCTGATGTTCTCCGAGTACGCGCGCAACGCGCTGCGCATGGCGGCGCTGATGAAGGTGCGTCAGGTGTTCGTGTTCACGCATGACTCGATCGGCCTCGGCGAAGACGGCCCGACCCACCAGCCGGTGGAACAGACCGCCACGCTGCGCCTGATGCCGAACATGGACGTATGGCGCCCGTGCGACACGGTCGAGTCCGCCGTGGCCTGGGCCAGCGCGATCAAGCGTGCCGACGGCCCGACCTCGATGATGTTCTCGCGCCAGAACCTGCCGCACGTTCCGCGCGACGCCGCGACCACCGCCGCCATCGCGCGCGGTGGTTACGTGCTGTCCGATGCGGCCGGCAAGGTGGAAGCCGTGCTGATCGCCACCGGCTCGGAAGTATCTCTGGCGCTGGCCGCACAGAAGACGCTGGAAGCGGAAGGCATCACGGTGCGCGTGGTGTCGATGCCGTCGACCTCGGTATTCGACCGTCAGGACGCCGCCTGGCGTGAAACCGTGCTGCCGCGCGGCGTTCCGCGCGTTGCGGTGGAAGCGGGCGTGACCGATCTGTGGCGCAAGTACGTCGGCCTCGAAGGCGCGGTGGTGGGTCTGGACCACTTCGGCGAGTCCGCTCCGGCGGGCGAGCTGTACAAGGCTTTCGGCATCACCGCAGACGCGGTGGCGCAGGCGGCACGACAACTGCTTGGCAGGTAAGCGCCGACGCGGCGGGATTGAGTCTCCATCCGCCGCGTTTGCGTTTCCAAATGCCAATTTAGGCGCAGCGCAGCCACAAGTTGCGCCGCACAATCGAAGACTTTTCTTGAATCCACACCCAACGGAGAGGGAGTTGCTGAAATGACGATCAAGGTTGCGATCAATGGTTACGGGCGTATCGGCCGCAATGTGCTGCGTGCGCACTACGAAGGCGGCAAGCGCCACGACATCGAAATCGTCGCGATCAACGACCTCGGCGACCCGAAGACCAACGCGCACCTGACGCAGTACGACACCGCGCACGGCAAGTTCCCGGGCACGGTCAGCGTCGACGGCGACTACATGGTGGTGAACGGCGACAAGATCCGCGTGCTGGCCAACCGCAACCCGGCCGAGCTGCCGTGGGGCGAGCTGGGCGTCGACGTGGTGATGGAATGCACCGGCTTCTTCACCACCAAGGAAAAGGCCTCTGCCCACCTGAAGGGTGGCGCCAAGAAGGTGATCATTTCCGCCCCGGGCGGCAAGGACGTGGACGCCACCGTCGTCTATGGCGTGAACCATGGCGTGCTGAAGGCCAGCGACACCGTCATCTCGAACGCCAGCTGCACGACCAACTGCCTGGCGCCGCTGGCCAAGCCGCTGAACGACAAGATCGGCATCGAAACCGGCCTGATGACCACCATCCACGCCTTCACCAACGACCAGGTGCTGACCGACGTCTATCACGAGGATCTGCGCCGTGCCCGCAGCGCCACGCAGTCGATGATCCCGACCAAGACCGGCGCCGCCGCCGCGGTCGGCCTGGTGCTGCCGGAGCTGAACGGCAAGCTGGACGGCTTCGCGATGCGCGTGCCGACCATCAACGTGTCGGTGGTCGACCTGACCTTCACGGCCAAGCGCGCCACCACGGTGGATGAAGTGAACGCCATCCTGAAGGCCGCCTCGGAAGGCGAACTGGCCGGCATCCTCGGCTACAACACGCTGCCGCTGGTGAGCATCGACTTCAACCACGACCCGCGTTCGAGCGTGTTCGACTCGACCCAGACCCGCGTGTCGGCCGACGGCAAGCTGGTCAAGGTGCTGTCCTGGTACGACAACGAGTGGGGCTTCTCGAACCGCATGCTGGACACCACCGTCGCGCTGATGAGCGCCAAGTAAGGACACGGCATCGACGAGCGGGGTTCGGGCGCGTGCGCCCCTGCCCCGCTTCGTTTTTCCCCTTCCCGAAAATCCACTCGATCACGCTCATCACGCACCGCGCGGAGGATTCATCATGCAGTTCAAGCGACTTTCCGATCTCGATCTCAAGGGCAAGCGGGTATTCATCCGCTCCGACCTCAACGTGCCGCAGGACGACGCCGGCAACATCACCGAAGACACGCGCATCCGCGCCTCGCTGCCGGCGATACGCGCCGCCCGCGACGCCGGTGCCGCCGTCATGGTCACCTCCCACCTCGGTCGCCCGACCGAAGGCGAACTGAAGCCTGAAGACTCGCTGGCGCCGATCGCGCGCCGCATGTCCGAACTGCTGGGCTTCGAAGTGAAGCTGGTCGCCAACTGGACCGACGGCGTACAGGTCGCGCCGGGCGAAGTCGTGCTGCTGGAGAACTGTCGTGCCAACAAGGGCGAGAAGAAGTGCGACGACGCGCTGTCGAAGAAACTCGCCGCGCTGTGCGACGTGTGGGTGAACGACGCCTTCGGCACCGCTCACCGCGCCGAGGCGACCACCTTCGGCATGGGACAGTACGCGCCGATCGCCTGCGCCGGCCCGCTGATGGCGAGCGAGCTCGACGCACTGGGCAAGGCGCTGGGCCAGCCGGCCCGCCCGCTGGCGGCCATCGTCGCCGGTTCCAAGGTATCGACCAAGCTCACGCTGCTGGAGAATCTGGCCGACAAGGTCGACCAGCTCATCGTCGGCGGCGGCATCGCCAACACCTTCCTGCTGGCCGCCGGCAAGAAGATCGGCAAGTCGCTGGCCGAAGCCGATCTGGTCGACGCCGCAAAGCGCGTGATGGCCAAGACGAACGTGCCGCTGCCGGAAGATGTCGTATGTGCGAAGGCCTTTGCCGCCGACGCCGAGGCGACCGTCAAGGCGGTCGATGACGTGGCCGACGACGACATGATTCTGGACATCGGACCGAAGGCCGCGGCCAAGCTGGCCGAAACGCTGCGGGCTGCCGGCACCATAGTGTGGAACGGCCCGGTCGGCGTGTTCGAGTTCGACGCATTCGGTCACGGCACCGAAACGGTGGCGCGCGCGATTGCCGAATCGAAGGCCTATTCGATCGCCGGTGGTGGCGACACGCTCGCCGCCATCGCAAAATACGGAATTGCCGACCAGGTGAGCTACATCTCGACCGGCGGCGGCGCCTTCCTCGAATTCCTCGAGGGCAAGACGCTGCCGGCAGTCGATATCCTGCTCAAGCGCGCCAACGGCTGAACATCACAGAACGCGCATACAAAACAACGAGGAGTCCGCCCAGCCATGCATCGCTTCACCAAAATCGTCGCCACACTCGGCCCCGCTTCCAGCGACCTGGCCACGCTCACCCGTCTGGTCGAGGCCGGGGTCGATGTCGTGCGGCTCAACTTTTCGCATGGCAAGGCGGACGACCACCGTGCGCGCGTTGAAACGCTGCACGCGGTCTGCGCCAAGGTCGGCCGCACGGTCGGCATCATGGCGGACCTGCAGGGCCCGAAGATCCGCGTCGGCAAGTTCGCCGGCAGCAAGGTGCTGCTGAAGGCCGGACAGAAGTTCGTGTTCGACATCGAGTGCCAGCTGGGTGACGCCGACCATGTCGGCCTCGATTACCCGGAACTGGTGAACGACGTCGAACCGGGCGCCGTACTGCTGCTCGACGATGGCCGCATCGTGATGGACGTGAAGGCGGTCACCGACACGCAGATCCACTGCACGGTGCGCCACGGCGGCGAGCTGTCGAACAACAAGGGCATCAACCGCCAGGGTGGCGGCCTGTCGGCGCCGGCGCTGACCGCGAAGGACATGGAAGACATCAAGATCGCGGCGTCGCTGAATGTTGACTTCGTCGCGGTGAGCTTCCCGAAGAGCGGCGCCGACATGAGGCAGGCTCGCGACCTGCTGCGCGCAGCGGGTTCCAACGCCCAGCTGATCGCCAAGATCGAGCGTGTCGAGGCGATCCCGGCGCTGGAGGAAATCCTCGAAGCGTCGGACGGCGCCATGGTGGCGCGCGGTGACCTCGCGGTCGAAGTGGGCGACGCGGCCGTACCGGCGATGCAGAAGCGCATCATTCGCGTGTCCCGCGAAATGAACAAGCTGGTCATCACCGCCACGCAGATGATGGAATCGATGATCAGCAGCCCGGTGCCCACGCGTGCCGAGGTGTCGGACGTCGCCAATGCGGTGCTCGACGGCACCGACGCCGTCATGCTGTCGGCCGAAACCGCCTCCGGCCAGTACCCGGTCGAGACGGTCGAGGCGATGAGCCGCATCTGCATCGAGGCCGAGAAGTCGGCCGAGGTGAAGCTGGACCAGGAATTCCTGCAGCGCGTGTTCACCCGCATCGACCAGTCGATCGCAATGGCCGCGCTGTTCTCGGCCTTCCACCTGAAGGTCAAGGCGATCGCCACGCTGACGCAGTCCGGTTCGACTTCGCTGTGGATGTCGCGCCTGAACAGCGGCGTGCCCATTTACGCGCTGACACCGGAAGTGCGCACCCGTTACAAGTTGTCGATGTACCGTGGCGTGACGCCGCTGATGATCAAGCTCGATCCCGACGCCGATCGCGACCGCATGCTGCTCGACGCCGAGGCAGAACTGCTGCGCAGCGGTGCCGTGAAGGTCGGTGACCTCATCGTGCTGTCCTTCGGCGAGCCTATTGGCGTTCCGGGCGGTACCAATACACTGAAAATCGTCAAGGTCGGGGAGTATCGTCAACTCTCCACCGTAATCTGAACTCGCAGGAGAAACTCATGCCTCTGGTATCCATGCGCCAACTGCTCGACCACGCCGCCGAAAACGGCTACGGCCTGCCGGCATTCAACGTGAACAACCTCGAGCAGGTGCAGGCCGTGATGAGCGCCGCCGACGAAGTCGGCGCTCCGGTCATCCTGCAGGCCAGCGCCGGTGCCCGCAAGTACGCCGGCGAGAGCTTCATCAAGCACCTGATCCAGGCCGCGGTCGAAGCCTATCCGCACATCCCGCTGGTGATGCACCAGGATCACGGCCAGTCGCCGGCGATCTGCCAGGGCGCGATCGATCTGGGCTTCGGTTCGGTCATGATGGACGGCTCGCTGAAGGAAGACGGCAAGACGCCGGCCTCCTTCGACTACAACGTCGACGTCACCCGCCGCGTGGTCGAGATGGCGCACAAGGTCGGTGTTACGGTCGAAGGCGAGCTGGGCTGCCTCGGCTCGCTGGAGACCGGCATGGCCGGCGAGGAAGACGGCCACGGCGCCGAAGGCAAGCTCGACCACTCGTCGCTGCTGACCGACCCGGAAGAAGCCGCCCAGTTCGTCAAGGCCACCCAGCTGGACGCGCTGGCCATCGCCATCGGCACCAGCCACGGCGCCTACAAGTTCACCCGCAAGCCGACCGGCGACATCCTGGCGATCTCGCGCGTCAAGGAGATCAACAAGCGCATTCCGAACACCCACCTCGTGATGCACGGCTCGTCGTCGGTGCCGCAGGAACTGCTGGCCATCATCAACCAGTACGGCGGCAAGATGAAGGAAACCTACGGCGTGCCGGTCGAGGAAATCCAGGAAGCGATCAAGTACGGCGTGCGCAAGATCAACATCGACACCGATATCCGTCTGGCGATGACCGGCGCGGTGCGCAAGTTCCTGGCCGAGAACCCGGACAAGTTCGACGCCCGCGAATGGCTGAAGCCGGCGCGCGAAGCCGCCAAGGCCGTGTGCAAGGAACGCTATCTGCAGTTCGGCTGCGAGGGCCAGGGCAGCAAGATCAAGGCCATCCCGCTCGACGAGATCGCCCGCATGTACGCCAGCGGCAAGCTGGCCCAGACCGTCAACTGATCCTTACCGACGACCGCACCGAAGACCGAAATGGCCGACGCACTGTTCGAATCCAGCATCAAGAGCCTGCCGCTGATTGCCCGCGGCAAGGTCCGTGACATCTACGCGATCGACGACGAGAAAATGCTCATCGTCACGACCGATCGCCTGTCGGCGTTCGACGTCATCCTGCCCGACCCGATTCCGGGCAAGGGCAAGGTGCTGACGGCCGTTTCGAACTTCTGGTTCGGCAGGCTGGCCTCCGTCTCGCCCAACCACCTGACCGGCATTGCGCCGGAGTCGGTGGTGACCGCGGACGAGCGCGACCAGGTCGAAGGCCGTTCCATCGTGGTCCGGCGCCTGAAGCCGCTGCCGATCGAAGCCGTGGTGCGCGGTTATCTGATCGGCTCCGGCTGGGGCGACTACTCGCGTACCGGCGCGGTGTGCGGCGTGCAGCTGCCGCACGGACTGCGCATGGCCTCGAAACTGCCGTCGCCGATTTTCACGCCGGCCACCAAGGCGGCGGTGGGCGACCACGACGAGAACATCAGCTACGTGCAGACCGAAGCGCTGATCGGTGCCGGCATGGCGGCCAGGGTGCGTGACACCGCGATCGCGCTGTACAGCGCGGCAGCGGATTACGCACGCAGCCGCGGCATCATCATCGCCGACACGAAGTTCGAATTCGGTCTGGACGCGGACGGCGAGCTCATCCTGATCGACGAGGCGCTGACCCCGGATTCGTCGCGCTTCTGGCCGGCCGACCAGTACCAGGAAGGCAGCAACCCGCCGTCCTTCGACAAGCAGTTCGTGCGCGACTACCTGGAAACGCTGGACTGGAACAAGACTGCGCCGGGCCCGCGCCTGCCGGCCGACATCATCCAGCGCACCGGCGACAAGTACCGTGAGGCACTGACCCGGCTGATCGGCTGACACAACTTACGCCCCGACCCAACGGAGCGCTCCGCCCTGGCGGACCGCTCCGTTTTCGCATCTGCAGTCTTCAGGTTCCGGTGCGCGACACCGCACCGGGCTTCGCTTTCTCACCGGCCGGCACCGCGTCCGCCTGGTCGAACGGACGGAAGCCTGCCAGCGTAAATCGGAAGGTGGCGCCGCGCCCCGGCGCCGCCTCGACGCCGATGACGCCGCCGTGCCGCTCGACGATGCGCTTGACGATGGCCAGCCCCACCCCGGTGCCCGGAAATTCCTCCGCGCCATGCATGCGCTGGAACACGCCGAACAGGCGATCGGCGTAGGCCGGATCGAAGCCGACCCCGTTGTCGCGCACGCAGATCGCCGCGATGCCGCGCCGGTTCTCGACGAACACCTCGACCCGCGGTTGCGGGCTGCGCGACGAGAACTTCAGCGCATTGCCTATCAGGTTCACGAACACCTGCCGCAGCATGGACTGGTCGCCGCTGGCATGCCCCAGCGGCGACAGTTCGACGCTGGCCGCCGGGTACTGTTCGGCCAGATCGGCGACGACATTGGCCGCCAGCGTATCCAGATTGATTTCGCTGTGCGCCATGTCGACGCGCGACACCCGCGAGAAATGCAGGATGTCGTCGATCAGCAGACCCATGCGCGAGGCGCCGCGCTGTATGCGCTCCAGCATGTCGCGCCCCTCGTCGTCCAGCACCGCGCCGGCGTGCTCGGCCAGCAGGTGCGCGAAGCCGTTGATCGCCCGCAGCGGGCTGCGCAGATCGTGCGACACCGAGTACGAGAAGGCTTCCAGTTCGCTGTTTGCCTGCTCCAGCAGCGTGGTGCGCTCGGCCACGCGGCGCTCCAGCGATTCGTTCAGTTCGCGCACCTGGCGCTCGGCGCGCGCCCGCTCGAGCGCCAGCTGGGCAATGTCGACCAGCCGTTCGATCACGTTCTCGTCCGCCCGCCCGGGCCGCCAGGCCTGCGGGTGCAGAATGATCAGTCCGCCCAGCACCGCGCCGTCCTGCGCCGCCAGCGGCAGCGCCCACAGCGCACGCACGCCCTCGGCGGCGAACAGCGCACGACAGCCCTCGAGATCGGGCGACGCCTGAACATCCTCGCACAGCAGCGGACGGCGCCCCGCCAGCGTTTCGAGAAGGCGCCCATCATGGTCGGCACCGGCCGGACCGCGCCGCAGCCAGTCGGCCAGCGCAGGCGGCAGATTGGCGCCGACGACATCGACCACGGCAGCGGTGCCAGGCGTCAGCGTGAGCACCGCGCAGATCGAATCCTCGTTCAGCAGACCGGACACCAGCCGTGCAAAGCGCGACATCACTTCGCTCAGCGGCATCGCCGCAGCGATCAGTGACAGCAGTTCGCGCTCGGCCACATCGACCTCTTCCAGCCGTTTGCGCAAGGTGATGTCGGCCACCGTGCCAACGACGCGGCTACTGCGCCCGCTGGCGTCGCGCTGCGCGACGCCGCGTAGCAGGAACCAGCGATAGCCGCCGTCGGCATGGCGCATGCGCAGTTCCTGCTGGAAGTGGTCGCTGCGCCCCTTCAGGTGGCTGGCGACCATGGCCGACCAGGCCTTGCGGTCGTGCGGATGGATGCCGGCGACGAACTCGCGCACGCGCATGCGGCGGCCGCCGGCGTCGTAACCCATGATCTGCGACAGTCGCGGCGACACATACATGCGGTCACTGCCGGTAATCCATTCGGCCAGGCCCTCGTTCATGCCGCGCAGTGCCAGTGCGTAGCGCTGTTCGCTGGCGCGCAGCGCGCGCTCGGCGCGAATGCGCGCGGTGAGATCGGAATAGGACGCCACCACGGCGTACGGCCGCTTGCTGCCGGCGTGGAACAGCGGCTGCGTGTTCACGGTCAGCCAGCGCATCTGACCGGACGCGCTCTCGGCACCGATCACCACGTCGCGCGCCGGCAGACCATCGGCCAGCGAGCGGATGACCGGATGCATGTCGCGCGCCAGCGACCGCCCCTGTTCGTCGCACAGCGTGAATTCGTCGCCGCCGCCGGGCAGGCCGGCGTGAGCCGCGTCAAGCCAGGCACAGGATTCGGCCGAACGGTTGCTGGTCAGCACCCGGGCCTGCGCGTCGTAGAGCACGACCGCCTCCGACAGCGCGCCGAGCAGCACGCGGAAGCGTTCCTCGCTGGCGGCGAGCGAACGTTCGGCCTGCTTGTGTCCGGTGATGTCGTGGCAGATGACCAGCAGTGCCGGCTGCCCCTGATGGGAAACCGGACGGGTTGCCGCCGACACCCAGCGCACCGAACCGTCACGACGGCGCAGTGGCAGTTCGACATCGTCGGTGCCGCGTCCCTGCGCCAGCACCTCGACCACGCGCGATCTGTCCTCGGCAGTCTGGCAGAACTCGACGATGCTGCGCCCCTGCAGTGCATCGGCCGACTCGTTGGCCATCGAGGCGAGCGCCGCATTGAGCACGCGCATGCCGCCGCCGGGCAGCGAGCAGATGCAGGCGGGCATCGGCAACTCGTGCAGCAGTTCGGCCGTATCGTCGGCCGGAGCGGGCAAGGGCTCGGCCGGCGGCAGCATCGGAACGGTACGCACCAGCCAGACGCCGCAGGCCACGCACCAGACCAGCCAGCCGCCCTGCGCCGCCCACGGGTGGTCGATCAGGAATAAGGCGCCGGGCGCCCAGAGCGCAAACACGCCAAGCGCCAGGCGCGCGCGGGAGCGAGCGGGTGTGCGGAGCGGGCCGAAAAAACCGGTCAGGAGGCCTCTCAACAAGGTCATCCATTTCTCCAGGAGCGAAACGACGAGCGGGGTTCTGGCTCGGGGCCGGCGTGCTGCGGCGCTGCTGCACGCACCGGAAGCGGCCATCTTCGCACCTTCGAGTGGCAGGAAGAGGAGGCGTTCCGGTCTCGCGGATAGTACAAGGAAATAAGTGCGCGGCAAGATCGCTTGACGTCGATCACGTCGTAGACCTCGAAATTCGCACGCACAGCCCCTACACTCGGACACATGTCGAAACGAGAACACTGGGGGCTGGGCGCCAAGCTGGCGGTCGCCGCGGCGCCGTTCGCCCTGCTCGCGCTGCTGTCGATCACGCTCACGCTGTGGATGTCCTGGCAGCTCGACGGCGGCGCTGCCGCCGTCAACGAGGCCGGGCGCATGCGCATGCAGGCCTACCGCATGTCGCTGCTGGTCGCCACCGGCGAGCGCGACGCGCTGCCGCACGCACGACGCGAATTCGACCGCAGTCTTGAACTGCTGCGTGCCGGCGACCCGGAACGCCCGCTGTTCATGCCGCTGGACAACGACATCCGGCGCAGCTTCGATCAGGTACGTGGCGACTGGCGCATCTACAGCGAGCGCTGGCTCGACGCCGCGCCACGCGGCACCGACGGTCTGCGCGACGACACCGCGCGCTTCACCGGACGCATCGACGCACTGGTGGCCGGCATCGAGAACCACATGTCGCACTGGACAGCGCTGCTCAACCTGCTGCAACTCGCAACGATGGCGCTGGCGGTGATCGGTGCGGCGGTACTGCTCTACATCGGCTACCTGTTCGTTCTGGAACCGGTGGGGCAGCTCAAGCAGGCGCTGGAACGGATACAGCAGGGCGATCTGGGCGCCCGCGTCGAACGCGGCAGCAGCGACGAATTCGGCACGCTGGCTGACGGCTTCAATGACATGGCGGAACAGATACAGGCCATGTACCGCAATCTCGAAGCGAAGGTGACGAGCAAGACGGCCGAGCTGCAGGAAAAGCGCGAGCGGCTGGAGGCGCTGTATGAAGTGACCTCGCTGATCGCGACCGCCCGCTCGCTGGAAGAACTGGCGCGCGGCTTCGTCGGGTACGTCGCGCGCGCGGTGCACGCCGACGGCGTCGCGCTGCGCTGGTCCGACGAATCGAACCAGCGCTATCTGCTGCTCGCCTCGCAGGGGCTGCCGGCCTACATGACCGACGGCGAACGCTGCCTCAAGGCACACGAATGCCACTGCGGCGCGCCGGACGCCCCGCCCTTCGCGCGTGTCATTCCGATCCGTACCATGGGCGGCGAGGCGCTGCAGTACTGCGGGGAGGCGGGCTTCGAAACCCTGGTTTCGGTTCCGATCCGCCTGAAGGACAGGTTGATGGGCGAGGTCGACCTGTTCTTCCATGCCAGCGTCGAACTGTCGGCGCCCGCGCGCTCGCTGCTCGAAGCGCTGGCCACCCACCTGGCCAGCGGCATGGAGAACCTGCGC
The DNA here is from genome assembly GCF_038066675.1 of Methyloversatilis sp. NSM2. NCBI lineage: Bacteria > Pseudomonadati > Pseudomonadota > Betaproteobacteria > Nitrosomonadales > Sterolibacteriaceae > Methyloversatilis > Methyloversatilis sp. NSM2. Next base: position 220,822 of record NZ_JBBUKV010000005.1, read on the forward strand.
CTGAACGCGCTGCAGAACGAGGCGGCGGTATCGCAGGAGCGCAACTTCCTGGCCAGCGAACTGCACGACTCGATCGCGCAGTCGCTGGCCTTCATGAAGATGCAGGTCGAAATGATGCGTGAGGCGCTGGCCACGCACGACGAAGCCGGCGCGCGCGCGATGCTGGACGAACTCGATGCCGGCCTGCGCGAAAGCTCGGGCGACGTGCGCGAACTGCTGCTGCACTTCCGCACCCGCGCCAATGCCGAGGACATCGAGGCCGCCCTGCTGTCGACGCTGCGCAAGTTCGAGCACCAGAGCGGCGTCCGCGCCTCGCTGGCGATGCGCGACCACGGTCTGCCGCTGTTGCCGGACGTGCAGATACAGGTGCTGCACATCGTGCAGGAAGCCCTGTCGAACGTACGCAAGCACGCGCGCGCCAGCCATGTCTGGCTCGACGTGCAGCAGCAGCCGCAGTGGCGCTTCGAAGTGCGCGACGACGGTCGCGGCTTTTCCACCGAGGGCGGCCCGCCGGACGAAACCCACGTCGGCCTGCGCATCATGACCGAACGCGCCGCGCGCATAGGCGCCCGCATCGAGGTGTTCTCGACCCCCGGCCGCGGCACCTCGGTGGTGCTGACGCTGCCGGCCAGCGACCCTACACTGCTCGACCTCCAGCCCATGCAGGCCGCGTCATGAAAAGCACGTCCGAGAGCCCGATCCGCATCCTGCTGGTCGACGACCACACCCTGTTCCGTCGTGGCCTCACCGCGCTGCTGTCGCGCGATCCGCTGCTGCAGATCGTCGGCGACGCGGCCGACGCCGGCGAGGCGCAGCGGCGCGCCGAGGCGCTGCAGCCCGACGTCATCCTGCTCGACAACCACCTGCCCGGCGTCAATGGCGTCGACGCGCTGCCGGCGCTGCGCGAGGCGGCCCCGCAGGCACGCCTGATCATGCTCACCATCAGCGAGGACGGCGAGGATCTTGCCGCCGCGCTGCGCGCCGGCGCCAGTGGCTACCTGCTGAAGACGATGGAGGGCGAGGCACTGTCGCGGGCCATCCACCGCGCGATGCGCGGCGAGCCGGTGGTGGCCGACGAAATGACCGGCAAGCTGGTGGAAGTTTTCCGGCAGTCAGCCGCACCGGCGCCGTCCGCCGCGGAACCGGCCGCGCAGGGCGGCGCGCTGTCGCCGCGCGAGACCGACATCCTGCGCGGCATCGCCCGCGGCGACAGCAACAAGGTGATCGCCCGCGACCTCGGCATTGCCGAAACCACGGTGAAGATCCACGTGCAGCACATCCTGCGCAAGCTGGGCGTCAGTTCGCGCGTGCAGGTCGCCGTCATCGCGGTCGAGCGCGGATTGATCTAGCCGGCCCCTGATCTCCTGCCGCGCCTCAGCGCGAATGACAGACGCCGAAATGGGCGCGCACGCGGTCGGTCAGGTACCGCGTGTCATCCTCGTTCGGCGTCCGCAGCCCGCCCTTTCCGGCGACCGGTCGACAGTGCTGGAGCACCGGCGGCTGAGCGCCCAGGCAGCGCAGTTCGATACACAGCTTGTCGATATCCTCGATCGACAGCAGATCCGGGTGCCAGGTGCAACGGATTTCATGTGCCACACCGGCGTCCATCAGCAGCTTCAGCGACTGGAAAGGCGCTGCACCACTGTGCATACGACCGGTGATCCGCGCATAGGCGTGCGATGGGCCCTTGATGTCCAGACCGACCCAGTCGAGCCAGGGCAGCGCGCTCGCGAGGCGGCGCGGATGCATGCCGGCGGTGTGCAGGCCCACCGCGAAACCCAGTTCGCGCACCGCACGAAGCGCATCGGGCAGGGCTGCCTGCGTCGTCGGCTCACCGCCCGAGAACACCACACCGTCGAGCAGACCGCGACGACCGGACAGGAAGCGGAGCACGTCCTCCCATCGCAGGCCGGCGGCGGATCTGGCCGGCAACAGGTGCGGATTGTGGCAGTAGGTGCACCGCCAGGGGCAGCCCTGGCAGAACACCACCGCCGCCAGGCGCCCCGGAAAATCGATGGTGGTGAAGCGTGTCAGCCCGCCCACTCGCAGACCGTCGTGCCGCTCAGCCTGCATCCGCCTGCTCGACGAAGAAGCGGCGCTGCGTGTGTTCGCCTTGCTTGCCGATATTGAAACTGGCCACCGGGCGGTGATACCCCATCACGCGGGTCCACACCTCGCAGCGCTGGCGCTCGTCATCGCGCAGCGTTGCGGTCGTCTGTCCGGCAAGTTCATGCAGGGGCTGTGTCGCGTGCATCGTGTTCTCCTTCGGGTTGAGGTTGGCGCGGGGGCTGCACCCGCTTGCGACGCAGGATGTCTTCGTCGCAATGCGGGCAGAACTCGTGTTCGCCGTCCAGATAGCCGTGGCGGGGGCAGATCGAGAAGGTCGGCGTGACGGTGATGTACGGCAGGCGGAAGTTCGTCAGCGCTCGCCGCACCAGTTCGCGGCAGGCGTCGCTGCTGGAAATGCGTTCGCTCATGTACAGGTGCAGAACGGTGCCGCCGGTGTACTTCGACTGCAGCAACTCCTGCCTCGCCAGCGCCTCGAACGGATCGTCGGTGTAGCCCACGGGCAGCTGCGACGAGTTGGTGTAATACGGTTTGTCGGCGCTGCCGGCCTGCAGGATGTCGGGCCAGCGCTTGCGGTCTTCGCGGGCAAAGCGGTAGGTCGTGCCTTCCGCCGGCGTTGCTTCGAGGTTGTACAGATGCCCGGTCTGCTCCTGGAAGACGACGATGCACGCGCGCACGTAGTCGAGCAGCCGCAGCGCGAGCGCATGGCCTGCGGGCGTCGTGATGTCGTCGTGGTCGCGCGTGAAGTTGCGCACCATTTCATTGATGCCATTCACCCCGACGGTGGAGAAGTGATTGCGCAAAGTGCCGAGGTAGCGTCGCGTGTAGGGAAACAGTCCGTCGTCGATCAGCCTCTGTATCACCTTGCGCTTGATCTCGAGGCTGTCGCGCGCCAGTTCGAGCAGGCGATCGAGCGCTGACAGGAGCCCCGCCTCGTCGCCTGCGTGCAGGTAGCCGAGCCGGGCGCAGTTGATCGTCACCACACCCAGGCTGCCGGTCTGCTCTGCGCTGCCGAACAGTCCGTTGCCGCGCTTGAGCAGTTCGCGCAGGTCGAGCTGCAGGCGACAACACATGGATCGCACCATGTTCGGGCTCAGTTCGGAATTGATGAAGTTCTGGAAGTAAGGCAGGCCGTAGCGTGCCGTCATCGCGAACAAGCGCTCCGCGTTTTCGCTGTGCCAGTCGAAATCGGGCGTGATGTTGTAGGTGGGAATCGGAAAGGTGAACACGCGTCCGCGAGCGTCGCCCTCGCTCATCACCTCGATGTAGGCGCGGTTGATCATGTCCATCTCGACCTGCAGGTCGCCGTAGGTAAACGGCATCTCTTCGCCCGCGATCACCGGAATCTGTTCGCGCAGATCTTCCGGGCACACCCAGTCGAAGGTCAGGTTGGTGAAGGGCGTCTGCGTGCCCCAGCGTGACGGCACGTTGAGGCTGAACACCATCTCCTGTATCGCCTGCCGGACGTCGTCATAGCTCAGCCCGTCCTTGCGCACGAACGGCGCCATATAGGTGTCGAAGGACGAGAATGCCTGCGCGCCGGCCCACTCGTTCTGCAAGGTGCCGAGAAAGTTCACGATCTGCCCGACGGCAGACCACAGATGGCGCGGCGGCCCGGCCTCGACCTTGCCGGGCACGCCGTTCAAGCCCTCGTGCAGCAAGGTGCGCAGCGACCAGCCAGCGCAGTACCCGCTCAGCATGTCGAGGTCGTGGATGTGCAGATCGCCGTCCCGGTGCGCGCTTCCCACTTCCGGCGGATAGACATGCGAGAGCCAGTAGTTGGCGGTCACCTTGCCGGACACGTTGAGGATGAGGCCGCCAAGACTGAAGCCCTGGTTCGCGTTCGCGTTGATACGCCAGTCGCGACGATCGAGGTACTCGTTCATGCTGCTCTCGACGTCGACCTGCGTACGGCGATCCGCCCGCAGCCGCTGGTGCTGGTCGCGATACGCGATGTAGGCACGCGCGGTGTCGATATGGCCGGCGGATATCAGCACGTGTTCGACCGTGTGCTGGATCTGCTCCACCTCGGGTGCGCCGGCCGGATATCGGTACCCAAGCACCCGCACCACCTGCTCGCACAGACGGGACGCCTCGTCCGCATCGTAGCTTCCGCTGGCGCGGCCTGCCTTGAGGATGGCCAGCCTGATTCGTTCGGCATCGAAGGGAACGCGTGTTCCGCAGCGCTTTACGATGGCTTCCGGGAAGGACACTGGACACGACTGACCGACCATTCCTGAACTCCGAACACTATATGTAGTGGCCGATATTCAGGTACAACGCTATATCTGGGTTGACAAAGATCAACCGGAAAGCGATCCAGACTGAGTCAAGGCGTCCGTCGCAGCACTGCGCTCACGAGGCATTCACTGCACCGGGCACGCCCGATTCAAGGAGGACTCCAGTCGAACGCGTGCCTCGACTCGCTTAGAGGCGTGCGCGCAGAGCTCAGCCTGACGCGCAGCAATCCGGCGACCGAGCGCGGCCGCATCGGACGGAGGCGCGGCGTGACAGGGCGCTCACTTCAAGCCCAGACGGCGGGCAAGCTTGTGCAGGTTGCTCGGATCCAGCTCCAGCAGGCGTGCCGCCTGCGCCCAGTTACCGGAACTGGCCTGCAGCGCCCGCCGCAGATGCGCCCGCTGCGCCGCATCGGTCACGAGACGCAGCGGACGTATTCCGGGCTCACCGGCCTCATCGCCTGCGAGCACGTCGGCCGGACCGCCGCCCGGCTGATGATGGCCGATGTCCAGTGCAGAAGCGGGGATGGAGACGATTTCGCTTCGTTGAGCCCCGCGACTGACCATTTTCAGCGCCGCACGACTGATCGCGTGTTCCAGCTCACGTACGTTTCCGGGCCAACGGTAGGCGCACAGCGCCTCTTCGGCATCCCGCGTCAGGCGCAGGCTGCGCAATCCAAGGCGCGCACGGTTGAGCTCAAGGAAGTGGCCTGCCAGCACCAGCACGTCCGCGCCGCGCTCCCGCAATGGCGGAATGGGGGCCGGATAGACCGACAGCCGGTGATACAGATCGGCCCTGAACAGGCCTTCGCGCACGCTGTCTCCGAGGTTCCGGTTGGTCGCCGCAATGATGCGGGTATCGACGCGCCGCGGCTGATCGGTACCGAGCCGCTGGATCTCCCCGTTCTGCAGCACGCGCAACAGCTTGGCCTGAATCGACAACGGCAGTTCGCCCACTTCGTCGAGGAAGAGCGTTCCACCATCAGCCGCCTCGAAGCGCCCGGGGCGATCGGTCGTCGCCCCGGAGAACGCCCCCTTCACATGACCGAACAGCTCACTTTCGGCCACAGACTCCGGCAGTGCCGCGCAGTTGACATGGACCAGGGGGCGATCAGCGCGTTGTGAGCGCTGGTGAAGATAGCGGGCGAAAAGTTCCTTGCCTACCCCGGTCTCTCCCAGCAGGAGAACGGGCAGATCGGATTCCGCCACGACTTCCAGTTCGCGCAGCAGATCCGTCACCACCGCGCTCTGCCCGATGATTTCCTCGACACCACGGGCAAGTCCGGCCCCCGACATGCGATCGGAAGAACTGCGCGAGATGCGCAGCGCGTGCACGTCCTGTTCGAGCCTGGTAACGCGCAGAGCGGTCTCGACGAACACGGTGTAGCGCCGCAGCCGATCGTACGCAGCATCGCCGAACGTCCCGGTGCGCAGCGCATCCAGAGTGAGTACCCCCCAGGGCTGTCCGTCCACGTGCAGGCTCACGCCCATGCAGTCATGCACGGGCAAGGGCGCACCGACGTGGCTGTCGAGCAATCCATCGTAAGGATCCGGCAAGGCGCTGTCGTGATCGAACGTGGTGACGTCACGCCGGGCGAGGATGGCTGCAAGGCGCGGATGATGGGCCGGCATGAAGCGGCGTCCGAGCGCCTCGCGCACCAGTCCATCAACCGCAACGGGCCGCAGCCCCTCGTCCTCCAGTTTGAGCAGGGCGACGGCGCCACAGGAGAAACTCGCGCGCAGGCTGGCGACCAGACGCTGCAAGCGCACGGCATGCGGCAACTCGGTTACGAGGTCCGCCAGCAGCATGGCCTCGATAAGGTCGATTTCACTACTCATGGTTGATTGAACCCTGTTGGTTGCGGTCAATACTACCAACTTGCAACGCAAGCGTCTGATTCATCGAGAAGGAATTTCTGGCCCCGTTCTTGCAAACAGAAGGTGGCATCAGTGCTGTGCTCCGGGCTGAAACACCCGGAACCTACCGACGAAACGGATTTCGCGATGAACATTACCGACACGCCGCTTGGCGAACTGGCGCGCACCATTCCCGGCGCAACGCGCATCTTCCACACCCACCGCCTGGACTTCTGCTGCGGCGGAAAGAAGACACTCGACGAGGCCGCTCGGCGACGCGGCCTGGACGCACAGCAGATCGCTGCCGAACTGCTGGTGTTGAGAGAACTGGGACGACGCACGGACACGGACTGGTCCGCTGCGGACAACGCGACTCTGATCAGCCACATCCTCCAGCGCTATCATGACAGACACCGCGAACAGATGCCCGAGCTCATCCGTCTCGCACGTCGGGTCGAACAGGTTCATGGGGATCGCGCCGACTGCCCGAACGGGCTTGCCGACCATCTGGAGACCATGCTGCACGAACTCGAAACCCACATGATGAAGGAGGAGCAGATCCTCTTTCCGATGCTGGCGCGCACGACGCCTCGCATGGTGGACGGCCCGATCTCGGTCATGCGGCACGAGCACGACCAGCACGGCGAAGCACTGGCCGCGCTCGAGGCCATCACGCAGGACATCACGCCGCCCGCCGATGCCTGCAACACATGGCGCGCGCTCTACACAGGGCTCGCGCAGTTGCGCGAGGATCTGATGGAACACATCCACCTCGAGAACAACATCCTTTTCGAGGAGCGCCGAACCGAAACAGCCTGATCCTTTTCTCTCCCTCCGACTGCACCCACTTTACGCCCGCTCTGCGGGCGTTTTTTTGCCGGTCGCGCATGCCTTCGGGGTATCGAGGCCACCGATTCGCCTTGATCTCGATCAACAGGAATGCCGGCCACGATGCGTTTAAAGAAAAACCTCAGGTCATGAAGAGATTGCATCCACACCCGGATCCATATGCTTGCCACACAGCGCGCCTCCGGCGATGTAACGATGTCCTTGGCAGAACGTCCTGCCGATGACTTCAAAAGGAGACTGAACATGGAATGGATCGATCCGGCATACAGCGACATCCGCCTCGGCTTCGAGGTAACCGCCTACGTCTACGTGCGCTGAGCGGTTGAGCGATGGCGGGCCGCCTGACCCACCCGCCGTCGCTGGAGAACCTCATGAACGCATCCACACCCGCCGACGCACACGCCCGCTATGCGCTCAATCCCATGTATCTGTTCCGCTGGGAAGAGACGCAGGACGCACATGTGCTGCTCTACCCGGAAGGCATCGTGAAGCTGAATCGAACGGCCGGTGAAATCATCGGCCTGTGCGACGGCCAGGAGACGGTGGCTTCCATCATCACAACGCTGCAGCAGCGCTACCCTGGCAACGACCAGCGCGTTGCCGAGAGCATCCGTACATCACTGGAGGTGTTCCGTGCCAAAGGATGGATCCGTCGTCAGGCTTGACGGTCAGGGCAAGCCGCTGTGGCTGGTGCTGGAGCTGACCTACCGCTGCCCGCTGAAGTGCCCGTGGTGCAGCAACCCGGTTGACTTTGCGGGCGAACAGACCGAGCTGAGCACCGACGAGTGGAAACGCGTGCTGCATGAAGGTCGCGAACTCGGTTCGCTGCAGCTCGGCTTCACCGGCGGTGAACCGATGTTGCGCGACGACCTCGAAGAACTGGTCGGCGAAGCGCACAGGCTTGGCTACTACACGAATCTGATCACCTCGGGTGTCGGCCTGAGCGAGCAACGACTGCGCGCACTCAAGGCGGCTGGACTGAACCAGATTCAGCTTTCGCTGCAATCGAGCGAACGCGACCTGACCGATGCCCTGGTCGGCGCCCGCGCTTTCGACTTGAAGATACGCACCGCGCGCATGATCAAGGCATACGGATTTCCGATGGTTCTGAACGTACCGGTGTTCCGGCAGAACATCGATCAGGTGACCGACATTCTTGATCTGGCCGAAGACATCGGCGTCGACTATCTCGAGTTCGCGAACATCCAGTACTACAACTGGGCGATGATCAATCGCGACGAGCTCATGCCTACCCGCGACCAGCTGGTCGCTGCGGAACGGGCGGTGCAGGCGGCACGCGAGCGCATCGGCGACCGCATGACCATCTACTTCGTCATTCCAGACTACTTCGAGGACAGGCCCAAGGCCTGCATGAACGGCTGGGGCTCTATTCACCTGACCATCGCGCCGGATGGCACCGCCATGCCGTGTCAGGAAGCGCGCTCCATCAAGGGGCTGGAGTTTCCGACGATCCGCGATCACTCGCTGTCCTGGCTGTGGAACGAGTCGCCCACCTTCCGCGCATTCCGCGGCGACGAGTGGATGCAGGAGCCCTGCCGCTCGTGCAGCGAGAAGGCGGACGATTTCGGCGGCTGCCGCTGTCAGGCATTCCTGCTCACCGGCGACGCCCGCAACACCGACCCGGTGTGCGCGCGCAGCCCGCACCACCATCTGCTGGCCGAAGCCATCGAGCGCGCGCACGCGCCGGATCGGCCTCACCAAGCGCTGATCATGCGCACCGAACGCAACTCGCTCGGCTGCAGCGGCGGACAGACCACGGTACTGCACGATGCGCGACGCTGAACGCCTCACTTCGGCACCACCGTTGCGCGGAATCGCCCGGCTGCTCGACCGCTCGGCGTCGGCCGTCGCCTTCGGCGTCGCGCTGACGCTGTTCATCGCACTTCTGCTTCGCGTGGGGTGATCCGATGGAACACGCCTTCATCGAGGTTCTGGCGCGCTGGCTGCACTTTGCCGGTGCGCTGATCTGGATCGGTCACAATTACGCCACCGCGGTCACCCGCGCACGCTACGTGCCGTTGCGGACAGACGATCTGTCTGACCCGGACAGCCCGGTACAGCGCACCCTGATGCAGCGCGAACACGGCACCTTCCGCTACGCCTCGCTGCTGACGCTGCTCAGTGGTCTGGTCATCCTTTACGACCGGGGCTGGCTGGCCGACGCACTGACCCTGCAGGGGCATCTTGCACCGCTGGGCGTGGGCATCTGGATCGCCGTTCTGATGGTGTGCAATCTGTGGTTCGTGCTGTGGCCGCACCAGAAGAAGGTACTGGGCTTCGTCACCGCACCGCTGGACGACCGACTGCGCGCATCCCGCATCACCTTCCTGTCGGCACGGGTGAACACCATGCTGTCGGTGCCGGTGCTGTTCTTCATGGGCGCGGGCGCACATGCCGGTGCACTGTTCGGCTGATCCGCGAATGCAGGTCGCCAGCCATTCGTTCTCGGCCGCACAGGGGCCGATACCGCATATCGTGCGCACCCGCATCGCCAGTGCATGCGTTCCGTCGACCAACGGTGCGCTGTCGATGTCCTTCACGTCGCCGGCCTTCCGCGCCATTCAGGATGCACTGGATGCGGCACTGAGGCGCGAGCTGCAGATGCCGGACGACGTCGACATCCTGTTCCTGCCTTGCAGCGCCAGCACGCATTTCGCGCTGGTTCCGATGAACCTGCTGCCGGCGTCCGGGCACGCCGTCTATATCGACAGCGGACACTGGTCGGCGCGCGCCACCGGCGAAGCGCGGCGTTACGGCCGCATCGAAACGATGCCGGCTGCGGCCGCCTGTGACGGAAGGCCCTTCGGCAACGGCGCCGCCTACTGTCATTACACCGCCAACGAAACGGCCGATGGCCTGCAGTTCCACACGCTGCCGTGCGCCGACGCGCCGCTGGTGGCCGACATGACCTCGGCGCTGATCGCGGCGCCGATAGACTGGTCGCGCCACGGCCTGGTTTATGCGGGCGCCCAGAAGTCGCTCGGCATCGCCGGTCTGAGCATGGTGTTCGCGCGGCGCAGCCTGCTGCACGAATCGGCTCAGGCCGCACCGCGCGTACTCGACTACGCGGCGCTGTCGGCGGGGGCTTCGCGCCTGAGCACCCCGCCGGTATTTGCCATGCACTGCGCTCTGTACATGCTGGAGTGGATTGCGGAACAGGGCGGCAGCGCAGCCTTGCGCGCAAGGCAGGACGCACGCGCTGCACGCATCTATTCCGTGCTCGATCGGCCGGACATGCCGTACCGCACGCGCCCCAAAAAAGGTTGGCGCTCGCAGATCAATCCCTGCTTCGACTTCGACCCCCCGGGCCTCGACGCCGAGTTTCTGCGCGACGCGGCCGCGGCGAACTTGTACGGCCTGGCCGGGCATCCGGAGTGCGGCGGCGTGCGCATCAGCCTCTACATCGGTCAGAACGACGCGGCGATCGAGGCTCTGTGCGATTTCCTGCAGGCATGGTCGCCGCCGCGAAGGTAGAACGCGCAGCGGGTGTGCTGTCCTCGCTCGCGCTGCGCACACGGCTACGCGCTGCCTGGCTGCGACACCGCAGTGTCCTGCTTCCGCGACTGCTGCCCGCTCGACCGGTGCGCGCCCTGGATCTGACCTTCACCTCGCCGGTACTGCTTGCAGCGGGCTTCGACATGCGCGGCGCGCTGCTTGAGGCGGCTGCCGCGCTCGGCCTGGGCGCGATCGAGAACGGCAGCTTCACCTGCTTCGACGGTCCGGTGCCGCCGGTACTTCATCGCTGGCCGCGCGTGCGTGCGCCGAAACGCGGCGTAAGCCTGCGCCCGCCGCCCGGTCCGCTCGACGTCGCGCGCAGAGGTCTGCTGCGGTGGCTGGCCACCGTCCATGGCCATGCCGACTACATCGTGCTCAATCCGGGCAGCCATCGCAGCGCCGCGGATGTGATAGCCGATCTGTCCGGAAGCATGGCCGAGCGGCTCGCATCGCTGTCTTGCAAGCCGCCTGCCCTGGTTGTCAAGCTGTCGGCCGACAACCTCACGTCGAAAGAGCTTAGTCGTCATGCGCGCCGGCTGTTCGACGGCGGCGCGAGAGGGCTGCTGCTGTCCACGGAATCGTCGCCCGCGGTTGTCGACACCCTCGCAACCGTCGCGGCAGCGTGTCCGCAGGCCACGCTGATCAGCGTCGGCGGTGTGCGCACCGCGACACAGATCGACGAACGGCTGGCTGCCGGCGCGCACCTGGTGCAGATACACCGTGCGCTGAGCGGCGACCCCTTGCGCGCCTGCAGACGTCTGCGCGGCTGACAGCACCCGCGCTGCAGAACGTCGCAGCCGGCCGTCGTCGCCGGCAAAGCGATCCGTCCGCCGGGAAGTCGCCCCTGGCCTCCACGATGATTGCGATAGATCAAGGGTGCGACCGAATGTCGCACCGACAATCGGTGCCGTTCCATCGTTGTCGCGCCCGCCTCGCTTGCACGCGCGTCTGTCATCACCAATAAGACATGGGGGTTGTTTGCAGTGAAAGATCTAGATTCCGTACATCTTATTGAAGGCGCCGGCCTTGGACGGCGGCGCTTCATGGGTCAGGCAGCGCTCGGCGGACTGGCCAGCGCGGGCCTTTCACTCGGTCTGACCGCTTGCGCCAAGGAGGAAACCTCTGCGCAGAACTCGGCAACGCCGGTGGCTGGCGCCGGGTCGCACGCCGAGGGCAGCAATCCGCATCTGAAGCCGGGCGAACTCGACACCTACTACGGTCTGTGGTCCGGCGGTCACACCGGCGACTTCCGCGTACTGGGTCTGCCCTCGGGCCGGGAACTTCATCGCGTTCCGTGCTTCGTGCCGGATGCGCTGGTCGGCTGGGGCATCACCAACGAATCGAAGGCCGTGATGGGTACCAAGGCCGACGGCAGCCTGCGCTATACGGTCGCCGATACGCATCACACCCATGCCTCCTACAAGGACGGCAACTACGACGGCCGCTACGCCTGGATCAACGACAAGATCAACAGCCGCATCGCGCGCATCCGGCTCGACTACTTCATCTGCGACAAGATCACTGCGCTGCCGAACGTGCAGGGCTTCCACGGCATATTCCCGGACAAGCGCGACCCGGTGGACCCGGCGATCAACTACACCACGCGCGTGTTCTGCGGCGCCGAATTCCACGTGCCGATGCCCAACGACGGCCGCGACCTCGATGCGCCGGAGAAATACCGCACGCTCTTTTCCTGCGTCGACGCCGAGTCGATGGAGGTGCGCTGGCAGGTGCTGATCGACGGCAACTGCGACCTCGTGGCCACTTCCTTCGACGGAAAGCTGGCCGCGACCAATCAGTACAACACCGAGGGCGGTCATCATTACGAAGGCATGATGTCGGCCGAACGCGATGCCTGCCTCTTCTTCAACATTGCACGCATCGAACAGGCGGTGAAGGACGGCAAGTTCACGAAGATCGGCAAGTCGGACGTACCGGTCGTCGATGGCACGCGTGACGCGAACAAGGATCCGGCCAGCGCACTGGTGGCCTATGTGTCGGTGCCGAAGAACCCGCACGGCGTGAACGCGAGCCCGGACGGCAAGTACTTCATCTGCGCCGGCAAGCTGTCGCCGACCGCAACGGTGATCGATCTGGCCAAGGTGCTCGAATGGTTCGATGGCAAGCTCGACGACGCGGACAAGACCATCGCCGCCGAAGTGGAAATCGGACTGGGTCCGCTGCACACGGCATTCGACGGCCGCGGCAACGCCTACACCACGCTGTTCCTCGACAGCCAGATCGTGAAGTGGAACGTCGATGCAGCCATTCGCTTCCACGCCGGCGACAAGACCGCGCAGTACGTGGTCGACCGCCTGGACGTCAATTACCAGCCGGGACACATCAACGCCTCGCAGTCGGAAACCGCCTTCGCCGACGGCAAGTGGCTGGCCGTCGGTTGCAAGTTCTCGAAGGACCGCTTCCTGCCGGTCGGCCCGCTGCATGCGGAAACCGAACAGCTGGTCGACATTTCCGGCGACAAGATGGTGCTGGTGGCAGACCATCCGGTGCGCCCGGAGCCGCACGACTTCATCATCTTCAAGCGCGAACTGCTGCAGCCCAAGCAGGTGTACAACCTCGACGACTTCCCGAATGCGGTGAAGTCGCCGAAGGATGCCGGAGTGACCCGCGAAGGCAACAAGGTGACGGTGCGCATCACCTCGATGGCACCGGCGTTCGAACCGCGCGAGTTCCGCTTGAAGAAGGGCGACGAGGTGACGGTCATCCTGACCAACCTGGACAAGATCGAGGATCTGACCCACGGCTTCGCCATCCCGAGCCACAACGTGAACTTCATCGTGAACCCGCAGGAAACGAAGTCGGTCACGTTCAAGGCGGATCAGCCCGGCGTGTTCTGGTGCTACTGCACTCACTTCTGCCATGCGCTGCATCTTGAAATGCGCAGCCGCATGATCGTCGAGGGCTGAGCCCGTCGAAGCGGGCGGCGCATGTGCGCCGCCCATTCTCTCCGCCTTCCGGAGAGCCGTATCTGGAGTGAATTCGCAGTGTCCATGCTGACAGCCCTGCCCCGCCGCTGGGCGCGACGGCTGTTCGGAGCCTTCGCCCTTCAGGCCCTTGCCCTGGCCGCCTGTGCTCAATCGGCATACGAAGCCGCGCTGCCGGCCGATCTGTCCACCGCCCCGGCGCTGTGCGAACGCGTACCGTGCCGGGACGTGATGCCCGACGCCACCCGCTTTTCCGAACGCAAGGGTCAGCCGCCCTATGTCGAAGCCTGGGGCACGAAGGACGGAAAGGAGGCCTTGATCGGCTACGTCGTGCTGTCGACCGACGTGACCGACACGCCCGCCTATTCCGGCAAACCGGTGGTGACGCTGATCGGCCTCGATACGGCCGGCCGCTACACCGGCATCCGCATCCTCAAGCATTCGGAGCCCATCCTGCTGCTGGGGATTCCGGAATCGGCGCTGAAGACCTTCAACGACCAGTATCTCGGCCGCTTCATCGGCGACAACATGGAAATCGGGCGTTCGCGTCCGGACGAGCAGGTGATCGGGCTGGACGCCATATCCGGCGCCACGGTCACCGTGATCGCGCAGAACCAGGTGATCAAGATGGCCGGCGCCGCCGTCGGCCGCCAGGTCGGCCTGCTCGAACGCACGGTGCGCCCGCCCGCCCGCTTTGCCGACGACGGCAGCACGCCGGACTGGGCCGCTCTGGTCGACGCCGGTCTGGTCCGGCGACTGGTGGTACGCCCGGAACAGGTCGGGCTGGAGCGCTCCGCCGAACCTTTCATCGATCTGTGGTTCGGCAGTCTCGATCATCCGCGCATCGGTCGTGCCATTCTCGGTGACGACGGATGGAAGGCCTTGCGCGCGCGACTGGGCGAGCACGACCATCCGCTCTTCCTGCTGCGCACCGGCGGACACGAATCGTTCAAGGGCTCAGGCTTCGTGCGCGGCGGCATCTTCGACCGCATCCAGGTTCGTCAGGGGCAGGACACCTTCACCTTCCGCGACCTCGACTATCTGAACCTCTACGCGATCAAGGCTGCGGGCGCGCCGGCCTACAGCGAATCGGGCATCTTCATCGTCCGCTCCGATGCCTTCTCGGCAGCCTGGCCGTGGAGGCTGGTGTTTCTGGGCAACCGCGTCGACCGCGCCACCGGTGCCCGCAGCTTCACCAGTTTCGACGCCGAGTACTGGTTACCGGACAGCCACCTCGAGGGCGGACGTCCGGTCATTCCGAAAGCCGAACCGACCTGGCTGCGGGTGTGGCGCGGCCGCCTGCCGGAGATCGCCGCATTCGCCAGTCTGCTGATCGCCGTTGCGGCCTTCCACGTCATCCGCGACCGCCAGACGCGACGTGCGAGTCACACCAGGGGCTGGCCGGTGCACGGCTTCAAGTACGCCGCCTGGGTGGCCAGCGTCGGCTTCGTCGGTTTCGGCCTGCTGGCACAGCCTTCCATCACCCAGGTACTCACCTGGTTTCACGCCATCCTGTTCCACCTGAACTGGACGCTGTTCCTGAGCGATCCATTCATCTTCCTGTTCTGGATCTTCATCATCGCCACCGTGTTCGTGTGGGGGCGCGGTGTCTTCTGCGGCTGGCTGTGCCCCTTCGGATCGCTCAGCGAACTGCTCTACAAGATAGGTGGCGCCATCGGGCTGAAGCGCTGGCAGTTCACCCCGCCGCGCTGGCTGCACGACCGCCTCAAATGGCTCAAGTACGCGATCTTCTTCGGCCTGCTCGTGGTGTCCCTGTTCTCGATGACACTGGCCGAGCAACTGGCCGAGATCGAGCCGTTCAAGACCACCTTCCTGGTCGGCCTGTTCAACCGCAGCTGGCCCTACACGCTGTTCGCCGCCTCGCTGCTCGGTCTGTCCATCTTCACCGAGCGGCCGTTCTGCAAGTACCTGTGCCCGCTCGGCGCAGCGCTGGCGATGCCCTCGACCTTCCGCTGGTACGGCCTGCGCCGCAAGATCGAATGCAATCGCTGCAAGGCCTGCGCCCACGGTTGCGGTTCGCTGGCCATCGACGACAACGGGCGCATCGATCCGCGCGAATGCCTGCTCTGTCTCGACTGCATGATCTACTACACCGACGACCATGCGTGCCCGCCGCTCGCCAAGGAGCGCAAGCGGCGTGTGCGTGCCGGCATCGAAATGACACCGATCGGTCGCGACGGCTACTTCATTCCGCTGCACCCGGTCGCCTCCGACAGCACCAGCCCGGAGCAACCCCATGCTTGATCCACGCATGCCCAGCGACCCGGCAACGCCGGCGTGGCAGGACGGGCGCACCGGCGCGCCGCGCTGGCTGGCCGAGGCGATCGATCATCTGTGGCCGTGGTCCTATCGTTCCAGCCATCCGGCCGGCGCCTCGCGCTGGCTGCAGCACGCCGGCCTGCTGCTCGGTCTGGGCGTGACCGCCGCCTGGGTGCTCGCCGTACTCGGGCAGCTCGGTACCTACGCCATCGTCGCCATCTGGTTCGGCTGGAGCCTGTACGAGGTCGTCCTGCGTCTGCAGGGCAAGCGCTACATCAAGGAAGGCCCGTGGTGGGGCACGCGCTTCCGCCACGCGACCGTGATGGACATGCTGTGCTACGTCGGCTTCAAGAACCTGCTGCTCGGTGCTGGCCTGTTCTTCCTGCTGCACGCCCTCGGCATCGGCCCCCTGACCATGGAGGCCCTGCCTTGAACCTGAAAACCTCAGTGGATCGGCGTCGTGGTTGCGGTTGGCGGGGTGTCCGGCAAGGCGCGAGGACGCGGCAGGATGGCTCCCTGCAAGGACGAGCAACGCGGCCGGGCGCACCGCCAACCGTGCACGCGAGGTCGAAGCGGCCTCACCCGGAAGGAGAGCGATGCAAACCGACCAATGCCCTTGATGGGCAGTGCTTTCAGCCTCATGGCGAGCGGCGAACTGAGGTTTTCAGGTCGAAGCCCGCCGATGCGCGGCCGTGGCGTGCGCTGGCCTGCGCCCTCCTGCTCGGCCTGTCGATCGGCGTGCAGGCGGCGACGCACCGCGTGTCGGCCGGCGCCTCCATACAGGCGGCGATCGATGCGGCGGCGCCCGGCGACACGGTCGAAATCGAGCGCGCCCGCTACCACGCCAATCTGGTGATCGACCGCCCGCTCACCCTGCGCGGACTGGACCGGCCCACCGTGCATGGCGGAGAGCGCGGCAACACGATCACCGTCACCGCCACCGACGTGACCATCGAGGGGCTCATCGTGAGTCACTCCGGACGCAGCCTGCGCGACCAGAACGCCGGCATCTACATCAGGCCCGGCGCGCACCGCGCCGCCGTGCGCCGCTGCGACCTGGCCTACAACCTGTTCGGCCTGTGGATCGAACAGGCCAACGACGTCCGCATCGAGCACAACCACATCTCGGGCAAGCGCGACCTGCAGTCCTCTCTGCGCGGCAACGGCATACAGCTCTACAACACCCGACGGGCGCATATCGTCGGCAACGACATCAGTTTCGTGCGCGACGCCCTCTACATCGATGTGTCGCACGACGCGGTGTTCCGCGGCAACCGCCTGCATCACAGCCGCTACGGCAGCCACTACATGAATGCCTTCGACAATCTGTGGGAGGACAACGACAGCTGGATGAACCGCGGCGGACTGGCGCTGATGGAAGTCAGGCGCATCACGGTGCGCAACAACCGCGCGTGGTCGAACTCCGATCACGGCATCATGCTGCGCACGATCGAGGACTCGCTGATCGAGAACAACGTGGTGGCCGGCAACCAGCGGGGTTTCTTCATCTACGACGCCGAGTACAACACCCTGCGCGGCAACCGGGTGATCGACAACACGGTTGGCGTCCACGTGTGGGCCGGTTCGAAGAACAACCGGGTCGAGCGCAACGACTTCATCGGTAATCGCGAGCAGGTCCGTTATGTCGGCGCCCGCGACCTGCTGTGGGGCGAACAGGACGGCAATCACTGGAGCAACTATCTGGGCTGGGACCGCGATGGAGACGGCATCGGCGATCTGCCCTACGAATCCGCCGACCTGATGGACCGCCTGGTCTGGCGCTATCCGGTCGTCAAACTGATGCTGGCCAGCCCGGCGGTGCAGGCGCTGCGCGTGGTGTCGCGCCAGTTCCCGGTACTGCGCAAGCCGAGCGTGCTCGATCCGAAACCTCGCATGAACCCTCGACATGAAGACTGGAGTGTCTGGCATGGGCGCCACTTCCCGTTCGCCCGCTGAAGGTGGCGTGCGCGTCAGCGCCGTCAGCAAGCATTTCGGTGCCGTGCACGCCGTGCGCGGCGTCGATCTGGACATTGCCGCCGGCGAGCTGTTCGGCCTGATCGGCCACAACGGTGCCGGCAAGACCACGCTGATGCGCATGCTGCTCGGGCTGATCAGTCCGGACGCCGGCGAGCTGGTCGTTGCCGGCTGCAGCACCCGCAGCACGCGCTTTCGCGACGCTCGCCGACGCATCGGCTATCTGCCGGAGAACGTGGCGCTGTACGACAACCTGGACGCTCGCGAGACGCTGCGCTTCTTCGGACAACTCAAACGCGCGGACGACAATCCTGACGAGATACTGGCCAGGGTCGGGCTGCTGCATGCGGCCCATCGGCCGGTGCGCGAGTACTCGAAGGGCATGCGGCAGCGGCTGGGCTTTGCCCAGGCTCTGCTCGGCAGACCGGCCATCCTGTTCCTCGACGAGCCGACCAGCGGCCTCGATCCGGAAGGCATCGCCGAGTTCTACGACACGCTGGCCGGACTGCGCGCCGATGGCGTCACCATGGTGCTGTGCTCGCACATACTGGCGGAGATCGAACAGCGGGTGGATCGACTCGCCATCATGGCCGCCGGCCGTGTCCAGGCCTGCGGCAGCGTGCAGGCACTGCGCGAAGCGGTCGACATGCCAATGCGCTGCCGGCTCGCGGTGGCGGCAGCGCAGCGATCGCAGCTGAGCCGTGCGCTGCAGGCCCTGCCCGGGCTGCGCATGCACGAGCGCGACGACGGCTTCGATGTCGAACTTCCGCGCTCACTCAAGATGTCCCTGGTGGCGCTGGTCGCGGCACAGGGCGACACGGTCATTGACATGAATTTCCACGAAACGCCTCTCGAACAGCTGTTCTTCCACTATGCCGAGCGCGCCCATGCCTGAACTGCGCGTCATCCTCACCATCGCCGGCAAGGAGTTCCGCGATCGGCTGCGCAACCGCTGGGTACTCGTGGTGGCGCTGGTATTCACCGCGCTCGCGCTGACGATCGCCTACTTCGGCAATGCCCAGCAGGGTGCGCTGGGCTTCCGCTCGATGGCCATCACCATCGCCAGCCTGGTCAGCCTGGTCATCTACCTGATACCACTGATCGCACTGATGCTCGGCTTCGATGCCATCGTCGGCGAGCGCGAACGCGGAACGCTCGATCTGGTGCTGTCGCTGCCGCTGAGCCGCGGAGAACTGCTGATCGGCAAGTACTGCGGTCTGGCCGCCGCCTTGTCGGCGGCCACGGTGGCCGGCTTCGGTGCCGTCGGCGCAGTGCTGCTGCCGGTGTCGACGCCCGCCGATGCGCTGCGCTTCGCCGGTTTCGTGCTGTCGTCGGTCGCGCTCGGCTGCGCCTTTCTGAGCATCGCGCTGATGCTGTCCACCTTTGCACGCGACCGTGCCCGCGCATCCGGTCTGGCGATCGGCGCCTGGTTCTTCTTCGTTCTGGTGTTCGACCTCCTGCTGCTCGGCGGACTGGTCGCCACCAGCGGACAGGCGAGCGGCGATCTGATCGCCTGGGCGCTGCTGGCCAACCCGGCGGACGTGTTTCGCATACTGAACGTTCTTGCGGTCGACGAAATCCGCTCGCTGCACGGGCTGGCGTCGATCTTCCCCGCCGCCTACACGCGCCCCGCGGTACTGATCGCCGCCATGCTGGCCTGGATAGTCCTGCCGCTCGCCGTCGCGCATCGCCGCTTCCGCACATCCACCTGAGGAGACATCCGAATGTTCCCCTTCGCCCACCTGCCCCGATCGCTGGTTGCTGTGGCGCTCACGGTCCTGCTCACCGCCTGCGCGCCCGAAGGCGACAGCAGGGCCGACCTGGCGCCGCTCGAAATTGACCGCAGCACCGTCTGCGTACTCGACGGCATGCTGCTCGCCGACTATCCGGGCCCGAAAGCGCAGATCCACTATGGCGACAAGGACACGCCGGACTTCTTCTGCGACACGGTCGAACTGATGTCCATGGTGCTCAACCCGGAACAGGTGCGCCCCATCGTCGCGCTGTTCGTGCAGGACATGGGCAAGACCGACTGGGACGCCCCCAAGGGTCACTGGATCGACGCCCGCAACGCCTACTTCGTGCACGGTTCGTCGCGCCACGGCTCGATGGGCCCTACGCTGGCGACCTTCTCGACCGACACCGACGCCCAGGCCTTCGCTCGCGAGCATGGGGGCAAGGTGCTGCGTTTCGCCGACATCACGGCCGACATGGTGAAGCTGGACGGCGGCGCACTGCACGACCAGAGGATGTGACATGGGTGGCCCGCTCGATTCCCTGCCGCCGGCCCTGTCCGGTGACCTGCAGACGCTGTCCGCCGTCATGCGCAGCGCGCGCAGCGCCTACGTTCAGGTTCTCGACGCTCTCGGCGTGAATGGCGAACAGGCGCTGCTCGACGCCGTGTACGCCGGCCGCATCGCGCTGCATGCGGGCAGCGAGCCTTACCTGAGCGCACGCACGCTGGCCACGCTGCAGCACAATGCCCGCGCAGCGATGCAGCGCCTGCTCGCCGCCCCCGACGCCGATGAAACGTCGCCACACGAACTTGCACCGCATATCGCGCTGCACGCCGCACTGTGCGATCCGCTGCCGCCCGAACTGTGCGGACACCCGAGGCTTACGCTGGACGCGGTCGAACTCGACGTCGGTACGCGTGGCACCCTGGTCGTGCGCTACGCGGCACCCGACGCCTGGTCGATGCGCTGGCGAACCTTCCGCGCCACGGACGACGGTACGCTGTGCGACCTCATGCTGCCTGGACTGGCGAGCGCCGGCACCTCCGCACCGACGCCACACGCGCCGGCAAGCTTCGAGCGCCGCGTGCGCCTCGTACTGCAGGGGCTGTCGGATGGAGAGGCGGACGATGCGGCGGACTGATCGACGCGTCTGCGCCCTTGCCATGCTGCGCCTCGGCGCACTGTGGGCACTCGCGTCATGGCCGCTGCTGTCGCCGGACATGCCTTCTGCCGCCACGCATGCTTCGCTGGAGGACCTGGCGCACGCGTCGATCTGCCGCACACACGCGGCGCGAACCGGCAGCGACGGAACACGCTGACCACGCCGTCGGCTGTTCAGCCCAGCGGAGAGTCTGCAGGCCGCTGCGGATACGGAATGAACACGTCCCGCTTGTCTCCGCAGATCATTCCGGCGTCTTCGAGCTGGTGTCGCATGCGCGAGACGTGCTCAGGCGTCAGCGACAGCCATGACCCGATCGCCGTCTTGCTCACGGGCAGCGAAACCCTGATCGCCTCAGCCTCGCGGGCGTGCGCGCAGGGCCGACCTCTCCCGTGATGGCGTCGGTCTGCCTGCTCGCGTCGACCAGACCTTCCGGCCACAGCGGTTCCGGCGTGTCGTGCGGCCACCTGTCCGCGGCGCCTGGCACGCCGCACGGACGGCCGGCAGATCCGGCGAAAGGCGCGGAGACGGCGACGTCTCCGCGCCCATGCTCACTGCGACAGCGCCACCATGTGATCGACCGCCGCCTTCACATCGTCATCGCTGAGCGACGCGCTGCCACCGCGCGGCGGCATCATGCCGAGGTTGCCGGTGAAGCCTTCGATGGCGTGCTTGTAGAGCACGTCGTTGCCCTGGGCGATGCGCTCCGCCCACTGTTCCTTCTTGCCCGGCACGGGCGCCCCGGCCACGCCGGATGCATGACACATCGCGCACACCTTCTTGTAGGTCCCTTCGCCCGCGGAGGGCGCTGCCGGCGCGGGCGCCGGTGCGGCCGCCGGCGCTGCAGCAATCTGGGCCGGTGCGGAACCGGCCGCTGCGGCCGGTGCTTCGTCCTGCTTGCCGCAGCCATAAGCCAGTCCCATGGTTACGCACAGCAGGCTCAACAGTTTCTTGTTCATGCACTTTCTCCGGACGGTAAGCGAGAGAGGCGGCGTCACAGTGTCGCCAGCCTGTCCGGAATGTAGTCCGCTCCGCGCCTGCAGGATTGACCTCGCTCAAGTCCCGCCCAACGCATGAACAAGAAAACTGGTTGCAGCGACCATCACTGGTAAAAGAAACCCGATTGGTCAAATTAACCCACAAAGACCAGGGTTGCTTGAACCCTAACTCAAATTTCCTTTTCATTTTCAATGCCTGATCGGTTGGCATGGCTTCTGCTATCGGCAGAACGGGATCAACACCCGTATGAGAAGAAAAGGAGAAATGTTCATGCCGACCGCGCACGCACACGTCGAGGCTATACCCGACGCGTTGCCCTTCTACGCCGCAACGGGTGATGAGATATCACTGTTCGAGCGCGCTGCCGAGCACCAGCTTCCGGTGCTGATCAAAGGGCCGACCGGCTGCGGCAAGACCCGCTTCGTGCAGCACATGGCCCGTCGACTCGGGCGCGCGCTCCATACCGTCGCCTGTCACGACGATCTCAGCGCCTCCGATCTGGTCGGGCGGCATCTGATCGGTTCGAACGGCACCTACTGGCAGGATGGGCCGCTCACACGCGCCGTGCGCGAGGGTGCCATCTGCTATCTGGACGAGGTGATCGAGGCTCGCAAGGACACCACCGTCGTTCTGCACCCACTGACCGATGACCGCCGCATCCTGCCCCTGGACGCAACCGGTGAATGCCTGCATGCCGCACCCGGTTTCATGCTGGTGGTGTCGTACAACCCCGGTTACCGCAACCTGCTCAAGGGACTGAAGCCGAGCACGCGTCAGCGTTTCGTCGCGATGTCCTTCGACTACCCGTCCGCGGAGCTCGAACAGCGCATCGTCATGCACGAGAGCGGCACCGATCGCGACACCGCGCATACGCTGGTCAGGCTGGCGGCGGCACTGCGCCACCTCGGCGGTCACGACATCGAGGAAGCCCCATCGACCCGCCTGCTCGTTCATGCCGCCCGGCTGATCGGCAGCGGCATCGCGCCATTGCAGGCTTGCGCCGCCGCGCTGGCCGAACCCCTGACCGACGACCCGACCACGCGGGCCGCCATTCTCGACGTGGTACGCCTGCATTTCGCCGATGCGCGCGCCACATCGCTCCATCTTTCCCACTGAAGCCACACCGACACGGAGGTCACGATGTCAGAACGATTCACCAAGAGCATGGCCCGCAACATCTACTACGGTGGCGGCGCATTCTTCTTCCTGCTTTTCCTGGCGCTCACCTTCGACACGGTGAACGCACTGCCCAAGCGCGAGAACCGCGAGCATCTGACCGAGTCGGTCGCGGCCGGAAAGGCGCTGTGGGAAAAGAACAACTGCATCGGCTGCCACTCACTGCTCGGCGAGGGCGCCTACTTCGCCCCCGAACTCGGCAATGTGTTCGTGCGTCGCGGCAACAACGACGAACAGGCGTTCAAGGCCTACTTCAATGTGTGGATGAAGGCCATGCCCACCAAAGTCGAAGGGCGCCGCCAGATGCCTCAGTTCAACCTGAGCGAACAGGAAATCGAGCACCTCGCGGACTTCCTGATCTGGACCTCACGCATCAACACCAACAACTGGCCGCCCAACGTCGAAGGCTGATCGCGCCACTCAAACAAGAAAGGACAGACACATGAAATACCGCTCCCAGAGCGTCGCGAAGCTGTACTTCACCTTCGCGCTGCTGCTCTTCATCGGACAGATCGTGTTCGGCCTCGTGCTCGGTACGCAGTACGTGATCGGCGACTTCCTGTTCCCGGCCATCCCGTTCAACGTCGCTCGCATGGTGCATACCAATCTGCTCATCGTGTGGCTGCTGTTCGGCTTCATGGGCGCCACCTACTACCTGCTGCCGGAAGAGGCGCAGTGCGAGCTCTACAGCCCGGCACTGGCAAAAGTCCTCGGCTGGGTGTTCGCCATCGCCGGTGCGCTCACCATCGTCGGCTACCTGTCTGTGCCGTATGCGAAGCTCGCCGAGATGACGCACAACGAATTGTTGCCGACCATGGGTCGAGAGTTCCTGGAACAGCCCACGATCACCAAGATCGGCATCGTCATCGTCGCGCTCGGCTTCATATTCAATGTCGGCATGACGGTGCTGCGCGGACGCAAGACGGTGGTGAACATGGTGTTGCTCACCGGTCTGGTCGGCCTCGCGGTGTTCTTCCTGTTCTCCTTCTACAACCCGAAGTCGCTCACGCTGGACAAGTACTTCTGGTGGTGGGTGGTTCACCTCTGGGTGGAAGGCGTATGGGAACTGATCCTCGGCGCCATCCTCGCCTTCATCATGATCCGCGTGACCGGCGTCGACCGCGAAGTGGTCGAGAAGTGGCTCTACCTCATCATCGCCATGGCGCTGATCAGCGGCATTCTCGGCACCGGCCACCACTTCTTCTTCATCGGCGCACCCGAGTACTGGCTGTGGATCGGCTCCATCTTCTCCGCCGTCGAGCCGCTCCCCTTCTTCATGATGATGGTGTTCGCCTTCAGCATGCTGAAGCGCCGCCGCATGGACCATCCGAACAAGGCCGCCATCACCTGGGCCACGGGCACCACCATCATGGCCTTCCTCGGCGCGGGGGTCTGGGGCTTCCTGCATACGCTGGCCCCGGTGAACTACTACACCCACGGCACGCAGATCACCGCGGCGCACGGCCACCTCGCGTTCTTCGGCGCCTACGTGATGATCGTGCTCGCCATCATTTCCTATGCCACCCCCATCATGGCCGGGCGCCAGTGCAACAGCCCGGCCGCCCAGAAGCTTGAGATCGCCGCCTGCTGGACCATGTGCATCGCCATGCTGGCCATTACGCTGCTGCTCACCCTCGCCGGCTACATGCAGGTGTCGATGCAGCGACTGCCGCAGAGCGAGCTCGCGATGTCCTTCATGGCGACACAGGACGAGATCGCCAAGGTGTACTGGGCTCGCCTCGTTGCAGGCGTCGTCTTCGGCGTCGGCGTGCTGATGTACCTCGCCAGCTTCCTGGTTGCCCGTCTGACGCACGGCAGCGCACCCAAGCTGGCCGTCGCCAGCTGACCACGCGGCCGGTCCCCTCCTGGGGGCCGGCCATGACTGCACCGCGGGAGCACTTTCATGGAAGAGCAGGTCGGCATAGGCTGGCACCGACTGATCACACGGCTGGCCGAAGCAGGCTCGCGTAGCGCGCCCGTCACGCTCGAGGGCGTGTCACCGAGACTCAGTACGGTATTGCGAGCGCTCGGCGGCGACGCGGGCCTGGCCATCCGGCCTGCCACCGAACGCGCGCTCGCGCCGCCGCGCAAGCTGCTGCAGAAGATCGCCGGTACGGGCCGACGGCATGCGCTGCCCTGCCGCGACGGCGAAGGCCTGAAGCTGCCGGCGCGGCTGGACGCCTTCGACGACCCGGAACTGAACAGCGAACTGGCGCTGTGGCTGGTTGCCCTGGCCAGTCAGCCCGACAGCCGCAGCAGCGACGGCGACTGGCTGGACTGGAACCGGCGGCTGTGCGCGCGCGCACTGAGCCAGTATCCGGGACTGGCTGGCAGCTACCGGCGGATGGTGACCGCACACCTGGCGCGACGGCCTTCAACCGCGCACCTTTCCGCCGCCCAGGCCGAGCGGGAACAGGCGGTGCGCAAGGCGCTCCTCGATCCGGACGTGCCGGTTGCCACCGCACACGCCACCGGCGACCCGCATCCGGTGCCGCTCTGGCTCTATCCGGAGATGCGGTCCGACGGGCGCATTGCCGCGCGCCGGGACGATCCGGCTACCGAACAGGCGCAGGCGCGCAAGCCGGGCGAACGCATCGGACAGCGCAAGCGCGCCGAGTACGTGGAGGACGTCGATGGTCGCAACGGCCTGCTGGTCTTCCGTCTCGAAAGTCTGTTCTCGTGGTCGGAGTTCATTCCGCTCGACCGCACGGCCGACGACGACGACGAGGACGCCGCGCGCACCGCAGACGATCTCGATCATCTGTCCATCGCCCGCAATCCGTCGACCACGGCGTCGCGTGTACGCATCGATCTCGACCTGCCTTCTGCCGCAGAGGACGACATTCCGCTCGGAGGCGGCATCCTGCTGCCGGAATGGGACTGGCGCGAAGGCGTACTGCGGCCGGCGCACTGCCGTGTGATTCCGATGTTGCCGCGCGACGCCCAGCCGGCAGCGCTGCCGCCCAGACTGATGCGGGCAGCGACCGAACTGCGGCGGCGCTTTGAATCGCTGCGCCCTCAGGCCAGCTGGATGCATCGGCAGACCGACGGCGAACAGCTCGATCTGGCCGCCTGCAACGACTTCGCGGCGGCGCGCCTGCGTGGCGAGGCCTGCGGCGAACCGCGCCTGTGGCGTCGCCGCGTGTCACAGCACCGCAATCTCGCCTGCCTGGTGCTGGCCGATCTTTCACTATCGACCGAAGCGGCTGTGGACAACGAACATCAGGTGATCGACGTCGTGCGCGACAGCCTTCAACTGCTGGGCGAGGCACTGGACGCCGGCGGTGACGCCTTCGCCATGTACGGTTTCTCGTCGCGCCGGCGCGACCACGTGCGCATGACGCTGATCAAGAACTTCGCCGACCGCTGGGGCGATGCGGTACGCGGGCGCGTGCAGTCGCTGCGCCCCGGCTACTACACACGCATGGGTGCGGCGATACGGCAGGCGACCGAAATTCTTCGCCAGCAGCCGGCGGAACAGCGCCTGCTGCTGCTGCTCACCGACGGCAAGCCGAACGACCTCGACATCTACGAAGGCCGCTACGGCATGGAGGACACGCGCCACGCGCTGGCCGAGGCGCGCCGCGCAGGGTTGCAGCCCTTCTGCGTCACGATAGACCAGGAGGCCGCCGATTACCTGCCACATCTGTTCGGCACGCATCGCTATCGCCTGCTGCGGCACGCGCAGGAACTGCCGCGCATGCTGCCCCAGCTCTATCTGCTGCTGACCGGACGCAGCGCATGAGCGAGTTGGCCGAGCCGCGGCAACCGGTCGAACTGCCGGGCGATTTCGCGATGTGGTGCTTCATCCTGGCCGAACTGCTGGTGTTCGCGATGATCCTGTGTTCGCTGGCCTGGGCCCGCGGTCACTGGCCCGACATGTTCGCCGCCGGATCGGCCGGACTGGATCGCACGGCAGGCCTCATCAACACGCTGGCGCTGCTTACCGGCAGCTACGCCGCGGCGCGCGGCATGGCGGGCGGAAGCGGACGCAGCGTCTTCGCCGGGTTCGCGATCGCGGCAGGCAGTGGCCTGCTCTACGCGGTGGTGAAATGCACCGAGTATGTGCATCTGTATTCCGCCGGACTCACATTGCGCACCGACACCTTTCATTTCTTCTATTTCTTCGGCACTGCCTTCCACCTGATGCATGTGCTGCTCGGCATGGTCATGCTGCTGGTGGTCGGGCTGCGTTCGCGTCGCGAAGGAAAGCTGAACGGACAGCGCCAGCGCAGTGCGGACGCGGTAGCTGCCTACTGGCACATGGTCGACCTGGTGTGGCTCATCCTGTTTCCACAGCTCTATCTGTTCTGATGACAAAGTCCGCCATCAACCACGGTCCCGCGCGGACCGGACGCCTCACCGCCGCATGGCTCGCGCTGATCGGACTTACCCTGGCCGGTGGCGGGCTGGCCGGCCTTCAGGAATCCTCCCTCGCCCATGGCGCCGTGCTTGCGCTGGCCGCCATCAAGGGCCGCTGCGTCGCACTGCGCTTCATGGGACTGGAGCACGCACCGGCCTGGCTCCGGCGTACGGTGCTCGGCTGGCTGTTCGGCGTCGTCGGCTTCATCGCGTTCACACTGATCTGAACTGCGCCCGAACCGGCGGTTCACACACACGCGCCCAGCGTTTCCGTTGACCTGGATCAGTTCGTCGTGACGCCCCGTCGCCACATAGTTCTTCCGGACGATGGCCTCTTGCGGAGCATCGTTCTTCCGAACGCCCGGAAGCCGTCCCTCCGAAGGATTTCGGTCCCCCTGCCCACTCCGTAGCATCCCTCGGTAATCAAGGGGAAGGAGTGTGGCCATGACAAAGAAGGGGCAGGCACTGTCGGTGCTGATCGTCAGCACCCTGGCATTCACCGTGTGCTTCATGGTGTGGATGATGTTCGGCGTGATCGGCATACCGATCAAGAAGGCGCTCGACCTGAACGCCACGCAGTTCGGTCTGCTGACCGCCACACCGGTGCTCACCGGCTCGCTGGTGCGGGTGCCGCTGGGCATCTGGACCGACAAGTACGGCGGTCGCATCGTCATGACGCTGCTGATGGCGGCCACCGTGCCGGCCATCTGGATGATGAGCTACGCCACCGAGTACTGGCACTTCCTCGTCATCGGCCTGTTCGTCGGTCTGGCCGGCGGTTCGTTCTCGGTCGGCACCCCCTATGTCGCACGCTGGTTCCCGAAGGCGCAGCAGGGCTTCGCGATGGGCGTCTATGGCGCCGGCAACTCGGGCGCTGCGGTGAACAAGTTCGTCGCACCGGCCCTGCTGGTCGCTTTCGGCTGGACCATGGTGCCGCAGGTGTACGCCGCCATCATGCTCGGCACCGTCATCATCTTCTGGCTGTTCAGCCACAGCGACCCGGCCCACCTGGTGCCGAGCAACGTGCGCTTCGTCGACCAGCTGAAGGCACTGAAGGACCCGCGCGTGCTGAAGTACTGCCAGTACTACAGCATCGTGTTCGGCGGCTATGTCGCGCTGAGCCTGTGGATGGTGCAGTACTACGTCGGCGAGTACGGCCTCGACATCCGCGCCGCCGCGCTGCTGGCCGCCTGTTTCTCGCTGCCCGGCGGCGTGCTGCGCGCCATCGGCGGCTGGCTGTCCGACAAGTACGGTGCGCACAGCGTCACCTGGTGGGTGCTGTGGGTGAGCTGGATCTGCCTCTTCCTGCTCAGCTATCCGCAGACCCACTTCACCATCGTCACGGTTGAGGGCCCGAAGACCTTCGACATCGGCCTCAACGTGTATGCCTTCACCGGCCTGATGTTCGTCCTCGGCATCGCCTGGGCCTTCGGCAAGGCCAGCGTGTTCAAGTACATCAGCAACGACTACCCGGCCAACATCGGCACCATCAGCGGCATCGTCGGTCTGGCCGGCGGCCTTGGCGGCTTCGTGCTGCCCATCATGTTCGGCGCCCTGCTCGACCTGACCGGCATACGCTCCAGCGCCTTCATGCTGATGTACGGCGTGGTGTGGGTGTCGCTGATCTGGATGTACTTCACCGAAGTTCGCCGCACCCCGCTGATGGACGGCACGTCCGCAGCCCAGTCCTGAACCGGACACCACGGAGATCATCATGAACGCAAGCACACACGCCGGCACACATCCGGTACAGGGCGCCCCCCGCGGCCCCGATGTCGAGGACTGGCGGCCGGAGGACGATGCCTTCTGGGAATCGACCGGCAAGAAGATCGCCTACCGCAACCTGTGGATCTCGATTCCGGCGCTGCTGTGCGGATTCGCGGTCTGGGGCATGTGGGGCATCATCACCGTGCAGATGCTCAACCTGGGCTTCCCCTTCACCCAGGACCAGCTGTTCACGCTGACCGCCATCGCCGGCATCTCCGGCGCGACGATGCGCATCCCGGCCTCCTTCCTGATCCGGCTGGCCGGTGGCCGCAACACCATCTTCCTGACCACGGCCATGCTGCTCGCGCCGGCCATCGGCACCGGCATCGCGCTGCAGCACACAGACTGGCCGCTGTGGGTGTTCCAGCTGATGGCGCTGTGGTGCGGCGTCGGTGGCGGCAACTTCGCCAGCTCGATGTCCAACATCAGCACCTTCTTCCCGAAGCGACTGCAGGGCACGGCGCTGGGCCTCAACGCCGGCCTCGGCAACTTCGGCGTGACGACGATGCAGATCGTCATCCCGCTGGTGATGACCGTGCCGCTGCTCGGCGCCTTCGGCGGTGAGCCGATGACGCTGATGAAGGACAGCGGCTGGATCTTCGGCAAGATCGCCGCCGGCACGCCGACCTGGATCCAGAACGCCGGCTTCGCCTGGGTGCTGTCGCTGGTGCCGCTGTCCATCCTGTGCTGGTTCGGCATGAACAACCTGAAGGCGGTATCGCCCGACACCGGCAACCCCATCGTCGCCTTCTCGAAGATCACCTATCTGTACACGCTGGCCTTCGTACCGGCGATCTTCATGCTCTATCTGTACCTGCCGGCACCGACCGGTCTGGGCCTGCTGAACATGTGGGTCGCAATTCCGCTGGACATCATCATGGCGCTGACGGTGATGAAGCTCGCCGCCTTCGGCCCGATGCGCGAAGGTGTGACCCGGCAGTTCAAGATCTTCAGCGACAAGCACACCTGGTCGATGACCATCCTCTACATCGTCACCTTCGGTTCCTTCATCGGCTTCTCGATGGCGCTGCCGCTGGCGATGAAGGTGATCTTCGGCGTCAGCCACGTGCCCGATGCCAATGGCGTCATGCAGCACACGCTGCCGAACCCGAACGCGCCCACCGTGCTGGCCTTCGCCTGGATCGGCCCCTTCGTCGGTGCCGCAGTGCGCCCGATCGGCGGCTGGATCTCCGACAAGTGGGGCGGCTCCATCGTCACGCAGATCATCTCGCTGGTGATGGTCGTCGCGTCGGTGGCGGTCGGCTACGTGATGAAGCTGGCCTACAGCTCGGCCACGCCCGAGCAGTACTTCCCGATGTTCCTCGGCCTGTTCATCGTGCTGTTCTTTGCCAGCGGCATCGGCAACGGTTCGACCTTCCGCACCATCGGCGTCATCTTCGATCGTCAGCAGGCCGGCCCGGTGCTGGGCTGGACGTCGGCGGTCGCCGCCTACGGCGCCTTCATCGCACCGGTGGTCATCGGTGCGCAGATCAAGGCCGGTACACCCGAGCTCGCGATGTACGGCTTCGCCGCGTTCTACGCGATCTGCCTGTTCATCAACTGGTGGTTCTACCTGCGCCGCAATGCGTACGTGAAGAACCCCTGACCCCATGCCCCCGCCGAGCCCCGCTACAGGAGAGCACACATGAGCCACTTTCTCGACCGACTGACCCACTTCTCCGCCCCGAAGGAAAGCTTCTCGGGCGACCACGGCATCGCCACCGGCGAAGACCGCAGCTGGGAGGACGCCTACCGCGACCGCTGGGCGCACGACAAGATCGTGCGTTCCACCCACGGCGTGAACTGCACGGGTTCCTGCTCGTGGAAGATCTACGTCAAGGGCGGCATTGTCACCTGGGAAACCCAGCAGACCGATTACCCGCGCACCCGCTGGGACATGCCCAACCACGAACCGCGCGGCTGTGCGCGCGGTGCCAGCTACAGCTGGTACCTGTACAGCGCCAACCGCGTGAAGTACCCGATGGTGCGCGGCCGCCTGCTCAAGACCTGGCGCGAGGCGCGTCTGAAGCACGGCCCGGTCGAGGCCTGGGCCTCCATCGTCGAGAACGACGCCAAGCGCCGTGACTACCAGCAGGTGCGCGGCCTCGGCGGCTTCGTCCGCTCCAGCTGGGACGAGGTGAACGAGCTGGTCGCCGCCGCCAACGTCTACACCATCAAGAAGCACGGCCCGGACCGCATCATCGGCTTCTCGCCGATTCCGGCGATGTCGATGGTGAGCTATGCCGCAGGCAGCCGTTACCTCAGCCTGATCGGTGGCGTCTGCATGAGCTTCTACGACTGGTACTGCGACCTGCCGCCGTCCAGCCCGCAGATCTGGGGCGAACAGACCGACGTGCCGGAATCGGCCGACTGGTACAACTCGACCTACATCATCGCCTGGGGCTCCAACGTGCCGCAGACGCGCACGCCGGACGCCCACTTCTTCACCGAGGTCCGCTACAAGGGCGCGAAGACCGTCGCCGTCACGCCGGACTACGCCGAAATCAGCAAGCTGGCCGACCTCTGGCTGCACCCGAAACAGGGCACCGACGCCGCGGTGGCGATGGCCATGGGCCACGTCATCCTGAAGGAGTTCTACTTTGAAAAACGCAGCGCGTATTTCGACGACTACGCGCGTCGCTATACCGACCTGCCGATGCTGGTGCTGCTGAAGGAGCACACCCTGCCCAACGGCAAGACGGTGATGGTGCCCGACCGCTACGTGCGCGCCAGCGATTTCAACGGCAAGCTCGGTCAGGCCAACAATCCTGAATGGAAGACGGTGGCCTTCGACGAGAACGGCCGCGTCGTGCTGCCCAATGGCGCCATCGGCTTCCGCTGGGGTCCGGACGGCCGCGCGGACGCCGGCCAGTGGAACCTCGAAGCGAAGGAGGCGCGCCACGGCGGTGACGTGAAGCTGAAACTGTCGGTGCTCGAGGGCGACACCGGTCCGGTCGAGCACACGCAGGTCGCCTTCCCCTACTTCGGCGGCATCGAGCACGAACACTTCCCGCACAGCCCGCAGGGCGGCGGCGACGTACTGCTGCGCACGGTGCCGGTGCAGCGCATCGCGCTCGGCAAGGCCGGCGACAAGCGCGACGCACTGGTGGCCACCGTGTTCGACCTGCAGGTCGCCAACTACGGTGTCGGCCGCAATCTTCCGAACGACAGCGGTGCGAACAGCTACGACGACGACACGCCCTACACGCCCGCCTGGCAGGAGAAGATCACCGGCGTGCCGCGCGACCAGATCATCACCGTCGCCCGCCAGTTCGCCGACAACGCCGACAAGACCAAGGGCAAGTCCATGGTCATCATCGGTGCCGCGATGAACCACTGGTATCACTGCGACATGAACTACCGCGGCATCATCAACATGCTGATGATGTGCGGCTGCATCGGCCAGAGCGGCGGCGGCTGGGCGCACTACGTGGGTCAGGAGAAGCTGCGCCCGCAGACCGGCTGGACGGCACTCGCCTTCGCGCTCGACTGGATCCGTCCGCCGCGCCAGCAGAACTCGACCAGCTTCTTCTACGCCCACACCGACCAGTGGCGCTACGAAAAGCTGGGCGTCGAGGAAGTGCTGTCGCCGCTGGCCGACGCCTCGCAGTTCGGCGGCAGCATGATCGACTACAACGTGCGCGCAGAGCGCATGGGCTGGCTGCCCAGCGCACCGCAGCTGAAGACCAATCCCATCCAGGTGGTGCGCGAGGCCAATGCCGCGGGCATCGACCCGAAGGACTACGCGGTCGGCGCGCTGAAGACCGGTCAGCTCGAACTGAGCTGCGAAGACCCGGACGCGCCGCAGAACTGGCCGCGCAACATGTTCGTGTGGCGTTCCAACATCCTCGGTTCCAGCGGCAAGGGCCACGAGTACTTCCTGAAGCACCTGCTGGGCACCAGCAATGGCGTGCAGGGCAAGGACCTCGGCTCCGACGACGCCAAGCCGCAGGAAGTGAAATGGCACGCGGAAGCACCCGAAG
The DNA here is from genome assembly GCF_038066675.1 of Methyloversatilis sp. NSM2. Classification (NCBI taxonomy): domain Bacteria; kingdom Pseudomonadati; phylum Pseudomonadota; class Betaproteobacteria; order Nitrosomonadales; family Sterolibacteriaceae; genus Methyloversatilis; species Methyloversatilis sp. NSM2. Next base: position 253,729 of record NZ_JBBUKV010000005.1, read on the forward strand.
GCAAGCTCGACCTGCTGGTGACGCTGGACTTCCGCATGAGCACCACCTGCCTGTATTCGGACATCGTGCTGCCGACCGCCACCTGGTACGAGAAGAACGACCTCAATACCAGCGACATGCATCCCTTCATCCACCCGCTGTCGACCGCGGTCGACCCGGCCTGGCAGTCGAAGAGCGACTGGGACATCTACAAGGGCTTCGCGAAGAAGTTCAGCGAGGTGTGCGTCGGTCACCTCGGTGTCGAGCGCGAACTGGTGCTGACGCCGCTGATGCACGACAGCCCGGCCGAACTGGCACAGCCCTTCGGCGTGGCCGACTGGAAGCGCGGCGAGTGCGATCTGATCCCGGGCAAGACGGCGCCGCAGATGACGGTGGTCGAGCGCGACTACCCGAACGTCTACAAGCGCTTCACCGCGGTCGGTCCGCTGCTGACCAAGGTGGGCAACGGCGGCAAGGGCATCGCGTGGAACACGCAGGACGAGGTGCGCCAGCTCGGCGAACTGAACGGTCTGGTCACCGAAGAGGGTGCGACCAAGGGCATGCCGCGCATCGACACCGACATCGACGCCTGCGAAGTGGTGATGATGCTGGCGCCGGAAACCAACGGCCAGGTCGCGGTGAAGGCGTGGAAGGCGCTGGGCAAGCAGACCGGGCGCGACCACGAGCACCTGGCGATATACCGCGAGGACGAAAAGATCCGCTTCCGCGACATCCAGGCGCAGCCGCGCAAGATCATCTCCAGCCCGACGTGGTCAGGACTGGAAAGCGAGAAGGTGTCGTACAACGCCGGCTACACCAATGTGCATGAACTGATCCCATGGCGCACGCTGACCGGCCGCCAGCAGTTCTACCAGGACCACCCGTGGATGCGCGCCTTCGGCGAAGGCTTCGTCAGCTACCGCCCGCCGGTGGACCTGAAGACGACGGCTGCGATCGCCGGCATCAAGAGCAACGGCAATCCGGAGATCCAGCTCAACTTCATCACTCCGCACCAGAAGTGGGGCATCCACTCCACCTACAGCGACAACCTGCACATGCTGACGCTGAACCGCGGCGGCCCGGTGATCTGGCTGTCCGAGGACGACGCGAAGAAGGCCGGCATCGTCGATAACGACTGGGTCGAACTGTTCAACGTAAATGGCGCGATCACCGCGCGTGCCGTGGTGAGCCAGCGGGTCAATCCGGGCATGGTGCTGATGTACCACGCACAGGAAAAGATCATCAACACGCCGGGGTCGGAAATCACCGGTGCGCGCGGCGGCATCCACAACTCGGTCACCCGCATCGTGCTTAAGCCGACGCACATGATCGGCGGCTACGCCCAGCTGAGCTACGGCTTCAACTACTACGGAACCATCGGCACCAACCGCGACGAGTTCGTCGTCGTGCGCAAGATGAAGCGCATCGACTGGCTCGACGGCGAAGCCGCTGCCACCGATACCGCCCACGCGTAAGGAGACATGACATGAAAATACGCGCTCAAATCGGCATGGTGCTCAACCTCGACAAGTGCATCGGTTGCCACACCTGCTCGGTCACCTGCAAGAACGTGTGGACCAGCCGCCCCGGCATGGAATACGCGTGGTTCAACAACGTCGAAACCAAGCCCGGCATCGGTTACCCGAAGGAATGGGAGAACCAGGACAAGTGGCAGGGTGGCTGGATGCGCAAGAGCGACGGCTCGATCGCGCCGCGCCAGGGCGGCAAGTGGCAGCTGCTGATGAAGATCTTCGCCAACCCGCACCTGCCGGAAATCGACGACTACTACGAGCCCTTCACCTTCGACTACGACCACCTGCAGTCGGCGCCCGAAATGAAGGCGGCGCCGACGGCGCGCCCGCGCAGCCTGATCACCGGTCAGCGCATGGAAAAGATCGAATGGGGTCCGAACTGGGAAGAGATTCTCGGCGGCGAATTCTCGAAGCGCTCGAAGGACAAGAACTTCGACGAGGTGCAGAAGGACATCTACGGCCAGTTCGAGAACACCTTCATGATGTACCTGCCGCGTCTGTGCGAGCACTGCCTGAACCCGGCCTGCGTCGCCAGCTGCCCGTCCGGCTCGATCTACAAGCGCGAAGAGGATGGCATCGTGCTGATCGACCAGGACAAGTGCCGCGGCTGGCGCATGTGCGTATCCGGCTGTCCGTACAAGAAGATCTACTACAACTGGCAGTCGGGCAAGGCCGAGAAGTGCATCTTCTGCTATCCGCGCATCGAAGCCGGCCAGCCCACCGTGTGTTCCGAAACCTGCGTCGGCCGCATCCGCTACCTCGGCGTGCTGCTGTATGACGCCGACCGCATCCAGGAAGCGGCGTCGGTCGAACAGGACCGCGACCTCTACCAGGCCCAGCTCGACATCTTCCTCGATCCGAACGATCCGAAGGTGATCGAACAGGCACGTGCCGACGGCATCCCGGATTCGTGGATGGAAGCCGCCCGCCGCAGCCCGGTCTACAAGATGGCGGTGGAGTGGAAGGTGGCGCTGCCGCTGCACCCGGAATACCGCACGCTGCCCATGGTGTGGTACGTGCCGCCGCTGTCGCCGATCACCGCCGCCGCCAACGCCGGTCAGGTGGGCGTCAATGGCGAGATCCCGGACGTGAACCAGCTGCGCATCCCGGTAAAGTATCTCGCCAACCTGCTCACCGCTGGCGACACGCAACCGGTCGTGCGCGCACTCGAACGCATGCTGGCGATGCGCGCCTACCAGCGCGAGAAGCACGTCGATGGTCGCATCAACACGGCCGCGCTGAGCCAGGTCGGCATGAGCCAGGCCGCGGTCGAGGACATGTACCACGTGATGGCGATCGCCAACTACGAAGACCGCTTCGTCATCCCGAGCACGCACCGCGAATACGCCGAGAACGCCTTCGACGTGCGCGGCGGCTGCGGCTTCTCCTTCGGCAACGGCTGCTCGGAAGGCAGTTCCGATACCAGCCTGTTCGGTGGATCGAAGCGCCGGACGATTCCCATCAAGGCGGTGGTCTGAATGTGTGCCCCCACGCTCACTGCGTTCGCTGCCCCCCGAGGGGGCTGCGCTCGCCCTTGGGGCGGCCCGGCGGGCGGCGCGTTCGCATCTGCAGGCGCCAATTGTCCTCCGCGTGGCGGACTGTGCACATGCCCGCCACAACTCGTTCATGAGGATCCTCTCAATGTTTAGTCCACCGAAGATGACCCACACGCTGCGCGCCTGCGCGCTGCTGATCGGCTACCCCGACGCCAGCCTGCGTGGACTGCTGCCGTCGATCGCCACCGCACTGCACGACGAGGCTGCGCTGTCGGCGGGCCGTCTGGCGGAACTGGAGGCGCTGATCGAAGCGCTGCAGCAACAGGCCCCGCTGGACACCGAAGCCGCCTACGTCGAACTGTTCGACCGTGGTCGCTCGACTTCGCTGCACCTGTTCGAACATGTGCATGGCGATTCGCGCGACCGCGGCCCGGCGATGATCGATCTGGCGCAGACCTACGAGAAGGCCGGCCTCTTCCTGTCGCCGGGCGAACTGCCGGACTACCTGCCGGTGGTGCTCGAATTCGCCTCGACCCAGCCACCGAAGGAGGCGCGCGCCTTCCTCGGCGAAATGACGCACATCCTGAATGCGTTGTTCACGGCACTGGTCAAGCGCGAAAGCCGTTACGCCAGCGTGGTCGGCGCGCTGATCGAACTGGCCGGCGAACGTGCCCATGCGGTGAAGATCCAGCCGGACGAAGCACTCGACGACAGCTGGGCCGAACCGCTCGCCTTCGACGGCTGCTCCTCGCACGGCCAGGCCAAGCCGGGCGCCGCGCAACCCATACACCTTGTCCGCAAGTCCTCCGCCACTCAAGGAGTACAACCATGACTTCCTGGCTCGACAACCTGCTGTTCGGTTACTACCCCTACATCTGCCTCGCCGTGTTCTTCATCGGCAGCCTGCTGCGCTTCGACCGCGACCAGTACACGTGGAAGAGCGACTCGTCGCAGCTGCTGCGCCGCGGCCAGCTCAGGCTGGGCAGCAACCTGTTCCACATTGGCGTGCTCTTCCTGTTCTTCGGTCACTTCTTCGGCATGCTGACGCCGCACTTCGTCTATGAGCACTTCATCGGCGCCGGCGCCAAGCAGCTGGTCGCCATGGTGACCGGCGGCATCGCAGGCACCCTCGGCTTCATCGGCCTGACGCTGCTGCTGCACCGCCGGCTGACCGAGCCGCGCATCCGCGCCACCTCGAAAACCAGCGACATCGTCATCGCCGTGCTGCTGTGGGTGCAACTGCTGCTCGGTCTGGCCACCATTCCGCTGTCGGCACAGCACCTGGACGGCAGCATGATGCTGCTGCTCGCCGAGTGGGCGCAGCGCATCGTCACCTTCCGCGCCGGCGCGCCGGAACTGCTGGCCGACGCCGGCTGGGTGTTCAAGGCCCACATGTTCCTCGGCATGACCATCTTCCTGGTGTTCCCATTCACCCGACTGGTGCACGTATGGAGTGGCTTCGCCTCGGTGCTCTATGTGTTCCGCCCCTACCAGGTGGTGCGCGCGCGCCGGCTCAACCTGCCGGCCGGACACAATCAGCCGCGCCAGCCGGGCGCCGGTGTCTGAGATGATGTGAAGGATGCGTCGCGGCTGCGCGGCGCATCCATTCATAAAAGGATCGAGGAGACACCATGCAGTCCACGCAAGACAGCCGCGGCATCGCCCGCGTCAACGGCATCGCGATCAACGGTGCGGACGAGGAGGTTACGCCGGACGAACTGCGCAACCGCGCGTGCACCGAGCTGCTGCGCCAGGCCGCGCAGCAGGCCGGCCTGCTGCCGGCCAGCGACGAACAGTCGGCCGATGGCCTGATTTCGGAAGAGGCCGCCACCGCCATCGACACACTGATCGGCCAGGCGGTCCAGGTGCCGGAGCCGTCCGAGGACGCCTGCCGCCGTCACTACAGCGCCCATCTCGGCCGCTACACCGTGGGCCAGCGTGCGCGCATGCGCCACATCCTGTTCGCGGTGACGCCGGGCGTCGACGTCAATGCGCTGCGTGGTCGCGCCGAGGCAGTGCTGATCGACGTGCGTGCGCACGCCGACGGCGAAGACCCCTTCCCCGACGCCGCCCGGCAGAACTCGAACTGCCCGAGCAGCGAACGTGGCGGTGACCTCGGCTGGCTGGCGCCGGAGGAAGTGGTGCCGGAATTCGCCCGCGCCATCTTCGGCCAGCACGACATCGGCGTGCTGCCGCGTCTGGTGCATAGCCGCTTCGGCTTTCACGTGATCGACGTGCAGGAGCGCGAAGCCGGCACCGTGCAGCCCTTCGAGGAAGTACGCGGCACCGTCGCCGCCTCGCTGCGCCAGCAGAGTTTCGCCACCGCGCTGCGCCAGTACGTCGCGCTGCTGGCCGGCCAGGCCGTGCTCGAAGGCGTGGACATGGACATCGCCGACACGCCGCTGGTGCAATGACGTCAATCGCGCACGGCGCCGTGTGACACCGGTCTGACCCGGATCAACACGGCGCCGCGCACGATGCCCACACTGGGCGGCGCCCGCAGTTCCGGACCTATCCGACATGCAAACATCCCGCACCGCCCACGCAACGCCCCCCCGAAAACCCGCCCTGGTCTGCCCGGCCGGCTCGCTGCGCGCGCTGACGCTGGCCATCGATGCCGGCGCCGACGCCGTCTACATGGGCCTGAAGGACGCCACCAACGCGCGCAACTTCGCCGGTCTGAACTTCGACCTCGCGCAGGCGCGCGACGGCATCGCCTACGCCCGCAGCCGCGGTCGCGAAGTGCTGATGGCGCTCAATACCTTCGCCGACGCCCGTGCGCCCGAGCGCTGGTTCGCCGCGGTCGATGCCGCCGCCGGACTGGGCATAGACGCGCTGATCTGCGCCGACACCGCGGTGCTGGCCTATGCGCGCGATCACCATCCCGATCTGCGTCTGCACCTGTCGGTGCAGGCTTCGGCCACCACCTGGGAAGCGATCGAGTTCTACCGCGAGCGCTACGGCATCCGCCGCGCCGTGCTGCCGCGCGTGCTCACGCTGCCGCAGGTCGAACAGGTGTGCCGCAACAGCGCGGCCGAGATCGAGGTGTTCGGCTTCGGCAGTCTGTGCGTCATGGTCGAGGGCCGCTGCGCGCTGTCCTCCTATGCGACGGGCCAGTCGCCGAACACCGCCGGCGTCTGCTCGCCGCCATCGGCGGTACGCTGGGAGGACGGCGCCAGCGGCGTGTCCGCCCGTCTCAATGGCGTGCTGATCGACCGCTACGCGCCGGACGAGCCGCGCGGCTATCCGACGCTGTGCAAGGGTCGCTTCGAGGTCGACGGCGCACGCGATTACGCGCTGGAGGAGCCGACCAGCCTGAACACGCTGGCGCTGCTGCCGCAGCTGATGGACATGGGCATCGCCGCGATCAAGATCGAGGGGCGCCAGCGCAGCCCGGCCTATGTCGAACAGGTCACCCGCGTCTGGCGCGCCGCCATCGACGACTGCGCCGCGCAGCCGGCGCGCTTCGGCGTGCAGCCGCAATGGACCGCCGCGCTCGGCCGCTGGGCCGAAGGCCAGCAGCACACGCTGGGCGCCTACGACCGGCCGTGGCGGTGACCCCATGAACACACCCATGAACACCCGCATCGCCCTGACCGTCGGCCCGGTGCTGTACTACTGGCCGCGCCGAACGCTGCTCGACTTCTACGCCGAAGTCGCCGAGTCACCCGCCGACACCGTGGTGCTCGGCGAAGTCGTGTGCAGCCGCCGCCACGAAATGAAGGCTGAGGACTGGCTCGCCCTCGCGCGCGATCTCGCCGCCTGCGGCAAGGAAGTCGTGCTGGCCAGCCAGGCACTGCTCGAATCGGCCGCCGACCTGCGCGCGCTGCACCGCTGGGCCGACCAGACCGAATTCCTGGTCGAAGCCGGCGACGCCTCGGCGCTGCGCGCACTGGCTGGCCGGCCCTTCGTGCTCGGCCCGCACATCAACGTCTACAGCCAGCCGGCACTGCGCGAGCACGCGGCGCTCGGCGCGACACGCTGGGTCGCACCGGTCGAACTCGCGCTGGACGCGCTGGCGCTGATCAACCCGCCGGCCGCACCCGTGATCGGCGGACCGACGAACGACACGCCGGTCACCACCGAGGTGTTCGCCTTCGGCCGCCTGCCGCTGGCTTTCTCGGCACGCTGTTTCACCGCGCGCCATTTCCATCTCAGCAAGGATCAGTGCGCGTTCCGCTGCATCGAACACCCGGACGGCCTGCTGCTCGACACCACCGAAGGTCAGCCCTTCCTCGCCTTGAACGGTATACAGACGCAGTCGGCGGCGCAGCACTGCCTGATCGCCGACGCCCCGGCACTGCGCGCGGCCGGTGTCACCCGCGCGCGGCTGTCGCCCACGTCGCGCGACTTCGCCACCGTGGTCGACCTGTTCGACCGCACCTGGAACGGCCCGGCCGACGCCGCGGAAGCCGCCTCGGCGCTCGCGGCGCTGAGCCTGCCCGGCGGTCTGGTCAATGGTTACGCCCACCGCCGCCCCGGACTGGAAAGGATGCCCGCATGAGTCCCTCGCTCCCGATCAGGCTGCCCGCGCTGCCGCCGCCACCCGCCGCACTGCGCACGCTGATCGCCCGCCTGCCGATACAGCCGCCGTCGCTGCTGCTTGCCGCCGCGCTGAACCGCGTGCTGCGTCCGCGCCTGCCGGCTGACGCGGCGCTCGAACTCGCCGACCACACGGTCGAGATCGAGGTGCGCGATTTCGGCCTGCGTTGCCGCCTCGCGCTGCGCGACGGCCGCTTCCGCAGCGCGCCCGACCACGGCCCGGTCGCGCTGCGCATCGCCGCTGACAGCGCCAGCTATCTGCGCCTGCTGCGCGGCGACGACGACGCCGACCGCCTGTTCTTCGAACGCGCGCTGGTGATGGAGGGCGACACCGAGTACGGCCTGCTGCTGAAGAACACGCTGGACGCCATCGGTCCGCTGCTGCGCCCCATCTGATCCGGAGGTCATCGCCATGCCCGACGAACTGCTCGCCCGCCTGCGCCGCTTCCACGACCACACCTTTCCCGGCGTGCAGGACCAGTTCCAGCACCTGGTGCGCGACGGCCAGCACCCGACCATCCTGTTCATCGGCTGTTCCGACTCGCGCCTGGTGCCCTATCTGCTGACCGGCACCGGCCCGGGCGAGCTGTTCATCGTGCGCAACGTCGGCGCCTTCGTGCCGCCCTATGACGGCGCCACCCGGCGCGGCGAACTGGCCGGATTCCACGGCACGGCTGCAGCGATCGAGTACGCGGTGCTCAACCTGAAGGTCGCCCACATCGTCGTCTGCGGCCACAGTCACTGCGGTGGCGTGCGTGCGCTTTACGAAGGCGTCGGGCCGGACGCGCCCAACCTGAACGCCTGGCTCGACCTCGGGCGCGAGGCGGTGCTGCCGGTGCAGCTCACCGACGAGGCGCTGCGCCGCACCGAACAGCGCGCCGTCGTGCTGCAGCTCGAACGGCTGATGGACTATCCGATGGTGCGCCGGCAGGTCGACGCCGGTCAGCTCGCGCTGCACGGCTGGCACTACGTAATCGAGGACGGCGAGGTGCACGTGTTCGATGTGCATGTCGGCGCCTTCGTGCCGGCATCGAGTGCCGAGCACAGCGGCACCGGTCCCTTCCTGCCCTTCGCGGGCGACGACATCAGCCCGGTGGATGCGTGGTGAGTCATACTCGCGCCATGCCCACGCATGACCTGCCCCACGACTTCGCGCCAAGCAACCGCCGCGATTTTCCCGGCCGCCGCTGGCTGCTGGTCGCGCTGCGCTCGCTGCACCTGGTGGGCGTCGTACTGGTGGGCAGCGCACTGCTGACCGGCCACGACGAGTACCGCCGGGGTGCTGCCGCGCTGATGCTGGCAACCGGCCTCGGCCTCTACGGCATAGAGGTATGGAGCAAGCCGCGCCACGCGGTCGAACTGGCCGGGCTGTTCATTCCGCTCAAACTGCTCGGCGTTGCCGCGATGATCGTGCTGCCCCAGTTCGCCGCCGGCCTGTTCTGGCTGCTGCTGATCGCGTCATCGGTCGTGTCGCACGCACCTGCGCACTTCCGCCACCTGCGGGCCGGGCGCGATCACTGAACGACGCCCGCATGCTGCGCCTCAGGCCAGCATGCGCACCTGCGCCTCGCGCGCCCACTGCCGCGTACCGGCCGCCGCGACGAAGGCCGACGGATCGTCGGCCGCGACCACGCCCGCGTCGGGCTGAAGGCCGCCCGCGCGGAACAGCACCTCCCCGCCCGCGTCGAGCGCCAGCGCCTTCAGATGACCGAAGGCGTCGCGCACGAAATCGATGGCAGCCGACTCTTTCAGCAGCGTCGCAGCCCCCTCTTCCGACAGCAGCACGGCCACCGCGTCGAACAGCACCGACGGTGCGCCGGCAAGCTGCATGTCCGCCGCCTGCATCGCGCCATCCGACATGCGGGCGCCACCGACCTTCGGCGCAACGATCTTCACCCGCGCACCGGCCTGGGTCAGGGCGACCTCGAGCACGTCGACGGTGACGCGGTCCGAACCGTCGGCGACCAGTATTCCGACCACCCGGCCGGCGAGCGTCGGCGGTGTCTTGCCTATGGTGCGCAGCGGCGGCGACGGCGGCAGGTCCTGCACCGGCCGCGCCGGCAACGGGGCGTCCGGCAGCGTATCGAGGGCAAGGCCTTGCGCCACGCGCTGCGCCAGCGCCTCGTCGATATTGCGCAGATGACCGGTCATCGCCTGCCGCACGTGCACGTGTTCCACCTTGGACAGTTCGAACACCAGCGCCGACGCGATGTGTGCCTGTTCGTATTCCGTCTGGCTGCGCCAGAACTGCCGGGCCTGGCTGTAGTGGTCGGCAAAGCTCGCGGGACGGACGCGCCCCTTGGCGCCTTCCTCGGCGACCGCCGCGCTGCGAAAGCCGTCCGGCGTCTCGCGCGCCGGCGGCGGTGTCAGTGAGCTGGGCTCGTAGGCGACGCGCCCCTTCGGCTGCAGCATCTGCATGTGGCCGTCGCGCTGCTGATTGGCGAACGGGCACTTCGGCGCATTGACCGGAATCTGCTGGAAGTTGGGCGAGCCGAGCCGCAGCAGCTGGGTGTCGAGATAGGAAAACAGCCGCCCCTGCAGCAGCGGATCGTTCGAGAAGTCGATGCCGGGCACGATGTTCGCCGGACAGAAGGCGACCTGTTCGGTTTCGGCGAAGAAATTGTCGGGCCAGCGGTCGAGCACCAGGCGGCCGATCACCTGCAGCGGCACCCACTCTTCCGGTATCAGCTTGGTGGCATCGAGGTGGTCGAACGGAAAATCGGCAGCCTGTTCCTCGGTGAACAGCTGCACCGCCAGCTCCCATTCCGGGAAGTCGCCGATGCTGATGGCCTCGAACAGGTCGCGCCGGTGATAGTCCGGGTCGGCGCCGGCGATCTTCACGGTTTCGTCCCACACCGTCGATTGCAGGCCCAGCTTGGGTCGCCAGTGAAACTTCACGAAGGTCGACTCGCCGTCGGCGTTGAGCAGCCGGAAGCTGTGGATGCCGAAGCCCTCGATCATGCGCAGCGAGCGCGGCAGCGTGCGGTCGGACATGATCCACATCACCATGTGCATGGATTCCGGCGTCAGCGAGATGTAGTCCCAGAAGGTGTCGTGCGCAGTCGCTGCCTGCGGGAAGCCACGGTCGGGCTCCATCTTCACGGCATGCACCAGATCGGGAAATTTCATCGCGTCCTGGATGAAGAACACCGGGATGTTGTTCGACACCAGATCCCAGTTGCCCTGAGGCGTGTAGAACTTGACGGCGAACCCACGCACGTCGCGCGGTGTGTCGATCGACCCGGCGCCACCCGCCACCGTCGAGAAGCGGCAGAAAGCGGGCGTTCGCACGCCGACCTCGGTCAGCACCTGCGCCGTCGTGTACTCGCCGAGCGAGCGTGTCAGCTCGAAGTAGCCGTGGGCGGCCGAGCCGCGAGCATGCACGATGCGTTCGGGAATACGCTCGTGATCGAAATGCGTGATCTTCTCGCGGAGGACGAAATCCTCCAGCAGCGTCGGCCCGTGTGCGTGCGCGCGCAGCGAATTCTGGTTGTCGGAGACGGGCGCACCCTGGTTGGTGGTCAGTGCCGGCTGATCGCCCTGCGCCGTCTGGTGAAGTTCTCCGCCGGCTGCGTGCCCGTCCGCGTTCGCGTCTGCGCCATCCATCTTCCTTGCCTGCCTGCTCATGTGCGATGCCCTCCGTGTTGATCGTTCGATGTGGTCCGCCGGCCGCGGCCGTCGCGTGGCCATCACGTCCCGTCACGTCTGCTCCCTGACGAAGGGGTCGTGAGGCGCGAAGAGGAGGACGTGTTGCAAGCGAGGTGCCCGCCGCCACCGCACCAGGCGCGGGCCGGCAGCCCGCATTCCGGGTAAATCCGGGCAATCCGCTTGAAGAATGTGCGCGGCCGACAGGCTGCGACGGGCCTCGGCCGCCGTCGGGACGGGAACAGCGATTGCTGCGACAGCGCGCCTGCACAGGAACGAGCGGGCACCGGATCCGGCCGGTCTCCGGACCTCTCATCCCGCAAACACGAAAGCGAGGAAACCAACATGAGCCTTGGAACCATACTTCTGATCATCCTGATCCTGGCCCTGATCGGCGTTCTTCCGACCTGGCCGCACAGCCGCGCCTGGGGCTACGGACCGGTGGGCGGCGTCGGCCTGGTCGTCGTCATCCTCGTCGTTCTTCTGCTGATGGGGCGGATATGACGGACCTGCCCACCTTTCGTCCTGCACTGCGCGGGCGGGTCAGCAGCGCGTCGGCCGGCGCCGTCCTGCTGCTGATGCTGGGCGGCTGCGGCGACGTGGCCGAGCTGCCGGTTTCGGCCGGCAGCGGTCCGCAACCTCAGCTGCCCCCACCCCGTTCGACGCTGCTGCCGACCATGCACATCGCCCCCGCCAAGGGCTGGCCGGAAGGCGGCGCGCCGGCGCCGGCGACCGGCACCCGGGTGACCGCCTTCGCGCGCGACCTCGACCACCCGCGCTGGCTGCTCGTGCTGCCGAACGGCGACGTGCTGGTGGCGGAAACGAATGCACCGGAGCGACCGGACGACCGCAAGGGCATCAAGGGCTGGGTGACCAAGATGGTGATGAAGCGGGCCGGCGCCGGCGTGCCCAGCGCCAACCGCATCACGCTGCTGCGCGACACCGACGGCGACGGCACGGCCGACGTGCGTTCGGTCCTGCTGCAAGGCCTGAACTCGCCCTTCGGCATGGCGCTGATCAAGGATCAGCTTTACGTGGCGAACACGGACGCGCTGATCCGCTTCCCTTACCAGACCGGCACACAGGAGATCACCGAGCCCGGCAAGATGGTCACCGACCTTCCGGGCGGGACGCTGAACCATCACTGGACGAAGAACGTGATCGCCAGCCCGGACGGCAGCAAGCTCTACGTTACCGTCGGCTCGAACAGCAACGTGGCCGAGAACGGCATCGAGGCCGAGGAAGGTCGCGCCGCCATCTGGGAAGTCGATGTCGCCAGCGGCGACAAGCGTCTGTTCGCGACCGGCCTCAGAAACCCCAACGGCATGGCCTGGGACGGCGCGGGACGCACCTTGTGGACGGTGGTCAACGAGCGCGACGAGATCGGCAGCGACCTCGTTCCCGACTACCTCACCTCGGTGGAGGATGGCGCCTTCTACGGCTGGCCCTACAGCTACTACGGTCAGCACGTGGACCGGCGCGTCGAGCCGCAGAAGCCGGAACTGGTTGCCACGTCGCGCGTGCCCGACTACGCCCTGGGCCCACACACCGCCTCGCTCGGCCTTGCCTGGTCGGCCGGCAATTCACTGGACAGCGCGTTCGCGCAGGGCATGTTCATCGGTCAGCACGGTTCGTGGAACCGCAAGCCGCACAGCGGCTACAAGGTGATCTTCGTGCCGTTCGAAGGCGACCGTCCGGCAGGCGAGCCGATCGACGTACTCACCGGCTTCCTGAGCGGCGACGGCAACGCCTACGGGCGACCGGTCGGCGTGGCCATCGACCGCAAGGGCGGCCTGCTGGTGGCCGACGACGTCGGCAATACGATATGGCGCGTCAGCGCTGCGGACGACGCGAGCGGCTCACCGGCGCCCGCCTCTCCGGCCGGCAACTGAACACCTTGTCGAACCGCCAGGCGCCGCACTGACCCGGCGCTGACCACCCGCTGGATCGGGCCGGCGGCGGCGATTCGATCCGCCACTCCGTCGCCGCGCCCACCCCACTCCTCCACCCTCCTCCCGCCCCGATCGCACGCCGTCGAGCGCTGAGACGTCGCACGCGCAGGCGAGACACCCGTCTCTGTTCATGCAGCCAAAACCGGTACACCCGTATCCCGCCGGCGATTGTCCCGGATGATGCCGGGAGCATTTCCCGGGTTTCCATCGGCACCGATCTTGCGTCGTCCTGGCACGCAGCGGCAGACCGCCGTTGCGTTCCACAGACGAACACAACGAACTCGATTGGAGAGAGGAAACATGGCGATGCTGAATTCCGCGGGCGCTTTTCCCCGCGCAGCCAGGAAGACATTGTGGCTGTCCATCATGCTCGGCGCCGCCCCGCTGGCGACGGCCGCCGCGGGCGACGGCAACTGGACCGAGTACAACGGCGACAAGGCCGGCTCGCGCTATCTGGCCGGCGGCAAGGTGAACGCGCAGAGCGTGAAGTCGATGAAGGTGGCCTGGCGCTGGGCCATGCCGGACAACAAGGTGTGGCAGGACAACGCCGAACTGCGCACCTGGGTGAACCAGTCGACGCCGCTGGCCATCGACGGCGTGCTGTACTCCAGCTCGCCGATGTCCATGGTATCGGCCATCGACGGCAAGACCGGCAAGACCTTGTGGACCTACGACCCCAAGGCCTATGTCGAAGGCACACCGCCCAACCTGGGCTTCATCAGCCGCGGCCTGTCCTACTGGGCGGACGGTGAGGACAAACGCATCCTGGTCGGCACCGGCGACGGCTACCTGATCGCGCTGAATGCGAAGACCGGCAAGCCGATCGAATCCTGGGGCGACAAGGGTCGCATCGACATGACCAAGGGTTTGCGCCGCTTCGTCGACCGCTCGCTCGTTGCCCTCACTTCGCCGCCCATCGTCTGCGGCAACACCATCGTGCCCAGCCTGGCCGTGCTCGACTCCTTCGCGGTCGGTCGCGCGCCGATGAAGAACCACCCGCCGGGCGACATCCAGGCTTTCGACATCCGCAGCGGCAAGCGCGTGTGGCATTTCGAGCAGCCGCCGCAGGAAGGCCAGCCGGGCAACGAAACCTGGGAAGACGGTTCGTGGAAGACCACCGGCTCGGCCAACATGTGGGCGCGCCCGAGCTGCGACGAGGAACTGGGCCTGGTCTACCTGCCCTTCTCGACGCCGACCAACGACTTCTACGGCGGCCACCGCAAGGGCAACGGCCTGTTCGGCGAATCGGTGGTCGCGCTCAACGCGAAGACCGGCAAGATCGCCTGGTATCAGCAGATCGTGCACCACGGCCTTTGGGACTACGACCTGCCGACCGCACCCAACCTGATGGACCTGACGGTCAACGGCAAGAAGGTGAAGGCGCTGGCGCAGGTGACCAAGCAGGGCTTCGTATTCACCTTCGACCGCAGCACCGGCGCGCCGGTGTGGCCGATCACCGAAAAGCCGGTGCCGCAGTCCACCGTGCCGGGCGAACGGTCGTCGCTGACCCAGCCCTTCCCCAGTCTGCCCGCCCCCTTCGTGCAGCAGGGCGTGAGCGAGGACGACCTGATCGATCTGACGCCGCAGCTGAAGGAAGAGGCGAAGAAGATCCTGTCGCGCTACAACTACGGCCCGCTGTACTACCCGCCGACCACCGACAAGGCCGGCACGCTGCAGGTACCGGGCGTGCTCGGCGGCGCCAGCTGGGCGGGCGCCGCGCACAACCCGAAGACCAATGTGCTGTACGTGCCGTCCTTCACCATCCCCTTCGGCATCAAGCTGAAGAAGGAGAACGAGGGCGTGTACGACTACACCGGCACCTGGGCCGGCGTCGGCGGTCCGCAAGGTCTGCCGCTGTTCAAGCCCCCTTTCTCCACCGTCACCGCGATCGACATGAACACCGGCAAGCACCTGTGGCGCGTGCCGGCCGGCAAGGGCCCGGTCGATCACCCGGCGATCAAGGACCTGAAGCTGGACCGCGTCGGTGTGCCGCGCGAAAGCTTCATCGCGCTGACCGACGACGTGCTCTTCCTCGCACCGGAAGGGACGAACTCGGTGCTCGGCCTGTCGTCACGCGGCAACGCGCTGATCACGCAGGCGACCGCGGAAGAGAAGGAGCCCTTCCTGTACGCGCACGACGCGCGCACCGGTGACGTGCTCGGCGAGGTGAAGCTGCCGGGTGCCGCCTTTGGCGCACTGATGACCTACCGCGCCGGCGGCAAGCAGTACGTCGTGGTGCCGATCGGCGGCGCCGGCCTGCCGGCCGAACTGGTCGCCGTCCAGGTCGACTGAAGCAGGACGCGGCACGGCCTGCGTCCGGACCGTGTCGCGCCGACGCGCGCGGCACGGTCATCGAAAACACGCACTCCCCGGAACGGATTCATGGATATACGGAAACTCACCTTCGCAGCACTGATGAGCTGCATGGCATCAGCGATGGCCTTCAACGCCGTGCTGCCGGACAAGGCAGCCGACGGCGCGGCGCCCGCCGGCCCCGCCCCTTTCGACCTCGCCGACCCGGCCCGCATCAAGGCCGGTCAGAGCCGCTTCCAGTCGACCTGCGCCGACTACTGCCACGGCCACAAGCCGGCGCTGTTCATCGAGCGCGAGGGGCTGGAGGCGGAATACGTGTTCAACACCATACGCGACGGCGGCAAGGGCGCGACGCCGATGCCGCCCTGGGGCGAGGTGTTCACGCAGGAAGAGATCTGGGAACTGGTGGCCTACATCAAGTCCATCGGTCGGTGGTAAGCGCCCGCGGCGGCACCGGACGCGCGCCGAGCACTCGCTCGATGTCCGCGCAGGTCGCCAGCAGCGCTTCATCCTGCCAGCGCCGGCCGACGAACTGGAGGCCGACCGGTAGGCCGTCCTCGACGCCGGCCGGCAACACGACCACCGGGCTGCCGGTCAGCGAGAACGGCGTCACCATGCCGATGGCACCTTCGACGAAAGGCAGGCGGGCGCCATCGACCACGATGTCCGGCGGACGGCGCCACCACACCAGTTCCGTCTGCGGATACGCGACCGTGCTCGCCACCGGGCACAGCCAGCAGCCCCAGCTCTCGAGCAGGCCTTCGAGCGCACGCAGCTGGCGGTCGCGCATGTTCAGCGCGCGGCTGTAGCGCTGCGCGTCCAGCGCCAGCCCCTGCACGAAGGCGTGCGCGACCGCTTGGTCGCGCGTGACGAAGCGGCCCATCACCGCGAGCAGCCGACGCGCCAGCGCCGGCATGCCGAGCCCGATCTCGGTGCCGGCGATCCAGCCGTAGGCCTGCCAGGCCTTGCGTACGTCGAAGCCCTCCGGGCAGCGCCGCTCGACCACGCAGCCAGCCGCCTGCAGCGTCGCCACCGTGCGCGCCAGGGCGGCGCGCGTACGCTGGCACAGCGGCAGGTCGCCGAACTCGTCCCACCAGGCGATACGCAGCGGCCGCGCGGGCGGCGTCACCGCTTGGATCGGCACGCTCGGCACTTCGACGTCCAGCCCGTCCGGCCCGGCGAGCACCGCCAGCGCGGTCTGCAGGTCGGCCACCGCCGGTGCCAGCGCGCCGAAGGACAGCAGGTGACGCACGCTGCGCCGGCCGCCTGGCAGATGCGGGATGTGGCCGGTGCGCGGGATGCGGTTCTCGGTCGCCTTCAGTCCGGCCACGCCGCAGTAGGCAGCGGGTATGCGGATCGAGCCGCCGATATCGCTGCCCGGGTCGATGTACGAAAAGCCCATCGCCACCGCCGCCGCACTGCCGCCGGAACTGCCACCCGGCGTGAGCCGCGTGTCCCAGGGATTGCGTGTCGGCCCGAACAGCGGGCTCCAGCACTGGGGCGTGGCGGCCAGTTCGGGCAGATTGGTCTTGCCGACCAGCACCGCGCCGGCCGCCCTCAGGCGCGCGACGACGGTCGCGTCGGTCGCCGGCACGTAGTGCGCCAGCGGCGGGTGGCTGGCCGTCGTACGCAGGCCGGCCGTCGCGAACGCATCCTTGACCGTCATCGGCACGCCCAGCAATGGCGGCAGCGCCCCACCCGCGGCGCGGCGCGCGTCGGCGGCACGGGCCGCGGCGCGGGCGCGGGTCTCGTCCAGAGTGACCACCGCATTGATGTCGCCATTGTGCTGGCGGATGCGCGCCAGGCAGACCTCCAGCTCGTCGATGGCCGTGCTGTCGCCGCGTGCGATGCGGGCAGCGACGTCGAGTGCGGAGTCGGTCATGGCAGGAGACGGAATGGCGCGGACGACGTGACGATAGCGCATCCGGATCGATGATTCCGGAATGGCCGTCGGTCGCCGTGCAGGGCGATGCGACCGGCGCCATTGACACCGATCAACGCCACTCGCGCACGCCGGTGACAGCATGGGTACAAGGAGGACGACACCGTGAACACCCCGCTTACCCAGGCCGACCGCGAGCAGCTGGAGCGCCGTCTGCGCGCGCGTCGCGACGCGCTCACCGCCCACATCCAGGCGCAACTGCAGGGCCGCACACGCGTCGAACATGCGCGCGACGTGCTGCTGCAGGACGGCGACGATGCGCCACAGCGCAGTGCCGACCGCGAGATCGACCTGGCGATGACCGATCTCGAAACGGTCGAACTGGCCGCGCTCGACGCTGCGCTGCGGCGTCTGGCCGACGGTCGCTACGGTCTGTGCGCCGAATGCGGCACCGACATTCCGCTCGCCCGGCTGCAGGCGGAGCCGCAGGCTGCGCTGTGCGTCGGCTGTCAGAGCGCGCGCGAGCGTGGGCGCCCGCACGCGGCCAGCCTCTGAGGCGCGACCGCTGACCGACGACGGCCCTCCCTTGGAGGAGCAGCTCTGGCCGCGACACGGCCGCTGCCGCTCGCTCGCTTCAATGCAGGCTGCAGTCGGGGTCAAGACCCTCCCACAGAACCCAGGCCCGGGCTCATGCCGTGAGTCCGGCGCCCCCTGCAGGAGCGGCCTTGGCCGCGACGCAGCCGCTGCGGTCCGCGGGCTTCGATACAGGCCCGCTGTCGGGGTCAAGACCCCTCCCACAAAACCTCGCCCGCGCTTCGAAGGCAGATCGGGCGCGTCTCCCGTCGCAACGGCTCGGGCTTGGATTCACCGACGTCACCCCCATCTGCTGCCCGACATCCTTCCGAGGGCAAGACCATGCATGTCGTGTGTCCGCAGTGCAGCGCCACCAACCGCATTCCCGACGAGCGTCTGGGCGATGGCCCGGTCTGCGCGCGCTGCAAGGCGCCGCTGCTTGAAGCTGCGCCCTTCGCGCTCGACGACGCGAACTTCGACACCTACATCGGCCGCACCGGACTGCCGGTCGTCGTCGACTTCTGGGCCGACTGGTGCGGCCCGTGCCGCATGATGGCGCCGCAGTTCGAAGCCGCCGCCCGACAGCTGCCGCAGACGCGCTTCGCCAAGGTCGATACCGAAGCCGCGCGGCAGACCGCCGCGCGTTTCGGCATTCGCAGCATTCCGACGCTGATGCTGTTCCGTGACGGCGTCGAGGTCGCCCGACAGGCGGGCGCGATGAGCGCCGCCGACATCGTGCGCTGGGTGCAGTCGCACGCGCGCGGCTAGACGACCACCTGCCTCAAGGGACGGCGTCCGGCGCCTCGATACAGGCCGCTATCGCGAGCAAGCTCGCTCCCACAGGAAGCTCCCCCAGACGACGAGGCGGGCGTGCTTTTCGTGGGAGCGACCTCTGGTCGCGATGCGGCATCGGCCAACCCCCGACTCAGATCCAGGCCGGGATCGCGAGCAAGGTCGCGCCCACAACAACACGGCCCTCAGCCTTCCACCCGGCGCATCGGCAGCATGTCCGACGCGGTGAAACCATGGCGCGCGTAGAAGCGCTGTGCGTCCGCATTGACGCGGTCGGTCAGCAGGGTGATGCGCGGGCAGCGCTGGGCGCGTGCGAAGTCGATGGCGGCGGTCAGCAATGCGCTGCCCACACCTGCGCCGCGGACGGATGGCGCGACCACCATGTCTTCGAGCAGCACGACGCGTTCGCCGAGCGCGGTCGATACGGTGAACAGCAGATTCACCATGCCGACGACCTCTCCATCGCGTCGCGCGACCAGCACGCTGCCGACGCGCGGGTCACCGATGATCATCGCCAGCCCGCGCGCCTGAGCGGCGGTGTCGGGCGTGAACTCGGCTTCCTGTGCGAACAGCGCGGACAGCAGTGCGCACAGCGCGGGAATGTCCTCGGGTGTGGCGGCTTCGATCTGCATCATGCGGGCTCCTGGAATCCAGCCCGCATGATGACCGGATTCGATCTAGTCCGGCAGCCGCTCGAAGCGCAGCTGCGGCACGCCGTCGATCTCGACCAGTCCGACGAACATGTCGTAGGGCCGCACCCACAGCCCCGAATCGTTGTACAGCGGGCGATACAGAACCATGGGCTCCAGCGTCTCGCTGTGACGGACGACGCCAACGACCTCGTACTCGCCGCCCTTGTAGTGGCGGTAGCGACCGGGGTCGATGGAGGGGAGCGGTAACAGATCACTCATCAGACGGGCTCGGCATGACAGGGATTGAAGTTGCGGGATCGCTCACCGTAGCGGCACGCTTAGGCAACGGCGGCGCGGTCTTCGGATTCTAAGGTTTCGCGTCGACGTCGGACGTCTGCTCCGCCGGCTTCGGCGTGGCCCCGGTCCGATCGGCCACCAGTTGTCGCAGCTTGCGCAAGGCGAGCACATCGACCAGGACCTTCAAAGCCGAACCTGCGCTCGCCGCGGCCCCCGATTCTGGCGTCGTCCTGCGCCAGTAGGCGGTATGCGCCGCCACCGTCCAGCCCCGCCACCCGCCGATGCGTACGGCAATGTCGCGGATGCCGCAGCCGAACACACCGGCGAGCGGACCGCCGACGATGTCGCCGAACAGACCCCAGCGCACCGGCGCGTACAGATTGGTCCAGCGCGTCACGGCGAACGGTGCCGCGTGGTGCGGCAGCAGCGGCGTGAACTTCTTGCCGGCACCGATATCGACCGGTGGCTTCACGCCATATGCATAGCCTTTGTCATCCCGCTGCGGCGGGCAGGTCGGCAGTTCGCGTTGCCGCTTGCGTGCCGCGAACTCCTCGCTGCTCCGTGCCAGCAGCAGCGCCCCATGCGTGAGCGGGCTGCCCAACGTGATGAAGTCCGTCACCCGCCACGGATGGCCGAGCTTTCTCAGTTCCATCTGGGCGGCCAGTTGCGCCTCGCGGAAGGCGTCCAGCGCGGTGGCATCGCTGTCCGGCCGCAGCGCCTCGCCGAGCGCGGACAGATCCGAGCGCAGCACCGGCTGCGGTCCGTCGCCCTTCAGCGCGTCACGCACGAAGGCACGGACCGTCTCGTCCGTCAGACCGGGCAGTTCTTCGTGGCAGCGCTGCCACCACGCATTCAGGATGTCGTAGCCGATCACGCTGCCCAGGCTGTGGCCGACGACGATGATGCGCTCGTATTCGCCCCGCTCGTGCAGCGCCTGCAGCAGGCGGGTGCCGTCGGCGCGGATGGCGCGACGCAGTCGGATGTTGCCGGGACGAGGGCTGAGATAGCGCGCCGCATCGCCCAGGTAGTGGATCAGCCCGCCCTGCAGCACCAACCACAGGCCCGCCGCGGTCAGCCAGCGCCAGTCGCCGGGCGACATCGCCTGCAGCGCGGACACCCATTGCGGCGCTACGCCTGTCGCCAGCAATGCGAACAGGCCGCCGACCGACAGCCGTGCCATCCAGATCAGCGTGCGCGCCGAATGCGGAAGCCCCCGCGTACTGCGCCAGATCAGGCTCCACAGCCAAGCCAGCACCGCCTGCAACGAGGTGCCTTCGACCTTGTAGGCCCAGTAGTACTCGTAGAAATGCGTGCTACCGCTGCGCCCGCGCGACTGCAGGCGGCGCAGCTCGAACAGGTCGGACAGCGGGTCCGGCTTGCTCCAGAACGCCTCTTCACCCGGCTCGGGCGGATCGAGCACGCTGTCGACGAAGCCGCGCAGCGTGTCCATCGGCTTCTGCTCACCGATGCCGTGTATCAATACCACCGCCTGCTTCATCGTTCGCGCCCTCGCAGCACGTGATGCACGATTGTGGCGGAAAGCGGCGACATCGACATTAGGGCATCCGCGTCAGCCGCAACGGCGACGGCGCGCGGCCAGCCCCGTCAGACCCAGCCCGGCGAGCAGCATCGCGTACGTGGATGGCTCCGGCACCGCCAGCACGGCCACGCCGCGCACCTGCGACGGGCTGAACGGCTGGTCGCGGTCGTAGATTTCCTGCGCGCGCAGGATTTCCGCCGCGCCGCTGCCATCCAGCCCCATGCTGAAGATGCGGCCCGCGCCCAAGGTCTGAGTACCGCTGGGCAGCGTGGTCACCCCGTTGAGCGCCGACACGTAGATGGTGTCGTCGGTCACGTCGATGCCATTCAGGAAACCGAGCCCGCTGGCCAGCGTGGTCAGACCGCTGCCGTCGAGGTTGGCGCGCTTGACGAAGCCGTCGGTCGTGGTCAGGTAGATGTAGCCGCCGGTCACTTCGAAATCGTAGGAATTCACGCCGGTGAGCAGCGTCTGCGCTCCCGAGCCATCGAGATTCGAGCGCATCAGCCGATTCGACGTGCCGACCTGGCTCCAGAACATGCCGTCGGCCGTCACGTCGATCGCGAACGGCGAGCTCAGGCCGCTGACTACGGTCGTCGCCGGCGGAAAGTTCAGCGACAGATCCAGCCTCAGGATGTCGCCCGAGTTCTGTCGCGTCACATAGAGCATGCCGCCCTGCACGTCGACGTCGTAGGCGCCGGCGATGTTGTAGGTCTTGAAGCCGGTGCCGTCCGGCAGCATGGATACGACGCGATTCAGCTGCTGGTCCGGCCACCACAGGCGCCCACCGACGAACTCGACGCCATTCGGCCCCTTCACGCGGGTTTGGTCGGTCACCAGAGCGCTCGACGCGCCACCCGGCACGGTCGCGGCATTGATCGATCCGACGAAGGTAAAGCTCGGCGTGAAGCGTTGAAAGGTTTCCGACCACACCAGCGAGTCGGCCGCAACAGCGGCGAAGCTGCTACAGGACAGCGCAAGCGCGAGGAGGTGACGACCCCGTTTTTTCATTTTTGTGATCTCCGGATCAGTGCGGCGAAGGATGTTTCGCCCGGCGAGGCCGGAGCAAGAGACATTCCTTCGTGCATGAAGCGCCGAGGGGTGGCGGCGGCAGGCAGAAAAGCCGGAAATCGCGTGAGATGGCACAGAGACGGGCCGGAGCCCAAGACGCCTTTGCACTCAGCCACTTGGCGCCGCCGGACACAGGCCTATGGCCGCCTGTCCATGCATTGCGCGTAGATCGACATCGGACCGGCTTCGAGAAATCTGCCCGGTCGTGCGCCGGGCGCCAGACCTTCATGCACATCGACGGTGCCGGGTGCAAAGAAATCCGACAGGGGATGGACAAGAGCCCCGGTCGAGACTAATTTGATTGAAAGTGATTGGGAGTGATTCATGGCTTCAGCAGACACCCGAGTAATGACCGCTCACCTGCCCGTTGCGCTGGCGGAGCAGGTGGACGAATTGGCGGCAAGGCTTGAGCGCTCGCGCGGCTGGGTGGTGAAACAGGCCCTTGCCGCCTACGTCGAGCGCGAAACCGAGCGCCACCGCCTGACGCTGGAAGCGATGGCAGACGTGGATACCGGGAATGCCGTGAGCCACGACGACGTGAAGGCCTGGGCGGCGACCCTCGGCACGGATCTGCCCGGAAAACTGCCTGAATGACCCTCAGATGGGCGCGCGCGGCGCTCGGCGACCTGCAACGGCTGCACGCTTTCCTGCGGCCGGTGAATCCGGGCGCCGCTGCCCGCGTGATCCAGCGTCTGAGCGCAGGTCCGGACATCCTGCTGACGCAGCCGCGCATCGGCACGAAGCTGCCCGAGTTCGAGCCGCGCGAAGTGCGCTACATCCTCATCGGCGACTACGAACTGCGCTACGAAATCACGACCGATCAGACGGTCTGGATCTTGCGCGTATGGCATACACGCGAGTTTCGTTGACGTACAGCCTGTCGTTGGCTTGATCGCAACCCGCCGACAAGCAGATTGGACGAAGCGCAAGCCTGGCAATCGTCGGGACGGCTCGCACCATCCCTCAACGCAGCAGCGCCTGATTGATCAGCACGAACGACAGGCGCCAACGGAAGGTCCAGCCTCCGCTCGGACAAAGACGGACGTCACCTGCCCGCCCGCTCCAGCAACACATCAAACCCCGGCCACCCCTCCTTGGTCAGCGCAAACTTGCTGGTCGACTTGCGGCCCTTGCGGTTGTCCTTGTCGCCCGACGTGAGCCCGTCGATGAAGGCCTCGCGGTCCTCGACCCAGCTGCCGCCGAGCAGCGTCACACCGCGGGCGAACAGGGCGTCGGGCAGGCAGCCGGCGCTGGGGCCGACCATGGCGAACCAGCGGGCGGCGCGGCAGTGGGCCAGCATGCGGTCCAGCGTGTCGTTGAGCAGCAGCGTGCTGGTGGACAGCACCTTGCCGCAGGCTTCGAGCGCTGCGGCGTCGGTGGTGACGCGCCAGCCTTCGCGCTCGCCGACGGCGCTCTCGTCGAGCTCGATCACGGTGAGCCGCGCGCCAGCGGCTACGATGCGCTCCACCAGCGGGCCGAACAGTCCGATCATGCCGATGGCCTCGCCGGGCTGCGGATCCATCTGGCCGATCGAGTCACTGCTGCCATCCGGACGATAGCCAGCGCGGTCGAACAGGCAGCGGGTGATCGCGTTGGCGCAGACGAAGCCCAGCGTGCGATCGACGCCCTGCCCGCTCACGTAGCGGCGC
The DNA here is from genome assembly GCF_038066675.1 of Methyloversatilis sp. NSM2. Lineage (NCBI taxonomy): Bacteria > Pseudomonadati > Pseudomonadota > Betaproteobacteria > Nitrosomonadales > Sterolibacteriaceae > Methyloversatilis > Methyloversatilis sp. NSM2. The sequence continues at coordinate 277,621 of NZ_JBBUKV010000005.1, forward strand.
GCCAGTGCCAGCGCCTCGATGCCCTTCAGATCATCGAGGCCGGGGCCACTGCGCAGGCGCTCCAGCGTGTCATCGAGCAGCACGTAGGACAGGCCTATGCTGCCGTCCTCCAGTTCCAGCGCGCAGAACTCGCCGCGCGCGTGGCCGCTACCGCCGTCGCGGCAGGGCTCGTCCGGACGTGACGGCGGCAGGTGCAGCGCGCGCACGCGCGGCAGCGGCATGCGTTCGGCGATGCGTTCGATCTGGGCGAGGTAGTCGGTGGCGAAGCTCATGAGGTCGGGTCGTCGGACGAAGGTTCGGGTGGCAACAGATCGGCAGGCAGCGGCTGGCCGCGTCGCAGGCCGGCACGCACGGCAGCCGACGCGATTTCGCCGCTGACTGTGGCGTCACGGTTCTCGGCGGTGCGCAGCGCGCCCGGAAAGTAGAGCGCGGTCAGACGGTGGGTATGCACCGGTGAATCGCTGCCGCGCGCGCCGTCGCCGTAGCGGCGCCAGTCGCGCACCGGGTGGATGTGGTCGGCCACTTCGAGGAAGCCGATGGTTTCACGGTCGCCGATCAGCACGCCCTGCACGCGCAGGCCGAGCGCGCGCTTGGCGTCGTCGAGCCGGGCGACCAGATCGGGCGTGGCGCCGAACTCGCCGTCGGAAGCGATCAGCAGGTCGGCCATCTGCCAGGCCGCCTGTTCGAGACAGGCGATGGACTTTTCCAGCGGGCCGCAGATGTCGGTGCCGCCCTTGAAGCCCTGACCGAGGAAGTGGATGAGCCGGCCCAAGCCTTCGGCGTCGACGCCGATCTGCATATCCACCACCTCGCCGGCGCCGCCGAAGGCGAACACGTGGCAGGCGCGGCCCTGCGTGTGAGCGGTGCGCACGGCTTCCAGAACCACCGCCTTGGCCACCTGGCCGGCGCCGCCCTGCATCGAACCGGAGGTATCGACGCAGACCAGCAGCGGCCCCATCTCCAGGCGCCGGTCTGGTTGCGGATCGGACCGCGGACGCAGCACCGGTGCGTCGATGTGGCGCACCTCGGTCATGCGGTCGTCGTCCTCGTAGCAGAGCAGCGTGCGTTCGGCGCGGCGGGCATGCCACACCAGGCGCAGCGCCGGATGGCCGAGCAGCACCGATTCGGCCGGCAGCATGCGGGCGATGCGGTCGGCCCGGTGCACGCCACGCGTCTCGCCCGGCATGTCGGGCACGCGCACGGTGCGCTGTTCGGTGTGGCGCGCGACCGCGCTGTCCATCACCTCGACCTGGCTGCGGCTGGCGTCGTCGCGCTCGTCGGACGGCCGCGCACGACCAAGCCGGCGTATGCAGTCGGCCAGTTCGGGCAGCCGTTCCAGCAGGCGGCGGATGCGCAGCACCTCGCGCCAGCCTTCGGACTTCAGCAGGCCCGGCAGCAGGTCCCAGCGCGCGTTCTTGCCGTCGTCCGGCAGCTTGCCGAATACCTCCATCAATTCGTCCATCTGACCGCGACGGTTCTGCCAGTCGGAACCGAAGGCCTCGATCGCCATACGCGTGGCCCGCGCGTCGGAGGCGCCGCGGTCGCGGTAGTCCGGGATGAAGTCGATATGGAACAGCAGGCTCTGCACGACCACATCGCTCAGTTCCTGACGGCCGGTGCAGTAGGCCGGCAGATCGAGTTCGGCGAAGGTTTCGCACAGCGCACCGACCAGTTCGGGCGCCGGCCAGCACCAGTCGGCGGCCGGCGGTACGCAGCCGCCGATCAGCGCGGCGCGCAGCGCGACCAGCGCCGACAGCCGCGGTTCGAGCCGGCCCTGCGCCTGTGTCAGCGCCCCCAGCCACAGCGTGCGCGGCAGCGCGTCGAGCGCAGCCAGCCGCGCCTCGCGCGACTGGAACAGCAGCGGCGCCTGCGTGCTCACGCCAGCGGCTCGTGAGCGACCGGCTCCGGCACGTCGGCGTAGCGCGCGGCCTCGTCGGCCGACAGCCGCGGCAGGTTCTCGAAACCGCGGCGGGCGTCGCGCGCGCGCTCGGCCAGTTCGGCGATCAGCGCGGCGGTCGCCGCCAGGTGGGCATCGACACGGGCAAGCAGCACTTCGTCCAGCCACAGCGTGCGGGCGCGGGTGGCGGCGAGGCTGGCACGTTCGGCCGCCAGTTCTTCGGCATAGGCGGCGATGCGCGCGAGCAGGTCGTCGATCTGCGCGGTGCGTGCGGCGATGTGCGCCGGGCCGTAGCGACGGCGGCGGCTGTAACTCATGCGCAGCGCACCGGCGCCGCCCTTGGCGTCGCCGATCTCGCCGGCCAGTTCCTCGGCCTTCTCGGTACCGACTTCCGACGGCGAGAAGCGCAGCCGGCCGGATTCGTCGTAGTCGAGGTCGTTGGCGTTCTGCTCGGTTTCGAGCTGGGCCTGGAAGGCCTGCACGACGCGGGTGAGCCGCGGCGGCGCGTAAGCCTCGCGCACACCGAGGCGCGCGTGCAGCCAGTCCGCGACCTCGGCCTGGCGTTCGGCGTCGGGGGCGACGCAGGCGGGCAGCAGCAGCAGGTCCCACAGCCCGACCTCAGCGCGGCCCTCCGCGGCCGCGGCCACGCGCAGCAACCACACGGTCTTCACCCAGCGACGGTCCGACACATAAGTGCCCTGTTCCGCCAGTTGCGCGCGCAGATCAGCCAGCACGCCGACCACGCGCGCCGACAGCGCGACTGCGTGCGCCGCCAGCGACACCGCGCCGAGGTCCTCGTCGCCCAGCGCGAGCGCCTCGTCCGGCGGCGACCATTCATCGGCGCAGCCTGCTTCGAGCAGCGCGGCAAAACCGTCGGCGCTGACGCGGCCGACCGGCACACGCAGCAGGAAGCGGTCGAAGAAGGCCTCGCCCACTTCGTCGTCCGGCACCACGTTGGTGGCGCCGATAACGCTGACCAGCGGACACAGCTGACGGCCGGCGCCGTTGTCGAACTCGCGCTCGTTCAGCAGTGTCAGCAGCGCGTTCAGGATGGCGCTGTTCGCCTTGAACACCTCGTCGATGAAGGCGATGGTGGCGTCCGGCAGGAAGCCGTCGGTGTGGCGCTCGTAGCGGTCCTCCTCCAGCGCGCGGATGGACAGCGGGCCGAACAGTTCTTCCGGCACCGAAAAGCGGGTAAGCAGGCGCTCGAAGTAGCGGGCGTCACGGAAGGCGCGGTGCAGACGGCGCGCCAGTTCGCTCTTGGCGGTGCCGGGCGGGCCGATCAGCAGCGTGTGCTCGCCGGCCAGCGCGGCCAGCAGCGCCAGGCGCACGACGTGCCGGCGCTCGACCAGACCACGCTCCAGCATAGCGAGCAGCGCGGCTAGGCGCGACGCGAAAGGGGATTCGACGGCGACAGCAGGTGCGGACATCTGGGTGGGTCTCCGTTGTTCAGCGCAGGATGCGGCTGGCGACCAGCGCGTGCGCGCGCTGTGCACAGGTTTCGACGTCGATTTCGTGCAGACCGTCGACGCCGACTTCGAAAATGCCCGCTTCGGTCACGATGAAATCCATCGGAATATCGTGCGGCTGCGGGTGGATGGTGGGGATGCGTGACAGTTCGAAGGCCACGCCTATCTTCAGCGGCTGCACCGCGCAGGCCGCCAGCGTGCGGTCGAAGAAACCGCCACCGTAGCCGAGACGGTAGCCGCGCGCGTCGAAACCGACCGGCGGAATCAGCAGCGCGTGCGGCTGCACGACATTGGTGTCGTCGGGCACCGGCAGGTCGTACACGCCGGGCGTGGTCGCCACACCGGGCCACCATTCGCGGAACACCAGCGGCGCCTTGCGCTCGACCACCTCGGGCAGCGCGCCGCGCGCACCTTGCACACGCAGCGAACGCAACAGGTGACGCGCGTCGAACTCGCCGCGGAAGGGCCAGCAGAAACCGACCGTCATGTGCTGCAGCAGCGGAAAGCCGGCTTCGAGATAGCCGGTGATTTCGACGTTACGCGCCATGCGCTGCGCCGGCTCGACCGCCTCGCGCTCGGCCAGCAGGCGCTGCCGTTCGGCGCGCCGCCAGGCGGCCAGATTGTCCGGGGTGCTCATGCGGGCATCTCCTTCCTATGTAGACCTGCACTCACCGCACGCAACATGACGCCGGCAAACAGCAGGATGGCCAGCGCGTGACCGGCGCCAGCGACCATCAGTGCATCATGCCGCCCGACGCCCACCGCGACAATGCGCAGCGCCAGACTGGCTGCAAGCAGCCACAGTGGCAGGCGTGCCAGGCCGGTATAGGCAGGCCGCAGTCGCAGCAGCGCCGGCAGGATGATGGGGGCGTGGCCGAACACCATGGCGAACACGAAACCGAGCAGCACCGCGTGCAGCCCGGTCGCGGCAACCGGAGCGGCGTCCACCGACAGTTCGCCATACAGACCGAGCAGCGCGCCCACCAACAGCCACAGATAGCCCACGGTCAGGCACTGGGCCGTATGACCCGCCCAGCCAGCCGCACGCCAGGCGCGCGGCGCGATGTCCCAGCGCAGCAGCCAGACGGCCAGCAGCGCGCAGCCCGACCACAGCGCAAAGGGCAGCACGCCGCTGACGCCGAACGCGATCAGCGCGACCGCGGCGACGAACAGCCGGCGCGCCAGCGGCGGCAGGCGCACCATCTGCGTCAGCTCACGGCGCTCGCCGGCGATGGTGAGTACGAGGAAGCCGACGCCACCGCGGGTCAGCGCACCAAGATCGCCGTGCAGCATCCACAGCAGCACGCCGACCAGCCAACACGCAGCGCCGCCCGCTTCGACCAGCAGATGCAGCGACCAGGCGCGGGTGGCGCCCGCATAGATATAGAGGGCGACAAGGCCGGCCGCAGCGGCCGCCCAGCAGACCTGGGCCAGCGGCAGCAGCACCGGCACCTGCGCCAGCACGCCGCCAACGCCGGCCAGCAGCGGCGCCAGCAGCCCGCCCAGTCGCTGCAGCGCGACCGCGCGCTCGAGCGCAATCAGCGTACCGAAGAAGGCGCACAGCATCAGCGCGCCGTGCACCGGCGCCGGCATCAGAGGCAGCGGCACCCCGAGGCGCGCCAGACCGCCGGTCATGCCGGACAGCAACGCGAACGCCGCCAGCAGCGCGCAGGCGGCGACCGCCCTGCCCCACAGCGGCGACCGCGCCGGTTTCATCCCAGCCGCACCGCGTGACCGTGGCGGTCCACCGGCATCAGGCCGTCGAGCCGGCCGGCTTTGACCGACTCGACCATGCGGTCGAGCGCGCGGTCCACGTCGGCCGCCGTCGGTGGCTGGCCGTCGCGGCCGGACAGCGCAGCAACGAAGGCGATGGCCCAGTCCGGCGCAAACAGCTGCGACTCTTCGATCAGCGCCGCGAAGTCCTGCAGTTCGTGCGGCGACTTGTCCACGCAGACCTGAGGCACCAGCGCCCCGCCCTGCCCCGCCTCGAAGCGTGCGCGCTCGGCCGCGGTGGCACCGTCCGGCAGTTCGGCGCGGGCGAACACCAGCAGCAGGCGCTGCGGTTCCGGTTGCTGGCGTGCGGCGGCGAGCAGGTCGTCAAAGGTGGAAATCTGCATGAGGAAGGCTCCGTGGATGATCGGGGTTCTTACCAGCCGAAGCGTAGCTGCAATGCCGGACTCATGCGGCCCGGATGCCACTCGGTGTCCCAGTCGAACTCGACATGCACCACCCAGCCGGGCGGGCAGGCGGCGCGCAGTGCAGCGGTCGCGTCCTCGATCAGCACCTCGCCCATCGGGCAGGTCGCGCTGGTAGGAATGAGCACGACGTCGACGCGGCCGTCCCCGATGTCGATGTGCTTGAGCAGGCCGAGGTCGACGATGCTTTCCGCCAGCTCCGGGTCGGGCACCGTGTGCAGTGCGGCGCGCAAGGCGTCAATGGTCGGGATGTTCGCGGTCATGAAACCCTCCTGAGCGGCGCGACGCTGCCCGGCGACTGCGCCAGCAGATCGGCCAGCGTATGACCGTCGAGGTGAGCGAGAAAGGCCTGCAACGCACCATCGACGATGGCGGTGAGCCGGCAGCGTCCTTCAAGCGTGCAGCCGGTACGCGGCGTGTCGGTCAGACACTCGACCAGCCGGAAATCCGGTTCGACGCTGCGGACGACTGCACCGAGGCGGATGTCGGCGGGCGGCTGTGCCAGCCGCATGCCGCCGCCCTTGCCGCGTACCGTGTCGAGCCAGCCGGCAAGCGCGAGCTGGTGCGTCACCTTCATCAGATGCGCTTCGGAAATGCCGTAGGCCTGCGCCACCTCGGCGATGGTGCACAGCCGCTCCGGGTGCTGCCCCACGTGCATCAGCAGGCGCAGCGCGTAATCGGTCATCGTCGTGAGGCGCATGTTCAGCTCCTGCGAGGCGTGATGGACACCGGCTGCGCGGCCGGCCCGCCACGGTCCGGCCGCGGCCGGATCATCATCGGGAAGAAGCGCCACAGATAGAGCGCGAAGGCAAGCGCCCACACGGTCGCGGCCAGGTGCAGCAGATGCACCGACGCGGCCGACGGATGCAGTGCGGCCAGCCTCAGCACGACCGCGGCGATCACCAGCGCGTAGGCGGCGACCATGCTGCGGTCTGTTTCGAGCGGCCGGCCGAGGTGACCGAGCGCAGTACGCGTGATCATGCCGATGATGAGCACCGAAAAGCCGCCCATCGCGATCACATGCACGTGCAGCGCGGCCGGCAGGCCGGCGCCGGCGGCGTGCGCCGCGGCCAGCAGCAGGCCGGTGCCGAGCGCCACGTAGCCGACGTAAAGAATCCATAGCAGCGGCTTGTGCAGCACGCGCCACGGCTTCCAGCTCGCCCACTGCACGAGCGCAATGCCGCCGGCCGCCACGAGCGCCGCCGCCTGCACCAGCGGCCAGCCGGCAATCAGACCGAACACCGCCAGCGCACTGGCAATCAGCTGGGCCATGCCGCTTCTCAGATGGGTGGGCACCGTGAGGCCGGGCACCGCGCGCATGGCGAAAAAGGGAATGACGCGCCGCGCGACCAGCAGCGTAAGCAGCGCCATCACCAGCAGGCCGGCGTTGAAGTGCTGCATCAGCGTCGCGTAGTCGCCGGCCCGCGTGGCGATCAGGAAGGCGGCGTCGGTCGCGCCGAGCGCGAGCAGCATGAAGGGCACGGCGTAGTTTCGGGTATTGCGCGACAGCAGCACGGAGCGCCCGAGCGCCGCCGCGGCCAGCGCGAAGAAGGCGACGTCAGCCAGCGCACCGATCAGGAACGCGCTGTCGCCCGGCAGCAGGAAGGCGGCGCGCGCCACCATCCACGGCAGGCAGAGCGCGGCCAGCGCGCGGCCTTCGATCGGGTTGATGCCGGTCCAGGCGCCACCGGCCGTCATCAGGAAGCCGACCGCGATGGTGGCGACGAAACCCCACAGCATTTCATGCGCGTGCCAGGCGAGGCCGCCCAGCGTGCCGCCCGCCAGCTGCGGCGCGAATATCCACAGCGCGACGGCGACCAGCGCCCACGATGCGCCGGCCAGATAGAGCGGGCGAAAGCCCATTTCGAGGAAGGCATCCACCGACGGCGTATGCGCCGGGCCGGTCGCCGGTTCGTCGATGGTAAGCAGGATGGCCATGTTCGCGGTCCGTCAGGTTGACGGCTACAAACATATATCCACGATGAACCTTAAGACTTGACGCAGGACAAGCCGGGCGTCTGAGTCCGACCGAAAGACCGGAATCAGCGGCCGGCCGGATCCTGCTCGCTGCGGATGACCTCGCCTTCGATGACGCGGCCGCCGCTGGCCGGAACATCGCCGAAGGGCGTCTGCATCGGGTTGTCCATCTGCTCGCGCATGCGCCGGCGCAGTTCGCGCGTCTTCCACCACATGACGCCCCAGAACAGCAGTCCGCCGACCACCGCCACCGCGACGATCACCACCGAGAACATGAGCCCGAGCACCAGCAGGCCGCCCGCGGCAATGATCGCGAACAGCTTGCCGAAGAAGCCCTTGGGCTGGATGTGGATCTGACGGCCGTGCAGGCGCCGGGAGGATGGGTCGGTGTACATGCGTGGGCGCCCCTGAATGTGCGAACTGTCGATATGGGGCTGACCGCGGGCGCTTGCAAGGGTTCGCCGGGGCCGCGGGTCAAGGGCCCTGTCGCGGCCAGGGCCGCTCCCACGGGAGATGCGTGTCCGACCCGCGACCTGAGCCCAGGCCGGAGTTCTGTGGGACGGGTCTTGACCCCGACAGCAGCCTGCATCGAAGCCGGCGGTCTGCGGCGGCTGCGGCCAAGGTCGCCCCCACGGGAAGGGGCGCCCGATCCGCGACTAAAGCCGCCGGTGCGGCTGTTCGACCAGATTCTGGTAGACGTAGCTCTTCAGGAACACCGACGTCTGCGCATTGATGTCGTCGAACTCGACGCCATAGGCAGGTTCACCGGTGTCGGGCACTTCGTGGCGGTTGCGGATGTGGCCGCTGACGACGACACGGGTGCGCACCTTGTGGATGTCGAGGATCAGTTCCAGCGACACCTTGTCGCCGACCGCGCGGCCCGGCTGCCAGACGCGCACTTCGGCGCCGGTGGCACTGAGGTTCGTGACCACGGTGGGCACCGGCTCGTCGGCGTCCATCACGCGAGCGCTGATCGACGTGGCGATGCGCTCGGCGTTGCGGATCTGCCGCATCGAAATGCGACGCGGGAATTCGAGATGCAGGTACTCGAAGGGGCGCACCGAGCGCTTGCCCACGACGGTGCTGAAACCGTAGGCGTGACGGCCGGAAAAGGCGCGCACGCCTATCGTATCGCCTTCTATCGGAGGGCCGGCCCAGGGGCGCGTGTCGGGCATCGTCACCAGCACGCTCAGGTCGTTCACCCAGCCGATCAGCTTGACGACGCCCGGCTGGTCGCCGAGCTTGGCCGGCGGCTCGATCACCATGCGGTCGCCGACCTTGAGGCCGATGTCCTTGAACAGTACGTCCTGGAGTGTGGTCGCAGCATCGCCGGTCTTCACGGCATCTTCGATGGGGCTGGCGGCTCTGGTATTCATTGTTGTTCCGACACGGCGTGAGGCGTTGATCGGCTACCCGAAACGGGTTTAACGATTCATCCGCGTGGAACTGAAGGGTTGCGCAGCCCGCCGGCGCAAAAAAATTTTACATTTCGCGCCGAGCGGACAGGATGTTCACAGCAGGTTCTTCGCCGCCTCCAGACCCTTCTTCGCGCACTCCTCGTCCTCTTCCTCGCTGCCACCGCTGACGCCGACGCCACCGATGTGTACGCCCTTCGAGGTCATGATGGGCAGGCCGCCGATGATGGAGGTGGTGCGCGGCAGCACTTCCGCGCCCGGAATGCCCTTGGCCAGTTCGCGGAACTGGCGGGTGGACACCGGCAGGCTGGCCGAGGTGTCTGCCTTCAGCTGAGCAACCTGCACGCTGATCAGGATGCTGCCGTCCATCCGGCTGAAGTACTTCGGGTTGCCGGCGGTGTCATGCACCGCGGTGATCATGCGCCAGCCCTTGCCGGCGGCGTACTTTTCGCAGCCCTCGGCGATCGCCTTGGCGGTGGCCAGGTCGAGCACCGGCTGTGCGGTCTGCGCGTGAGCGCCGCCGGCCACGAGGGCGAAGGCAAGCGCTGCGGTGATGCGTGTTTTCATGTCGTGTTCTCCTTGTTGTGGTGTGACAGGCTCAGAACCAGTTTTCGTCGTCGGCCGCGGCGGCCTTCTTGTCGGCGACCTGCACGCGCTTCGCCTCTTCGCGCAGGAAGGCGATGATCTGGCGGATCTCTTCCGGCTTCAGAGCGGGGCCGAAACCGCCCATCTGGGTGTTCGGCCGCCCTTCGGAAATGATCTTGAACATGTAGTCGTCGGAATTCGCGCCGCCCGGACCCCAGGCGCCCTTGACCAGTTGCGGGCCCTTGCCGCCCTTGCCGCGCGAGTTGTGGCATTGCTGGCAGTTGCGGCCGAACAGCTCCTCGCCGGCGCTGGCGTCGCTGGCCGCCGGCGCACTGCCGCCGCCGGGGCCACCGGGACCGAAGGCCGACACCTGGGTGACGCCGAGCGTCAGCGTGAGCGCGATGGCGTATCGCGCGGCCGCGCGTGTCAGGGGGTAAGTCATCAAATGTGCTCCATCGGAAATGCGACAGGTCCGGCCGCGAGAGGCGCAGCCGGACGGTGGATCAGAACCAGAGGTCGTCCTCGGCGCCGGCCTTGGCCTTTTCGGCCGCCTTGACGCGCTTGGCCTCCTCACGCAGGAAGGCGACGATCTGCCAGATCTCCTGCTGCGTCAGCGCCGGGCCGAAGCCGCCCATCTGCGTGTTCGGGCGGCCGTTGGCGATGATTCCGTACATGTAGCCGTCGGTATTGGCACCGCCCGGTCCCCAGGCGCCCTTGACCAGCTGCGGGCCCTTGCCGCCCTTGCCGCGCGAGTTGTGACACTGCTGGCAGTTGCGGCCGAACAGCTCTTCGCCCGCTTTCGCAGCGTCCGGATCGTTGGCCAGCGGATTGGTGGCCGGGATGGCGTCGTCGGCCTGCGCACCGGCGATCAGGCCGGCGAGCAGCAGGCTCGCTGCGGTGACACGAAACATCTGCAACTCCATTCGAATGCGGTGGCGCCGGCGGCGGGCCGCCGGCGCCGGTGGATCAGGGGAAACCGGCCCGGCGCGCGATGGCGTCCAGCGTGCCGTCGGCCTTGAGCGCCGCCAGCGCGTCGTTCACCGCGTCACCAAGCGCCGCATCGGCGCGCCGGCTGGCGATGACGAAACGGGTGGTCAGCGACGGCTCGGTCAGCACCTGGCGTATCGCGATGCCGTCCGGCGGCGGGGTCTCGGCCAGGCGGCCGGCCCACACCAGCGCCGCCGCGATGTCGCCGCGCGCCAGCGCCTCCATCAGTTGCCGGTGATTGCCGTAAGGCGTGCGGTTGTAGCCACCGGCCAGCAGGTGCAGGTCGGCCGGCGTCGCGGTGACGGCGCCGACCCTGGCCTTGCCCAGATCGGACAGCGACTTCACCTTGCCTGCCGCCGGCGCGACCAGCACGTAGCCGACCGACACATAGGGCGTGGAGGCGACCAGACCACGTTCGGTCAGGTCCTCGCCGCCGCCCTCGGTTTCCGGCAGTCCGACGAACAGGTCGCAGGCGCCCGCCTGAATCGACTGCTTCAGCGCGCGTCCCATGCCGCCGCGCGACGGCACGACGATCCAGTTCAGCTTCAGTTCTCGACCGAGCTTCGCCGACAGCGCCTGCACGACCTCGACGTCGAGACCGCGAGCCCCGCCCGAGTTGGACGAGAACGGTTCGTTGCCATCGACCACGCAGGCGGTAAGCGGGGCGGCCGACACGATGGAAGACAGCGCCAGAGCCAACGCGCAGGCGACGGTGCGGAATGCGGAGGACTTCGTCATGGCGTGACGGGGCGCCCTTGCGGGCGCCCCTGCTCCATCACTCGGCGAGGCCGAAGATCATCATGCCGCCGCCGCGGTTCTGGTGCTTGAACAGCTCGTCATACACCAGCGGCCACAGGCTGCCACCGCCCGGGCCATACACGATGGCCACGTACTGCTTGCCATCCACGGTGAAGGTGGTCGGGTTGCCGTGGATGCCAGTGCCGACGTTGAAGCGCCACAGTGCCTCGCCGGTGTCGTCGCGCATCGCGTGGAACCAGCCCTCGGCGTCGCCTGCAAACACCACACCACCGGCGGTCGCCAGCATGCCGCTGGTGGCCGGCGTGCTCTGCGGACGCTGCCACACCAGTTCGCCGGTGGTGGCGTTGAACGCCTTGATGCCACCGGTGTAGGGGTTGGCCTTCAGCACCTTGGACGACAGGAACCACTCACCCTTCTTCCATTCCATCTTCTTGGCCTGGATGTCCATCGAGCTGTCAATGTAGGGCACGTAGAGCAGCTTGGTCTGCGGGCTGTAGGCCGCCGGGTGCCATTCCTTGCCGCCGTCGAGAATCGGCGCGATGTCCTTCACTACCTTGTCGTAACCCGGCACCTTGTCCGGATTCACGATGGGCCGGCAGTTGTCGCCCCAGCTCTTGACCCAGTTCACACGCGCGATCGGCACCACCCAGTTGCACTTGCCCGTCGTGCGGTCGATCGAGTACAGGTGACCGTTGCGGTCGCCGTGCAGCCACACCTTGCGGCCCTTCTCGTCGTCCACCAGGATGGTTTCGTTGTTGCCGTCGTAGTCCCAGGCGTCGTTCGGCGTGTACTGGAAGTGCGTCTTGATCTTGCCGGTACGCGCATCCATGATCAGCGTCGAGTTGCTGTAAAGGTTGTCGCCCTTGCGCACGCTCGGATCGAAGTCCGGCGTCGGGTTGCCGACGCCCCAGTAGATGGTGTTGGTCTTCGCTTCGTAGTTGCCGGTCAGCCAGGCCGACGAGCCACCGGTGCGCCACGAGTCGTTGGCCCAGGTCTTGGCGTTCGGGTCGTTGGCGTCGACCGGACGGGTCAGCGTCTGCCAGACGATTTCGCCGGTGTCCGGGTCGAGCGCGGTGATCTTGCCGACGTTGCCGCCGACGTCGCCACCCGAGTTGCCGACCACGATCTTGCCGTCGGCCACCAGCGGCATCGAGGTGTAGATTTCGCCGGTCGTGTAGTCGCCCAGCTTCTTCTCCCACACCACCTTGCCGGTCGTGTTGTTCAGCGCGACGACGTGAGTGTCCAGCGTCGCCATGTAGACCATGTCCTTGTACACGGCCACGCCGCGGTTCACTGCCTCGCAGCACAGGCGCGGGCCGAGATCGCCCGGCAGCGAGCGCTCGTATTTCCAGATCATGCGGCCGGTCAGGCCGTCGATCGAGAACACCTTGTTCTGGCTGGCCGTCACGTAGATGCGGCCATTCACCACCGTGGTCTGGCTGTCCTGCGCATCATTGACGCCGAAGGACAGATTCCACTTCGGCACCAGCCTCTTCACGTTGTCCTGGGTCACCTGACGCAGTTGCGAGAAGCGCGTGCCCTGGTAGTCCTTGCCGTAATGCAGCCAGTTGTTGGCGTCCTTGTCGGCGTGGATGAGCATGTCGTCGCTGACGTAGTTCGGACGCCACTTGAAAGTGGCTTCGAGCACGTTGATGCCGAGCGGGGGTTCCGGATCCTCGGCATGGACGACCATCGGGGCGAGCAGCAGCGCTGCCAGCAGACTCCCTGCGACCGAATTCAATGCGCCGGGCCGCCGTGCGCGGCCGTTGTGCTTGTTCATCAGGCTTCCTCCGTTGTTGTGGATGCGCATGCCCGGTCACCGGCCCGGTTTTTATCGGCCGGTGCCTGCGGAACTTCCTGCGTTCCGATGACACACGCAGGTATACGCTTGCAGCATTCGTGCCACGGAGGAGGTGTCAGATCGCTTGCGGCGGAAATCGGGAACAGGCGGCGCTATCCGGCGAGAGGGATGCTGACCCGCCGTTTGCAGGAAGCCGTCCCTGAGACAGTCGGAGGCGGGCGAATGAGACAGCTGTCTCGGAAAAACTGCGCTACAAATGTCGCAGCAGAGAGATCTTCGAGAGGCGGCGACCCACGCCCGCGGGGTCGCTGACGACGACGCGCGGCGCCCGGGGCACCTGCCTTCAGCGCTCTTCGAACTTCGGCTTGCGCCGTGCAACGAAGGCGGTCACCGCCTCGGCGAAATCCTGGGTCGCGGCGCAGCGACCGAAGGCGACGGCTTCGTCGGCCAGTTGCTGCGCCAGCGGCTGGCCCGACGTATTCAGAAGTCGCTTGATTTCCGCCCAGCCGTGGCGCGGCCCGCTCGCCAGCCGTTCGACCTCGGCTTCGACCGCGTCGTCGAACTCCGCCACCGTCACCACGCGCTCGACCAGCCCCAGCGCCTTCGCCTCGTGCGCGTCGAAGCGACGCGCGCTCCACATCAGCTCGCGCGCCCGGCGCTCACCCAGTGCGCGCACCAGGAAGTGCGACTGACCGCCGGCCCCCGGTTGCGCCAGCCCGATGCCGGCGGTGCTGAACACCGCGTCGTCGGCCGCGATCGCGATGTCGGACGCCAGCATCAGCGACAGTCCGTAGCCGACACAGTCGCCGCGCACCGCGGCCACCACCGGCTGATGCGCATGACGCAACGCCAGGATGACCGGATTGACCCAGTTCTCGACCAGCGCGCGAAAGGTGGCCAGACGCGCCGGCGCATCCAGCGGCAGACTCTGCGAAAACTCGTGCACGTCACCGCCGGCGCTGAAGCTTCCGCCCTCGCCGCGCAGCAACAGTACACGGCACTCGGGGTCAGGCAGCACCCGCTCGACCGCCTCGCGCAATGACTGCATCATCGCCGTCGTGTAGGCGTTGCGCCGCGACGGGCGCGACATGGTGAGCGTGGCCACACCGCGCTCCAGCGTGGTCAGGATGCGGCCGGAATCGTTGGATGTCATCGGCAGGGAAACCTCAAGGACGAAGGCGCGAGCTTATACCGCCTGCAGGGCGACGCGTCCTGTGGGGCAAGCTTGCTCGCGACGGCGATCTGAGAACCGAAGTCCGCAGCCCGCCAGCGCTGCGTCGCGGGCAAGGCCACTCCCACAGGAGGCCTCGGCAACGACCCGCGCCGATGATTCTGTGGGAGCGGCCTTGGCCGCGACTGGGCCTTCGCACCGGCGCCGTCGCTGTTCCGCTCACACCTTCTCGAATATGCCGGCCGCACCCATGCCGGTGCCGATACACATGGTCACCATGCCGGTGCGCGCTTCACCGCGCTGCATCGCCGCGATGACGGTGGCGGTGCGGATGGCACCTGTCGCACCCAGCGGGTGGCCGAGCGCGATGGCGCCGCCGAGCGGATTCACCTTCGACGGGTCGAGATCGAGCGTACGCATGACGGCCAGCGCCTGGGCGGCGAAGGCCTCGTTCAGTTCGATCCAGTCAATATCGGCCTGCGCCATGCCGGCCTGCTTCAGCGCGCGCGGAATCGCCTCGACCGGGCCGATGCCCATGATTTCCGGCGGCACGCCGGCCACCGCGAAGCTGCGGAAGCGCGCGATCGGGGTTGCTCCGGTGCGCTGCACCGCCGCCTCCGACATCAGCAGCACCGCCGCCGCGCCATCCGACATCTGCGAGCTGTTGCCGGCAGTGACCGAGCCGCGCGCGGCGAACGCCGGGCGCAGCTTCGCCAGCCCCTCGGCGCTCGAATCGGCGCGCGGACCTTCGTCGGTATCGAACACGCGTTCGACGATGCGCACCGTGTTGCTCGCCAGGTCCGGCAGATGGCTGCGCACGGTGTAGGGCAGGATTTCACCGGCGAAGCGGCCGGCGGCGATCGCCGCCAGCGCCTTCTGGTGGGACGCGAGCGCGAAGGCGTCCTGGTCCTCGCGCGACACCGCGTACTTGTGCGCCACCTTCTCGGCCGTCAGGCCCATGCCGTAGGCGATGGCGACGTTCTCCGGTGACTCGAAGGCACGCGGATTCACCGTCACCTTGTTGCCCATCATGGTCGGCATCACCGTCATCGATTCGGTGCCGGCACCGATGGCGATATCGCACTGGCCGGTCATGATCTTCAGCGCCGCGTCGGCCACCGCATTGAGGCCGCTGGCACAGAAGCGGTTCACGGTGACGCCCGGCACCGACACCGGGAAGCCGGCGAGCAGCAGGCCGATGCGCGCGACGTTCATGCCCTGCTCGGCTTCCGGCATCGCGCAGCCGACCACCACGTCGCCGATGTCGTTCAGGTCGAATGCGGGCACCGCGTCGACCACGCCGCGCAGCGCGTACGCCAGCATGTCGTCCGGTCGCACGTGGCGGAAGGCACCACCCTTCTTCGCGACCGCCGTGCGCTTCGCGGCGACGATGTAGGCATCCTGTATCTGTTTCATCGCGAATCTCCCGTCATTTCCGCAGCGGCTTGCCGGTGTCCATCATGTGCGCGATGCGCGCCTGCGTTTCCTTCGTCTTCAGCAGATCGACAAAAAGCGCCCGCTCGACTTCGAGCAGCCACTGTTCGTTCACCCGCGCGCCGGTTTCGATGTCACCGCCGCACAGCGCGGTCGCCGACGCGTGCGCGACGCGGTAGTCGTGCGCGGAAATCATGCCGCCCTCGCGCATGTTCACCAGCATCATGTCCAGCGTGGCGATGCCGCTGCGACCGGCCACCGGAATGTCGACCGCCGGCAGCGGCGGACGCCAGGCGCTGTCGGCCATCGCCACCGCATTGCGGCGCGCGACGTGCAGCAGTTCGTTCGCGTGCATCACGACCACGTCCTCCTGCTTCAGCAGGCCCAGTTCCTGCGCGTGGCGTGCGCTTTTCGACACGTTCGCCATCGCGATGGTCTGGAATACCGACTGCAGGAAGTTCATCGGGTCTTTCGTTGCCGACGCTTCGGCCGCGCGCGCAGCGCGGATCGCGAATTCCTTGCAGCCACCGCCAGCCGGGATCAGGCCGACGCCCGCTTCGACCAGGCCGATATAGCTTTCGAGTGCCACCACCGCGCGCGGCGAATGCATGACGAACTCGCAGCCGCCGCCGAGCGCCATGTTCTGCACCGCAGTGATGACCGGCACCTGGGCGTACTTGATCGCCATCGACGCCTGCTGGAAGTCGTTGATCACGCGTTCCAGCGTCACGAAGTCGCCCGCTTCGAGCACCGGACGGATCTGCTTCAGGTTGGCACCGACCGAGAAGGGCCCCTGCGGCTGCCAGATCACGAGGCCGTCGAAGTCGCGCTCAGCGCGCGCGATGGCTTCGCGGATGCCGTCGAGCACCTTCGGCCCGACGCAGGACATGCGGCTCTTGAAGGACAGCACCGGCACCCGCTCGCCGTCGGCGTCGTCCAGCGTCCACAGCCTCACCTCCTCGCCTTCCCATACGGTGTGCGTCGCGCGCGGCACTTCGGCCAGCACGCGTTCCGGGAACAGCTGGCGCGGCGACACGCTGCGCGGCTCGAGCTTCGCGGCGGCAGCCGACCACGAACCCGCGGCCTCGTGCACGCCGTGGCGCTCGAACACCCAGGCCGGCAGCGGCGCGTCCGACATCGCGCGGCCGGCGGCGATGTCCTCGCGCAGCCATTCGGCGACCTGCTGCCAGCCGGCGCCCTGCCAGGTTTCGAAGGGGCCGGCGCTCCAGCCGAAGCCCCAGCGCATCGCGAAGTCGACGTCACGCGCGTTGTGCGCGATGTCGCCCAGATGGACGGCGACGTAATGGAACACGTCGCGGAAGATGGACCACAGGAACTGCGCCTGCGGGTGGTGACTTGCGCGCAGCGCGGCCAGCTTCATCGCCGGGTCGCGCTCGGCAAGTATCGTCTGCACCTCTTCGGCGACCGTGCCGGCGGCATCGCGGTAATCCTGCAGCGCGAGGTCCAGCACCTTGATCGCCTTGCCGTCCTTGCGATAGACGCCGGCCTTGGTCTTCTGGCCGAGTGCGCCGCGTTCGACCAGTGCGGCCAGCCAGGCGGGGGCGACATAGTGGCGGTGCCACGGATCGTCCTGCAGGTTGTCGGTCATGGTCTTGACGACGTGCAGCAACGTATCCAGACCGACCACGTCGGCCGTACGGTAGGTGGCCGATTTGGGTCGGCCGATGGCCGGGCCGGTCAGTGCGTCGACCTCGTCGAAACCGAGGCCCAGCCGTACCGTGTGGTGCATCGCCGCCAGCATCGAGAACACGCCGATGCGGTTGGCGACGAAATTGGGCGTGTCGAGCGCGCGCACGACGTTCTTGCCCAGCGTCGTGGTCAGGAAATCCTCCAGACGGTCGAGCAGCGCGGCGTCGGTCGTGCGCGCCGGAATCAGTTCGACCAGCGCCATGTAGCGCGGCGGGTTGAAGAAATGCACGCCGCAGAAACGGCTGCGCATCGCTTCCGGGCAGCCGTCGGCCAGCGCGTTGATCGACAGACCGGAGGTGTTGGTGGCAAAGATCGCGTCACTGCGCAGATGCGGCGCCACCTTCGCGTACAGGCCGTGCTTCCAGTCCATGCGCTCGGCGATGGCCTCGATCACCAGATCGCAGTCGGCCAGTCGCGCCGCGTCGCGGTCGTAGTTCGCCACTTCGATATGAGCCGCGCGGTCGACGGTGGCCAGCGGCGCCGGTTCGAGCTTCTTCAGACCAGCGATGGAGCGCTTGACGATGGCGTCGGGGTCACCCTCTTTTGCGGCCAGATCGAACAGGATGACGGGAACGTTCGCGTTGGCGCAGTGGGCGGCAATCTGCGCGCCCATCACGCCGGCGCCCAGCACGGCGACGCGACGGATGCGGAATCTGGAGGATGTCACGATGCGGACTCCCGGGAGAGGCGGCCCGGCCGCGCGCGGCGACCGGACCGGGTACGACAGGAAGGACGGATCAGAAGCGGGTCGAGTACTGCACGCCGAGTATGTCGACCGAGTTCTCGTACTCGCCGACCAGCGTGCCCTTGGCCAGCGCGTTGCCGCCGTTGCTATTGATCTTCGCGTCCTTGACGAACAGATGGGCGTAACCGACATCGACCGCCGAGGTCGCGTCCGGGCGCCACTGCAGACCGAAGGACAGCCACACGCGATCCTCGTCCGGAACACGCGGCAGGCGCGTGGTGTCGCGCACCGGCGTCTGGTCCCAGGCGAGGCCGAACTTCAGACTCAGCGCGTCGGTGTAGGCATAGGTGCCGCCGAAGGCGACGCGCCAGGTGTCGCGCCACTTCAGTTCCTCGGTCGTCACGTTGACGCCATCAACCCGGTTCACCGCCAGTTCCTGGAGCGTCGACCATCCGGTCCAGCTGATGTCACCGAGCATCGTCCAGCGGTCGGAAATCTTCTGCAGCACGCTGAAGGTGGCCGTATCGGGCAACTCAACATCGGCGGTCACATCGCCGCCGCGCAGTGCGTTGAGCGTCGGTGCGGCGGCTGCGCCTGCTGCGTTCAAGCCGCTGAAGCGCGCGGTGCCTTCGAGCTTGTAATCGACCTTGGAGCGATAGGTCGCACCGAGACGCGTGTCCGGCGACAGCTGGAACATGGCGCCGATATTCCAGCCCCAGGCCGTGTCGTCGCCGCGGATGCGCCCCAGTGCCGTGGCTCCGGCGCCGGCGATGGCCGCCGCGTTGACCGCATTGGTCAGATCGGCATCGATACGCTGGAAGTTCACGCCCAAGCCGATCGAGAACACGTCGTTGACCTTGAAGGCGATGGACGGGTTGATGTTGACCGTCTTCAGTTCGGACTTGATCGCATGAAACCGTCCGGCCCAGTCGTTGTTGTAGTGCGTCTTGAGCCCGAAAGGTGCCCCCACACCGAGACCTGCGAACAGACGGTCGGTCAGTTGCCAGGTCATGTAGCCGGCCGGAATCGCGGCCCAGTCGCCGGCATCGCCGCCATTGCCACCCGGCCCCTGGGCGAAGGCGTTGGTGGACCCGCCGTTCGAGAACTCGGCTTGCGGCCGTACGAGGTCGACCGAGAAGGCCACATTGCGCCCGGGCAGCAGCGTCATGCCGGCCGGGTTGAAGAACACCGTGCTGGCGTCCTCGGCGACCGCCGCGCTGCCGGCATAGGCGTTACCGAGGCCGCTCGCGTTGCCTTCGAGCAGCTGGAAGGCGGCGGCGTGGCTGGCGGTCGAGCCGAAGGCGCCGATCGCCAGGGCCAGAACCTTCATCGTGGCACCGTGGCTGCGGCGCTGTTTCGTCTGCGTCATGACTCCTCCTCTGTGCGTCGTAAATGGTGCTGCGCTCACGGCGTGTCCCTGCACAGGGCACACCGAATACTGTCAGGACTGTTCGGGCGCGATCAGTCTCTTGCTGCCGTCCTCGTTCACCGCGACATAGGTGAGCTGCGCCGAGGCGACCTTCAGGATCTTCACATTGTCATAGCCGGTTTCTGCATAGACGTCGACATCGACCGTGATCGACGTGGTACCGACGCGCGCGACGCGCGAGTAGAAGGACACGAGGTACTGCGTCGTGATCGGCTGCAGGAAAACGAATGAATTGACCGCCACCGTCACCACGCGGCAGCGCGTGCGGCGCATCGCGGCGATCGATCCGGCGACGTCGACCTGGGACATGACCCAGCCGCCGAAGATGTCGCCAGCGGCATTGATGTCGCGCGGCATGGGCAGCATGCGCAGCGCGGGTTGTTCTTCAGGAAGGTGTTCGATGTTCTGGCTCATGTACGACTCTGATGTTGCATTGCGGAAACCGCATGATAGTGCAGTGGTCCGCCGGTATAGGGGGCGAAGCCGGCGCCGAAGATGAGGCCGGCGTCGGCCAGGTCGGCATCGGCCACCACGCCCTGCTCGACGCAGCGGCGCGTCACCCGGATCAGCGGCTCGACCAGCCGTGCCGCCAGTCCCGCCGGCACGGTGGCAGCGCCGGTGCGCACCGGTCGGCCATCCTTCCAGACATAGAAGCCTTGCCCGCTCTTGCAACCGAGGTGCCCGGAATCCACCCGCTGCTGCAGGCAGGCCGGCGCGGTCGCGCCGCCGGTCAGGCGGGCGCCGGCGGCCATTGCGATGTCGAGGCCCACGGTATCGGCCAGTTCGATCGGCCCCATCGCCAAGCCGAAATCGAGCGCTGCGCGATCCACTACCTCTGGCGCCATCCCTTCGTCGACGCATTTCATCGCTTCGAGCATGTAGGGACCGAGCACGGCATTGACCAGGAAGCCGGGCGCGCTGGCCACCGGCAGCGGCAGCTTGTCGAGCGCGCCGACGAAGGCGGCGGCGCGCTGCACCGCGAGCTCGAAACTGTCGGCGCCGCGCACCACCTCGACCAGCGGCATCTTCGCCACCGGGTTGAAGAAATGGATGCCGACCAGCCGACCGGGCACGTGCAGCGCCTGCGCGATGTCCTCGACGCGCAGGCTGGAGGTATTGGTGGCGAGCAGGGCATCGGGCCGGGCGCGTCGTTCGATGTCGTGCATCAGCGCCCGCTTGGCGTCGAGGTCCTCGTAGATCGCTTCGATGATCAGGTCGGCACCGGCGACGCCGGCGCCGGTCGGATCCGGAATCAGCCGGTCGAGCGCGTCGCGCTGCGCCTTGCGGTCGCGGCGGAACTTGCGCGCAAATGCCTTCGCCGCCCGCTGCATCGCCGGCGCGATGCGCGCCAGCCCGTTGTCCTGCAAGGTCACATGGAAACCACGGAGCGCGCACCAGGCAGCGATGTCGCCACCCATGACACCGGCGCCGACGACATGCACGCGACGGATGGGCGGCAAGCCGACCTCGCTCTTCGCGTAGCCGCGCAGCCGTTCGCGCAGGTGATAGACGCGCTGCAGGTTGGGCGTGGTCGGGTGGGCCACCAGTGCCGCCATCGACGCCGGATGCGCAGCAGGCACCGCCAGCGCGTTGCCGCCGAAGTCGCGCCACATGTCGACGATGGCGTAAGGCGCCGGGTAATGTTCTCGACGCGCCTTCTTGGCCACGCCTTCGAGCGCCTTCTTCGCCACGATGCCGCGCAGCGGGCCGAGCAGCAGGCGCTGCAGCAGCGGCAGCGGACGACGCGCCGGGTCGGCCAGCACGCGGGCGCGGGCGTGCTCGCGCATCAATCGTGCCGGCGCGATCTCGTCGACCAGACCCGCCGCCTTCGCCCGCTTCACGTCGAGTGCACGGCCGGTCAGCATCATGTCCAGCGCGGCCGGCGCGCCGATGCGCTGCGGCAGCCGCAGCATGCCGCCCCAGCCGGGCACGATGCCCAGCAGCACTTCGGGCAGCGCGAAGCGGGTGCCGGGCTCATCGACCGCAACGATGTGGCGACAGGCGAGCGCCAATTCGGTGCCGCCGCCGACGCAGAAGCCGCGCACCAGCGCGCAGGTCGGGTAGCGCACCGCGGCCAGCCGGTTGAACAGGTTCCAGCCGCGGCCAACGATGTCACGGGCGCCGGCTTCGTCCTTCACCGCGCCGAATTCGCCGATGTCGGCACCGGCGATGAAGCCGCTCGTCTTGCCAGACAGGATGACCAGCGCACGCGGCGGTGCGGCGTCGAAGGCGTCGAGCACCAGACCAAGCTCGCGCATCGCCTCGCCGGACAGCGTGTTCACGTTCTCGCCGGCGCGGTCGAACACGAGCCAGACGAGGTTGTCCTCGTCGCGTTCGATGCGCCAGTGCTTCAGATCGCTTGCATGCGCGCTCATGCGGTTTCCACCAGCATCGCACCACCCTGTCCGCCACCGATGCAGATCGAGGCCATGCCGCGGCCACCGCCACGACGCTTCAGCACGTGCAGCAGATGCAGCACGATGCGCGCGCCACTGGCGCCGACCGGGTGACCGATCGCGATCGCGCCACCGTCGACGTTGAGGCGTCGCTCGTCCAGCGTACCGAGCGCGTGTGACAGTCCGAGCTGTTCGCGGCAGTAGCTGTCGCTCTTCCACGCCTCGATGCAGCCGATCACCTGGGCGGCGAAGGCTTCGTTGATTTCCCAGGCGTCGAGGTCGTTCAGTCCGAGGCCGTGACGCTGCAGGATGGGCGTCGCGGCATGCACCGGGCCCAGACCCATCTGCGCCGGATCGAGCGCCGCCCACTGCACGTCGAGGATGCGGCCGAGCGGCTTCAGGCCGTACTGGTCGACGGCCTTCTGCGAAGCGAGCAGCAGCCAGCTCGCGCCGTCGGTCACCTGCGAACTGTTGCCGGCGGTGATGTGGCCGTGCTTGCGGTCGAACACCGGGCGCAGCTTCGCCAGCCGCTCGACCGAAGAGTCGCGGCGCATGCCGTCGTCTTCGGCGTACAGCTTGCCGTCGCGGTCGGTCAGCGGAACGATTTCGCCGAAGCAGCCTTCGTCGAGCGCACGTGCCGTGCGCTGGTGCGAGCGCATGGCGTAGAAATCCATCTGCGTGCGGCTGATGGCGAACCGGGCCGCAAGGTTCTCGGCAGTCTGGCCCATGTTCAGTCCGATCACCGGATCGGTCAGTCCCTTGATCAGGCCGATCACCGGCGCCAGCATCGCCGGCCTGAACTTCGTGATCAGCGACGCACGCTGACCCAGCGTCTTTGCCGCGTACCACTGCGACAGCCAGCGCACCATCGCGTCGGAGAACAAGAGGTGGGCGCGCGACAGCGCGTCGACACCACCGGCCAGCACCAGGTCGGCGCGGCCGCGCTGGATGTTGGCCAGGCCGGAATCGAGTGCCTGCATGCCGCTGGCGCAGTTGCGCATCACCGTCCAGCCGGGCACGCGATCGCCGCAGCCCATGCGCAGCGCGGCGATGCGGCCGATGTTCGCTTCGTCGGCCGACGGCGCGGCGCAACCGAGGATGACTTCGTCGAGCTGGTCCGGCCGGAAGGGCTGGCGCGCCAGCAGCGCGTTGCCGGCCGCCACCGCGAGGTCTGCGGCAGCGAAAGGCCC
The DNA here is from genome assembly GCF_038066675.1 of Methyloversatilis sp. NSM2. Classification (NCBI taxonomy): domain Bacteria; kingdom Pseudomonadati; phylum Pseudomonadota; class Betaproteobacteria; order Nitrosomonadales; family Sterolibacteriaceae; genus Methyloversatilis; species Methyloversatilis sp. NSM2. The sequence goes on from NZ_JBBUKV010000005.1 coordinate 300,721, forward strand.
GGGCGCGTTGCGCGATTTCAGGAAGGGGGTGCGTGCCCCATCGACGACGAATACTTCAGGAAACGACATGAACACTCCTCAGGCGGCGAGCGCGGTGACGTTGCGCGCTTCGGCCGGCGTCGCAGGCACGGCGTCGACACCGAAGTCCTGCGCGAAATCGTCCACCTTGACCACGCGGTCGCGCAGTTCGTCGCGCCGGGTGACCAGCGCGAATTCCTGCGCGTCGATGACGCCGGCCTCGAAAGCGGCACGCATCACGCCCGGCCCGCGCGCCTTCAGTTCGCCGCGCTTCTGTGCCGCGCGCACCTTGGCCTCGATCGCCTCGGCGGCGACCGTGGCTTTCAGCGCGTGCTCGATGGCACCGACCGCGTCGTGCTCGTCCTGCGGTACGTACATGTCGGCGGTCAGCCGGTCGCGCGTCGCCGACGGCTCGATCAGCAACTTCGCCACCTCGCCGCCGAGGCGGTCCGACGGCACCACGTAGGGCCGGCCGAGCGGGAAGATGAGGCGGCGCAGCAGCATGCCGATCAGGCGGTTCGGGAAGTTGGAAATGACGCCCTCGAACGCGGTCTGCGCGTGGAACATGGCGTCCCAGATCGCCCAGTGCATCAGCGGTGCGTCGGCGGCCTGCCGGCCTTCGGCCTCGTAGCGCTTCAGCGTGGCCGAGCACAGATACATCAGCGACAGGATGTCGCCCAGCCGGGCCGACAGCTTCTCCTTGCGCTTGAGGTCGCCACCCATGGTCAGCATGGCGGCATCGGCGATGAAGGCGAAGGCGGTCGAGAAGCGGGTGAGCTGCTGGTAGTAACGGCGCGTTTCCGGCGCGAGGTCGCCCGGCACGCCGACCCAGTGCGAGCCGGTCAGGCCGGTGATCAGCGTGCGCACTGCATTGCTCGCGGTGTAGCCGATGTGGGCGAACAGCGCGTCGTCGAATTCCCTGAGAGCTTCCGGCGTATCGTCGGCCAGTGCGGCGCGCATCTCGCGCAGCACATAGGGATGGCAGCGGATGGCGCCCTGACCGAAGATGATGAGGCTGCGCGTCAGGATGTTCGCGCCCTCGACCGTGATGCCGATCGGGATCTGCTGGTAGGCGCGGCCGAGGAAGTTCGACGGGCCCAGGCAGATGCCCTTACCGCCGAGGATGTCCATGCCGTCGTTGACGACGATGCGGGCGCGTTCGGTGATGTGGTACTTGACGATGGCCGACACCACCGACGGCTTCTCGCCGAGATCAATCGCCGACGCCGTCATCCGCCGCGCGGCGTCCATCATGTACAGGTGGCCGCCGATGCGGGCCAGCGGTTCCTGTATGCCTTCGAAGCGGCCGATCGCGGTCTTGAACTGGCTGCGCACGCGGGCATAGCCGCCGACGGCGCGCGCGGTGAGCTTGGCCATGCCGGTGTTGGAGGCTGGCAGCGAGATCGAGCGGCCGGCGGCCAGACACTCCATCAGCATGCGCCAGCCCTGCCCGGCCATCGCCGGACCGCCGATGATCCACTCCATCGGCATGAACACGTCACGCCCCCAGTTCGGGCCGTTCTGGAACACCGCGTTCAGCGGGAAGTGGCGACGGCCGATCTGCACACCTGGGTGGTCGGTCGGGATCAGCGCGCAGGTGATGCCGATGTCTTCGGTATCGCCGAGCAGGTGATCGGGGTCGTACAGGCGAAAAGCGAGGCCGAGCAGTGTGGCGACCGGGCCCAGCGTGATGTAGCGCTTGTCCCAGGTCACGCGCATGCCGAGTACTTCGCGGCCTTCGTGCATGCCGCGGCAGACGATGCCGTAGTCCGGAATCGACGCCGCGTCGGAACCGGCCTGCGGGCTAGTCAGCGCGAAGCACGGAATCTCCAGCCCCTTGGCCAGGCGCGGCAGGTAATGATCCTTCTGCGCGTCAGTGCCGTAATGCAGCAGCAGTTCGGCCGGGCCGAGCGAGTTCGGCACCATCACCGTCACCGCCGAGGCGGAGCAGCGCGTCGACAGCTTGGTCACGATCTGCGAATGCGCCCAGGCCGAGAATTCCTTGCCGCCGTACTTTTTCGGAATGATGAGGCCGAGGAAGCCCTTGTCCTTGATGTACTGCCAGGTCTCGGGCGGCAGGTCTTTCAGCTCGTGCGAAATGCGCCAGTCGTCGGACAGACGGCACAGCTCATCGACCTCGTTGTCGAGGAAGGACTGTTCTTCGGCGCTCAGTTGCGGTTCCGGGTAGGCGTGCAGTTTCTGCCAATCGGGATGCCCGCGGAACAGTTCGCCCTCCCACCAGACGGTGCCCGCTTCGAGCGCAATCCGTTCGGTGTCCGACATCGGCGGCAGGATGTTGCGGTACACCGCCAGCAGCGGCCGCGAAATCAGTGCGCGGCGCAGCGGCACCAGATTCAACAGCAGCGCCGGCACGCCGAGCAGCACGGCGGCAGTGACGCAAGCGGCGACCGACCAGTCGAAATGCAACGCCGCGGCGACCAGCCAGGCGGCGAGCGCCGCGGTGATCAGCAGCAGCGGCACACGCAGGTAGGCCAGTGCAATCAGGCCCAGCGGCAACAGCAGAAGAAGCGTCCAGGTCATGTATATCTCCTCGTCCGGTCATGCTGCTGCGATACGCACGCAAGGTGCTTATGTCCGCAGTCTAGTTGCAATCGTCCGGGCTTTCGCCCCGTCAGTTCGATTCCGGCAACGGCGCACGCAGGCCGCCGAGCAGGAAACTCATCAATCGCGGCACCATGCGCGCCATCGCATCCGGCTCGTCGATCTGCACGCCGGTCATCACCTGCAGCGTGTCGATGCCGGATACCGCGTAGGACATGGCGCCGAACATGAAATGCAGGCGCCACACGATGTCCTCGACCGGCACCGCCGGCAGCGCGCGGCTGAGGGCGTCGCGATAGCGGCCGATCACCGGCGCGTACTCGGTCGCCAGGCACTCGCGCACCACCGCCGACGGCTCGGTGAAAGTGCGGCCCAGCAGACGCATGAATTCGCGCCCCTGTTCGCTGCGCGCGGCCAGCGCGAGCGATCCGCTGAAGAAGCACTCGACGATCACCCGCGCCTTGACCGGCGCATCGCCGGCGGCGGCTTCCGCTTCGTCGAGCGCCTGCATGCGCAGCGCGTTCAGCGGTCGCAGCCCGCGCAGGAGCACCTCCTGCACCAGCACGTCCTTCGATCCGAAGTGATAATTGACCGCCGCCAGATTGACGCTGGCCGTGGTCGTGATCATCCTCATCGAGGTCGCCTCGAAACCGTGCGCGGCAAACAGTGTCTGCGCCGCATCGAGGATGCGGAGGCGTGTTTCGGTCACGGAAAGTCGATTGCGGCGGGCGTCCATCGGGTCAGGCACGGCCTTGTGTTCAAACGTTCGTTTGAATCTAGACCCTCGAATCGCCGCTGTCAATCTTGCACTGCCGCATGAAGCGGAAACCGCGGCGGCTACCTCTTTCGGGGCATTGTCCTGCGCCGCCCCCACCCGAATAATCGGCCTCCACTTCCGCGCCCGCCCTCGGCACGACATCGCCCGGGCGGATCGCGGTGACCGCACATTCAGGAGGCCTCTCATGCCGGACGCACCGGTGAAGTACCCGAAACAGCCACTGGTCGGCGACGGCGGACCAGGCGTGCACTGGATCACCCGCCCCGACCCCAAGGGCTGGACCGAGCCGGTCCTGATGGAATGGGAATTGCGCGGCGAAACCTGGACCGACGAGCACGCGCACGACGAATACGCCTACGTGCTCGAAGGCCGGCTGTTCGTCGAGTCGGCCGGTGTCACCGTCGAGGCGACCACCGGCGACACCGTCTGCGTGCGCGGCGGCTCGATCGGCCGCTACTACGCGCCGGAATACGCCCGCATCCTCGGCATCTACGGGCCCAACCCGGCGGGCGGTGGCACCCGGCTGCTCGGCTTCCGAAAGCTGGCCGGCTGAAGCGCAGTCGGGGGCAGCGTTACGCCTGATAGCATCGGCGCATGACGCTCTACCAGGACCTCGCCGACCGCACCGCGCAATTGATCGCCGACGGCGTGCTGCGGCCGGGCGACCGCCTGCCCTCGGTACGCCACGCCTGCCGCGCGCACGACCTCAGCCCGATCACCGTCACGCAGGCCTACGCACTGCTTGAAAGCCGCGGCCTGGTCGAGGCGCGCCCGCGCTCCGGCTACTTCGTGCGCGCCCGCCTCGGTCAGCGCCTGCCGGAACCGGCCATGTCGCGGCCGGGCCAGCGCTCGACCGCGCTGCAGGTGAGCGACTTCATCTTCGAAATTCTCGACAGCGTGCGCGACCCGGCCGTCGTGCCGCTGGGTTCCAGCTTTCCGGCACCCGAGCTGTTCCCGCTCGACCGTCTCGGCCGCGCCCTCGCCGCCGCCGCGCGCCGCATCAAGCCGCAGGACACGCTGACCGACTTGCCGCCGGGCCACCCCGAACTGCGCCGGCAGATCGCGCTGCGCTACCTCGGCCTCGGCGCCGACGTGGCTCCTGACGACATCATCATCACCAATGGCGCGATGGAGGGACTGAACCTCTGCCTGCAGGCGGTGACCCGGCCGGGCGACCTGATCGCGGTCGAATCGCCCACCTTCTACGCCGGCCTGCAGGCCGCCGAGCGGCTCGGGCTCAAGGTGATCGAGGTTCCCAGCCATCCACGCGAAGGCCTTAACCTCGCCGCGCTCGAACAGTTGCTGAACAGGCACCCGGTGCGCGCCTGCCTGTTCATGCTGAACTACGCCAACCCGACCGGCGCATGCGTGCCCGACGACGGTCGCCGCCAGCTGATGGCCCTGCTCGACCGCCACGACGTGCCACTGATCGAGGACGACGTCTATGCCGAACTGCACCACGGCGAACAGGCGCCCTTGTGCAGCAAGGCGCTGGACCGCGACGGCCGCGTCATGCACGTGTCGTCCTTTTCCAAATGCCTGGCCCCCGGCTTCCGCGTCGGCTGGGTCGCCGCCGGCCGTTACGCCGACGCGATCCGCCGGCAGAAGCTGTCATTCAGCCTCGCCACACCGGTCGCGCTGCAGCACGCGCTGGCCGATTACCTGAAGCAGGGCGGCTACGACCGCCACCTGCGCACGCTGCGCGCCACCCTGCGCGCGCAGCAGGCCACGCTGGTCGCCGACGTCGAAGCGCACTTCCCCACCGGCACCCGCATGGCGGAGCCCGAGGGCGGTTACTTCCTGTGGCTGGAACTGCCGGAGGTCTGCGACACGCTGGCGCTGCACCGCGAAGCACTGGCAAGAGGCATCAGCATCGCGCCCGGGCCGATCTTCTCCGCGCAGCGCGAATTCAGGAACTTCGTGCGGCTGAACTTCGGGCATCCGGATACCGAGGCGCGAAGGGCGGCGGTGCGTGAGTTGGGGCAACTGATTGCACAGCAGGGGTGACTGCGCCTGACGTTCGAATGCATCGCTCGGCGGCGGGACCGGATGACCGGACGCGACCGCACGGCCGGGTCGTGATACGTTCGACGCCCGACTCCGTTCATCTGTCATGATCGCTGCCCTCCGGACCCCTCGCGGCAGCCCTCCTGTTCAGCCTTAGACGCCATGTTCACCTCCACCTTCACCTTCGCCAAAGGCCAGTACGGCGACGACTTCCACGCGCTGGACGCGGTCATCGCAGAGGTCGCCCGCGCCATTCCCGGCTACCTCGGCGAGGAAGCCTGGGAGAACGCCGAAACCGGGCTGATCTCGAATGTCTATTACTGGGATTCGATGGACGCGCTGCAGGCGCTGATGACTCACCCGGAGCACATCCGGGCCAAGCAGCTGCAGGCGCGCTGGCTCAAGGGTTACCAGGTCGTGATCGCGCAGGTGGTGCGCACCTATGGCGACAAGGGCATCCCGCATCCGCTGGCGTCGGTCACTTGACCCGCATCAAGAGGCACGACGGATTCCATCTGTGCCCATATTGATTCCACTTCCCTGAATCTGTTCCTGTCCGCCTGCGGCGGGTGTACTGCCGGCATCCTTTTCCGGAGCCTGCAGATGAACACCGATACGACGCTGGCGGGAGGCGCGGTCCGCGCCGTGCCGCTCGCCTTCCATCCCCGCCCCGGCACCGTTCATGCGCGCGCGGTGTCCGGCCGTTTCAACACCTGGCGCTGGGCCATGGTGTGGCTCACCCAGCTCGTGTTCTACGGTGGCGTGTGGCTCACCTGGCGCGACGGCGACACGGTGCGGCCGGCGCTGTGGATGGACATTCCGCACGAGCGGCTCTACCTGTTCGACCAGGTGCTGTGGCCGCAGGACGCGCTGCTGTTCGCCTTCGTTCTCATCGTCGCGGCGCTGGCGCTGTTCTTCGTGACCGCGCTGGCCGGGCGGCTGTTCTGCGGCTTCGCCTGTCCGCAGACGGTTTACACGATGATGTTCACGTGGATCGAGGCGCGCATCGAAGGAAAACCCGCCGCGCGCCGTGCGCTGGATGCCGCACCGTGGGGCGCGCGCAAGGCGGCGATCAAGGGCGCCAAGCACGCGTTGTGGCTCGCGCTGGCGGCGTGGACCGCGATCACCTTTGTCGGCTACTTCACGCCGATCCGCGATCTGCTGCCGCGCCTCGCCGCTTGGGATGTGGGCATGTGGGAAGGCTTCTGGCTGCTGTTCTACGCCGCCTTCACGTATCTGCAGGCCGGCTTCGCGCGCGAATCGGTGTGCCAGCACATGTGCCCGTACTCGCGCTTCCAGGGCGTGATGACCGACGCGCATACCCGCCAGGTCGGCTACGACAGGCTGCGTGGCGAGCCGCGTGCATCCGCCCGCAGCCGCGGCGCCGGCGACTGCGTGGACTGCACGATCTGCGTGCAGGTGTGCCCGACCGGCATCGACATCCGCAATGGTGTGCAGTACGCCTGCATCAACTGCGGCCTGTGCGTCGATGCCTGCGATACGGTGATGGACAAGGTCGGCCGCGCCCGCGGCTTGATCCGCTACGCGTCCGAACACGTGCTGTCCGGACGCGCCCCCACGGCGGTCCAGCCACGCGTGAAGCTCTACGCCGCGCTGCTCTCCGTGTTCGCCGCGCTTGGCGTGTGGCAGATGGTGACCCGGCCCGAAGTGCGACTCGACGTGCTGCGCGATCGCGGCGTGCTGATGCGCGAAACGGCCGACGGCCGCATCGAGAACGCCTACCTGCTGAAGGTCGCCAACCTGACGCGCGACGAGGTCGAGTACGTCGCACAGATCGACGGCGTGCCGGGTGCGACCGTCGTCGGCAACGACCGTCTGCGCGTCGCCCCGAACAGCGTGGCCAGCCTGAGACTGACCGTATCCGCGCCCGACGACGGCACGCTGCGCGGCGCGCAGCCGCTGGACATCGTGGTCAGGCCGCGCGACAGGGCGGATGAGCAGGCGAGCGAACGCAGTCGCTTCCTGTTCCGGTAGCGCCGGTTCCGCTCCAGTCGCCGAAGTCGAGAAAACGCCCCGGTTCAGCGCTTCACGGCGCGCCGGCGCGTCGCCAGGAGTGCCAGTCCCGCACCGAACATCGCCCAGGTTTCCGGCTCCGGCACGGCCACGATGTGGGCGACGAAATACGCCGGACCGTTGTAGCCGGCGCTCCAGTCCGCGTAATAGGCCCAGATCGCTTCGGCATCGGCCGAAATGCCCGGGCGCTGACCCCAGATCTGCAGGCCGGCATTCGTTCCAAGACTCACGGGTGTCGCGCCCGGCGCGCCGAAACCGCTTTCGTTCACGGTCCAGTATGCGGTGCCGGTGCTGAGGGTCTGCTGGCCGTTGGCGAAACGGAAGCCTTCGCCGCTGATCGAGAAATCCGCGAGGAACATGGCCGGACCGCTGAACACGTTACGCGCGTGAATCAGCAGGTAGTAGTCCTGCCCCGCCACCAACGCGACATCCGAGAAGCTCTCGCTGGCGCCCCAGAGCGTGGTCTTGTCGCTGATGATTTCACCGGCATCGGCAAGCAGATCGGTGGACAGATAGACCGTTGCGTAATCGTCCGCCGTGTAGGAACCGGACAGGCTTGCTGCCTGCGCCGGAACCGCGGCGACGATGGAAGCCAACAGTCCTGCGGCAACGAATGCCCTGTTCGTTACGCTCATTGATAGTGCTCCTCTGCTGGAAAGCCACGATACAACTGACCGCGAGCAAGAGCTGCACCAGTGCAGGCCCGACCGGCGCCACTCTCCCGCAAAAGCAAGGGCTTACGTTCGCCAGGCCCCATCACGGCCATTCCTCGGACAGGTCGGTGTAAAAGCAGCCGACAGGCAGATGCCGCGACATGCGCATCCGGGCTGCCGGCCACAGCCCCTGCCCCCTAGTCCCTAGCCCCTGCCCTCACATCACATTCGCGTGCGGGTGCACCGGATGTTCCAGCGTGTCGGCGATCAGGCGCAGCGCGATGTCGCAGTCCTCGCGCGACATCGGGCCGCCGAGGCAGACGCGCACCGCGTCCGGCGGCGTGCCGTCGGTGCTGAAGGCGGCGCTGGCGACGACCGCCACGCCCTGCGCACGCAGGTTGGAGGCGAACTCGACCATGGCCCAGTCCGGGCTCAGCGGCAGCCAGAAGTGGAAGCCTTCGGGCTGCGCACGCAGCGCGTGCCCGGCCAGCAGTCGCGCCGCTGACGCCTGGCGCGCGACGGATTCGGCGCGGATGGCCTGCAGCATCGCGTCCGCGGTGCCGTCGGTGATCCAGCGGGTGGCCAGCGCGCTGGTGACCGGCGAGCACATGACGGTGGTCGCGCGCAGCGCGCCGGCCAGCCGCTCGGCCTGACGCGGCCCCGGTGCATGTACGTAGGCGGTGCGCAAGCCGGCGCCGAAGCACTTGGACAGGCCGCCGATGTAATAGGTGAGCGCCGGCGCGAGTGCGGCCAGCGGCGGTGGCACCTCGGGCGGCAGCATCGCGTAGGCGTCGTCCTCGATGATGGGGATGGCGTAGCGCAGCGCGACGTCCGCCAGCGCCTCGCGCCGCGCGCGGGTGACGGTGGCGGTGGTCGGGTTCAGCAGCGTCGGGTTGCAGTAAAGCGCACGCGGCTTCAGCGTCTTGCACGCGTGCTCGAAGGCGTCGGCGCTGGGGCCGTCGTCGTCGAGCGGCAGCGCGTGCAACTGCACGCCGAGCTGGGCGGCGATGGCCTTGATGCCCGGATAGGTCAGCGACTCGACGCAGATCGTTTCGCCCGGTCGCGCCAGCAGCGACACCAGCGCGGTCAGCGCGCTATGGATGCCCGGGCACACCAGCACGCGCTCGGCGGCGCACAGCGGCAGCCGCTGGCGCAGCCAGTGCACGCCGGCAGCGCGGTCCTCGCGCGTGCCGCCGAAATCCTGGTAGCGCAGCAGGTCGTTCCAGTCGGACTGCGCCATCAGCTGCGCCGCGCTGTCGCGCAGATGGGCGAGCAGCGCCGGTTCCTGCGGTTCGGGCGGCAGGTTCATCGTCATTTCGGCGGCACTGCCGCCGCGCAGCGCCATGCCCGGCGTCGACCCGCGGACGAAGGTACCCATGCCAGCGCGCGAATCGATCAACCCGCGCTTGCGTGCCTCGGCATAGCCGCGCGCCACCGTCGTGTAATTCAGTTCAAGCGAATCAGCCAGGTCGCGCAGCGCCGGCAGCCGGTCGCGCGGCGTCAGCCGTCCGCTGCGCACGTCCTCGGCGATGAGGTCGGCGATCAGCAGATAGGCCGGCTTGTTGCTCGACCGGATGCGCTTGAGCCAGAGCTGCGAGGTCTTGTCCATCGGGGCGTTCAGGCCAGTCGTCGTTTGCGGGTGATCAGGTCGGCGATGCGCGCGCCGTCGGCACAGCGGCGCACGCGCCACCAGTGCGCGAACTCGGCGCTGTCGTCGCGTGCGGCGAGCAGTTCGACACGCACTGTCTCGCCGGGGTCGATGTTGCCGTAGAAATACAGTTCCCGCTCGGCGGTCAGGGCCGGGCGCAGCCCGAAGCAGGCCAGTTCGGCGCGGTCGGCCAGCGCCTGGAAGCTGGCGAAATAGAGCAGGCCGGCGCCGTTGAAGTCGTTGTGCGGACAGGGCGTGATGTCGACCGCGCGCAGCACGCCGCCATTCGCGGCCAGCTGCAAGCCCATGCGCGCCACGCCGTCGCCGCTGCGGAACAGCCGGGCGCGCGCCTGCAGCGACAGCGCGGCGTCGGTCAGCGTGCGGTCGCCGCACTCCGGACCTTCGACCGGTGCGCGCACGATGCTGCGGTTGCTGCCGGCGTCGCGGCGCACGAAGGCGGACAGCAGTTCGATGCGCGCCGCACGCGTATTGCCGCTGCGCAAGGTCTGCGCGCTGAAGTGCTGGGCGCGGCCGGGCGACACGGCGCGCACCGACAGCGAGAACGGCACGTTCTCCGTCACCGCGTCGAGATGCGCCTCGTGCAGATGCACCGCAGTCAGCGCGGCATAACTCTTGCGGCCGGCGGCGTCGGCGAACTCCGGCACCGCCCTGCCCTGCGCGCGCGCGATCGCCATCCAGTGCAGATGGCCGCATTCCTTCAGCAGCCAGTTCTCCGACAGGCCGTACAGGCCGAGCTGCGGCATGCCGGCGCAATACTGCTGCTGCAGCGCCGCCGCCGACTGCAGGCGCTCGGCGCTGTCCATCAGCATGTCAGTGCCTCCGCGTCAGCGGGCTGCGTCGCGCGCAGCGCGGCGATGCGCGCGGCCAGGTATTCGGCGTCGCGTGCCACGCCGGAGAAGCGGCCGGAGCCCCAGGTGTGCAGCCAGGGCAGGCCAAGGAAAAAGAGGCCGGCTTGCTGCGTCACGCCGCGCACATGTACCGGATCGCCGCGGCCGTTGAACACCGGCGCGTCCACCCAGCGGAAGTCCGGCGAGAAACCGATGCACCAGATGATGCTGGTGATGCCGGCGGCAACCGGATCGAGCGCCGCGCGTTCCTCGCCCGGCTGCCACACCGGCTCATAGACCGACGGCGGCGGTGCGTCGATGCCGCGGTCGGCGATGTGCTTGTCGATGGCGGCATTGATGCCGTTGTAGGTGCGATCGGCGCTGTCGAGCGCGGCGCGCAGGCCGGGCGCGAACTGCAGCATGCCGTCGCGGTAGTCCTGCATCAGCCCGTACAGCTGCATGCCTTCGAGCGCGAAGCGGCGCAGGTCGATGTCGCGCCCGCCGTCGCGGCCGGTCACGTAGTGGTTGGTGTTGTCGCGCACGCCTTCGCGCAGCGGGTGGGCGGTCACCGGCATGTCGTAGTAGCCCATGTCGGCCAGCCAGTCGACGACGTCGCGGCCGCGGTAGAAGCGGGCGCAGCGCGGCGCATCACCGACCGCCAGATGCACGGTGCGGCCGGCCAGATGCAGGTCTTCCGCGATCTGCGCGCCGGACTGGCCCGAGCCCACGACCAGCACGGCGCCCGGCGGCAGCGCGTCGGCATTGCGGTACTGCTCGGAATGCAGCTGCACGATGCCGGCCGGCAAGCGCTCGGCCATGCGCGGCACGATGGGCACGTGATAGCCGCCGCTGGCCACGACGACCTGGTCGGCGGTCCAGTCGCCGATCGAAGTCGTCACGTGAAAGCCGCCGTCCGGCCGCGGTGTCACGCGCTGCACCGACACGCCTTCGCGCAGCGGCGGATTCACCTTGCGACGGAAGGCGTCGAGCCAGGCGTTGATCTCGTCCTTCTTCATGAAGCCGTGCGGCTCGGGGCCCTCGTAGGCGTGGCCGGGCAGCGCGCACTGCCAGTTCGGCGTGACCAGGCAGAAGTTGTCCCAGCGCTGGGTGCGCCAGACGTGCATCGCGCTGTGCTTTTCCAGCACCAGGTGTTCGATGCCGGACTGCTGCAGGCAGGCGCTCATCGACAGGCCGGCCTGGCCGCCGCCAACGATGATGACCGGCAGATGGGGGATGGATTCGGGCGTGCTCATGACGTTCTCCTTGCGACGGTCATTCATCGAAACTGACCAGTTCGATGTGGGTGTGCGGGTCGTCGCCCCAGCGGGCGGCAAGCTGTTCGAGATCGGCCAGCTGGTCCATCGCGGCCGAACAGGCGAAGCCGTACTTCGCGCGCACCCGCTCGGAGGCGATATGCAGCGCTTCGCGCGCCGAAGCCATGAAGTCGGGCAGCGGATAGCGGGCGCCCGGCGCGAAATAGTCCTTGATCACGAGCGACGGCGAGTAGCAGCGGGTTTCGGTTGCGTCCGGCCAGCGGACGGTGAAGTGCATGGCGGGCATGTAAGGTCCTCAGACGGTTTCGGGTTGGCGCGCCGGTGCGATGCACAGCGCGCGGTACAGGTCGGCGTGGCGGGCGGCGCTGGCCGCCCAGCTGTAGCGGTGGCACACCGCCGGCGGTGTGCGCAGCAGCGCGGCGCGGGCCGGATCGAGCGCCTGCTGCATCGCCCGAGCGATAGAGGCGGTATCGAGCGGGTCGGCCCAGCTCGCGGTGTCGTCGTCGAGGTATTCGGTGAAGGGAGCGAGGCGCGAGGCGACCACCGGCGTGCCGCTGGCCAGCGCCTCCAGCACCACCAGGCCGAAGCCTTCGCGCGTCGACGCCATCACCAGCACGTCGGCGAGACGGAACAGCGACGGCATGTCGGCGTCGTCGAGCACGCCGGTGATGACGACGTCGCCGCCTACCCCCTCGCGCAGGCCGCTGTCGCGCAGGTCGTCGCGGAAGGCGTGCACGTAGTCGGCGTGGTCGAGCAGGCTGGCGCCACCGGTGATCAGCAGCTGCGCCTGCGGCAACGCCGGCCTGAGCAGCGCGAAAGCCTGCAGCACGCGACGCGTGTTCTTGCGCGCCTCGACGCCACCAACGGCAACGAACACCGGACCGCCGCGCAAGCCGAGGCGCTGCGCCAGCGCTCTGTCATGCGCATCCGGTCTGCGCGAATAGCGCGTCAGATCGACGCCGTTGTTCACGCAGTGCGCCTGCACGCCCAGTTCGTCCTGCAGACGCTGCTGCCACAGCCGGCTCACGCACAGCACGCCGCGCGCAGCCAGCACGCCGCGCGTCTGCCAGGCTGCGAGCTGCGGATCGGCGAAGGGGTCGAGGTGATGCACGGTGCGCACGAAGCCGGCGATCAGACCGCGCTGCTGCAGCGTCGCGAGCGCGTTGGCGCCGAGGCCGTCCTGCGCGTGCAGCACGTCGAACCGGCTCCGTTCGAGGCGCAGCGCGAGGTGAGCGACGAAGGCGGCAATGCGCGAGCGCGCCATGTCGACGACGTCCCCCGAGGCCGACCCGACCGGCACCCGCTCGAAGCGGCAGTCGATGCTGCGGAACAGACGCTGCCCGTCGACGGCCGGCGCGAACACGGTCACGTCGTGCCCCTGCGCATGGAGTGCCTGCGCCAGTTCCACCGTATGCACGACGCCGCCGCGCGGATTGACCGAGTGCGTCAGCAGACCGATGCGCAGCGACTCAGACATCGATGGTCTCCCGCGGTGCGCGGATGAAGGGCTGATCCTTCACGTTCCACAGCAGCGCCCGCTCGCCGCGCTGGGTCAGCCATACCTCGGGCGAGGCGGTGACGCGGCCGATGCGCGCTGCCGCGATGCCGCGCGCGGCGAAGCGTTCGAGCACGCGCAGCCGCTGCTGCGGGCGCACCGACAGCACATAGCCGAAGCTGGGGAAGGACAACAGCCAGCGCAGCAGCGGCACGCCCTCCGGGCGCGGCACGGTGTCGAGGTCGATCTGCGCGCCCACACCCGAGCATTCGAGCAGCATCAGCGCGCTGCCGATGGCGCCGGCCATGCTCACGTCCTTGCCGGCGTCACACAGGCCGTCTTCGGCCAGGCGCGGCAGGATTTCGATGTCGCCGCGCAGCCGCTCGGCCGGCGCGCGGGTGGACGCATTCCAGTACGGATACGGCTCCTCGAAGGCGCCGCGCAGGTCGACCGCGAGAATGAGATCGTCGTCCGGCTGCGCGTCGAAGCTGGTGATGAGCTTGCGCGCGCGGCCCAGCACCGCGACCGCCAGCTGGCCGCGCGCCGCGCGGTGGTTGCTGTGGCCGCCGACGATGGGCACGCCGTAGCGCGCCGACGCCGCGGCAAGGCCGTCGAGCACCGGCTCGGAACTGTCGGCACCGTCGCTCCACAGCGCATCGACCACCGCGATCGGCCGGCCGCCCATCGCGCAGATGTCGCTCACATTGACCATGAGGCCGCAATAGCCGGCGAACCACGGCATGCGGGCGACGAACTCCTCGACCAGACCTTCGATCGCGAACAGCAGCCAGCCTTCGCCTGACGGATCGGGAATGGCGGCGCAGTCGTCACCGACCGCTACCGCTTGCGCCATATCGGCGACGCCGCCGGGTAACGCGCGACCGAGCACCGTCATCACGTCCGAAATGTCGCGCTTGTGCGCGAAGCCCGGGCTGCCGCGCAGCGCGTCGGTCAGTTCGGCGAGCGACATGGCCGGCTGCGTCATGCCGGCGCTCCGGCGCTGCGCGCGACGAAGCCGGTGTAGACGTCGTAGCACGGCGGGTAGTGATCGAGCTGCGCCTGCATCAGCCAGTGCGGCCGGCCGTGCAACGTTTCCGCCTGCAGCGGCGTCCAGTGCAGGCGGCGGAACAGCGGCAGGTTCTGCGCCTGCACGTGCGCGAGGAAGGTGTGGCAGCCGCGTGCATGCGCACTGGTCACCGCGAGGCGGATCAGCGTGGCGCCGAGCCGGCCCTGGCTGCGGAAGGCCGGATGCACGGCAAGGCGCGAACCCCACCACAGGCCGGGGTCGCTCGCGCGGTCCTCGTGGATGCGCACGGTGCCGACCACCTGGTCCGGCATGCCGCCAACGCAGGCGAGCGCGACGATGATCTGCGCGTGATCGTCGATGGCATCGCGGTCGTCGCCCGGGAACACGCCCTGTTCGACGCAGAACACGGCGCGGCGCAGCCGCATCGCCTGGTCGTGTTCCCAGTCGCCGTGCGCCCACTTGATGCGGAACTCGCAGGGCGCGAAGCGCGGTGCGAGTTCGCACAGATCCTTCGCGTCAGCCGACAGCATGGGCAGCCTCCGCGCGTTCGAACGAGGACAGCGATGAGCAGGCGCCGCACTTGCCGCAACCGGCCTTGATGTCGGCCGAACGCAGGCCGGCTGCCGACACCATTTCGCCGAGCGGCGCCAGTATCGAGCGCATGAATTCGGGCGACGGCGCTGGATGGTCTTCCAGCGGCGTGCCGCTGATCGGCACGAAGGGCACGACGAAGGGATAGACGCCGAGCGCGACCAGTTGCGCGCTCATGTCGAGAATGGCTTCCTTCGTATCGCCGAGGCCGGCCAGGATGTAGCTGCTCACCTGGCCGCGGCCGAACACCTCGACCGCCGCGGCGAACGCCTCCATGTAGCGGGCGAGCGGTACGGTGGCCTTGCCCGGCATGATCTGTTCGCGCAGCGCCGGCGTCACCACTTCGAGGTGCATGCCCAGCGTGTCGATGCCGGCCGCCTTCATCCGCGCAAACCAGCGGTCGTCGTCCGGCGGTTCGCACTGGCCCTGTATCGGCAGGTCCACCGCGGCGCGCACCGCGAACGCCGAATCGCACAGCACCTGCGCGCCGCGGTCGGGCGTGGCCGGCGTGCCGGTGGTCATGACCATGTGCTTGATGCCGTCGAGCAGTACCGCGGCGCGTGCCACTTCGGCCAGCTGTTGCGGTGTCTTGTGCGCGATGGTGCGGCCGGCCGCCAGCGACTGGCCGATCGAACAGAATTTGCAGGCCTTGCGCCGGCTTTCGTAACGGATGCAGGTCTGCAGCACCGTGGTCGCCAGCACGTCGGCGCCATGCAGCGTCGCGATGTGCGAATACGGAATGCCGTCCAAGGTCTGCAGCGCGTAGAAGCGCGGCTGCTTCGGAAAGCTGGCCAGCGCGATCGGAATGTGGCCGCGGCGTATCTGCACGCGGCCGTCGGCGTCCGGTGCGTCGGCGGTGAAGGGCGACTCGAAGGCGCTGCCGGTATGCACCGGCACCATGATGGTGACGCCATCCACCGTGACCGCCTTGTGGTCGGACGGCCCGGCGCCGCCGCGGCGACTCGGCGCGCCGGCCTTCGGATCAGCCAGCCGCAAGCCGTACGACTGCAGCTCCGTCATCAGTTGCCGGCTGGAGGCGTCGGGTGTCGTGATCGTGCTCATCGGCAGTGCTCCGGAGTGAGGTGTCGTGCAGGGCGACCGTCGTCGTGGCCGGCCGGTCGTTGATGGCGAGGCTCAGCAGTTCCGGCCGCGCGTAGTGGCCGACCGAATCCATCATGCGTTTGCGCTTGGTCACCAGCGCCATGTCGAGATCGGCCACCACCATGCCTTCGCCCTCGGTCAGCGGCGGCGCTAGATGCACGCCTTCGGGCGACACGATGGCGGTGTGGCAGCCACCGCGCAGCGCGCGCTGCAGGCCTGGGTCGGGCGTGATGGACTGGATCTGTTCGTCGCTGAGCCAGCCAGTGGAATTGATGACGAAGCAGCCGGATTCGAGCGCGTGGTGGCGGATGGTCACTTCCATCTGGTCGGCGAAGATCTGGCCGACCATCGATCCCGGAAACTGGGCGCAGTGGATTTCTTCGTGCTGGGTCATCAGCGCGTAGCGCGCCAGCGGGTTGTAGTGCTCCCAGCAGGCGAGCGCGCCGAGCCGGCCGATGGCCGTATCGACCACCTTCAGCCCGGCGGCGTCGCCCTGCCCCCACACCATGCGCTCGTGATAGGTCGGCGTGATCTTGCGACGCTTCAGCGCGAGGCGGCCGTCGGCGTCGAACACCAGCTGCGTGTTGTACAGGCTGCCGTGGTCGCGCTCGTTCACGCCCAGCACCACGACGATGCGACGCGCCTTCGCGCGCTCGGCCACCGCCTGCGTGACCGGGCCCGGCACCGTCACCGCCCGTTCGTAAAGCTTCAGGTGGTCGGCGCCCATGCGCACCGCCGGCTGCACGAAAGAGAAGTAGGGGTAGTAGGGCACGAAGGTTTCGGGAAACACGGCCAGCTGAGCGCCGCGATCCGCTGCCTCGTCGATCGCCGCCAGCACGCGCGCCAGCGTGCCGTCGGCGGATTCGAGATCGGGCGCGATCTGGATCGCCGCGGCGCGGACGACGCGGGAGGCGCTCATGACCGGCCCCCGGCGCCAGCGGTCACGCAGGCGCGGGTCGAGGACGTTGCGCCACCCCACGGCCAGCGGCCCGGCGCCGGGGACGCTGCACCCGGGGTCGACATCGCTGCCGCCGGTCCACCTGCCGCGCATCCCCAGGGCCAAGCCGCGCCCGCCGGAGCGAGCGCCGGCGACCCGGCGCGACCCGGCGCGAGCGGCAGCACGCCGCAGGCATGCCGCGCGCCGAAGAAGGAGCGGGCACCCATGATCAGAGCGTCCAGGTATCGAGGATGAAGGCGTTGTCCTTGCGATGCAGCAGGATCAGATCCAGCACGTCGAGCGGATTGATCGGACGGATGCCTTCGATCAGCGAGCCCTCGCCGTGGCCATACAGCGCCTGCAGCGCGAAACGGCACGCATAGACCTTGCCGCCTTCCTCGATGAACTTCTCGATCTGCTTGTTGAAGTTCTGGTGGCCGGGGAAGGCTTCGTCGCCCAGCGTCGGAAAGCCGCGCTTCACGCCCAGCGTGACGCCCGGGCCGTACAGCAGCACCGAGGTATCGAAACCCTTGCGCTTCAGACGCGTGGCCTGCAGCAGATTGACGAAGCCGATCGAGCCTTCGAAAGCGACTGTGTGAAAGGTGACCAGGGCCTTTTCGCCGGGCTCGGCCTTCACGTCCTCGAACACCTTCTCTTCGTAATCGACGAGGAATTCGCCCTTCTCGTTGGCGGGGCGGGTGACTTTGGGCATGGCAATCTCCGGTGGTGGTATGCGATCAGGAAAGCGGCGCCCGGAACATGCTTGTCCTTCAGGCGCTCGCCCTTCCCTTCGCATGCGCCGTGCCACCGGCGCCCGGATGAGTGCGATCAATATGCGATCAATGGATGCACACGCCGCCTTGCGGCCGCATGCACCCCGCACGAGGGTGTAAAAACCCTTTTCAAAGCATGGATTTAGAGGCCCGTCCGCGCACCGGAATGAAGCATGCGGATGCGATCAATGCACCCGATCATTGGCGATCTTCGGGCAGCGCACGAGGCGCGGCAATTACGCGGAAGGCATGAAACGACGGCGAAAAGGCCGTCCAGCGCGCTACTTCAGCGCATAGCCCTCGTCCTCCAGCACCTGCCGGATGTCGGCCTCGCTGACCAGCGGGCTGTGTTCGACGCTGACGGTGCCGGTCGCCAGCGCGACCTCGACCATGTTGATGCCCGGCAGCTCGTGGATCACGTTGGTGATTTCATGGACGCAGTCCTCGCTTTCGAGGCCATCTACGGTGATCAAGGTGGTGTGCATGGGCAGGGTCTCCGCTTCATTGGGCGGCCGGAGTCCGGCGCGCCGTCGGGTAAGGTAATGGTATGAGCACATTCCATCCTCCGCCATGCCTGCCGACATCGATCCGCGCCTGACCGGGCTTGCCGCCGCACTGGGCATCGGCCTGCTGATCGGCATCGAACGCGAACGTCGCAAGGGCGAGGGCCCTGCGCGTGCGGCCGCCGGGCTGCGTACCTTCACACTGGCCTCGCTGCTTGGCGCGCTTGCCATGCTGCTCGGCGGCGGCGCAACACTGGCCGTGCTGGCCGCCGTGGTCGGTGCGCTGGCCATCGTGTCCTATCGCCGCTCGCGTGACGACGACCCGGGCCTCACCACCGAAATCGCGCTGGTGCTCACCTTCATGCTCGGTGCGCTGGCCATGCACGACGCGCGACTGGCGACCGGCATCGGGGTGCTGGTCGCCATCGCGCTGGCCGCGCGCAGCCAGCTGCACCGCTTCGTCGTGCGCGTGCTGTCGGAACAGGAGGTGCATGACGGCCTGCTGCTGGCCGCTGCCGCGCTGGTCATCCTGCCGCTGGTGCCGGACCGCGCGGTCGATCCGCTGGGAGCCATCAACCCGCGCACGCTGTGGAAACTGGCGGTGCTGATGATGGCGATCAACGCCTGCGGCCACATCGCACTGCGCGCCGCCGGACCGGCACTCGGCCTCAGCTTCGCCGGCTTCGCTTCGGGCTTCGTGTCGAGTACCGCCACCATTGCCGCCATGGGTGCGGAGGCGCGGCGCAACCCGGCGCTGCGCGCCGGCGCGGTGTCGGGCGCCGTGCTGTCGTCGCTGGCGACCGTGGTCTATCTCGCGCTGCTGCTGGCGGCGACCAGTCCGGCCGTGCTGCGTGCGATGGCTGCGCCGCTGCTGGCGGCCGGCGTCGCCGCCGCGGCCTACGGCCTGCTGATCGCACTGCGCAGCGTGCGCACGCACGACGGCGATACGCCGCCACCCGGCCGTCCCTTCAACCCGCGACTGGCGCTGCTGTTCGCCGCCACGATGGGCGCACTGTTACTGCTGACCGCCTTCCTGACCGACCGCTATGGCACCGGCGGCGCAGGCATCGCAGCCGCGCTGGCCGGCTTCGCCGACGCGCACTCGGCCTCGGCGGCGGTGGCCGCATTGCAGGCGTCGGGACGCATCGCGGCCGAGCAGGCCGTGCTGCCCATCCTGGCCGCGTTCACCACCAATGCGTGCAGCAAGCTCATCGTCGCGGTCACCACCGGCGATCGCGGCTTCGCCCTGCAGGTCGTGCCCGGCGTACTGCTATCGGTCGGCGCCGCATGGCTGACTGTGCTGATCTGACGGCTGGCGGCACACGCTGTTCGACGCTTCCGAGTGATGTCTGCGCATCCCCGCGATCCGCACGGCAGCGAGCCCCTTATGGGAACGGTCTCCCACGCGCAAGGCGGCCCGTGGCCCGGTAAGGCCTGTCGTTCACGCGCCGTGGCCGCAGTCAGAGGTCCCGCCCCTGCACGGAAGGCACGCCCCGGGCCCGCGCCGGCAGCGATAGCGCTGGCACCCGGCCCGGCAGCCCGTAGAATCCGCGCATGAGACGATCCGCCACCGCCCCCCTGCCCGCCGCGACCGTGCCGGGCGCCCGCCGCCGCGATTCCGAAACCATCCGCAACCTGCTGCCTTACCTCTGGGCCTACAAATGGCGCGTGCTGATCGCGCTTGCCTGTCTGGTGCTGGCCAAGGGCTCGAACGTCGCGGTGCCACTGGTGTTCAAGCAGATCATCGACGCGCTGGCGCCGGCCGCCGCGAGCAGCCGTGCGGCGCTCGAGGCGGCACCGCTGCTGGTGCCGCTGGGCCTGCTGGCCGCCTACGGCGCGCTGCGCTTCTCCACCTCGATGCTGACCGAGCTGCGCGAAATCGTGTTCTCGCGCGTCACCCAGCAGGCGGTGCGGCGCATTTCGCTGCAGGTGTTCCGCCATCTGCACGCGCTGTCGCTGCGCTTTCACCTCGAGCGCCAGACCGGCGGCCTGACGCGCGACATCGAGCGCGGCACGCGCGCGATCGGCTCGCTGATCAGCTACACGCTGTACTCCATCCTGCCGACGCTGGTCGAGATCGGGCTGGTGCTGAGCATCCTCGCGGTGAAGTACGAAGCGAGCTTCGCGCTGATCACCTTCGTCACGCTGGCGCTCTACATCACCTTCACCGTCACCGTGACCAACTGGCGCACGACGATACGGCGCGAGGCGAACGAACTGGATTCGGCCGCCAATACGCGGGCGATCGACAGCCTGCTCAATTACGAGACGGTGAAGTATTTCAACAACGAGGAATTCGAGGCGCGCCGCTACGACGAACAGCTCATTCGCTGGCAGCGGGCGCAGGAGCGCAGCCAGGTGTCGCTGTCCTGGCTCAACATGGGCCAGGCCTTCATCATCGCCATCGGCGTCACGCTGATGATGTGGCGCGCCACGGTCGGCGTCGCCGAGGGCCGCATGACGCTCGGCGACATCGTGCTGGTCAATGCCTTCATGATCCAGCTCTACATTCCGCTGAACTTCCTCGGCGTGCTGTACCGGGAGATCCGCCAGTCGCTGACCGACATCGAGCGCATGTTCGCGCTGATGGAAACGCACCGCGAAGTCGCTGACGCACCGGACGCACTGACGCTGGCCGACGGTCCATGCGAGGTACGCTTCCAGCAGGTGAATTTCAGCTACGAGCCGGCGCGGCAGATCCTGCACGACGTCGATTTCACGATACCGGCCGGCCATCGCGTTGCCGTCGTGGGCCACTCGGGCTCCGGCAAATCGACGCTGGCCCGACTGCTCTACCGCTTCTACGACGTGGCCGAAGGCAGCGGTCGCATCACGATCAACGGCACCGACATCCGCCAGCTCACCCAGGACAGCCTGCGCGGAGCGATCGGCATCGTTCCGCAGGATACGGTGCTGTTCAACGACAGCATCCACTACAACATCCAGTACGGCCGGGTCACGGCGTCCGCCGCCGAGGTCGAGGCCGCCAGCCGTGCCGCGCAACTGCACGACTTCGTGCAGAAGCTGCCGGACGGCTACGCGACCAAGGTGGGTGAGCGCGGGCTGAAGCTGTCGGGCGGCGAAAAGCAGCGTGTCGCCATCGCCCGCGCGCTGCTGAAGAATCCGCCGATACTCATTTTCGACGAAGCCACGTCGGCGCTCGATTCGAAAACCGAGCAGGCGATCCAGGGCCAGCTCGAACAGGTGGCACGCGGCCACACGACACTCATCATTGCGCACCGGCTATCGACCATCATGGACGCCGACCAGATTCTGGTGATGGACGCCGGCCGCATCATCGAGCGCGGCAGTCACAGCGAACTGCTGGCGCTGGATGGCGCCTACGCTCAGATGTGGGCCCTGCAGGCGCAGGAAGAGGACGGCACCACGCTCTGAGCGAGGGCAAAAAAAACCGCGCCGAAGCGCGGTTTTCAGATGCGGGGAGATCCGCTCAGGCTGCCTTGCGGCGGCGCACGGCGATCATGCCTGCCAGTGCGGTGCCGATCAGCGCCAGTGAAGCCGGTTCCGGAACGGCCGGCGGCGGCGTGGTCGGCTTGGTCGTTGCGGTCACGCCGGCCAGCTTTATGTAGTCCTTGTAGTCCGACGACGAACCCGGCGTCACCAGCCAGTAACGCGAATAGGTGCCGTTGGTCGTGCTGCGCGGGTCGCTGTTGCCGGTGAAATCGCCGATCTTGGTCCAGCCGGTCAGCGTCGAGAAGGTCTTGCCCATCACCGTGGTGTTGATATCGGCCACGGAGGCACCGGTATATGCATACACCGTGATGTCCGAATCGCCGCTGAACCAGCCGATGTCGACCAGGTTGAGGTTCATTTCCGAACCGAAGGAGAACAGCATGCCTTCCATCGCGCCTTCGTTGTCCATGGCGTGGTCCGGGTTGGTCGCGTAACCGGAGCTGTTCACCTCGTCGTTCCATGTCGAATCACGGCTCGTCATGCCCAGACCGCTGCTTCCCTGGTAGGTCAGGTAGGCGCGCTCGATGGTCGAACCCGACGCGGTGTTGGCGAAGCCCTGGATGTTCACCGACTGGCTTGCGCCGTTGGTGTAGGTCATCGACGAGTACTCGGAGATGTTGGAGCCGAAACCACTGGCGCCGACGTGCGAGGTAGCGGTCGAGGTGAACGACCAGCTGTACTGCGCCGCCGAGGCCGCACCGGCAAAACCCGCGATCATCACGGCGCCGATTGCATTGATCAGTTTCTTGTTCATTGTCTTTCCTTGGTCAGAAGGGGACATCTCTGTCTTGACACCTTCTTAGCAATTTTGGGGCCAGAAGCAATTAGTCTTTTAAAAACAACAACATGAAGACTGTGAAAATGTGTGCTGTAAATAATTTCGACAAGATGTTTCATCGTCCACCGAGTTCGCTGCGAAGCGCCTTGGCCTGGTCGGCATCCGGGAAGGTTCGTCCCGGCTGCAGCGCGGCGTCCAGCTCCTGCAGGGCCTCTGCCTTCCGGCCCGTCTTCGCCAGCACCCAGGCGAGGTGATAGCGGATTTCCGGGTTCTGCGGACTGCGCAACCGCGCCTCGCGCAAATGCTTGAGGGCGGCGTCGGTCTGCCCCTTCTGCGCCAGTATCCAGCCCAGCGTATCGAGCACCAGCGGGTCTGCCGGCGCCAGTTTGAACGCGCGTTCGGCCGTAGCTTGCGCTGCCGCGTCCTTGGTCTGCCACTGCAGATTGGCGAGGTTGTTGAGCACCGGCGCCGATTCCCCGCCCGTTTTCAGCACGGCTTCGAGCGTGGCCTTTGCCTCGCGCAGCATCCCGGCGTCGGTCTGCGCCTGCGACAGCAGCAGCTTGAATGCGAGATCGCGCGGACGCTCCTTCACCAGCGCCTCCACCGCCGCCCTCCCCTGGGCGGTGTTGCCGGCGCGACGATGCGCTTCGTACAGTCCGCCAGCCAGTTCGACACTGCCGCCCTTGCCGAGGCCGTTCCGGTAGTGGGTGATCGCGTTCTGCCACTGGCCGCGCGCCATCGCGACATCGCCTGCCAGCCGGTACACCTCGGCGGGCGCGGTCGGTGACTTGAGCAGTTCCTGCGCACGCGCCTCCGCCTTGTCGAGCTGCCCCTCGGCCAGCATCTGCTCTCCCTGCATGATGCGCGCCGGCAGATACCCAGGATCGCCCTGCAGGGCCTTCTCCAGGCTGTACGTGGCCCCGCCCGGATTGCCGGCCATGCGCTGCAGCTGGGCGATGCGGTACTGGGCCGACGGGTCGAAATCGGCAACCCGGGTCATCGAGGTCAGCGTGGCACGCGCGCCGGCCGCGTCGCCGCGCGCCAGCTGCACACGGGCCAGCGCCGCCTGGATGGCCAGATAGCCCGGCTGTCCCTGGCTGACCCCCTTGGCTGCCTCCAGCGCCTTGTCCGACGCACCGGTCTGCAGATAGAGCTCGATCAGTGCGACATGACCTTCGACATGGTTGCGGTGCTTGTCGTGCAGGGTTTCGAGGCCGCGCAGTGCGTCCGCAGTGCGCCCGGTCGCGGCGTCGAGCATGGCCTTCTCGTAAAGCGCCGAGGCGCTGTTAGGCTTTTCCTTGATCAACGCATCAAGGCGCGCGCGTGCCTGATCTGGCTTGCCTTCGGCGACTTCGAGCTTGGCCAGGTTCAGCTTGACGCTGTCGAAATTGCGGTCGGCGGCAAGCGCCTTGTCGTAGGCCTTGCGTGCGCCGGCGAAGTCGCCGGCCGCCGCACGCGACACCCCGAGCAGGTTCAGCGCCGCCAGATTGTCAGGCTCGCGCTTGACCACCGCTTCCATCAGTTCGACCGCCTTGCGCGGCTGGCTGTCGCGCAGCGCAACGAGCGCCAGCGCCGTGCTGGCGCGCGCCTGACCAGGATCCTGTTTCAGTACGTTGCGCAGTTGCTCGATGCCGAGCGCTGTCTGCTTCGCGTCGATCAGGCTCAATCCGAGCGAGGTCTGGGTCTGCGACGATGCGCCGAGCTTTGCCGCCTGCTCCAGCAGTTCGGTCGCCTGCTGGTGGCGCTTGAGGCGGCTGTAGGCGCTGGCCATCAGCGTCAATGCCTCGGGATCACGCGCACCGCTTGCCGTACGCATCAGCGGTTCGAGCGTCGACACGGCCGCGGCTGCTTCACCCATCGCGATCTGCAGCGACGCCAGGGGCTTGCGTGCCGCCATCTGCGACGGGAAGAAGCGGATGTGCAGCTCGAAATACTCCTTGGCCTTGACCGCCCCACCGAGGCTGAGATGCGACAGGCCGGCGATCAGCGCCAGATGGGAGCGGCTGGTCAGCACGGAACGCGGCAAAGGATCAATCAGACCAACCACCTCGCCGAGCAGCTTGCGCGCCGCCGCACGGTCGCCTTCCGATTCGGCGATCACCGCGCGCAGATAGGCCGAGCGCGGTTCGTTCACGTCGACTTTGGACAAGGTCAGCAAGGACTGCTTGGCCTCCGGCATGCGCCCGAGATCCATCAGCACCGAGCTGCGACCGAGCAAGGCCTCGCTGTTGTCGGGGGCCAGCTGCAGCGCGCGGTCGTAGTGCGACAGCGCCACCGGCAGTTGTGCGGTCGCGTAGGCAACGGCGGCACGCATGCCCCAGGCGTCGGAGTCATTTGGGGCCAGCGTGGTCGCCTGTTCGGCGAGCGTGGCCGCCTCGGCCGGGCGACCGGCCTGAAGCGCGATGCGCGACTCCATCACGACCGCCGATGCGGATGCCGGATTCAGCGCACGCGCCTCGCGCACTGTCGACAAGGCCTGCGGATACTGACCCAGTTCCAGATGCGCCTTGGCGCGCAGCACGATCACTTCGTAACGGATGCCGGGCGGCAGATCGTCCGGCGACAGCGTGTCGATCACTTCCTTCTGGCGGCCGGTCGACACCAGCAGGTTTGCCAGCGGAACGATGTACTCGGCACGCGACACGCCACGCTGACGCGCCTCGTTCAGCGCGACCTCGGCCGCCGCGTAGTCGCCCTTGCGCAGCGCGGCACGTCCCATGAGCATGTGCGCGGCGAGGAAGCCGGGGTCGGCCTTCAGTGCGTTCTTGAGCTGGATGATGGCGCCGGCGTCGTCCTTGCGTTCGAAGCGGACCAGGGCGTCCTCGTAGTAGCGGCTGGCTCCGTCGGCCGCCTGCAGCGGTCCGGCGCCAAGGATGCCGACTGCACACAGCGCTGCAACGAGGGAAGAGCGGAAGCGAGTCATGGGCGGCTGTCAATGTGAACAGACGCCGGAGTATAGGCCGCAGCCCGCAGCCACCGCCCGCGACCGCGTCACGGGGAGCCGTGCGCAGGCCTGTCAGCCGGCGACAGGCTGCGTATCGTGGCGAGTGCGGTCCGGCGAAAGCAGCACGGCGGTCGTGTCGCCGCACAGCGCGGCCCCCTGCCAGGCAAAGCTGAGACTGGCCGCATCGCCCAGCGCCTCGCGCCAGACCAGCGCCGCCCCGGCGCGATCGCACAGAAGGAGCTGACCACCGTCTGCGCGCGCCTGCACGCAGAACAGCGCGTCGATGCGGCTGGCGCCCGCCCGACGGGCAGCATCGGCGGGGCGCGCCAGCACGTCGGCCACGTTCAGCTGTGCGTCCCACAGCAGAAAGCCCTGGCGCGCCGGCACCAGTGGCAACCAGCGCCCGTGGCCGGCTTCGCCCAGTCGTGCGACGTAGAGCGCGCCGTGCTGCAGTGCACCGCCATCCGGCAGCGGGCCGATGAACTTGTAGACGTGCTCGGGCTGAGCCGCTTCGGTCAGATAGAGCACCTGACGGCTGTCCTTTGCACGCAGCGGCACGCTGGCGAGATAGGCGACACCGGCCAGTTCGGCCAGCCGGCGGGTCGGGTCAAGTTTCAGGGGATGCAGGGGCGCCACGCTCATGGTCGGATTCTGAGTGGAAACAATTCCGACACTGTCGCCCGGCGAGGTTACCGGCCGATGAAAGGCGCTCACCCGCGCCCAAGCGCCTTGTCGACCACATCACGGGTGAGCGAGGCGGCGAAGGCCTCGATGAAGGCATAGGTGTAGCCGCGCAGCCAGGCGTTGCGGTGCAGACCGATGCGTGTGGTGCTCGATTCGAAGAGGTGGGCGCAGTCGACCGCGCGCAAGCCACGGTCCTGCTCCGGATCGAACGCCATCTGCGCAACGATGCCGACGCCGAGGCCCAGCGCCACATAGGTCTTGATGATGTCGGCGTCGATGGCGCTCAGCGCCACGCGCGGTGTCAGCCCGCGCTCGGCGAAGGTCTGGTTCACACGCGATCCGCCGGTGAAGGAAAAGTCGTAGGTGATGAGCGGCCAGGCGGCGATCGCTTCCAGCGTCAGCGGTTTCACGTCGAGCAGCGGATGACCGGGTGGCGCGATCAGGCAACGGTTCCACTGGTAACAGGGCAGGCCGACCAGCTGTTCGTAGTCGTCGATCGCTTCGGTCGCGATCGCCAGATCTGCGGCGCCGGACAGCACGAATTCACAGCACTGCGTCGGATTGCCCTGGTGAAGTTCTATCTGTACCCCCGGGTGAGCCCGCAGGAACTCCGACAGCACGCGCGGCAACACGTAGCGCGCCTGCGTGTGGGTGGTGGCGATCGACAGCCGGCCGAGGTCGCCGCTCGCATACTCGTCACCGACCTGACGCAGCGCGCCAACGTCGCGCAGCATGCGGCGAGCGATCGTGACCACCTCCTCGCCGGGTCGGGTGATCGCCACCAGTCGCTTGCCCTGGCGCACGAACACATCGACGCCAAGTTCCTCCTCCAGCAGGCTGATCTGCCGTGACACGCCGGACTGCGAGGTGTGCAACGCGCGCGCTGCCTCGGACACGTTCAGATTGCGCTGGGCGACTTCGGCGACGTAACGCAGCTGTTGCAAATTCATGCCCCACCCCGATTAGCACTGGAAGTCATTTCAATCTTACTTCAAAGCATTTCCAATTATCTTCGAAGGCCGCTACCCTCGGTCGCCTTAAAGTGCAGAAAGTGCATTCATGGATTTCGGTTATTCGGTCGCGGGCTTTTTCGTCGGCGCCATCGTCGGTCTGACCGGCGTCGGCGGCGGCTCGCTGATGACGCCGCTGCTGGTGCTGCTGTTCGGCATCCACCCCGCGGTGGCGGTCGGCACCGATCTGCTGTACGCAGCCATGACCAAGGCCGGCGGCGCGGTCGTGCATGGTCGCAACGGAACGGTGGATTGGCGCATCGTCGCCGCGCTGGGTACCGGCAGTGTGCCGGCGGCGGCGCTGACGCTGTGGTGGTTATCGACGCATTCCGGCTCGGCCTATGGCAGCCAGTCGCTGATCAGCGGTACGCTCGGCGTGGCGCTTGTTCTGACTGCGTGCGCGCTACTTTTCCGAGCCCGTCTGCAGGCTCTGGCCGAGCGGCCGGGCATAGGCGAATTCCGCGAACGCCATCTGCGTTCGCTGACCATCACCACCGGCGCAGTGCTGGGCCTGCTGGTGACGATCTCTTCGGTCGGCGCCGGCGCACTTGGCACGGCGGCACTGGTGTTTCTCTATCCGCGGCTTTCTGCGGTGCGCATCGTCGGCAGCGACATTGCGCACGCCGTGCCGCTGACTCTGGTGGCCGGCATGGGCCACTGGTGGCTGGGCAATGTCGACTGGATGCTGCTCGGCGCGCTGCTGGTCGGTTCGCTGCCCGGCATCGCGCTCGGCAGCCAGATCGCGGCGCGCATGCCCGAACGATTTCTGCGTCCGCTGCTGGCCAGCATGCTGTTCGGCATCGGCGGAAAACTGAGCCTGAACCTTCTAGGCTGAAAGAGGGCAACGGGTAGTCCGGCATGGGTCGGACACCCATGACTGGACCACCCTTATGTATCGCTACGACGATTACGACCGCGCGCTGGTGATCGAGCGCGTCGCCCAGTATCGCGACCAGTTGCAACGCAATCTGGCCGGCGAACTGTCGGAAGACGAATTCCGCCCGCTGCGTCTGCAGAACGGTCTCTACATCCAGCGCCACGCGCCGATGCTGCGCATCGCCGTGCCCTACGGCATGCTGTCCAGCGTGCAACTGCGCAAGCTGGCCGACATCGCCCGCCGCTACGACCGCGGCTACGGTCACTTCACGACGCGCCAGAACATGCAGCTGAACTGGCCGAAGCTGGAAGACACCGCCGACATCCTGGCCGAACTGGCGACGGTCGAAATGCACGCCATCCAGACCTCGGGCAACTGCATCCGCAACATCACGACCGACCCCTTCGCTGGCGTGGCGCCGGACGAGATCGTCGATCCGCGTCCGTACTGCGAAGTGCTGCGCCAGTGGTCGACCTTCCATCCGGAATTCGCCTTCCTGCCGCGCAAGTTCAAGATCGCCGTCAGCGGCACGCTGGAAGACCGCGCCGTGACCTATGCGCACGACGTCGGCCTGCAGCTCTACCGCGACGACAAGGGCGACGTGCTGGTGCGCGTCATCGTCGGCGGCGGCATGGGTCGCACGCCTATCCTCGGCAGCGTCATTCACGACGCCCTGCCCTGGCCGCACCTGCCGACCTATCTCGACGCCGTGCTGCGCGTCTACAACCGCTACGGACGCCGCGACAACGCCTACAAGGCGCGCATCAAGATCCTGGTCAAGGCGATCGGCGCCGAGGAGTTCGCGCGTCAGGTCAATGAGGAATGGCAGCTCGAGCGCGACGGCATCGCGACCGTCACCGAAGCCGAACTCGATCTGGCCCGCGCCGCTTTCTCGGACCCCGACGCTCCCGCCCGCCCGGCGCGCGATGCCGCCTTCGACGCGCACCTCGCCGAAGACCGCGCCTTCGCCCGCTGGGTGTCGCGCTGCGTGCGTGCGCACAAGCGTCCGGGCTACCGCTCGGTCACGCTGTCGCTGAAGCCGCACGGCGTCGCACCGGGCGACATCACGTCGGAGCAGATGGAAGCCGTCGCCGATCTCGCCGACCGCTACAGCTTCGGCGAGCTGCGGGTGACGCACGAACAGAACCTGGTGCTGGCCGACGTCGCACTGGCCGACCTGTACGACCTGTGGCAAGGCGCGCGCGCGCACGGACTGGCGACGCCCAACATCGGTCTGCTGACCGACATGATCTGCTGCCCGGGCGGCGACTTCTGCTCGCTGGCGAACGCGAAGTCCATCCCGATCGCGCAGGCCATCCAGGCCGAGTTCGACGATCTGGACTACCTGTACGACATCGGCGACCTGGAGCTGAACATTTCCGGCTGCATGAATTCCTGTGGTCACCACCACGTCGGCCACATCGGCATTCTCGGCGTCGACAAGGCCGGTTCCGAGTGGTACCAAGTGTCGATCGGCGGCGCCCAGGGCAACACCACGTCGCTCGGCGACGTGATCGGCCCGTCGTTCGCGGCCGACGAAGTGCCGGGCGTGGTCAAGAAGCTCATCGAAACCTATGTCGAGGCGCGCACGCCGGAAGAGCGCTTCCTCGACACCGTACGCCGCCTCGGCATCGCCCCGTTCAAGGCGCGTGTCTACGGCGAAACTGCAAAGAAGGCCGAGGTGGCTCATGGCTGACCTGATCCGCGGCAACGCGCTCGCACAGAACGAATGGACCTGGGTGAAACTGCCGGAGTCGACCGAACCGGTGCGCAAGGCCGCCGGCAAGGTGGTCATGTTCAAGCTGACCGGTGAGCCGGCCGCGCCCGAAGACGTGGTCGCCGCCTGTGAAGTGCCGGCAGGCAAGGTGATGATTCCGCTGACCGTGTGGCTGCGCCGTCGTGAAGAGCTTGCGGCACGCGTTGCCGCCGGTGAGATCGCGGTCTGGCTGGACAGCCACGAGGAACCGGCCGAACTGGCAGAAAGCCTCGACGGCGATCTGAACCGGCTGCCGCTGATCGGCGTGAACTTCCCCAAGTTCATCGACGGCCGCGGCTTCTCGATCGCTTTCATCCTGCGCACCCGTTACGGCTACCGCAACGAATTGCGCGCGCTGGGCGATGTGCTGCGCGACCAGATGTTCTTCTTCCGTCGTACCGGCTTCGACGCCTACCTGCTGCGCGCCGACCAGAAGCCGGAGCGCTGCATCGCTGCGCTGAACGACTTCACCACGCCCTACCAGACCTCCACCGACGGCATCACGCCGGTGTTCCGTCGGCGCATCGGGCAGAAGGCGATCGCATGAAGAACCCGCTGATCCATCCGAACATCACCGACGCGATGCGCGCGACGGTGGCGCAGAAGACCGCGGCGGCGACCGAACTGCTGAAACAGGCCGCTGCCGAGTTCCAGCCCATCGGCTTCGCCAGCAGCATGGGCGCGGAAGACATGGTGCTGACCGACCTGATCCAGCGCAACGCGCTCGAGATCGAGATCTTCACGCTGGATACCGGCCGTCTGCCCGCGGAAACCTACGACCTGATGGCGAAGGCGGAACAGCACTACGGTGCGCGCCCGGTCACCTTCTTTCCGCGTCACGAAGCGGTTGAAGAGTACGTGCGCAAGCACGGCATCAACGCCTTCTACGACTCGGTGGACCTGCGCAAGGCCTGCTGTGCGATGCGCAAGGTCGAGCCGCTGAAGCGCGCGCTGGCCGGCAAGAAGGCCTGGATCACCGGCATGCGGGCCCAGCAGTCCGCGACGCGGAGCGCACTGCCGACGCGCGAGTTCGACGAAGGTCACGGCATCGAGAAGTTCAATCCGCTGTCCGACTGGACCGAGCGCGAGGTATGGGTCTACATCCATACGCACGAAGTCCCATACAACGAACTGCACGAGCGCTTCTTCCCGAGCATCGGCTGCCAGCCCTGTACCCGCGCAATTTCGCCGGGCGAGGACATTCGCGCCGGACGCTGGTGGTGGGAGAACCCGGAAAGCAAGGAGTGCGGTCTCCATGTCAAGGCCGGCTGAACACCGCTCCCCCGGCAAGGTCTGGCTGGTCGGCGCCGGTCCGGGCGCCGTAGACCTGCTGACCGTGCGCGCGGTCCGGCTGCTCGCCGAGGCCGAGGTCGTGCTGCACGACGCGCTGATCGGCGACGACGTGCTGTCGCTCGCACCTCAGGCCAAGCACATCGCTGTCGGCAAGCGTTGCGGCAAGCATTCCACCGCTCAGCGCTTCATCAACCAGAAGCTCATCCACGCCGCGCGCACGCATGCCCGGGTAGTGCGTCTCAAGGGCGGCGATCCGATGCTGTTCGGTCGCGCTCAGGAAGAGATGGATGCGCTGGCCGCGGCGGGTATCGAGTACGAGGTTGTTCCGGGCATCACAGCGGCCAGCGCCGCCAGCGCGCAGCTCCGCGTATCGCTGACGCGTCGGGGCATCGCACGCAGTGTTGCGCTGCTGACGCCGCGTGCCGGCGAGGGCGAACACCCCTCTCAGGCGCTGCGCGCCAATGCCGACACACCGACGCTGGCGCTTTACATGGCCTCGCACGAATCGATGGCGATTGCACGGGAGCTGATGAGCTACGGGCGCGACCCGGGCACTCCGGTAGCACTGATCGAGAATGCGAGTCACCCGGCATCGCGCGAGGCCTTCACGACGCTGCAGGGGCTTTCGGAACAACCAATCGGCGCCTTGCTGGGCACAGCGGGAACACCCGAGGGGCCGGTGCTCGTGATGCTCGGCGAAGTATTCCGTGAAGTACTGCAGCAGCACACGCCCCTCTGGCAGGACAACAGCGCCAGCGCGGCCTGACGTCGCAACCCCAACGCACACTCTCCACTGCGCGAGAGTGTGCGAGGGACGCCCAAACAAAAAGCCCCGCATCGCGGGGCTTTTTGTTTGATACCGATGGAACTCGCTTACTCGGCGACTTCAACCGGCTCCGCACTCTCATCCGGGCGATCCATCAGCTGGACGAATGCCATCGGCGCATTGTCGCCGACGCGGAAGCCCATCTTAAGGATGCTCAGGTAACCGCCATTGCGGTTAGCGTAGCGGGGGCCGAGCACGTCGAAGATCTTGCACACGACTTCGCGATCACGCAGACGCGAGAAGGCGAGGCGGCGGTTCGACAGGTTCGGCGTCTTGCCGAGGTTGATTAGCGGCTCGACGACGCGGCGCAGTTCCTTGGCCTTCGGAACCGTGGTCTTGATGGCCTCGTGGCGCAGCAGCGACACGGCCATGTTGCGGAACATCGCTTCGCGATGCGAGCTGGTGCGGTTAAGCTTTCTGAGACCGTTACGATGACGCATGATGACTCCGTATAAATTATGCGGCCACCGCGGGTCAGGCAAGTGGCCGGTTCATCTTGTATCCGGCGCGGTGCGCCGGTACGGTGTTATGCCCGATCGAGGCCGGCGGGCGGCCAGTTCTCGAGCTTCATGCCCAGCGTGAGACCACGCGAGGCAAGCACTTCCTTGATTTCGTTCAGCGACTTGCGACCCAGGTTCGGGGTCTTCAGCAGCTCGTTCTCGGTACGCTGGATCAGATCGCCGATGTAATAGATGTTCTCGGCCTTCAAACAGTTGGCCGAACGCACCGTCAGCTCCAGGTCATCGACCGGGCGCAGCAGGATCGGATCGATCACCGCCGGCTTGCGCTGCTCGACGGCCGGCGCCGTACCTTCCAGCTCGGCGAACACCGACAGCTGATCAACCAGGACGCGGGCAGCGTAGCGCACCGCCTCTTCCGGCTCGACAGCACCGTTGGTTTCGACATCCATCACCAGACGATCGAGGTCGGTACGCTGTTCGACGCGCGCCGACTCAACCGAATAGCTCACGCGGCGAACCGGGCTGAAGCTCGCATCGAGAACGATGTGACCGATCGCCTTGTTCTCCGAAGAGCTCTGACGAACGGTACCCGGCACGTAACCACGGCCCTGTTCGATCTTGAACTGGAGATCAAGCTTGCCACCCGGCGCAACGTGAGCGATCACGTGTTCCGGGTTGACGATCTCGACATCGTGCGTGACTTCGATATCGCCAGCCGTCACCACGCCTTCGCCGTTACGCGACAGGCGCAGATAAGCCTCGGACCGGTTGTGCAGCTTCAGCACGACACCCTTCAAATTCAGCAGGATGTCGACCACGTCTTCACGCACGCCGTCCAGCGTCGAGTACTCGTGCAGAACGCCTTCGATCTGCACTTCGGTCGGCGCGTAGCCGGGCATCGACGACAGGAGAATGCGACGGAGCGCGTTGCCCAGCGTGTGCCCGAACCCGCGTTCGAACGGCTCCATCACAACGCGTGCGTGAGCCGGGGAAAGATTTTGTACGTCAATGATTCGCGGTTTCAAGAGAGCATTGCTTTGCATCTGCAGTCCTCAGTGACGTCAGCAGGCTGATCGCACCAGCGATCAGCGGGAGTACAGTTCGACGACCAGACTTTCGTTGATCGTCGAGGGCAGGTCGGTACGGGCCGGCAGCGACTTGAACACGCCGCGAGCAGCCTTGGAATCGACATCCAGCCACTCGGGGAAACCGCGCGAAGCCTGAGCTTCGAGCGCGCCCTTCGAGCGCAGATGGCCCTTGGCACGTTCGGTCAGCTCGACCACATCACCCGGACGCACTTCGTACGACGGAATGTTGACGCGCTTGCCATTGACCAGCACGCCGTTGTGACGCACGACCTGACGCGACTCGGCACGCGAAGCGCCAAAGCCCATGCGGTAAGCAACCGTATCGAGGCGGCTTTCCAGCAGTTGCAGCATGTTCTCGCCGGTCTGACCCTTGCGGCGCTCAGCCTCGGCATACACGCGGCGGAACTGACGCTCGAGCACGCCATAGATACGACGGATCTTCTGCTTTTCACGCAGCTGCTGACCGAAACCGGACAGGCGCTGGCCGGACTTCTGTCCGTGCTGACCCGGGGCGTACGAACGGCGCTCGATGGCGCACTTGTCGGTGAAGCACTTTTCGCCCTTCAGGAAGAGCTTTTCGCCTTCACGACGGCATTGACGGCACTTCGCGTCGAGATTACGAGCCATTCTCTAATTCCTCTTAGATGCGCCGACGCTTGGGCGGACGGCAACCGTTGTGCGGGATCGGCGTGATGTCGGTGATCGACGAAATCTTGATGCCGAGCGCATTCAGCGCACGAACGGCCGACTCGCGACCCGGGCCGGGACCCTTGATGCGGACTTCCAGGTTCTTCACACCGCATTCGACAGCGACCTTGCCAGCGGCCTCTGCGGCCACCTGTGCTGCAAACGGCGTGCTCTTGCGCGAACCCTTGAAGCCGGCGCCGCCCGACGTTGCCCACGACAGAGCGTTGCCCTGACGGTCGGTGATCGTGATGATGGTGTTGTTGAAGGAAGCGTGAATGTGCGCGATGCCTTCCGCGACGTTCTTCTTGACCTTCTTCCGGACTTTTGCAGCACTCTTGACCATGATCGTGTCCTATTGCTTATTTCTTGGCGCCAGCGATCGACTTGCGCGGACCCTTGCGGGTGCGGGCATTCGTGCGGGTGCGCTGACCACGCAGCGGCAGGCCACGACGATGACGAACACCGCGATAGCAGCCCAGATCCATCAGGCGCTTGATGTTCATCGTCACTTCACGGCGCAGGTCACCCTCGATGGTGAACTTGCCGACCTCTTCCCGCAGCCGATCCATTTCGGCCTCCGAGAGGTCCTTGATCTTCGTCGTGCGGGCAATGCCGGCAGCGTCGCAAATCTTTTGTGAGCGGGAACGACCAACCCCGAAAATCGCCGTCAGAGCGATCTCGGTGTGCTGGTGGTTAGGAATGTTAACGCCGGCGATACGGGCCATGCAGTCACCCCGAAAAGCGAAACCTTAAATGTTATCAAAGACCACTAGCTAACGTCAACCTTGACGCTGCTTGTGACGCGGATCAGCACAAATGATGCGGACGACACCGTGGCGACGGATCACCTTGCACTTGCGGCAGACGCGCTTTACAGATGCTTGGACTTTCATCCCATTTCTCCAACTGGAACCAAACGCCGGACCTACTTGGCGCGAAACACGATGCGACCTTTGCTCAGGTCATAAGGCGTGAGCTGCACCGTTACCTTGTCACCGGGAAGAATGCGGATGTAGTGCATCCGCATCTTTCCGGATATGTGCCCGAGAACCACGTGTCCGTTTTCGAGCTTCACGCGAAACGTCGCATTCGGCAGGGTTTCAACAACTTCACCCTGCATTTCAATGACATCTTCCTTGGACATAGCTACCTAACGCGTCGGGAACCCAGCCCCGCGGAAATTCGCCTTCTTCAGAAGGCTCTCGTACTGATGAGACATCACGTACGCCTGCACCTGGGCCATGAAATCCATCGTCACTACAACGATGATCAGCAACGATGTGCCGCCGAAGTAGAACGGAACATTCCACTTCAGGATCAGGAACTCAGGCAACAGACAGACCAGCGTGATGTACACCGCACCGACCAGGGTGAGACGCGTCAGGATCTTGTCGATATAGCGCGCCGTCTGTTCGCCCGGACGGATGCCCGGAACGAAGGCACCGCTCTTCTTCAGGTTGTCCGCAGTCTCCTTGGCGTTGAAAACCAGCGCCGTATAGAAGAAGCAGAAGAAAACGATTGCCGTCGCATACAGCAACACGTAGATCGGCTGACCGGGCGACAACGTGGCGGCCAGATCCTTCAGCCAGCGCGTGCTGTCAGTCGTTGCGAACCAGCCCGCCAACGTCGCCGGGAAAAGGATGATCGACGACGCGAAAATCGGCGGAATGACACCGGCCATGTTCAGCTTCAAAGGCAGGTGCGAACTCTGTCCGCCATACACCTTGTTGCCGACCTGACGCTTCGCGTAGTTGACCAGGATCTTGCGCTGACCACGTTCTACGAAAACCACCACTGCAGTCACAGCAAACACCAGCGCAACGATGAACAGCGCCGTCAGCTCGTGCATCGCACCGGTATTCACAAGCTCGAGAAGTCCGCCGATGGAACCCGGAAGCCCTGCAGCGATACCCGCAAAGATGATGATCGAGATGCCGTTGCCAATGCCGCGTTCGGTGATCTGTTCGCCCAACCACATCAGGAACATTGTCCCGGTGATCAGAGTCGAGATCGTCACGAAGCGGAACATCATTCCCGGATCGAGCACCAGTCCCTGCTGCGACTCAAGCGCAACGGAAATACCGAAGGCCTGGAACAGTGCGAGCGCCAGCGTGCCGTAACGCGTGTACTGCGTGATCTTGCGTCGGCCCGCCTCACCTTCCTTCTTCAGCGCCTCAAGAGACGGCACTGCGACGGTGAGCAGCTGCATGATGATCGACGCCGAGATGTACGGCATGATCCCCAGCGCGAAGATCGTGAAACGCGACAACGCACCGCCGGAGAAGAGGTTGAATACGCCGAGGATGCCGCCCTGCTGCCCCTGGAACAGTTCCGCGAGACGAGCAGGATCGATACCCGGGACCGGAATGTGCGCACCGAGGCGATAGACCAGCAGCGCGCCTGCGAGGAACCACAGGCGACGCCACAGATCACCGAACTTGGCGCTACGGCCGGGCTGCTGGGCGGCAGTAACCAACGCTTACTCTCCGACCTGGCCGCCAGCGGCTTCGATCGCCGCGCGCGCACCCTTGGTCGCACCGATGCCCTTGAGCACGACGCGGCGGGTAATCTCGCCCGACAGAACCACCTTGGCAGACAGCGCGTCGCGAGACACGAGGCCAAACTGCTTGAGCACCAGCAGATCGACGTCCTCGACCGGCAGACGCGACAGCGACGAAAGATTGACTTCCTCGTTGCGCGCGCGCGTCAGCGACGTGAAACCACGCTTCGGCAGACGACGCTGCAGCGGCATCTGACCGCCTTCGAAACCGACGCTCTTCCAACCACCCGAGCGCGACTTCTGACCCTTGTGGCCGCGACCGCAGGTCTTGCCCAGGCCACTGCCCATGCCGCGACCGACGCGACGGCGCGCGTGCTTCGAGCCCTCGCCGGGCTTGATGTCATTCAGTTCCATTTAAGCCTCGACCTTCAGCAGGTAAGACACCTTGGTGACCATGCCACGTACTGCCGGCGTGTCCTCAAGGACGACGGTGTGATGCAGACGGCGCAGACCGAGACCCCGCACCGTGGCGCGGTGATCCTGCTTACGACCGATCAGGCTCTTCACCAGAGTGACCTTCAGAGTTTTATCAGCCATCACAGACCTCAGCCGAGAATGTCCGCCACGGTCTTGCCGCGCTTGGCGGCAATGTCCGACGGCGTGCTCATGCGCAACAGGCCGTTCAGCGTGGCACGCACGAGGTTGTAGGGATTCGACGAGCCGAGCGACTTGGCGACGACATCCGTCACACCCATCACTTCGAACACGGCACGCATCGGGCCACCGGCAATGATGCCGGTACCGGCGGCGGCCGGCTGGATCAACACGGTCGACGCGCCATGGTGGCCGACGATCGGGTGATGGAAGCTGCCATCGCGAAGGCTCACACGAACCATCTTGCGACGCGCTTCTTCCATCGCCTTCTGCACGGCGACCGGCACTTCACGCGCCTTGCCCTTGCCCATGCCGATTCCGCCGTCGCCGTCACCGACCACGGTCAGAGCCGCGAAACCGAGAATACGACCACCCTTCACCACCTTGGTGACACGGTTGATCGACACCATTTTTTCACGCAGGCCGTCGTCGCGTTCTTCCTGGGCCTGGTTTTGCTTGCGTTGCGGTTTAGCCATCGCTTGAGTCGCCTGATCAGTTAGAACTTGAGACCGCCTTCGCGGGCGGCCTCAGCGAGCGCCTTGATACGGCCGTGGTACTTGAAACCACCACGATCGAATGCCACCTGCTCGATACCTTGCGCGCGAGCGCGCTCGGCAATCAGCTTGCCGACCAGCGTGGCAGCCTTGACGTTGCCGCCATTGCTCACTTCCTTGCGCACCGACTCTTCGATGGTCGACGCCGCTGCGAGCACACGGGTGCCGCAACCGGAATAGACCTGCGCGTAGATGTGGCTGTTGCTGCGGTGAACCGACAGGCGAACGGCCTTCAGTTGGGCGATGCGCGCACGGGTCTGGCGGGAACGGCGCAGACGGGAAATATTCTTGTCCATGTTCGTCACCCTTACTTCTTCTTGGTCTCTTTGATCACCACCACTTCATCCGCGTAGCGAACGCCCTTGCCCTTGTACGGCTCGGGCTGGCGATACGCGCGGACTTCAGCAGCGACTTGACCAACGAGTTGCTTGTCGACACCCTTGATGCGGATTTCCGTCTGCGCCGGCGTTTCAACCTTGATGCCTTCCGGCATCTGATGAACGACCGGGTGCGAGAAACCGAGCGACAGGTTCAGCTTGTCGCCTTGCGCCTGAGCCTTGTAGCCCACGCCGACCAGCAGCAGCTTGCGCTCGAAACCCTGGGTGACACCCTGAACCATGTTGGCGACCAGCGCACGCATGGTTCCGGAAAGTGCCTTGGTGTTCTCGGCGCCTTCGATCTGACCGAAACGGATCTCGCCGCCATCGACCGTAACCGACACAGCCGGGTTGATCACGCGGCGGATCTGGCCGAGCGGCCCCTTGACCGACAGCTCGCCGTTGCTCAGAGCAACGTCGACGCCCTTCGGCACGATTACTGGATTCTTTGCGATACGTGACATGTCTTCGTCCTCAGGCCACGATGCACAGCACTTCGCCGCCGACCTTCTCGGCGCGGGCCTTGCGATCAGTCATGACGCCGCGCGGCGTCGAAACGATGGCCACACCCAGTCCGTTCATCACACGAGGCAGGTCGTCCATGCCGCGATAAACGCGAAGACCAGGACGGCTGACGCGCTCAATGCGCTCGATGACGGGGCGGCCCGAGTAATACTTCAGGACCAGTTCGAGTTCAGCCTTGCCACCATCGGTGCGCACGCTGAAACCGTCGATATAACCTTCGGACTGCAGCACCCCGGCGATCGCCACCTTGATCTTCGAGGACGGCATGACAACAGAGCCCTTCTGTGCCATTTGTGCATTGCGGATGCGGGTCAGCATGTCCGCAATCGGATCACTCATGCTCATCTTGTACCCCTGTTACCAACTAGCCTTGACCATGCCGGGCACTTCGCCGCGGAAGGCCGCTTCACGCAACTTGTTGCGGCAAAGACCGAATTTGCGGAACACACCGCGCGGACGCCCGGTCTGCTCGCAACGATTGCGAAGACGCGTCGGGCTGGAGTTACGCGGCAGCGCCTGAAGCTTCAGGCGCGCGGAAGCGCGATCTTCGTCGGACGCAGACATGTCAGCGATGACAGCCTCGAGCGCAGCGCGCTTGGCGGCGAACTTCGCAACCAGCTTCTCACGCTTCTCTTCACGGTTTTTCAATGCCAACTTGGCCATGGCAACCTCAATTCTTGAACGGGAACTTGAACGCGGCGAGCAGAGCCTTGGCTTCCTCGTCGGTCTTGGCGGTCGTCGTGATGCTGATGTTCATTCCGCGGACCTTGTCGACCTTGTCGTACTCGATTTCCGGGAAAATGATCTGTTCCTTGATACCGATGTTGTAGTTGCCACGGCCGTCAAAACCCTTGCCGGACACACCACGGAAGTCACGCACGCGCGGCATCGCCACGGTGATCAGACGATCCAGGAACTCGAACATGCGAGGACCACGCAGCGTCACCATGCAGCCGATCGGGTAACCCTCACGGATCTTGAAACCCGCGATAGCCTTACGGGCCTTGGTGACGACCGGCTTCTGACCGGCGATCTTGACCATGTCGCCCACGGCGTGTTCAAGAACCTTCTTGTCACCCACCGCTTCGCCGACACCCATGTTCAGCGTGATCT
Source organism: Methyloversatilis sp. NSM2 (assembly GCF_038066675.1). Taxonomy (NCBI): domain Bacteria; kingdom Pseudomonadati; phylum Pseudomonadota; class Betaproteobacteria; order Nitrosomonadales; family Sterolibacteriaceae; genus Methyloversatilis; species Methyloversatilis sp. NSM2. The sequence goes on from NZ_JBBUKV010000005.1 coordinate 340,571, forward strand.
TGGTGATGCGCGGAACTTCCATCACCGACTTGTAACCGAAGCGAGCCGTCAAATCGCCCACAACGGTTGCCTTGTAAAAATCTTGCAAGCGCGCCATTGTCGTTCCTTAAGCCTTGACCAACTCGCCATTCGACTTGAAGAAACGGACCTTGGTACCGTCTTCAAGCGTCTTGATGCCCACACGATCACCCTTGCTGGTGGCCGGGTTGAACAGCGCAACATTCGAAATATCGATCGGCATTTCCTTCTCGACGATGCCGCCCTGCTGACCCTTCATCGGGTTCGGCCGCTGATGCTTCTTCACGCGGTTTACGCCCTCGACCAGCACCGAGCGCTCATCAACGCGACGCAGCACGGTACCGCGGCGACCACGATCCTTACCCGTCAGCACCACTACTTCATCGCCCTTGCGAATCTTTTCCATCTGACTCTCCAGCCTGGCCTCAGAGAACTTCCGGCGCCAGCGAAACGATCTTCATGAAACGCTCGCCGCGCAGCTCACGCGTGACCGGCCCGAAAATGCGGGTACCGATCGGCTCGAGCTTGTTGTTCAGAAGCACTGCGGCATTGCCGTCGAACTTCACGAGCGAACCGTCCGGACGACGCACACCCTTCGCAGTGCGAACAACCACTGCGTTATAGACCTCGCCCTTCTTGACGCGACCGCGGGGCGCAGCATCCTTGATGCTGACCTTGATCACATCGCCAATACCGGCGTAACGGCGCTTGGAACCACCCAGCACCTTGATACACATGACCGAGCGCGCGCCGGTGTTGTCGGCCACGTTCAGCATGGATTGCATCTGGATCATTTGTTATCTCCAACTTATCCCGCTCTGAGAGCGGTCAGTCTTGGACCCGTCAGGGTGTAGGACGAGCCCAACAAAATCTTGAGGCTCGGCGAAGCAAAGCGCGCCACAATAGCACGCAGGGAGAAGCTATACAAGCCCCTCCCTGAAATACATCTTCAGATCACGCGAGCCTGTTCTACAACCTGCGTAACCTTCCACGCCTTCGTGCGGCTGATCGGGCGGCACTCTTCGATCTGAACCAGATCGCCTTCGTGCGCTTCGAGGCCTTCAACGTGCGCGTGATACTTCTTCGACCGCATGATCACCTTGCCGTAGAGCGGGTGCTTCACACGACGCTCCACCAGAACGGTCACGGTCTTGTCCATCTTGTCGCTGACCACACGGCCGACCAGCGTGCGATGAACCTTTTGATTGGTCTCGCTCATTTCGTACTCGCTTTCTGTTGCAGCAGGGTACGAACGCGCGCGATATCGCGGCGCACGTTCTTCAGTTCGCTGGTGTTGGTCAGCTGTTGAGTCGCCTTCTGCATGCGCATCGAAAACTGCGCTTTCAGAAGATCCATCAACTCCTTGTTCAATTCAGCGGCATCTTTCGTCCGCAGATCCTTGGCTTTCATCGCTTACCCCAGCTGTCGCACGACAAAGGTGGTTTCGAGCGGGAGCTTGGCAGCCGCCAGGCGGAATGCCTCGCGCGCCAGCGCTTCGTCGACGCCGTCCATTTCGTACAGCACCTTGCCCGGCTGAATTTCCGCAACCCAGTATTCCGGATTGCCCTTGCCGTTACCCATACGCACTTCCGCCGGCTTCTTCGAGATCGGCTTGTCGGGGAAAATGCGAATCCAGATACGACCACCGCGCTTGATGTGACGCGTCATCGCACGACGTGCGGACTCAATCTGACGAGCCGTCAGACGACCGCGCGACGTGGCCTTGAGACCGTACTCGCCAAAGGAAACCTTGGTGCCGCGGGTGGCGAGGCCCGTGTTGCGGCCCTTCTGCTCCTTACGGTACTTTCTTCTCGCCGGCTGCAGCATTGCTAGCTCCTGACTTTCTGACTCGTTGCTGAGTGGACTTCACGTCGGCATCCCCTGCCGGTGCGCCGCCTTCGGGCTTCGCATCACGAGCGGGGCGGCGGCCTGCCGGGCGGTTGTCGCCTTCGGGGCGACGACCGTCACGACGCGGACGACGTGCGTTATCGTTTTCTTCGGTAACCGCAGGCGCTTCGCCGCGGGCGAGCATTTCGCCCTTGAACACCCACACCTTGATACCGATCACACCGTAGGTCGTCTTCGCTTCCGACGTTCCGTAATCGATGTCTGCACGCAGCGTGTGCAGCGGCACGCGACCTTCGCGATACCACTCACGGCGAGCGATCTCGATACCGTTCAAGCGACCCGACGACATGATCTTGATGCCCTGGGCGCCGAGGCGCATGGCGTTCTGCATCGCACGCTTCATCGCGCGGCGGAACATGATGCGCTTCTCGAGCTGCTGGGCGATCGAATCGGCGATCAGCTGCGCGTCGATCTCCGGCTTGCGGATTTCCTCGATGTTGACGTGCACCGGCACGCCCATCATCTTGGCCAGTTGCGCCTTGATCAGTTCGATCTCTTCGCCCTTCTTGCCGATCACCACGCCCGGACGGGCCGAGTAGACGGTGATACGGGCGTTCTTGGCCGGACGCTCGATGACCACGCGGCCGACGGACGCATGCGCCAGCTTCTTCTTCAGGAACGCGCGAACCTGCAGATCCTGATTGAGCATGCGCGGGAAGTCCTTGCTGGACGCGAACCAGCGCGAAGCCCAGTTATGCGTGACCGCCAGACGGAAGCCGGTCGGATGAATCTTCTGTCCCATAACCTTCAGTCTCCAACCGTGACGAACACGTGGCAGGTCGGCTTCACGATGCGATTACCGCGTCCCTTGGCCCGGGCGGTGAAGCGCTTGAGCACAACACCCTTTTCCACGTAAATGGTCTTCACCTTGAGGCTGTCGATATCGGCGCCATCGTTATGCTCGGCATTGGCGATTGCGGACTCGACGACCTTCTTGATGATCTTTGCGCCCTTCTTGGGGCTGAAAGCCAGAATGTTCAGAGCCTGACTGACCGACTTGCCGCGGATCAGATCGGCGACCAGCCGACCCTTTTGCGCCGACAGACGCACACCGCGAAGATTTGCACGGGTTTCCATTGTCATCGCTCCTTACTTCTTCGCTTTCTTGCCTGCGGTGTGACCCTTGAACGTACGGGTCAGCGCAAACTCGCCCAGCTTGTGACCGACCATGTTTTCCGAAACATAGACCGGAATGTGCTGGCGACCGTTATGCACGGCGATGGTGAGACCGATGAAGTCCGGCAGAACGGTCGAACGACGCGACCAGGTCTTGATCGGACGCTTGTCATTCGACGCGCGAGCCGTATCCACCTTGGCCAGCAGGTGGGCGTCGACGAACGGGCCTTTCTTGATTGAACGTGCCATTGCCTACCTCTTATCGCTTGTAGCGGCGCTGCACGATCATGTTGCTCGTGCGCTTGTTGCTGCGGGTGCGGTAGCCCTTGGTCGGCTGACCCCACGGGCTGACGGGAACGCGGCCTTCACCGGTACGGCCCTCACCACCACCGTGCGGGTGATCGATCGGGTTCATCACGGTACCGCGAACCGTCGGGCGCACACCGCGCCAACGGGTTGCGCCGGCCTTGCCAAGCTTGCGCAGGTTGTTTTCTTCGTTGCCGACTTCGCCGATGGTCGCGCGGCACTCCACGTGCACACGACGGATTTCACCGGAACGCAGACGCAGTTGAGCGTAGCTGCCTTCGCGGGCCAGCAACTGAACCGAGGTACCCGCAGCACGCGCCAGCTGGGCGCCCTTGCCCGGCGTCATCTCGATGCAATGCACCGTCGAACCGACCGGGATGTTACGCAGCGGCAGCGTATTACCAGACTTGATCGGCGCTTCCGAACCACTGACCACCTGCTGGCCGACCACCATGCCCTTCGGGGCGATGATGTAGCGGCGCTCGCCATCGGCGTAGCACAGCAGCGCGATATGAGCCGAACGGTTCGGGTCGTACTCGATGCGCTCGACAGTAGCGACGATGCCATCCTTGTTGCGACGGAAATCGATCACGCGATACTGCTGACGGTGACCACCGCCCTTGTGACGGGTCGTGATCCGGCCGTGGTTGTTGCGACCCGAGGTCTTGTTCTGGCTCTCGGTGAGCGAATCAACCGGACGGCCCTTGTACAGGGTCGGATTGACGACCTTGACGACGGCACGACGGCCGGCCGAGGTCGGCTTGACTTTGACGAGTGCCATTAGACAGCCCCTCCTTCAGCGAACTCGATGTCCTGGCCCGGCTTGATGCGCACAAAGGCCTTCTTCCAGTCGCTGCGACGGCCGAACGTGCGGCCAAAACGCTTGATCTTGCCCTTCACGTTCAGAACCTGAACCGACAGGACTTCGATCTTGTTGTCGCCCTTGCTGAACAGCAGCTCAACCGCAGCCTTGATTTCCGGCTTGGTAGCATCCGGCGCAACCTTGAACACGACCTGGTTGTTACGGTCGGCAATAAAGGTCGCCTTCTCGGAAATCTGCGGCGCGAGCAGAACCTGCATCAGCCTTTCCTGCGAAAAGTTGCTCATGCCCACATCTCCTCGAATTTGCTCATCGCGCTGCGCGTGACCAGCACCTTGCCGAAGCGGATGAGCGAAACCGGATCCGTCTCATGCGCTTCCAGGACCAGCACGTTGTGCAGGTTGCGCGACGACAGGAACAGGTTCTCATCGAGTTCGTCGGTGATCACGAGCACCGAATCCAGACCCATGCCCTTGAGCTTGCTCGACAGCAGCTTGGTCTTCGGAGCCTCGACATTGAAATTCTCGACCACAGCGATGCGGTCTTCGCGAGCCAGCTGCGAGAGGATCGCGGCGATGCCGGCGCGATACATCTTGCGATTGACCTTCTGCGAGAAGTTCTCGTCGGGCGAGTTCGGGAAGATGCGACCGCCGCCACGCCACAGCGGGCTGGAGGACATACCGGCGCGTGCGCGACCGGTACCCTTCTGACGCCACGGCTTGCGCGTGGTGTGCTTGACCAGCGTACGGTCCTTCTGAGCGCGGGTACCCTGGCGAGCGTTGGCCTGATAGGCCACGACCACCTGGTGCACCAGCGCTTCGTTGTATTCGCGGGCGAACAGCGCGTCCGGTGCCTGCACCGTCGCCGCCTGTTGACCAGCGTCGTTCAAAACCTTCAATTCAGCCATCGCGCTCTCCTCAGCCCTTGACCGCCGGCAGCACGACAACGTCGCCGCCCTTGGAACCCGGAATTGCGCCCTTGATGAGCAGCAGCTGACGGGCCTCGTCGATACGCACGACCTCCAGCCCCTGCTGGGTGCACTTGACGTCACCCAGGTGACCGGCCATGCGCTTGCCCGGGAAAACGCGACCCGGATCCTGCGCCATACCGATCGAACCCGGCGAGTTGTGCGAGATCGAGTTGCCGTGCGACGCACGGTTGGACGAGAAGTTGTGGCGCTTGATGGCACCGGCAAAGCCCTTACCGATGGACGTACCCGTCACATCGACCTTCTGGCCTACCGAGAACACTGAGGCAGGGCTGATCACATCACCCGCCTTGAACTCGGCGAGCTTGCCAGCATCCACACGGAATTCACGCAGCACCTCACCGGCCTCGACACCTGCCTTGGCGAAATGACCTGCGGCGGCTTTGTTCACGCGAGTAGCGCGACGCTTGCCGAAAGCGACCTGCACCGACGTATAACCGTCGGTTTCTGCTGTCTTGATCTGGGTAACGCGATTGTTCGACACATCAACGACCGTCACCGGGACGGTTTGCCCGTCGTCGGTGAAAATACGCGTCATGCCGACCTTGCGACCCACAAGGCCTAGAGTCATGTTTTTCTCCTCATCCCGGTTGCGATTGACCGGGATCCGTTTCAACTGCCACCGGAACATCCGGTGACGCTTACCGGCAAAAAGTACGCCGGAAAAGACTGCACTTACTGAAGCTTGATCTCGACATCCACACCCGCCGGCAGATCGAGCTTCATCAACGCGTCGACGGTCTTGTCGGTCGGGTCGATGATGTCCATCAGGCGAACATGAGTACGGATTTCAAACTGATCGCGCGAGCTCTTGTTCACGTGCGGCGAACGCAGCACGTTGAAACGCTCGATGCGGGTCGGCAGCGGCACGGGACCACGAACAACGGCGCCGGTGCGCTTGGCGGTATCCACAATCTCAAGAGCCGACTGATCGATCAGGCGATAGTCGAATGCCTTGAGGCGAATACGAATCTTCTGGCTTTGCATTGGTTTTTCCCAAAGAGCGAAAGAGCAAAGCCGGGTAGCACAAGCCACCCGGCGCAAAAGCTGACGATTGTACTAATTATTCGATGATCTTTGCAACCACGCCGGCGCCGACGGTACGGCCACCTTCGCGGATCGCGAAGCGCAGACCTTCTTCCATCGCGATCGGGGCGATCAGCTTCACCGTGATCGACACGTTGTCACCCGGCATCACCATTTCGGTGCCGGCCGGCAGTTCGATCGAGCCGGTCACGTCCGTCGTACGGAAGTAGAACTGCGGGCGGTAGCCGTTGAAGAACGGCGTGTGACGACCACCTTCTTCCTTCGACAGCACGTAGATCTCGGCCGTGAAGTGCGTGTGCGGCTTGATCGAGCCCGGCTTGGCCAGAACCTGACCACGCTCCACGTCTTCACGCTTGGTGCCGCGCAGCAGCACGCCGACGTTGTCGCCCGCCTGACCCTGGTCCAGCAGCTTGCGGAACATTTCAACGCCGGTGCAGGTGGTCTTCACCGTCGGCTTGATACCGACGATTTCGATTTCCTCACCGACCTTCACGATGCCGCGCTCGATACGACCGGTCACCACGGTGCCGCGGCCCGAGATCGAGAACACGTCTTCGATCGGCATCAGGAACGCGCCATCCACCGCACGCTCCGGCGTCGGGATGTAGCTGTCCAGTGCAGCGGCCAGCGCCATGATGGCACCTTCGCCCAGATCGGTCTTATCGCCTTCCAGCGCCTTCAGGGCCGAGCCCTTGACGATGGGCACGTCGTCGCCCGGGAAGTCGTACTTCGACAGCAGCTCGCGCACTTCCATTTCAACCAGCTCGAGCAGCTCGGCGTCGTCGACCATGTCGCACTTGTTCAGGAACACGACGATGTACGGCACACCGACCTGACGGGCCAGCAGGATGTGCTCGCGCGTCTGCGGCATCGGGCCGTCAGCGGCCGAACACACCAGGATGGCGCCGTCCATCTGCGCGGCACCGGTAATCATGTTCTTCACGTAGTCGGCGTGACCCGGGCAATCAACGTGCGCGTAGTGACGGGTTGCCGTCTCGTACTCAACGTGCGCCGTGTTGATCGTGATGCCGCGCGCCTTCTCTTCCGGCGCTGCGTCGATCTGGTCGTACGCCTTCGCCTCACCACCGAACTTCGACGACAGAATCGTCGTGATCGCCGCCGTCAGCGTCGTCTTGCCATGGTCAACGTGACCAATCGTGCCCACGTTCACGTGCGGCTTGGTGCGCTCAAACTTTCCCTTTGCCATTTCTAACCCCTAAATCCCAAAACTCACTTCTTGTTGATGATGGCGTCAGCGACGTTCTTGGGCGCTTCCGCGTAATGCTTGAATTCCATCGAGTAGGTTGCGCGACCCTGGCTCAGCGAGCGCAGCGTGGTCGAGTAACCGAACATCGATGCGAGCGGCACTTCAGCCTTGATCGCCTTGATGCCACCCGGCAGGTCTTCCATGCCCTGGACGATGCCGCGACGACCGGACAGGTCACCCATGACGTTGCCCATGTAGTCTTCCGGCGTTTCCACCTCGACGGCCATCATCGGCTCGAGCAGAACCGGACTGGCCTTGCGCATCGCATCCTTGAAGGCCATCGAAGCAGCCATCTTGAACGCGTTCTCGTTCGAGTCCACGTCGTGGTAGGAGCCATCAAACAGCGTGACCTTCACATCCACCACCGGGAAGCCAGCCAGAACACCGTTCGGCAGGGTCTCCTGCAGGCCGCGATCGACAGCCGGGATGAATTCGCGCGGCACGGTACCGCCCTTGATTGCATCCACGAACTGATAGCCCTTGCCCGGCTCGTTCGGCTCAAGCTTGATCCAGACGTGACCGTATTGGCCGCGACCGCCCGACTGCTTGACAAACTTGCCTTCCTGCTCGACCGACTTGCGCACCGCCTCGCGGTAGGCCACCTGCGGCGCACCGACGTTTGCCTCGACACCGAATTCACGCTTCATTCGATCAACGATGATTTCGAGGTGCAGCTCGCCCATGCCCGAAATGACGGTCTGGCCAGACTCTTCGTCAGTACGCACGCGGAAGGACGGATCTTCCTGTGCCAGACGGCCAAGCGCCAGGCCCATCTTTTCCTGGTCACCCTTGGTCTTCGGCTCGACAGCGACGTGAATCACCGGCTCCGGGAATTCCATACGCTCGAGCGTGACTTCGGCATCCGGATCGCACAGCGTTTCACCGGTGGTCACCGACTGAAGGCCGATCGCAGCGGCGATGTCGCCTGCACGAACCTCTTCGATTTCCTGGCGATCGTTGGCGTGCATCTGCACCAGACGGCCGATACGCTCCTTCTTGCCCTTGACCGGGTTGTACACGGTATCGCCGGACTTCAGAACGCCCGAATAGACACGAATGAAGGTGAGCTGACCGACGTACTTGTCCGACATCAGCTTGAACGCCAAAGCCGAGAACTTTTCGTCGTCGGCCGCTGCGCGCTCAACCTGCTCGTCGTTTTCACCGATGCCCTTGACCGGCGGAATATCAACCGGGGAAGGCAGGAAATCGACGACAGCATCCAGCATGCGCTGCACGCCCTTGTTCTTGAACGCGGTGCCGCACAGCATTGGCTGGATCTCGCCTGCAATGGTGCGGGTGCGCAGACCCAGGATGATGTCAGCCTCGGAAAGCTCACCGCTCTCGAGGTACTTGTTCATCATCTCTTCGCTGGACTCGGCAGCCGCCTCGACCATCTTTTCACGCCACTCTTCGCAGGTGGATTGCAGCTCGGCAGGAATGTCCTCGTACGAGAACTTGATGCCCTGCGAAGCCTCATCCCACAGAATGGCCTTCATCTTGATGAGGTCGACAACGCCCTTGAAGTTCTCTTCCGCGCCGATGGGCACAACCACCGGAACCGGATTCGCGCTCAGACGAGTCTTCAGCTGCTCGTACACCTTGAAGAAGTTGGCGCCGGTACGGTCCATCTTGTTCACGAAGGCGAGACGCGGCACACCGTACTTGTTGGCCTGACGCCACACGGTTTCCGACTGCGGCTGAACACCACCCACCGCGCAATAGACCATGCACGCACCGTCGAGCACACGCATCGAGCGCTCGACTTCGATCGTGAAGTCAACGTGACCCGGGGTGTCGATGATGTTGATGCGGTGTTCGGGATAGTTGCCGCCCATGCCCTTCCAGAAGGTGGTCACGGCAGCGGAGGTGATCGTGATGCCACGCTCCTGCTCCTGTTCCATCCAGTCCGTCGTGGCGGCGCCATCATGCACCTCACCCAGCTTGTGGTTGACGCCGGTGTAGTAAAGAATCCGCTCGGTCGTCGTCGTCTTGCCGGCGTCGATGTGAGCGGAAATGCCGATGTTCCGGTAGCGCTCGATCGGTGTCTTGCGTGCCACGATACAGTCCTTTGAAACAAGAGGCCGCCACAAGTGGCGGCCAGTCAGTTAAGCGAAATTTGGAATCAGAAGCGGAAGTGCGAGAACGCCTTGTTGGCATCCGCCATCCGGTGAACTTCGTCTCGCTTCTTCATTGCAGCGCCGCGACCTTCAGCCGCTTCCAGCAGCTCGGCAGCCAGACGCAGGCCCATCGACTTCTCGGAACGCTTGCGGGCAGCCTCACGCAGCCAGCGCATCGACAGCGCCATGCGACGCGACGGACGCACTTCAACCGGCACCTGATAGTTGGCACCACCAACACGGCGGCTCTTCACCTCGACCACCGGCTTGACGTTGTTGATCGCCTGGGAGAACACCTCGAGCGGATCCTTGCCACTCTTGGTCTTGATCTGGTCAAACGCGCCATAGACGATGCGCTCGGCAACAGACTTCTTGCCGGCAGACATCAGCACATTGACAAACTTGGAAAGCTCGACACTGCCGAATTTCGGATCCGGCAGAATGTCCCGCTTGGGTACTTCGCGACGACGCGGCATTTTTTAACCCCTCAATCTCTTGCGATTACGCTTTCTTCGGACGCTTGGCGCCGTACTTCGAACGGGACTGCTTACGATCCTTCACACCCTGAAGGTCGAGCGAGCCGCGGACGATGTGGTAGCGCACACCCGGCAGATCCTTCACACGGCCACCGCGAATCAGCACAACCGAGTGTTCCTGCAGGTTGTGACCTTCACCGCCGATGTAGGAAATGACCTCGAAGCCGTTGGTCAGACGCACCTTGGCGACCTTACGCAGTGCCGAGTTCGGCTTCTTCGGGGTCGTGGTGTACACGCGGGTGCAGACGCCGCGCTTTTGCGGGCAGGCTTCGAGAGCCGGCACCTTGGATTTGCTTACCGGCGACGTGCGCGGCTTGCGTACAAGCTGATTGATGGTTGGCATTTTTTCGAGATTCCAAAAGACCGGAGGCGACGCCTATCCAGTGGCCCGCCTCCGCGACTCGTTCGCCTTGAGCCCGCTACGGTTGGCGGACCCACAAAGAGGCCGGATTATAGGCACATAAAAACAACAGGGTCAACCCCGCGGCATTCGCCGAACACCGCGGGGTTGTGCTCTCTACTGCGTAAGACGATTACTGCGCTTCACCCGCATCGGCGTCCGCCGTCACGGGGTCATCGCCGAACAGCACGCGATCGGCTGCCGCGGCGTCGTCGCCGACAGCCTGGGCACGACGGGTGCGGTGGTAGGCCAGACCCGTACCGGCCGGGATCAAGCGACCGACGATGACGTTTTCCTTCAGGCCGCGCAGTTCGTCGCGCTTGCCCATGATGGCCGCCTCGGTCAGCACACGCGTCGTTTCCTGGAAGGACGCCGCGGAGATGAACGAGTCGGTCGACAGCGAGGCCTTGGTAATACCCAGCAGCATGTACTGGTATTCGGCCGGACGCTTGCCTTCGGCGACCAGACGATCGTTCTCGTCGAGCACCTCGGAACGTTCGACCTGTTCCTCGCGGATGAACTTCGAATCGCCGGAATCGACGATGACCACGCGACGCAGCATCTGGCGGACGATCACCTCGATGTGCTTGTCGTTGATCTTCACGCCCTGCAGACGGTACACGTCCTGCACTTCGTCGATGATGTAGCGCGCCAGTTCCTCGACACCCTTCAGACGCAGGATGTCGTGCGGCTCGACTGCGCCGTCGACGATCACCTCGCCCTTGTTCACCACCTGGCCGTCGTGCACCGTGACGTGCTTGTCCTTCGGGATCAGGAACTCGTTCACCGTGCCATCCGGCTCGGTGATCACCAGACGCTGCTTGCCCTTGGTGTCCTTGCCGAACGACACCGTACCGGTGACTTCGGCCAGCAGGCCTGCGTCCTTCGGCGAACGGGCCTCGAACAGCTCGGCCACGCGCGGCAGACCCCCGGTAATGTCGCGCGTCTTCGCGGACTCCTGAGGGATGCGCGCCAGCACGTCACCAACGCTGACCGCCTGACCGTCCTTCACGGTGATGATGCAACCCACCTGGAAGGTGATCGACACGGCCGTATCGGTACCGGCGATCTTCACTTCGTCGCCCGACTCGGTCAGCAGCTTCACCTGCGGGCGCAGGCCCTTGGTGCTGGTGCTGCGACGCTTCGGATCGATAACCACCAGCGTCGTCAGGCCGGTCACGTCATCGACCTGCTTCGCCACGGTCACGCCTTCCTCGACGTGTTCGAAGCGCACGATGCCCGAGTACTCGGTAATGATGGGGCGGGTATGCGGATCCCAGGTCGCCAGGCCGGTGCCGGCCTTGATGGTCTGACCTTCATCGACCTGCAGCGTCGCACCGTACGGCACCTTGTGGCGCTCGCGCTCACGACCGTGGTCATCGGTGATGATGATTTCGGCACTGCGGGCGATGACGATCTTCTCGTTCTTCGCGCTGGTGACGTAGCGCATGTTCTGCGTGAAGCGGATGACGCCCGCGCTCTTGGCTTCGACACCGCTGGCGGCGGCAGCTCGCGACGCCGCACCACCGACGTGGAAGGTACGCATCGTCAGCTGCGTGCCCGGCTCGCCGATCGACTGCGCAGCGATCACACCCACTGCCTCACCGGCGTTGACGATCTGGCCGCGACCGAGGTCGCGACCGTAGCACTGGGCGCACAGGCCGTAGCGCGTTTCGCAGGTCAGCGGCGTACGCACCTTCACCTCATCGACGCCGAGCGAATCCATCAGATCGCAGCGGTCTTCGTCGATCAGTTCGCCGGCGTAGATCACCGTTTCCTGGGTCTCCGGATTGACGACGTCAGCAGCCGTCACGCGGCCGAGCACACGCTCGCGCAGCGGCTCGATCACTTCACCGCCCTCGACCAGCGCCTTCATGACGAAGCCCTCGGCGGTACCGCAATCGTCTTCGGTGACCACCAGATCCTGCGTCACATCGACCAGACGACGGGTCAGGTAACCGGAGTTCGCGGTCTTCAGCGCCGTATCGGCCAGACCCTTACGGGCGCCGTGCGTCGAGATGAAGTACTGCAGAACGTTCAGACCTTCACGGAAGTTCGTCGTGATCGGCGTTTCGATGATGGAGCCGTCCGGCTTCGCCATCAGGCCCCGCATACCGGCCAGCTGACGGATCTGGGCGGCTGAACCGCGGGCGCCGGAGTCGGCCATCATGTAGATGGAGTTGAACGACTCCTGCTTCACCGTGTTGCCGTTGCGATCGACCGTATCTTCCTGACCGAGCTGGTCCATCATGGCCTTCGCGACCTGGTCACCGGCGCGACCCCAGATGTCCACCACCTTGTTGTAGCGCTCGCCGTCGGTCACCAGACCCGAGGTGTACTGCTGGGCGATTTCCTTCACCTCCGCTTCGGCAGCGCTGATGATGGTGTGCTTGGCGTCCGGCACCAGCATGTCCTTCACCGCGATCGAAATGCCGGCGCGGGTCGCGAGACCGAAACCGGCCTGCATCAGCTTGTCGGCAAAGATGACGGTTTCGCGCAGGCCGCAGCGACGGAAGCTGTGGTTTACCAGCTTCGAGATTTCCTTCTTCTTCAGCGGCTTGTCGAGCACCGAGAACGGCAGGCCCGGCGGCAGGATTTCTGCCAGCATGGCGCGACCGACCGTGGTGTCGTAGCGCGTGATCTTCTCGCGCTTCTCACCGTCGACGACTTCGACTTCGCGGATGCGCACCGCCACCTTCGAGTGCAGTTCGACGAAGCCGTTCTCGTAGGCGCGGCGCATTTCGTTCACGTTCGCGAACATCATGCCTTCGCCCTTGCCGTTGATCTTGGCGCGGGTGGCGTAGTACAGACCGAGCACGATGTCCTGCGACGGCACGATGATCGGCTCGCCGTTGGCGGGCGACAGCACGTTGTTCGACGCCAGCATCAGCGTACGCGCTTCCATCTGCGCTTCCAGCGACAGCGGCACGTGGACGGCCATCTGGTCACCGTCGAAGTCGGCGTTGAACGCCACGCAGACCAGCGGGTGCAGCTGGATGGCCTTGCCTTCGATCAGCGTCGGCTCGAAGGCCTGGATGCCGAGGCGGTGCAGCGTCGGCGCGCGGTTCAGCATGACCGGATGTTCGCGGATCACCTCTTCGAGGATGTCCCACACCTCAGGCACTTCCTGCTCGACCAGCTTCTTGGCGGCCTTGATGGTGGTCGCCATGCCGTTCAGTTCGAGCTTGTTGAAGATGAAGGGCTTGAACAGCTCAAGCGCCATCTTCTTCGGCAGGCCGCACTGGTGCAGCTTGAGCTGCGGACCGACCACGATGACCGAGCGGCCCGAGTAGTCGACGCGCTTGCCCAGCAGGTTCTGACGGAAACGACCGCCCTTGCCCTTGATCATGTCGGCCAGCGACTTCAGCGGACGCTTGTTGGCACCGGTCATCGCCTTGCCGCGACGGCCGTTGTCGAGCAGCGAATCCACCGCTTCCTGCAGCATGCGCTTTTCGTTGCGCACGATGATTTCAGGCGCCTTCAGCTCGAGCAGACGCTTCAGGCGGTTGTTGCGGTTGATGACGCGGCGGTACAGGTCGTTCAGATCCGAGGTCGCGAAGCGGCCGCCATCCAGCGGCACCAGCGGACGCAGGTCCGGCGGCAGCACCGGCAGCACTTCCAGAATCATCCACTCGGGCTTGATGCCCGAATGCTGGAAGCCTTCCAGGATCTTCAGACGCTTCGAAATCTTCTTCATCTTCGCTTCGGAGCTGGTGGCTTCCAGCTCGCCGCGAAGCTTCTCGACTTCACGGTTCAGGTCGAGCGAACGCAGCATGCCGCGCACGCCTTCCGCACCCATGAACGCGGTGAAGTCGTCGCCGTACTCCTCGACCTTGGCCAGATAGTCGTCTTCCGACAGCAGCTGGCCGCGGTTCAGCGGCGTCATGCCCGGATCGACGACGACATAGCCTTCGAAGTACAGCACGCGCTCGATGTCGCGCAGCGTCATGTCGAGCACCATGCCCAGACGCGACGGCAGCGACTTCAGGAACCAGATGTGCGCGGTCGGGCTGGCCAGCTCGATGTGGCCCATGCGCTCGCGACGCACCTTGGACAGCGTGACTTCAACGCCGCACTTCTCGCAGATGACGCCGCGATGCTTCAGACGCTTGTACTTGCCGCACAGGCACTCGTAATCCTTGACCGGGCCGAAGATCTTGGCGCAGAACAGACCGTCCCGCTCCGGCTTGAAGGTACGGTAGTTGATGGTCTCCGGCTTCTTGACCTCGCCGTAGGACCAGGAACGGATCTTGTCCGGCGACGCGAGACCGATGGTGATCGCGTCGAACTCTTCTTCCTGCGTGACCTGCTTGAAAAGATCCAGCAATGCTTTCATGGCAACTCCTTTGGGGCTAGTGGCTAGGGGCTAGGCGGAACGCTTTCGCGCCCAGTCCTAGAACCGCTCCAAATCAATGTCGATGGCCAGGGATCGGATTTCCTTCACCAGCACGTTGAACGACTCCGGCATGCCGGCATCGATCTTGTGCTCGCCCTTGACGATGTTTTCGTAGACCTTGGTACGGCCGGTCACGTCATCGGACTTCACGGTGAGCATTTCCTGCAGCGTGTAGGAAGCGCCGTACGCTTCCAGCGCCCACACTTCCATCTCACCGAAACGCTGACCACCGAACTGCGCCTTGCCGCCCAGCGGCTGCTGGGTCACCAGCGAGTACGGGCCGGTCGAGCGGGCGTGCATCTTGTCGTCGACCAGGTGATGCAGCTTCAGCACGTGCATGTAGCCCACGGTGACCTGGCGCTCGAAGGCCTCGCCGGTGCGTCCGTCGTACAGCGTCATCTGGCCGCCAGCCGGCATGTCGGCCAATTCCAGCATGCGGCGGATTTCGCCTTCGTGCGCACCGTCGAACACCGGCGTCGCGAACGGCACGCCGTGCTTCAGGTTGCTTGCCAGCTCCAGCACTTCGCCGTCGTTCAGCGAGGCGATGTCTTCGCTGGTGCCGCTGCGGTTGTAGATCTCGTCGAGGAAGGCGCGCAGTTCAGCCATATTGGCCTGACGGCGCAGCATCGCGTCGATCTTCTTGCCCAGGCCGCGTGCAGCCATGCCGAGGTGGGTTTCCAGGATCTGACCGATGTTCATCCGCGACGGCACGCCGAGCGGGTTCAGCACGATGTCGACCGAGGTGCCGTCTTCCATGTAGGGCATGTCTTCGATCGGCGTGATCTTGGACACGACACCCTTGTTGCCGTGGCGGCCGGCCATCTTGTCGCCCGGCTGCAGACGACGCTTCACCGCCAGATAGACCTTGACCATCTTCTGCACGCCCGGCGGCAGCTCGTCGCCCTGGGTGAGCTTCTTCTTCTTCAGCTCGAAAGCGAGGTCGAAGTCGGTGCGGGTCTTCTCCAGCGATTCGCGCAGGCTTTCCAGTTGGCCGGCAATGTCTTCCTCCGCCATGCGGATGTCGAACCAGCTGTGCGGCTCGACACCATCCAGGTACTCACGCGTGATGGTGGCACCCTTGGCCAGGCGCTTCGGGCCGCCGTTGGCGACACGACCGATCAGCAGGCGCTCGATACGGGCGAAGGTGTCGCGTTCGACGATGCGCATCTGGTCGCCCAGATCCTGGCGGTAGCCGCGCAGCATGTCGTCGATGATGGACTGAGCGCGCTTGTCGCGCTCGATGCCTTCGCGGGTGAACACCTGCACGTCGATCACCGTGCCGTTCATGCCGGACGGCACGCGCAGCGAGGTGTCCTTCACGTCGGAGGCCTTCTCGCCGAAGATCGCGCGCAGCAGCTTTTCTTCCGGCGTCAGCTGGGTTTCGCCCTTCGGCGTCACCTTGCCAACCAGCACGTCACCGGCTTCGACTTCAGCGCCGATGTACACGATGCCGGACTCGTCCAGACGGCCGAGCTGTGCTTCGCCGAGCGACGCGATGTCGCGCGTGATTTCCTCGGGGCCCAGCTTGGTGTCGCGGGCGACCACGGTCAGCTCTTCGATGTGGACCGACGTGAAGCGGTCTTCAGCGACGACGCGCTCCGACAGCAGGATCGAATCCTCGAAGTTGTAACCGTTCCACGGCATGAAGGCGACCAGCATGTTCTGGCCGAGAGCCAGTTCGCCGAGGTCGGTCGAGGCGCCGTCGGCCACCACGTCGCCCTTGGCGATGATGTCGCCGATCTTCACGACCGGACGCTGGTTGATGTTGGTGTTCTGGTTCGAGCGGGTGTACTTGACCAGGTTGTAGATGTCGACGCCGACTTCACCCGGCACTGTTTCCTCGTCATTGACACGGACCACGACGCGGCTGGCATCGACGTAGTCGACCACGCCGCCGCGCAGCGCCTGCACCGCCGTACCCGAGTCGACCGCCACGGTGCGCTCGATGCCGGTACCGACGAAAGCCTTCTCCGGACGCAGGCAGGGCACGGCCTGACGCTGCATGTTGGCGCCCATCAGTGCGCGGTTCGCATCATCGTGTTCGAGGAACGGAATCAGGGACGCAGCAACGGACACGATCTGGCCCGGCGCGATATCCATGTACTGAACCTGGTCCGGCGTCGACAGCATGAATTCGCCCTTGTGACGGCAGGACACCAGCTCGTCGCTCAGCGCACCTTCACCGTCCAGCGAGGCGT
The DNA here is from genome assembly GCF_038066675.1 of Methyloversatilis sp. NSM2. Classification (NCBI taxonomy): domain Bacteria; kingdom Pseudomonadati; phylum Pseudomonadota; class Betaproteobacteria; order Nitrosomonadales; family Sterolibacteriaceae; genus Methyloversatilis; species Methyloversatilis sp. NSM2. The sequence continues at coordinate 357,688 of NZ_JBBUKV010000005.1, forward strand.
TCGCCTGCGCGATCACGTACTTGCCTTCCTCGATCGCCGACAGGAAGTCGATCTGATCAGTCACGCGGCCGGCATCAACGCGGCGGTACGGCGTTTCCAGGAAGCCGTACTTGTTGGTACGGGCGTACAGCGCGAGCGAGTTGATCAGGCCGATGTTCGGGCCTTCAGGCGTTTCGATCGGGCACACGCGGCCATAGTGGGTCGGATGCACGTCGCGCACTTCGAAGCCTGCGCGCTCGCGCGTCAGACCGCCCGGGCCCAGAGCGGACACGCGACGCTTGTGCGTGATCTCCGACAGCGGGTTGGTCTGGTCCATGAACTGCGACAGCTGGCTGGAACCGAAGAATTCCTTGATCGCAGCCGAAATCGGCTTGGCGTTGATCAGGTCATGCGGCATCAGGTTGTCGGATTCGGCCTGCGACAGGCGTTCCTTCACTGCACGCTCGACACGCACCAGACCGGCGCGGAACTGGTTCTCGGCCAGTTCGCCGACCGAACGCACACGGCGGTTGCCGAGGTGGTCGATATCGTCGATCTCGCCCTTGCCGTTGCGCAGATCCACCAGGATCCTGATCACGTCGACGATGTCTTCGTTCGACAGCGTCGGCGCGCCTTCGATGGCGTCACGACCGACACGGCGGTTGAACTTCATGCGGCCGACGGCCGACAGGTCGTAGCGCTCTTCCGAGTAGAACAGGCCGTGGAACAGCGTTTCCACCGCGTCTTCCGTGGGCGGCTCGCCCGGACGCATCATGCGGTAGATGGCCACGCGGGCCGACCACTGGTCCGCCGTCTCATCGGTACGCAGCGTCTGCGAGATGTAGGGGCCGCGGTCCAGATCGTTGGTGTACAGCGTGCTGATTTCGCCGACGCCGGCGGCCGACATCTTGGCCAGCAGGTCTTCGGTGATCTCGTCGTTCGCGTTGGCAAGGATTTCGCCACTGTCCTGATCGACGACTGCGGTCGCGATCACACGGCCGACCAGGAAATCTTCCGGCACGGCGATGGATTCTGTGCCCGACTCGGCCAGTTCACGGATGTGCTTGGCGGTGATGCGCTTGTCCTTGGCGACCACGACCTTGCCCGACGCATCGACGATGTCGAACTTGGCGATCTCGCCACGCAGACGTTCCGGTACCAGCTTCATCTGGATGCCGCTCTTCGACGCCAGGTTGAAGCTGTCGAAGTCGAAGAAGGTTTCGAGGATCTGTTCCGGCATCATGCCGATGGCCTTCAGCAGGATGGTCACCGGCATCTTGCGGCGACGGTCCACGCGGAAGTACAGATAGTCCTTCGGGTCGAATTCGAAGTCGAGCCAGGAACCGCGATACGGGATGATGCGGGCGGAGAACAGCAGCTTGCCCGAGCTGTGCGTCTTGCCGCGGTCGTGCTCGAAGAACACGCCCGGCGAACGGTGCAGCTGGCTGACGATGACACGCTCGGTGCCATTGATGACGAAGGAGCCGGTGGTCGTCATGAGCGGAATCTCGCCCATGTACACTTCCTGCTCCTTCACTTCCTTGATCGTTTCCTTCGGCGCTTCGCGGTCCATGATGACCAGGCGAACGCGCGCGCGCAGCGGGCTGGCGAAAGTGAGGCCGCGCTGATGACATTCCTTCACGTCGAAGGCCGGCTCGCCCAGCATGTAGTGGACGAACTCGAGACGGGCATTGCCGGAGTGCGAGCTGATCGGGAAGATCGACGTGAATGCGGCCTGCAGACCCTGATTGCGACGGTGCTCGAGCGGCACGTCGGTCTGCAGGAACTGCGTGTAGGACTCCAGCTGGGTCGCCAGCAGGAAGGGCACGTCGAGCACCGCATCGCGCTTAGCAAAGCTTTTGCGGATGCGTTTCTTCTCGGTGTAGGTATAGGCCATGAAATCTCCGGACAAAGAGTGCGATGGCCGGGGAAAAACGGAGCGTGCGCCACCCGGCGCGCGGCCCGTGTTTCACCACGGAATGCAATCAGGACAGCGTCACCGGCGGTTGGCCTCTACCAACCCCTGGGCTGACAGCGAAAGCGCGGGCTGAACACCCGAGGCGGGACTTTCGCTCGACCGACGACGGTCTTCCGTGATCGCTTCGGAAGACAAGGAAAAGGCGGTTTGGTGCCGCGTTTTCCTGGTATCCCGAACATGCTGCATAAACGACAACGGGAGCGCGTGCCGCAAAGCACGCGCTCCCGCCAACCAGAGTCGAATTACTTCAGTTCGACCTTGGCGCCGGCTTCTTCCAGCTGCTTCTTCAGGGCTTCAGCGTCAGCCTTGGAGATGCCTTCCTTGACGGGCTTCGGAGCGCCATCAACCAGGTCCTTGGCTTCCTTCAGGCCCAGGCCGGTCACTGCGCGCACGACCTTGATGACTTCAACCTTCTTCTCGCCGGCAGCGGCCAGAACGACGGTGAATTCGGTCTTCTCTTCAGCAGCCGGGGCAGCGGCGCCACCGGCAGCCGGGGCGGCAACGGCAACAGCGGCAGCAGCCGACACGCCGAACTTCTCTTCCATGTCCTTGATGAGCTGCGACAGCTCGAGAACGGTCATGGCGGAGATGGCTTCCAGAATCTGGTCTTTGCTAACGGACATTTCAAAACTCCTGTTTCAAGCGCGGTGCATCAACATGCAGTCGCGCGGATGATTGCTTGATCTGAATTGAGGCCTGAACTTAAGCGGACTGCTTTTCGCGTTCGTCGCGCAGCGCTGCAACGGTACGGACAAACTTGCCCGGAACTTCGTTGAGCGTCTGAACGAACTTGGCGATCGGCGCCTGCATCGTGCCCAGAAGGGTGGCCAGCAGTTCTTCGCGGCTCGGCATGGAGGCCAGCGCCTTGACGCCAGCGGCGTCCATGACGTAATTGGCCAGCGCGCCACCGCGAATCACCAGCTTGTCGTTGCCCTTGGCGAAATCCTGAATGACCTTCGCGGCCGAAACCGGATCGGCCGACATGCCGTAAAGCAGCGGACCGGTCATTTCATTCGCCAACCCCTCGAACGGGGTACCCGCAACAGCGCGACGCGCCAGCGTGTTCTTCAGAACACGCAGGTAGACGCCCTGCGCACGGGCCTGGGCACGCAAACGCGTGACATCGCCCACTTCCAGACCTTTGTTCTCGGCGATCACGATTACTTGCGCGTCCGCAACTGCAGCGGATACGCCGGCAACCACTTCCTTCTTCTGATCGAGATTGAGTGCCAAGGTCTACTCCCATGATTACAGTCGTCCGGATCGCATCACTGCTTACCGGATCAACCACGTGCGGCGACCGTATTCAGGAGAAGAAACTGTCCGTGAGGACACCATCCATCCTGTGTCGGGTAACGCCATCTGCGCAGGCGGCACTTGCGCACCATTAGACCCTTGCGGGCACCTGCGGTCTTTGACAACCCGCCGCGCCATGCTGGCCGCGACGGCCCAAAGTCCTGTTGTCATGCGCCCGGCGGACCGGGCGCGAATTCAATTCCTTACTGCACCGTCGCCTGATCGACGCGGATGCCGACGCCCATGGTGGTCGTCACCGACACCTTGCGCAGGTAGACACCCTTGGCCGCTGCCGGACGCGCCTTGTTCAGCGCTTCGATCAGGGCCTTGATGTTGGTCGTCAGCTGTTCCGGCGTGAAGGAGGCGCGACCGACCGTGCACTGGACGATGCCGCCCTTGTCGGTGCGGTACTGCACCTGACCGGCCTTGGCGTTCTTCACCGCGGTGGTGACGTCCATCGTCACGGTGCCGACCTTCGGGTTCGGCATCAGGCCGCGCGGACCGAGGATCTGGCCCAGCGCGCCGACGACACGCATCGCGTCCGGCGTGGCGATGGCCACGTCGAAGTTCAGATTGCCTTCCTTAACCTGGGCTGCCAGATCGTCGAAACCGACGACATCGGCACCAGCGGCCTTGGCTTCTTCAGCCTTTGCGCCCTGGGCGAACACGGCGACGCGGACGCTCTTGCCGGTACCGGCAGGCAGCACGACGGAGCCACGGACCAGCTGGTCCGACTTCTTCGCATCGATACCCAGATTCACGGCCAGATCGACCGACTCGTCGAACTTGGCGTTGGCGGTTTCCTTCACCAGCGCCAGCGCGTCGGCCAGCGGGTATGCGCGGTTGCGATCAACCTTGGCGCGCAGCGCCTGAATGCGCTTCGAGAGCTTTGCCATGATTACAGGCCCTCCACCGTGATGCCCATGCTGCGGGCAGAACCGGCGATCGTGCGCACAGCGGCATCCAGATCGGCAGCGGTCAGATCCTTGTTCTTCACCTTCGCGATTTCTTCGAGCTGGGCGCGGGTGACCTTGCCGACCTTGTCGGTGTGCGGCTTCGGCGAGCCCTTGGTGATGCCGGCAGCCTTCTTGATCAGGATGGTCGCCGGGGGCGACTTCATCACGAAAGTGAAGGACTTGTCCGCGTAGGCGGTGATCACCACCGGGATCGGCAGACCCGGTTCCATACCCTGGGTCTGCGCGTTGAACGCCTTGCAGAACTCCATGATGTTCAGACCGCGCTGACCCAGCGCGGGACCGATCGGGGGCGACGGGTTCGCCTTGCCGGCCGGCACTTGCAGCTTCACGTAGCCGACGATTTTCTTCGCCATGATGACTCCATTTGCGAGTGATAGCGTGGCGGACACTCAGGCCCGGCCACTCCTCATCCGGCGCATGCGCACCGGAAACAATCGCGCGGCACAACCCCGAAGGGCTGCTGCCGCGCACCGTGGCAGCACCTTGCGGCGCCACCGAAACCTTCAGGTCAGACCTTCTCGACCTGCGAGAACTCGAGCTCGACCGGCGTCGCACGACCAAAGATGGTCACCGACACGTGCAGACGGCTCTTTTCGTAATTGACGCTTTCCACCGAACCATTGAAGTCGGTGAAGGGGCCTTCCTTGACGCGCACCAACTCGCCCACTTCGAACAGCACCTTGGGACGGGGCTTCTCCACCCCTTCCTGCATCTGCTGCATGATCTTGTCGACTTCCTTGTCCGAAATCGGCGTCGGCTTGTTGGCCGAGCCGCCGACAAAGCCGGTCACTTTCGGCGTGCTCTTGACCAGGTGCCAGCTGTCCTCGTCCATCTCCATCTCGACGAGCACATAGCCAGGAAAGAACTTGCGCTCGGACACAGCCTTCTGGCCGCCGCGCATTTCGATCACTTCCTCGACCGGCACGAGAATCTGGCCGAACTTGTCCTGCATGCCCGAACGCGCAACACGCTCGGTCAGCGCGCGCTGAACCGACTTCTCGAAGCCGGAATAGGCGTGCACAACGTACCAACGTTTGCTCATGATTTCTTCCAGCCCAGGATCAGGTCGTACAACACCCACTCGAGACTCTTGTCGGTCAGCCACAGGAACAGTGCCATCACGACCACGAAGCCGAACACGATGGCGGTGGTCTGCAGCGTTTCCTTGCGGCTGGGCCAGGCAACCTTCTTGGCCTCGGCAACCGACTCGTTGGCAAAAACGATGAAGCGCCGCCCCGGCTCGGTGAACCATGCCACCGCGATACCGGCACCCAGACCGGCGAGCACGGACAACACCCGCACAGCCATGATCTGGTCGGCAAAAACATAAAAGCCGGCCACACCCGCAATCAACAGGGCAATGGCCAGCGCAAGCTTCAACTGGTCAGTCATGAGCATCCGGAAGTGCGCACGCACTCCGCAAAATTTTGTCCGGCTTGGCCACCGGAGTGGCAGGGGCAGAGGGAATCGAACCCCCAACCTTCGGTTTTGGAGACCGACGCTCTGCCAATTGAGCTATGCCCCTGCAAAACGCGAACCGGGCCGCACGCGCGGCCCGGAGTACAACTCTTTACTCGATGATCTTTGCAACCACGCCGGCGCCGACGGTACGGCCACCTTCGCGGATCGCGAAGCGCAGACCTTCTTCCATCGCGATCGGGGCGATCAGCTTCACCGTGATCGACACGTTGTCACCCGGCATCACCATTTCGGTGCCGGCCGGCAGTTCGATCGAGCCGGTCACGTCCGTCGTACGGAAGTAGAACTGCGGGCGGTAGCCGTTGAAGAACGGCGTGTGACGACCACCTTCTTCCTTCGACAGCACGTAGATCTCGGCCGTGAAGTGCGTGTGCGGCTTGATCGAGCCCGGCTTGGCCAGAACCTGACCACGCTCCACGTCTTCACGCTTGGTGCCGCGCAGCAGCACGCCGACGTTGTCGCCCGCCTGACCCTGGTCCAGCAGCTTGCGGAACATTTCAACGCCGGTGCAGGTGGTCTTCACCGTCGGCTTGATACCGACGATTTCGATTTCCTCACCGACCTTCACGATGCCGCGCTCGATACGACCGGTCACCACGGTGCCGCGGCCCGAGATCGAGAACACGTCTTCGATCGGCATCAGGAACGCGCCATCCACCGCACGCTCCGGCGTCGGGATGTAGCTGTCCAGTGCAGCGGCCAGCGCCATGATGGCACCTTCGCCCAGATCGGTCTTATCGCCTTCCAGCGCCTTCAGGGCCGAGCCCTTGACGATGGGCACGTCGTCGCCCGGGAAGTCGTACTTCGACAGCAGCTCGCGCACTTCCATTTCAACCAGCTCGAGCAGCTCGGCGTCGTCGACCATGTCGCACTTGTTCAGGAACACGACGATGTACGGCACACCGACCTGACGGGCCAGCAGGATGTGCTCGCGCGTCTGCGGCATCGGGCCGTCAGCGGCCGAACACACCAGGATGGCGCCGTCCATCTGCGCGGCACCGGTAATCATGTTCTTCACGTAGTCGGCGTGACCCGGGCAATCAACGTGCGCGTAGTGACGGGTTGCCGTCTCGTACTCAACGTGCGCCGTGTTGATCGTGATGCCGCGCGCCTTCTCTTCCGGCGCTGCGTCGATCTGGTCGTACGCCTTCGCCTCACCACCGAACTTCGACGACAGAATCGTCGTGATCGCCGCCGTCAGCGTCGTCTTGCCATGGTCAACGTGACCAATCGTGCCCACGTTCACGTGCGGCTTGGTGCGCTCAAACTTTCCCTTTGCCATTTTCGATCACCCTGGTTGCTTGATAGAGATCTGCGTCAAACATCGACTGACATCCTCAGTTGTCACCAGGATGCCGCACGCAAAAAATTTTGGTGCCCATGGGCAGGATTGAACTGCCGACCTCTCCCTTACCAAGGGAGTGCTCTGCCACTGAGCTACATGGGCACTGAAACATCTTTGCCCGGACACACGCCCGAGCCGTGGAGCGGGAGACGGGAATCGAACCCGCGTCATTAGCTTGGAAGGCTAAGGTTCTACCATTGAACTACTCCCGCCAAACCGCTCCCTACCACCCATCGCGGCGACATGCACTCGCGATGTTTGCTGCAACTTTCTCGCCGTCTTGCCAGAACCCTGTTTGCTCAAGAGTTGTGGTGGAGGGGGAAGGATTCGAACCTTCGAAGGCAGAGCCGTCAGATTTACAGTCTGATCCCTTTGACCGCTCGGGAACCCCTCCGGCGACCAGCGAAACCCGCGATTATGGTGAGGGTTTCTTGCGCTGTCAAACCCCGGAACAAAAAATTCATCCAGGGAAGGCCAGCAGCGGCTGGATGTCCAGCAGACGCGACGCAGTTTTTGCATCGGCGCCGGACAGCCGCGGGATTATGCCAAGAATTGGCGCGTTGAGGCGACTTTTCAGCGCGGAAATCGTCGCCTCCTGCTCCAGCATGCCCTCGGGCTGGCAGTTCGCGACCCAGCCGGCCAGCGTCAACCCGCGCGCCCGCGCCGCCTCGGCCGTCAGCAATGCGTGGTTGATGCAGCCCAGCCTCAACCCGACCACAAGAATCAGCGGCGCCCCGATGTCGACCGCCAGATCGGCGGTCGTCCAGTCGGCACCCAAGGGCACGATGAACCCACCTACGCCTTCGACGATGACGTGATCAGCCTCTGCGCGCAGCGCAGACAGGGCGTCCAGCACCACAGCGCGATCGATCGATCGCCCCTCGCGTTGCGCGGCCACATGCGGGGCCAGCGGCGCTTCGAACAGATAGGGATTGGTCAGCGCCGTCGGTTGGTCGAGCCCGCTGGCCTGCGCCAGCGCGTCGGCATCCTCGTTCGCGAGGCGGCCGGTGGCGTCCGGCGACGCGCCCGACGCCACCGGCTTCATGCCGACCGCGTTCACGCTGTTGGCCCGCAGCGCCTCGATCAGCGCGCAGGACACCAATGTTTTGCCGACACCCGTGTCGGTGCCCATGACGAAATGCAGTTTTCCCGCGCTCATATCAGCTCCGGTCGCCCGAGGACGCACGAGCGACCACCCAGGCCAGTTGATAGGTCAGCGGCAGGCCAAGCGCTTCGCGCCGTGCCTCCAAGCGATCGCATACCTGCCGCAGTGCCGCGCGGCCGAGCAGAGCACGACGCGCGCCATCCGGCACGCGTGACGCACCGATATCGCGGTTCGACTGCAGCAGTGCACGCGCATCCGCAAAGTACTCGACGTGCATTTCGCTGCGCATCAGGTCCGCCGTGAAGCCACTGCCGGCCAGAGCAGCAGCCAGCGCCCCGGGCGCAGGGAATGACACTGTGTGACGATGCGCATCCAGACCGGCGAACGCGTCATCGATCTCTGCGAGCGTTCCGAGGAGGACGGTGCTGAAACACATATGGCCGCCATCCCGCAGAACGCGCCGACATTCGGCCAGCGCAACCGGCAGGTCGCACCACTGCAGCATCAGGCTGGAGAACACGATGTCCGCGCTCGCCGAGGCAAGCGGCAGGCGGTGCGCATCGGCGCAGACGCGCGTCACTCCGCTGCCCCGTTCGTGGGCACGCAACATGCCCAACGAGAAATCGACCGCACAATGTGTCGCCTGAGGAAAGCGCGCATGCAAGCCGGTCGATGCGAAGCCGGTCCCGCAGCCGAGATCGAGCACAAGCCCGGCGGATCTGTCCGGTAGCAGTTCGAGCAGGCGATCGCACACCACGCGCTGCAGCCCGGCCGCCGCGGCATAGCGCGTCGCAGCCCGCGAAAATGAGGACCGTATCGCGGCGCGCTCAGTCATCGGCGCACACCCACGCACACAGATCGGAAAGCTCGCGATGCCGCCAGGGCAGATGCGCCGCGCGCGGCACTGGCATCCAGCGCGCAGCGGCCTCCTTGGCCGCTGCGCCGATGTCGACCACATGGTCCTGCTCGCCGTGCAGGCAGCACAGAGGTATTGGAAGCGAACGCAAGGTGTCCCGCAGATCCCGCTCGCGCAACCAGTCCAGTCCCTGACTCAACGCCTGAGCGGCCGGCGGCAGGTCGTCCATCAACGCTGCCATCGCGCCCCGCACGCCGCGTGCATCGCTGTCGCCGAGCGCCGCCAGTGCGGCAAAGCGAGCGCGCGTGCGCCGCGGGTCCTGCTCCAGGCCATCTGCAAAGGCGTCGAAGCGCTCTTCAGTCATGCCATATGGCCAGTCGACGGCCTGCATGAAGCGCGGCGAAGCGCCCACGAGGAGCAGTCGGCGCACCCGCATCCGAGCCGCCCAGGCGATCGCCAGCAGGCCGCCCAGCGACCAGCCGACCAGCACCTCCGCGTCGGGCACCGCCTGTACGAGCTGATCGACACAGTCGTCGAAACCGTCGCAGCGCTGGCCGACGTTCAATCCGTAGCCGGGCAGGTCGGGTTGGACGACGCGGCAATGCGCGCCCAGCGCCTCGGCCAGCGGCGACAGCAGGCGGCCGTCCCAGCCCCAGCCGTGCACCAGTGCGACGCGCGGCCCCTGTGTGCCGTAACAACGGGCGGCCAGCACGTCATTCATGGCCGACCTCGTTCAGCGCAGCGCACAGCGCGTCAATGTGTGCGGCCTCGTGCGCCGCGCTGAGCGACACACGCAAGCGGGCACTGCCAGCAGGCACCGTGGGCGGCCGGATGGCCGGCACCCACAGGCCACGTTCGCGCAGCCGCGCCGACAGCGCCAGCACCTCGGAATTGCCACCCACCTGCACCGGCTGGATTGCCGTGTCGGACGGCATCAAGGGCCAGCGGCACGTCGCGAGCAGCTGCCGCATGCGCAGACGATGTTCCGTCAGACGCGCGCGCCGCTCGTCACCGTCCTCGATCAAGCGCAGGCTCGCCAGCACCGCACAGGCGGTCGCCGCGGGCGCTGCGGTGGTGTAGCGATAGCTGCGGCCGGTCTGCATCAGCCATTCGATCGCATCCGCGTCGCCGGCGACGAAGGCGCCGGCGACACCTGCCGCCTTGCCCAGCGTGCCGATGTAGATCAGACGCGGTGACGCGAGGCCAAAGTGCGACAGCACGCCACGCCCCTGCTCACCGAGCACGCCGAAACCGTGCGCGTCGTCGACCACCAGCAGTGCGTCGTGGCGCTCGCACAGGGCAAGCAGTTCGGGCAGCGGCGCGATGTCGCCATCCATGCTGAACACGCCGTCGGTCACGACGACCTTCCGTCCGCCTGCAGCCTCGAGCGCGCGCGCGACCGCAGCGACGTCGCCATGCGGATAGCGACGCACCGTGGCGCGCGACAGCAAGGCGGCGTCGACCAGCGAGGCGTGGTTCAGCCGGTCGGCGATCACCGTGTCGCCGCGCCCGGCGAGCGCCGGCAGCACCGCGAGGTTGGCCATGTAGCCGGTCGAGAAATAGAGCGCGCGCGGCAATCCGGTGAACCGTGCCAGCGCGACCTCCAGTTCCTCGTGCGGCCGCTGGTGACCGCTGACCAGGTGCGACGCGCCGGCGCCGGCGCCCCAGCGAGCGGCGCCTTCGCGGAAGGCGTCGACGATTTCAGGATGGCTGGCGAGTCCGAGGTAGTCGTTGCCGGCGAAGGAAACGAGGCGCCGACCATCGACCACCGCCTCGGGGCCGCAGGGCGTATCCAGCACCAGGCGGGTACGCAGCAGATCGTCCGCCGCCAGCGCTTCGAGGCGGGCGTGAAAGTCGGTGGCGCTCATGCGAGGGCAGCGTCCAGCGCAGCCAGCGCCCCTTGCGCAAGCAACACGCTCTGCGCTTCATCGAGCACGTAAGGCGGCATGAAGTAGAGCGTGTTGCCGATCGGCCGCAGCAGCAGTTCGCGCGCCAGCGCCTCGCGATGGAAACGGCGGCTGAAGTCCGCGTGCGGCGTATCGACGTCGAGCGCCCAGATCATGCCCGCTTGACGGAAATTGCGGGCGGCCGGATGCGCCGCAAGCGGCGCCAGCGCCTCGCTGAAAGTCTGCGCCCAGGCCCTGTTGCGTTCGAGCACGTCGAGCTGTTCGAACAGTTCCAGCGTCGCCAGCGCTGCGCGGCAGGCGAGCGGATTGCCGGTGTAGGAATGCGAATGCAGGAAGCCGCGCGCCATCGTGTCGTCGAGGAAGGCCTCGAACACGAAGGGCTTGCTCAGCACCAGCGACAGCGGCAGCGTGCCGCCGGTGATGCCTTTGGACAGGCAGATGAAATCCGGCCAGCCCTCGCCGTCGGCATCCAGCGACTGCTCGCTCGCGAAGAAGGTGCCGGTGCGGCCGCAGCCGACGGCGATCTCGTCGGCGATCAGGTGCACCTGATAGACGTCGCACAGCGCACGCGCCGCACTGAGCCAGCCTGCGTCGTGCATCGCGAAGCCGCCGGCGCACTGCACCCGCGGTTCGATGATCAGCGCGGCGATCCGCGCGTGATGCGCTTCGAGAAATACTGTCAGCGCGTCGAGCGCGTGCAGTGGTGCGCTCGACGCCGGACTGGGCAAGACGTGCGCGCCGCGCACCATGGGCGCATAGGCATCACGGAACAGCGGCACGTCGGTCACCGCCAGCGCACCGACCGTTTCGCCGTGGTAGCCGCCGGCGAAGCAGATGAATTCGTTCTTGTCCGGCCGCCCGCTGTTGCGCCAGTAGTGCAGCGACATCTTCAGCGCGATCTCGGTTGCCGACGCGCCGTCCGACGCGTAGAAGGCGTGGCCGAGGCGACCGCCGGTCAGGGCTGACAGCTTTTCCGACAGCGTCACCACCGGTTCGTGCGTGAAGCCGGCGAGCATCACGTGGTCCAGCGTGTCCAGCTGGTCGCGCAGCGACTGCACGATGTGCGGGTGACTGTGGCCGAACAGATTGGTCCACCACGAGCTGATGCCGTCGAGGTAGCGACGGCCGTCCGGCGCATACAGCCACGGCCCTTGCGCGCGGCTGACGGCGAGCAGCGGCAGCGACTGGTCGGCGTGCCACTGCATCTGCGTGCAGGGGTGCCAGACGGCGGCGAGGCTGCGGGAAACGAGGGAATCTGAAGCGGACACGTGAGGACACCGGCAGCGCCTCCGCACGGTGGCAGAGGCAACGAGGCCGGTATTCTAACCGCCCGCCCGGTACCTCGTCCGGGCGGGCGGCGCAATCACGCTGCGGAGAGCTTCGCCGCCGCGTCGCGCAGTGCAGTGCGCAGCCCCTCTTCCACCACCGGGTGATAGAAGGGCATTTCAAGCGCGCGCTGCACGGTCATGCCCGACTGCATCGCCCAGGCCAGCAGGTGAGCCAGGTGCTCGACGTCCGGCCCCATCATTTCGCAGCCGAGCAGGCGACCGCTGGCCTTGTCCGCATACACGTGCAGCAGACCCTTGTTGCGCAGCATGACGCGCGAGCGCCCCTGGTCCTCGAACGACACCTCGCCGGTGACGAAACTGTCCGGCGCGAGATCGACGTAGCGCTTGCCCACGGTCGCCAGCTGGGGGTCCGAGAACACCACGGCGATCGGCTCGCGACGCAGACCCGGCTGCACCGCGGGGAAGCGGGCCGCGTTTTCGCCGGCGATGCGGCCCTCGTCGGCCGCTTCGTGCAACAGCGGCAGGTCGTTGTTGGCGTCACCGGCGATGAAGATATGCGTGCTGCCACACTGCATCGTCGTGCGGTCGAACTCCGGCACACCGTTTGCGCCGAGCGTCACCGACGTGTTCTCGAGGCCGAGATTCTTCACATTGGGCGTACGGCCGGTGGCGGCGATCACCCACTCGAAGTCCTTGGTCACCACGCGGTCGTCCTGCAGTTCCTGCACGATGCGCACGCCGTCCGGCCGCTCCTCGACCGACACCACCTTGGCGTCGGCGTGCAGCGGAAATTCCTCGGCAAACGCGTTGGTCGCGTAAGCCTTCAGCGCCGGGTCGGAGAACGGGCCGACGAAATGGCCGCGGCCGAACACCTCGACGCGCACGCCGAGGCGGTGCAGCGCCTGACCTATCTCCAGGCCGATCACGCCGGGACCGAACACGGCCACCGATTCCGGCAGTTCGGTCCAGTCGAACACGTCATCGTTGACGATGAGGCGCTTGCCGGCCGGCTTCAGCATCGGCGGCACCGCAGGCGACGATCCGGTGGCAATGACGGCACGGCCGAAGGTGACCACCGTGTGCTCATCGACCTGCAGGCTGCGGTCGTCGATGAATTTCGCGTAGCCGCGCAGCTTGTGCTCGGCCGGAATGCCATCGACACCGCGCACGACGAAGCCGACGAAGCGGTCGCGTTCGCGGCGCACGCGCTCCATCACGGCGCGGCCGTCGATGCGCACCGACCCTTCGAGACGGATGCCGAAGGCGTCCCACTTTTCGGTCACGTGCGCCGCTTCCGCCGCGGCGATCAGCAGCTTGCTCGGCATGCAGCCGACGCGGGCGCAGGTGGTGCCATAGGGGCCGCCCTCGATGATGACGGCCGACTTGCCGCCGGCGATGGCGGCGCGGTAGGCGGCGAGGCCGGCCGTGCCGGCACCGATCACCGCAACATCCACGATCATTTCCTTCATGTCAGTCTCCCTGGTCGGACGATCAGGGCTGCGCACCCTGCGGTGCGCAAGCCTGATCGTACGGCGGGTCGCCCCGCCGTACGCCCATCTCGTGCGGCTTACTTCGCCGCCGCCCACTTCTCCAGATCTTCCCAGCCGCCGATGTGCTGACCGTTGATGAACACCTGCGGCACGGTCTTCGCACCGACGATGGCACCCAGAGCACGCGAACGCTCGGTGTGCGGCAGGTTGATCTCGGCGTAGTGGTAGCCCTTCTCCGCCAGCAAGGCCTTGGCCTTCGCGCAGAAGCCGCAGCCCTCGCGGGTCAGAATGGCCACCTGATCCGGCTTCTTCGCGTTCGGGTTGATGTAGTTCAGCATCGTGTCCGCATCGGACACCTTGAACGGGTCACCCGGTTCCTGCGGCTCGATGAACATCTTGCTCACCACGCCGTCCTTCACCAGCATCGAATAGCGCCAGCTGCGCTTGCCGAAACCGAGGTCGGCCTTGTCGACCAGCATGCCCATACCTTCGGTGAATTCACCGTTGCCGTCGGGAACCAGGGTCACATTGTCGGATTCCTGGTCCTTGGCCCACTCGTTCATGACGAAGGTGTCATTGACCGACACGCACAGGATGTCGTCGACGCCGTTTGCCTTGAACGCCGGCGCCAGTTCGTTGTAGCGCGGCAGATGGGTCGACGAGCAGGTGGGCGTGAATGCGCCGGGCAGAGAAAACACCACCACGGTCTTGCCCTTGAACAGATCGTCGGTGGTGACGTTCTTCCACTCGTTGTTTTCGCGAACGCGGAACGTGACGTTGGGGACGCGCTTGCCTTCGTGGTTCTGCAGACTCATGTTCATCTCCTTGAGTGATGGACGGGATTCAAAAGGGTGATGCCACACACCGCTTGCGGCGCTGCACATCGACAGGACGCATTCTGGACACGCGCCAGCATTCGGTCCAATTGATTGATTTGATCGTATTGATCGTATAATCCGATCAATAATCCGGAGCACGACGATGTCCGCCCTGCCTTCGCTGCGCCAGTTGCGCTACCTGATCGCCGTATCCGACAAGCTGAACTTCACGCAGGCGGCGGAATCCTGTTTCGTCACCCAGTCCACGCTGTCGGCCGGCATCAAGGAACTCGAGGCGACGCTCGGCTCGCTGCTGGTCGAGCGCGAGCGGCATTCGGTCATGATGACGCCGGTCGGCACCGAGGTCGTCGAGCGTGCGCGCCGGCTGCTGGCCGAAGCGGAGGATCTCACCGAGTGGGCACGCAACGCCGAGCGGCCGATGAGCGGCCTGCTCAAGCTCGGCGTCATCCCGACCATTGCGCCCTTCCTGCTGCCCGCCGTGCTGCCCGCGGTGCGCACGCGCTACCCTGAACTCAAGGTGGCACTGCGCGAGGACCTGACCCGCAACCTGCTGTCGCGGCTCGCCGCCGGCCAAATTGACTTCGCGCTGATCGCGCTGCCCTACGACACCGGCAACCTGCAGGTACAGCCGCTGTTCGACGAGGAACTGCTGCTGATCGCGCCAGCCGGCCGTGAGGCCGACATGCCGCGCGACATCGGCAAGCTGGACCCGGAGGCGCTGCTGCTGCTGGAAGAAGGCCATTGCCTGCGCGGCCATACGCTGGGTGGATGCCGGCTTGACGAACCGCGGGTGACCGGCATGGAGGCGACCAGCCTGTTCACACTGGCGCAGATGGTCGAGGGCGGGCTCGGCATGGCGCTGCTGCCTGACATGACGCTGCGCTCCGGCCTGCTCGGTCACATGAATCTTGTCGCGCACCGCTTCTCCGAACCGCGTCCGCGCCGTACCATCGCACTGGTCGCACGCAGTTCGAATGCCCGCCAGGAGTGTTTTTCACGGCTGGCGGAACTGATCGCCGGGCAGGCGCCGCAATCCGCTCCGGGGCCACTGGACGGAACTGCCGCCTGAAGGCTGCACTCACATCCGCGTCAGCATCAACGAAGGGAGCATCAAAATGAGCACGATCAACATCGGCATTCCTGAAGACCAGCGCCGCGCCATCGCCGATGGCCTGTCGCGCCTGCTGGCCGACACCTACACCCTCTACCTGACCACGCACAACTTCCACTGGAACGTGACCGGCCCGATGTTCAACACGCTGCACCTGATGTTCGAAGGTCAGTACACCGAACTGGCGCTGGCCGTCGATCTGGTGGCAGAGCGCATCCGCGCGCTGGGCTACCCGGCACCGGGCACCTACTCCGCTTACGCCAAGCTCACGTCGATCAAGGAGCCGGAAGGCGTGCCGTCGGCCAACGACATGATCCGCCAGCTGGTGGCCGGCCAGGAAGCCGTCGTCCGCACCGCGCGCAGCATTTTCGCCGTGGTGGACGAGGCACACGATGAACCAACGGCCGACCTGCTGACGCAGCGCATGCAGATCCACGAAAAGAATGCGTGGATGCTGCGCAGCCTGCTCGAAGGCTGATCTACCGCACAGCAGCACACACCGGCCCGAAAGGGCCGGTTTTCATTTGCGCGCCAGCATTGCGCAGACCCACACCACCAGCGCGCACAGCGCCGCACTGAGCAGGATGTGCGACGGAAAATGCGCGCCGCGGGCCACCTGCACCGCGCCGGCCAGCCCTCCCAGCAGCAGTACCCCGGTCAGCGCCAGCCGGTGCCACCCGCCAGCCAGCACCGGTAGCAGCGCCAGCCACATGAAGGCCGTGGCGGCGTGGCCGCTGGGCAGGCACTTGCCCGGTCCAGCTTCTTCAGGTCGCGGATCCAGCAGGCGAAAGAACTGCCCCGAGCCACCGAAGTCGGCGACATACCAGGGGCAGCTGTGGGACGACTGCGCCCGTGCCAGATTCACTGCGATCACCGCCAGCAGCGAGGCGACGAGCAAGAAGGCCAAGCGGGCGCGCAGCACTGCCGCAGTGCCGCGCACGCGCAACACGCACCAGCCCGCCAACAGGCCCAACCAGACCAGCACCGCCAGCCATTTGAGGCCGTCGTGCAGCACACCCGACAGCAGCCAGTGCCTGCGCAGCGGAAAGCCGCCGGCCACGGCGTCGAAGAACCACGTGGCGGTGATCAGATCGCCGTCGCTCCAGCGGTTGCACCAGAGCGCCAGCAGCGCCGACAGCACCGCCACGGCGAGCAGGTCGGCGTGCCGCCGCATCACTGCGCGGCAGGCATCTGCAGGCGCCCCTGCTTGAAGGCCGCGGCGGCGGTCTGGTAATAGGCGATCGCCTCCTTCACGCGCTGCGGGTCCGGCTCGGTCGTCGTCGATTCCAGTGTTGCGGGGTCGACGCGGTACGCCCTCACCATGCGCTGCGGCGACAGCACGGTGAGCAGGTCGCCGCGCAGATAGCCCAGGTCCTGGTAGTTGGAGATGAACACGCGATCCAGCTGCACGTGTTCCTCGAAGAAGGCGCGACCGAAGAAGTGGTCGTCGCCGTTCTTGCCCATCACTTCGAGCAGTGTCGGCGCCAGGTCGATCTGGCTCAGACGGTCGGTGAATTCGCCCGGCGGCAGCATGTCCGGCGCGTAGAAGATCAGCGGAATGCGGTACTTCGCCACCGGCAGGCGCGTCCTGCCGGCCACCGACGCGCAGTGGTCGGCGACGAACACGAACAGCGTGTCGGCGAACCACGGCTGCTTCTTCGCCTCGCGGATGAACTGGCCGATCGCCCAGTCGGTGTATTTCACCGCACCGTGCCGGCCGCCCGGCGACGGAATGTCGATGCGCCCGTCCGGGTAGGTGTAGGGCCGGTGGTTCGACGTGGTCATGATCTGCGCGAAGAAGGGCTTGCCCTCGGCCGCCTTGCGGTTCATCGCGATCAGCGCGTTGGCGTACAGCGACTCGTCCGCCACGCCCCACACGTTCTCGAACACGATGCTGTCCTTCGGGAAGTCCGTGCGGTCGACGATGAGGTAGTCATTGCCGCGGAAATAGCTGTTCATATTGTCGAAGTAGCCGTAGCCACCGTAGATGAACATCGGCACCACACCCTGCGGCGCGAGGATTTCCCCGACTGTCGACAGGTTGTTGTTGTTCGTCCGTCGGACGATGGCCTGACCGGGCACCGGCGGCGTGCCGAGCGACAGCGCCTCCAGACCGCGCACGGTGCGCGTACCGGTGGCATACACGTTGGCAAAGCGCAGTCCTTCGGCGGCGATGCGGTCCAGTTCAGGCGTCAGGCCGTCCTTCGATCCATAGGCACCGACGTACTCCGCCGACAGGCTCTCGATGGTCACCAGCACCACATTGCGCGGCCGGCGGGTGAAGGGCGACTTGTCGTGCGGCGGATCATCCATCGCGCTCGGGCTGTCCTCGGCGCTCAGCGGCAGGCGCTCGACATGCAGCGTACGCAGCACCTCGTCCGCCTCTTCCTGCGGCAGCGTCGCGTACCAGCGCGCGTAATCCAGTTCGTTGCGACGCATCGCCGCCGCCAGCGAGAAGAGGCCGTTGCCGGCCAGTTCGTCAGCGTAGGCGTCGCCGCTGCCTTCCATCTGCTCGATCGTCGCCAGCTGCGCCGCCGTCGGCAGCAGCACGGCCGCCGCCAGCATGGCGACGCGCACGCGCCAGGGGCGCGCGGAGACCGCGAACGACAGTCGCCGTCGCAGCACGATCACGAGCAGGGCCGACAGCGACACGATGCCGCCGACCAGCGCACCGACCGGATAGGACTCGACGATGTTGCCGATCACTTCCTGGGTGTACAGCAGATAGTCAACCGCGATGAAGTTGAAGCGGGTCGAGAACTCGTCCCAGAACACCACCTCGGCGACCGCACCGAACAGCAGCAGCGCCACCGCCAGCCAGAGTGCGCCCCAGCGCACTCCGCCCATGAGCCGGCTGGCGCGCAGCCGCGCCGGCAGCAGGGCCGAGATCGCGAGCAGCGGCGCCAGCATCCAGGCCAGCGTCGCCGCGTCGAACCACAGGCCGCGCCCGAACACGTGCACTGCGGCGCTGCCGGCGTCGGCGTACAGCCAGAGGCCCAGCCGCAGCAGCGTCCAGACTGACAGCGCCGTCAGCGCAAGTACCAGCAGGAAGGGCAGCGCGCGCCGCTGTGGCGCAAGGAATTCAGTCATGGAATGAAATCATCAGGCGGCGGATCGCTCGCCGAACCGCTTGTACAGGATGGGCAGCAGCAGCAGTGTTAACGCAGTACAAGAAACCAGGCCGCCAATGACAACGATTGCAAGCGGCCGCTGGATTTCCGAACCGGGCCCGGTCGCGAACAGCAGCGGCACCAGACCGAGGGCCGCCATCGACGCCGTCAGCAGCACCGGCCGCAGCCGGCGCTGCGCACCGTGCACCACGGTGTCCAGCATCGACAGGCCGGTCGCGCGCAACTGGTTGAAATAGCTCACCAGCACCACACCATTGAGCACCGCGATGCCGAGCAGCGCGATGAAACCGACCGACGCCGGCACCGACAGGTATTCGCCGGACAGCGCCAGCGCGAACACGCCGCCTATCATCGCGAACGGCACGTTGGCCATCACCAGCGCAGCCTGGCGCAGCGAATCGAAGGTGCTGTAGAGGATGAGGAAGATGAGCACCAGCGCCGCCGGCACCACCAGTGCCAGCCGCTGCGCCGCGCGCTGCTGGTTCTCGAACTCGCCACCCCAGGTCAGCCGGTAGCCCGGCGGCAGCTCGACCTTCTGCAGCACCTGCGCGCGAGCGTCCTCGACGAAGCCGACCAGATCGCGCCCGCCGACGTTGGCGATCACCACCATGTTGCGGCTGCCCAGCTGGCGGTTGATCTGCACCGGCCCGCCGACGCGCTCGAAGCGCGCGAGCTGTCCGAGCGCGATACGCCCACCGCCCGGCAGCGCCACCGGCATCTGCGCCAGCTCGTCGGCCGCCGCCGTACTGCCGCGGGCGCGCACCAGCAGCGGAATGCGCCGCTCCTGCTGCTGGATCAGGCCGACCCGCTCGCCCTCGATCTGCGCACGCAGGCTGGCCGCCAGCGTGTCGATGTCCAGTCCGGCACGCGCCAGCGCGTCGTTGTCAGGCACGACGCGCAGGTACTGCACGCCTTCGTTGCGCACGAAGAAGACGTCCTCGGCACCCGGTGTCGCGCGCAGCACTTCGGCAATCTCCTCCGCCTTGCGGTTCAGCACGTCGAGATCCGGGCCGAAGATGCGGATCGCCAGATCACCGCGCACACCGAGAATCATCTCCGACACCCGCATTTCGATCGGCTGCGTGAAGGCGTAGGCCACGCCCGGAAACTCGTTCAGCAGTTCGCGGATGCGATGGATGATCGCCGGCTTGTCGACGCCCGGCGGC
Organism: Methyloversatilis sp. NSM2; assembly: GCF_038066675.1. NCBI lineage: Bacteria > Pseudomonadati > Pseudomonadota > Betaproteobacteria > Nitrosomonadales > Sterolibacteriaceae > Methyloversatilis > Methyloversatilis sp. NSM2. The sequence goes on from NZ_JBBUKV010000005.1 coordinate 377,636, forward strand.
AGGCTGATGAAGGTATCCGTCTGGTTCAAGCCCATCGGATCGAGACCGATCTCGTCCGAGCCGGCACGCGCCACCACCTGCAGCGCCTCCGGCACCCGCTCCTTCAGCGCGCGCTGGAACTGGGTATCGATCGCCAGCGACGCATCGAGACTGATGGACGGCAGTTTCTCCAGTTGCACGATGAGGCTGCCCTCGTCCATCGTCGGCATGAAGGTCTTGCCCAGCCCCATGTACAGCACTACGGCGACGACGCCGAGCAGCCCGGCAATGCCGCCCACCACCGCCGGTGCGGCGAGCGCCTTCTTCAGCAACGGTGCGTAAAGCCGGGCGAGCGTGCGCGGCAGCCAGGGATCGGCGTGCGACTTCGCACTCAAGGTGAGCCGCGCCAGCAGCGGTATGACGGTCAGCGACAGCAGCAGCGAACCGGCCAGCGCAAACACGATGGTCAGCGCCACCGGCGCGAACAGCTTGCCCTCCAGCCCCTGCAGGCTCAGCAGCGGCACGAACACCAGCGCGATGATGACGATGCCGGCAGTGGTCGGCACCGCCACCTCGCGCACCGCGTCCAGCACCACCTGCTGCCGCGGACGCTGGTCGGCGCCCGGCTCGTGCAGATGGGCGACCACGTTCTCGACCACCACCACGGCAGCGTCGACCAGCAGGCCGATGGCAATCGACAGTCCCCCCAGGCTCATCAGGTTGGCCGACAGGCCGAACTGGCGCATCAGCAGGAAGGTCCACAGCGCCGACAGCGGCAGCACCACGGCCACGGCCAGCGCGGCGCGCAGATTGCCGAGGAAGAGGTAGAGCATCACGCCGACCAGCACCACCGCTTCCAGCAGCGCCTTCGACACCGTGCCGACGGCGCTCGACACCAGTTCGCCGCGGTCGTAGAAGGGCACCACCTTCACACCGGCAGGCAGCGCCGCCTGCACTTCCTCCAGCCGGGCACGCACGCCGGCCACCACCTGCTGCGCGTCGGCGCCGCGCAGGCCGAGCACCAGGCCCTGCACCGTCTCGCCCTCGCCGTTGTGGGTGACGCCGCCCATGCGGGTGAGCGCGCCCAGCTTCACCTCGGCAACGTCGGCCACCCGCACCTGAGCGGTTGGCGTCGCGTGCACGACCAGACGGCCGATATCGTCGAGCGAGGTGAGGCGGCCCTGCACGCGCACCAGCAGCGTTTCCTCGCCTTCGTTGATGCGGCCTGCACCGTCGTTGCGGTTGAAACGCTCCAGCGTGGACCGCAGCTCGTCCAACGTGATGCCGGTGGCGGCCATGCGGGCGGCGTCCGGCACCACTTCGTAGGCGCTGGCCAGGCCGCCCAGCACGTTCACGTCGGCCACGCCGCGCACCGTACGCAGCGCCGGACGGATCACCCAGTCGAGCAGCGCGCGCCGCTCGGCGATCGGCAGATCGCCTTCGACCGTGAACATGAACATTTCGCCCAGCGGCGTGGTGATCGGCGCCAGCCCGCCGGTCAGGCCCGGCGGCAGGTCGGCCATGATGCCGTTCAGCCGCTCGCTCACCTGGTTGCGTGCCCAATAGATATCCGTGCCGTCCTCGAAATCGATGGTGACGTCGGTGAGGCCGTACTTGCTGGTCGAGCGCAGCATGGTCTGCTTCGGCAGGCCCAGCATTTCGATCTCGATCGGCGTGGTGACGCGCGTTTCCATCTCTTCCGGCGTCATGCCGGGCAGCTTGACGATGATCTTCACCTGCGGTGCCGACACGTCGGGGAAGGCGTCGATCGGCAGGTTCATCGCCGCATTGAGGCCGGCGGCGATCAGCAGCAGCGCCGCCAGCACGGTCAGCAGCGGGCGCGCGAGCGCGCTGCGGGTCAGGGCGTCGAGCATCATTCGGCTCCGCCGTGGCCCAGCCACACCGCCTTGATCGCCGCCACCCCGCTGACCGCGACCGGGGCCTTCGCGTCGAGCGCGCCGCTGACGGTGGCCTGCGCGCTGTCCTGCGACAGCACCTGCACCTCGACCGCACGGAAACCCTGCGCGGTGCGCATGAACACCCAGCTCCTGCCGTCGTGATGAAGCAGCGCGCCCGCCGGCACCGACCAGGCGGCGGCTGCCGTCGCGCTGCGACGTACCTTGACCCACTGGCCGGGCCGCAGTCCGTTCTTCGTCGGTGGCAGTTCGGCGCGGATGAGCACGGTCTGCGTGGCGTCCGACGCGCCCCAGCCTATCTGCGTCACCCGCGCCCTGCCGGCGCGTCCGTCGACCTCGATCAGGTCGCCCTCGCGCACCGACGCCGCCTGAGCGACCGGCAGGTTCAGTTCCAGCATGAGCCTGTTCGCATCGGCCAGGCGCAGCAGCGGGTCCGCCTCGTTCACGCGCTGACCGGGCAGCGCCATCCGTTCGAGCACGGTCGCAGCGGCCGTGGCGCGCACCTGGATGCGGCCGGCCGAAGCGTCGGCCGCCGACACCCCCATCAGGCGCAAGCGCGACTGTGCGGCGGCCAGCGCGGCGTCGGCCTGCGCCGCTGCCGCCTCCGACTCGCGCACGCGGCGCTCGGCGATCAGCCCTTCGGCATGCAGCGCGCGGTCGCGCTCGCGGTTGCCGCGCGCCAGTTCGGCCGCGGTGCGCGCCTGCGACAGCGACGCGCCCATGTCCGGCAGGTCGGCGCTGCGCAGCTCCGCCAGCACAGCGCCGGCCGTCACCTGCTGGCCTTCGGCCACCGGTACCCGCACGACCACGCCGCCGGACGGTGCGGTCGCCACCCACTCGGCATCGGGCGAAGCGACCACGCGCGCAGACCACGGCGCGGCCAGCGCACTCTTTGCCTCGACCGGCAGCGCTTCGCGCACGCCGAGACGCTGCATCTGGGTCGGTGCGAGCACGATGTCGGCGGCCTGCGCCGAAGCGGTGAAAAGGCCGAGCAGAAGTAAGGCAGCAAAGGGTTTCAAGGCAGTATTCCCAGACTGTGGTTGTAGCGCGCGACGGCGCGCGACCAGGCGATTTCGGCCAGCGCCGCGGCGCGGCGTGCGCTGGCTGCGCGCGCCTCGACCAGCAGGCGCTCGGCCAGCGATGTTTCGCCGAGGCGGTAGGCGCGGCGCCCCAGTTCGACCTCACGCTCGGCGACCTCCTTCTGGCCGAGCGCCAGCGTGCGCGCCTGTTCGCGCGCGTGCAGTTCGTGTTCGGCCTCGTGCAGCGCAAGTTCGGCATTGCGGCGGGCGAACGCCAGCTCGTCCTCGGCGCGTGCCAGTTCGATCTGCGCCGGCGACAGCGCAGCGCTGCGGTGGGCCTCGCCACCGAAGGGGATGGAAATCGTCGCGCCGACGCTGTCGGTGGTGGGCATGTCGGCCGCCGTTTCCGAGCGCACGCCGACCAGCAGGCGCGGCGCGCCGCTGCCCTGCGACTGCAGCGTGCCGAGCGCACTGCGCGCGCGCTCGACGTGGGCCTGCGCCATCAGCACCGGCGGATAGCCCGTTCCCTGTGTCGCCACCGCTTCGCGCACCTGCTGCGGCAGCGCCTTCTGCCCGGTCAGCGCGGTCCAGCCGAACAGGCTGTGCGCCAGCTCGACCTGCGCCTCGTACAGCACAGCTTCGCGTTCGCGGCGCGCCGTCTCGGCCGACAGCTTTTCCACCGGCGCCGCGTCGCCAGCGCGGATGCGCCGCGCCACGTCGTCTTCCAGCGCGCGGTAAAGATCGACGTCGGCATCGGCCAGGCCCACTTCCGCTTCGGCCTGCAGCACGCGCCACAGCTGTTCGCGCAGATCACCGGCCACGCGCCAGCGGTAGGCGCGCAGTTCCTCCTCCGACTGCAGCCGCCCGGCGTCGGCCTCGCGCCGCAACGCGTCGCGCTGGCCGGACCGCCACAAGGGCAGCTCAAGCCCGGCTTCGAGTTCGCGCAGTCCGGTGTGACCGGGCAGTCGGTCGGTCTGGTAGCGCATCTGCACCGCCGGCGGGCCGGACAGCACGCTGTCGGCGCGGGCGGCGAGCGCGCGTGACTCATTCATGCGCGCCTGCGGCAGCGCGCTGCCAGGTGCGCGACCGGTCGCCAGATCGAGCGCACGCGACAGCGTCAGCGCACTGTCGCGCAGCACCGGCTGCTCGTGCTCATCGGCGTGCGCGGTCAGCGACTGCGCCCATGCCGGCGGGCACAGCAGCACACAGGAGAACAGAAGGACGGAGCGCATGGACGCAATCGACGGATACGGACAGTCGGCAAGCTTGCGCTCGGGCGGCTTGCCGCAGGGTGAACGCAACATGAACGTCTGTTCATGTTGCGGCCACACGGCGTGCAGGCAGAATGGCGTCCGGATTCGCGCCCGGCGGGCGCGTGCAGACCCTTACTCCAGTTTCCACCGACATGCGCATCCTGGTCGTCGAGGACGACAGCGAAATCGCCGGATTCATCTGCCGCGGCCTGCGCGAAGCCGGCCACGCGGTCGACCACGCGCCGAACGGCCGCGAGGGGCTGTTCCTCGCCACCGGCGAGCAGTACGACGCCATCGTGCTCGACCGCCTGATGCCGCAGATGGATGGTCTTTCGATGCTGGCCGCGCTGCGTGCCACCGGCTCGCGCGTGCCGGTGCTCATCCTCAGCGCGCTGAGCCAGGTCGACGAACGCATACGCGGCCTGCGTGCTGGCGGTGACGACTATCTGGTGAAACCGTTCGCGATGTCCGAACTGCAGGCGCGGCTGGAGGTGATCACCCGGCGTGGCCTGATGCCTGTCGCCGAATCGGTGCTGCGCGTGGCCGACCTCGAACTCGACCGCATGACGCACACGGTGCGGCGCGGCGGCGAGGAGATCGCGCTCAAGCCGCAGGAATACCGCGTGCTCGAATTCCTGATGCGCCACGCCAGCCAGGTGGTCACCCGCACCATGCTGCTCGAAGGCGTATGGGACTACCACTTCGACCCGCAGACCAACGTCATCGATGTACACATTTCGCGCCTGCGTGCCAAGGTGGATCGCCCGCCCTGGCCACCGCTGATCCACACGCTGCGCGGCAGCGGCTACTGCCTGCGCGCCCCCTCATGAGCGGACGCGACGAGGTCGACGCCGGCCAGCCCTATCTGGTCGAACAGGACGGCCAGCTCACGCTGGCCTTCAGCGAACTGGCGGTACAGAGCACGATGGACGCCGCCGCACCGGAGCGGCTGGTGCTCGAATACTCGCGCCTGATGATGGCGTCGCTGCTGTTCGTACCTGACCCCGGCCACATCGGCATGGTCGGTCTCGGCGGCGGTTCGCTGGTCAAGACCTGCCACCGCCACTTGCCGCAGGCGCGCATGACGGTGGCCGAGATCTCGCCGGCGGTGATCGCGCTGCGCGATCGCTTCCACATCCCGCCGGACGACGACAGGTTGACCGTCACCTGCGCCGACGGCGCCGAGTGGGTTGCGGCGCACGACCGCGCCTTCGACCTGCTGTGGGTGGATGGCTTCGACATCGGTGGCATGCCGGCGGCGCTGACCACGCAGCGCTTCTACGACGACTGCCACGCCGCGCTGCGCGACGGCGGCGTGCTGGTCATCAACATGTACGCTGGCGATGCGCTGAACAGCGCCTGGGTCGAGCGCGTGGCGTCCAGCTTCGCCCGCTCGGTCAGCGTCGTCGACACCACCGATGGCGACAACCGCATCGTGTTCGCCGCCCGCGGCAACGCCTTCCGGCTGTCGGAAATGAAGCTGGCGCAGCGTGCCCGCGCACTCGAAGCGCGACTGGGCATCGCCCTGCCCGGCATCGCACGCGCACTGATCGACGGCCGGCGGCGCGCACTGGCCGACAGCGAGCAATGAGCCTGCGCCTGAGCACCAGCGCCCGGCTGACGCTGGCCAACAGCGCCCTGCTCGCCGCCGGCTTCGGCCTGCTGCTGATGCTGGTGACCTGGCTGGCCGGGCAGTACATGCTGGGCCACGTCGAGGAAAGTGTCGAAGCCGAGCTGGACATCCTCACCGCCGAGTTCCGGGTCGATGGCGTGCGCGGCATCAGCGGCCTGATCCGCCAGCGGCTGGACGTGCGCTCGGCCAATCACGACCGCGTCTACCGGCTGGAGGACGCGGCCGGCAACCTGCTGATCGGCAACCTGGACCGCTGGCCGGACAACGCCGGCCGCGAGAGCCTGCCCTTGCGCCTGCCCAGCCTGCTCCACCGCGGGCAGACCGAGATCGTCGCCCGCTGGGTGCGCCTGCCGGACGGCAGCCGGCTGCTCGTCGGCTTCGACGAATACGAGGTCGAACAGGTGCGCAGCGACATCCGTCGCGCCGCACTGGTGAGCTTCGGCCTGATGTTGCTGGCCTCGCTGGGTGGCGGCTACCTGATCACCCGTGCCGCACTGCGGCCGGTCGAAACGATACGACGCGCCGCGCAGCAGATCATGGACGGCGATCTGCAGCACCGGGTGCCGCTGCGCAGCGGCGACGGCGCGGATGAATTCGACCGCCTGGCGCAGACGCTGAACGGCATGCTCGACCGCATCGCGCGGCTGATCGCCACCGTGCGCGGCGCCACCGACAACATCGCGCACGATCTGCGCTCGCCGCTCACCCGTCACCGTGCGCGCATCGAGGCGGCATTGAGCCATCCGCCCACGGCGGACGAACTGCCGGACTGGCTGGAGCGCAATCTGGCCGACGTCGACCAGGTGCTGTCCACTTTCCAGTCGCTGCTGCGCATCGCGCGCGTCGATTCCGGCCTGCTGCGCGGCGAATTCAGCGAACTGGATGTCGGCCGCCTGGTGCGCGACGCCATCGAACTGATGGAGCCGCTGGCCGAGGAGCGCGGCCTGCGCCTCGTCGTCAGCGCGCCGGAAGGCGCTGCCTGCACGGGCCACCGCGACCTGCTGTTCCAGACCGTGCTCAACCTGATCGACAACGCCATCAAGTACAGCCCGCACGGCGGCACGGTCGAACTGTCGCTGACGCGTGACGGCGACGACTGGCGGCTGTGCGTGCGCGACGAAGGGCCGGGCATTCCGGCCGCCGAGCGCGAGCGCGTGTTCGAGCGCCTGTACCGGCTGGAAAGTGCCCGCGACACGCCCGGCCTCGGCCTTGGCCTGAGCCTGGTGCAGTCGGTGGTCGCCCTGCACCGCGGCACCATTGCACTTGACGACGCCGCGCCCGGCCTGGCCGTCACGCTGCGCTTGCCGGCCAGACCCGCCAGCCCGCACTGAGCGGCCACAGCAGACGTCGCGCGGCCGGAACTCAGGACGTCCCGTGCTCGTCCGCCGGATCGCTGGCGCGCATTGGCCGGTAGCGGTCCAGCCACGCCGGGAAGTCTTCTGCCGGCATCGGCCGGGCAATGAGATAGCCCTGCGCGACATCGCAGCCGAGCGCGCACAGCGCGTCCCAGTGCTGCTGCGTCTCGACGCCCTCGGCCACCACCTTGCGTCCGAGGTCATGCACGAGGTCTATCGTCGAACGGACGATGGCTGCGGAGTCGCTGCTGACCGCCATCGCGCGCACGAATGACTGGTCGATCTTGATGCAGCCGACCGGCAGCTTCTGCAGATAGCTGAGCGAGGAGTAACCGGTTCCGAAATCGTCGATGTAGAGCCGTATGCCCTCTGCGCGCAAACCGTGCAGCACGCGCAGCGCGAAGTCCGCGTCCTCCATCACGGCGCTCTCGGTGATCTCGATCTCCAGCAGTCCGCTCGCGGTGCCCCAGTGCGCGAGCATCTGGCGGATCTTGTCCACCAGATCCTCGTCGCGCAGATTGCGCGCCGACAGATTCACCGCGACGGGCAGCGCGCGCCCCGCGTCGTCCCACTGCCGGTTCAGGCGCAGCACGCGCGCGATCATCCACTCGGCGAGCGGCCGGATCAGGCCGGTGTGCTCGGCCAGTTCGATGAACTCGGACGGCGGAATCAGGCCACGCGTCGCGTGCTGCCAGCGCACCAGCGCTTCGGCACCGCAGACGATGCCGCTGCGCATGTCGACCTTGGGCTGCAGATAGAGCCGCAGGTCGTCCGCCTCGATCGCGCGTCGCAGATCACCGGCCATGTTCAGACGGTGCGAAGGCGCGGGATACAGTGCCGGATCGAACACGACGCAGTCGACGCCCTGCCTCTTCGCCTGACGCACGGCGATGTCCATGTGCCGGTAAAGGTCGTGCGGCGTCGAGCCGTGATCCGGATACAGCGCGATGCCGGTCCGCGTCGATACATCGATCGGCAACTCGACCAGCTGGAAGGGCTGCGACAGCACCTCGCGCAAGCGACGCGCCATCGACAGCGCCGCGGCACGGTCGCTGTCCGGCAACAGCAGCGCGAATTCGTCGCCGCGCAGTCGTGCGACGAAGACACCGTCCGGCGTCGCACGACTGAGCCGGCCGCCGAATTCGCACAGGATCTGGTCGCCCTGGGTGAATCCGAGCGCGTCGTTGATTTCGCTGAGCCGCTCGATATTCATCTGCAGCAGCGCGAACGGGCGTTCGTGCTGACGGCAGCTGCGCAGCTCGGCCGCCAGCGTGTCGCTGAACAGGGTCTGGTTGGGCAGACCGGTGAGCAGGTCGTACTGGGTCAGCCGGTACATGGCTTCCCGCGTGCGCGCCTGTTCGGCGTGCGTTCGCAGCGTGGATACACCGTAGGCCAGATCGTCGGCCGACTCGCCGATGAGCGCCATTTCCTCGTCGCCGAAACCTTCGCTGGCCGCCCGATGAAGGGTCAGCAGACCGATGCCGCTGCCCCCCACCCGCAGCGGGCAGGCGACCACTCCGCCGGGCACGGGAGCCGGCAGCGGTGGCAGCGCGTCGTCACCAGCCGGCTCGGTGTCGCTGACGAAACGCATCTGCCCGTCGGCGACGATGGCGTCCATCGCCGCGCGCCGCGCTGGCGCGTTGGCGGCCGCCCATGCGCGCAGTCCGTCGATGCCGTCCGGATGGCCGCACTGGGCGGTCGGAACATAGTTACCGGCAGCGTCGCGCAACCAGACCACCGCCATCGGGTAGGCGCCGATTTCAACCAGCGCGCGACACATGCTGTCCAGCAGTTCGCGCTCGCCGGTGGCGCGCAGCATCGCGCGATTGCCCGCGCTGAGCGTGCGCAGGGCACGGCTCACCTGTTCCAGCTCGCGCACGCGCTGCTCGAGTTCGCCGTTGAGCAGACGTATCCTTTCCTCGGCGCGCTTGCGCTCGGTGATGTCAGCGCCCAGCACGTAGTAGCCGGTCACCTCGCCGCGTTCGTCCTGCCGCGGCATGTAGTTGATCACCTGCCAGACGCCCGGAAAGGGTTCCCAGTCGTAGTTCTGCGGCTCGCCCTTCAGGACTTTCTCGATCAGCGGCGCGGCGATCGCGTAGCGCGTCTCGCCGAGCACCTCGCGCACCGAGCGACCGGCGATGTCGGGGTGATGAGGCGCAAAGCGCTCTCTGTAGTGGCGGTTCACATACACGTAGCGCTGCTGCGCATCGACATAGGCGATCAGCGCCGGCACACGGCTGATGACCGTGCGCAGATGCCCTTCGCTCGCGCTCAGCTGTCGTCGTATCAGCCCGTAGGTGGCGCCGAGCAGCGCAAGCATCAGTATCAGCACGGCCCCGCCGGCACCGACCAGCAGGTCGCTCGAGTGCTTCTGCGCGACGTTCCGGTCGACCAGGAGCCGACGCTCCTCGTTGTCCATCTCGCCCAGGATGCGATCGACGCGCTCGCGCGTCTCGCGCAGCGGCGCCGCGGCCACGAAGGCGTTGGCGGCGTCCTGGCCTTCGTTCCTGCGCAGCGCTTCGATCCGGCGCGAGAGGCCCAGCCGCTGGTCGATCACCGCGCGCAGCTGTGTCCAGCGCGCGCTCTGCGCCGGATGGTCGGAGGTGAGCGTGCGCACGCGGTCCAGCTCGATCTCGCGGCGGGCAATCGCCCGGTCGCGCTCGTTCAGCCGCGCCGGATCGCCGGTCAGCCGGAAGTTCTGTGTGCTGAGTTCTATCTGCAGCGTCTCGACGCGCACGCGCGCCAGGCCGTTCAGCACGTCGTGCGTGTGCGCCACGCGCAGCGCGGCCGCATTGGCGTCGTCGGCAACCTTCCAGGTCATTGCCGCCATGCCGGACACGATCAGCACGGCCAGTACGAATGCGCCAAGAATCCGCCTTTCGAACCGTGACGATACGGACCGGGCGGAATGCTTGTCGCTCACCTCAGTGACCGCTTTCCCCGTCGGCCGGCTTCACGTCGAACGCGATGCAGATGCGTTCCTCGTTCGATTCGAACGGAATCGTCCGGTGGAACAGCGAGGACGGGAACAGCACGATGTCGCCGACCGCCGGCAGCAAGGTCTTGCGCGGAAAATCGTCGTGCTCGCGCGGATAGTCGTCACCGTCGGTGCTGAACTCGATGCCGCCGGCAGTGCTGCCTGCCGGCCGGTCCGACGGCATCGCCAGGTAGAGCACGCCGGACAGCCAGCCCTCTTCGTGGATGTGCGAGGTCAGGTGGCCGCCCTTGCTCATCTTCACGTACCAGGAACTGGCGAATTCGGTGCGCACCGGGAAGTCCTGCGCATAGACGCAGTCGTGCGCCACCAGCGTGGCGCGGTAGCGCGCCACCTCGTCGCGGATCAGCCCGACCAGCCGCGCGATCGACGCTTCGGCGCGGCGGAACAGGTGGCCGGAGGACTGGATGCCGTAATACAGCCGCCCCTGCTTGCGGCTCTGGATGTCGGCGTTCGCGATATCGCGCAGCAGATCGGCGCGCAGGCTGTCACCGGCGTCGGTCAGCGCGTCGAGGTGACCGTGATGGACCAGCGCCAGCGGGTCCGGGCAGAAGCGGTAAGGGTCGGCCGTGCGCCGGTTGCGCGCGTGGTGGGCGGACAGCGTGGCAATCATCGGCGAGCGGTGGCGGGTGTCGAGCAGTCCGTGCAGCCGCGCCTCGAATTCGTCGCTGCGGCGCAGCTTGTACAGGCAGTACAGCACGCGGTCCTGCCAGTCGAGCACGCGGGCGCGCTCGAAATACGGCAGCGCCTTGTCGTACTCGTGCAGGTCGTGGTGCAGCAGGCCGAGGTTGTAATTGGCCATGCCGTGCTCCGCATCGAGCGCGAGTGCGGCGCGGAAGGCGGCCAGCGTGCCCTCGCCGTCGCCCTGGTCGCGCAGGATTTCGCCGAGATTGCTGTGCGCGTCGGCATAGGCCGGCGCCAGCGCAATGGCGCGGCGGTAGCTTTCAGCCGCATCCATCATCAGGCCATAGGCGCGCTGCGCGGTACCGAGGTTGAACCAGGCGGTCGCCGTCGGCTGGATGTCCAGCGCCCTCTGGTAACAGGCCACCGCCTGCTCGGCGTCGCCTGCCTTCTGCAGCGCCGCGCCCAGATTCGACCACGCCTCGACGAAACCGGGCTCGGCCTCGACCGCGCGCCGGTAGGTCGCGATCGCGTCGCTCCGCGCGCCCTGCCGGTCGAGCACCGTGCCCAGGTTGAACAGCGCCAGCGCGAAGCGCGGCTGCAGCGCGATGGCGCGGCGGTAGCTGGCGGCCGCGTCATCGCGACGGCCGAGCGCGTCCTGCACGACGCCCATGTTGTAGAGCAGTTCGGGGAAGTCGCGCTTGATCGCCACGGCGCGTGTATAGGTGGCGAGCGCCTCGTCCAGCCGGCCGCGCTGCTGCTGCACCAGACCGAGGTTGCTGAGCAGTTCGGCCGAGCCGGGATTCGCCTTCACCGCGGCAGCGAAAGCGGCCTCCGCCTCGTCCAGCCGGCCGAGGCTGGCCAGTGCCGAGCCGAGCACACTGTGCAGCACCACGGCGCCGGGATAGCGGGCCAGCAACTGGCGCGCCGCGTTCGCCGCTTCGGCCAGACGGCCGGCGTTGTACAGATTGAATACCGGCTGCAATTCGCCGGGGCCGGGCTGACGGACGGGGGCTTGCGTGGGCTTCATGATGTCGGAACGGGTTGCAGGTTGGAGCGGACGCCGGGCGCATATATATAGCGAGCACAGCGGCAGCGCCAGTTGACCGCGCTCAGTCCTCCCCACGAAGTGCAATGCAGCAATCGGCCGCCACGGTGTGTGAGGACCGCGTGACGGGCTGTCCATCCAGCAGCACGACACCGGCATCGATCAGGCGCTGCGCCGCAGCACGCGACGGCGCCAGCCCGCGCTCGACCAGCAGCGCGTCGATGCGCACGCGGCCGTGGCGCTCCGGCGCCGGTCTTTCCTTTGCAGCGGGCTCCGGCGCCGGTCGGGCACTGCGACGATGGAATGACTTCATTGCTGCCCCGGCATCACCAGCACCGACGGATAGGGTGCGTCCGGCAGCACCTTGGCCGGCACGCCCCACGGGGTCGCATCGGGCGGCGGATCGCCGGTTTCCAGTTTCACGATGCGCCGCTGCGTCGCTTCGTCCGGCGCGTCCTCGACCCAGGTGACGCGCAGCCACAGGCCGTCGCGCAGCGCCAGCGGCGGTGTCTGCGCGTTGGTGAAGGCGGCCTGGTGCGCCCCGGGCGACCAGATGAAGGTGACGCCACCGACCACGATACGCTCCCAGTTCTGGAAACGGCGCGTGCTGCCCTGCCCAGGATGGGTGATGTCCTCGCGCCACTGCGCGTGCGCGAACACCGGGCCTTCTACCGTCAGCACGCGACCGGCCATCATGTGTTCGACCAGCCGGTTGCGGTCCCAGGTATTGACGCCGTAACCGAGCGCGGCGATCAGCAGCGCAAAAAGGGCAAGCACGCGCGCGGTACCCGACCTCTCGCCGCGCCGGCGCGCGCGCAGCCAGAAGCCTCCGGCCACCGCGAGCAACGCCAGACCGAACAGGACGTAGCCGTGGAACTCTGGGGCGCCCTGCCCGGATACGTCGTAGACCGGCTGCCAGTTCATGGCATGTCCTCGCCGTCGGCGGCGAATTCGTCGAGTCGCCAGCGGCCGCTGGCGTCGGCGCGCAGATGGAAGGTGTAGGGCGCGCAGTACAGCAGACGGTCGGCGCCCTCCGCCTGCGGCCGTGCCTTCGCCAGGCAAGCGCTCAGGCGCGCATCGAACAGTGTGGGCACGACCTGCACGAAAGCGGCGCGGTCGAGGCGGCGGCCTTCGTACAGGAAGGGCAGGCGGGTCAGGTCGGCAATGGCCGCCGCGTCGCGTGCGCGCAGGGCGGCGCGGAACCGTTCGATGAAGGCGTCGACATCACGGCCGGCGTCCGCCGCGCCGGCTGCCGAGGGCGTGCCGGCAACCAGTGCGGCCAGGGCCAGCGCGGCCGTCCTCATTCCGGGTCCTTCGCGCATGCAGGCAGATCCGGCTGTTCGGTGCAGATGCGCGGCCAGGTCGGCAGATCGAGCGCGACCAGCGGGTTGTCCTGCAGCCCGGCGCAGGCGCGGTCGGTCGAGGGCAGCACGCACCTGCGCACCTCACGCCCGCCGCGGCCGTCCTGCGCCTCGGCGACCGCCAGCCGGCCGCCGCGGAAATAGAGCCGCATCAGCAACGGGGTGTCGTCCGGTCCCTGCACCACCCACAGCGTGCGGCAGCCGGTGTAGTCGCGGCCGACGCCGCTGTTGCGCGGAAAAGCGAGCAGGAAGCCACCCGGGGTCACGTAGGCGCCGGCGTCCGGCGGCGGCGCCCGCAGCGCGCAGTGGCGAGCGTCGGCCGGTATACCGCTGGCAGGAGGCCCCGCCATCGCACCGGACAGCGCAGTCAGTCCAGCGACGGACAATATCGGCAGACGGGATTTCATGTCGGTTCCGTGAATGACACTGTGGTGAGCGCAGTGTAGGACGGGGGCCACCTCGCGGCCAGCACTCCGTGCGTACACCGTAGCTGTCCGGAATCCGGACGGATGCGCCCGTCGCCACGTTCGATTCCTGTCCGCGATGGACGCCGTACCGGCCTGTACACGGGCGCGAGGCGAGGCTGCATCACATGTCGGCCACCAGCCTCCGGCAAGGCTTTCGGGCAGGATGCGATCTCACGCAGGGACGGATTCCCGACTCTGGTATGCGCCTTGCGTCTGCCGCTCCATCCGCGGACACCGATCCGCACAGACGGAGACGACACATGAAGCGATCCACCCTTGCCCTGTTCATCCTCGCCGCGTTCGCCCACAGCGGCCCGGTGCATGCCGGCGTCACCACTGCCGACATCGAGAACGACGCCCGCACGACGGGCGATGTGCTGTCCTGGGGCATGGGGACGGAAGGCCAGCGCTACAGCCCGCTGACGAAGATCAACACCAAGAACGTCAAGCGCCTGGTGCCGGCCTGGTCCTACTCCTACGGCGGCGAGAAGCAGCGCGGCCAGGAGGCGCAGCCGCTGGTGGTCGGCGGCAAGATGTTCATCACCGCCTCCTACTCGCGCATCTTCGCGCTCGACACCAAGACCGGCCGCAAGCTGTGGTCCTACGAGCACCGGCTGCCCGAAGGCATCATGCCCTGCTGCGACGTGATCAACCGCGGCGCCGCCGTCTACGACAACCTGGTCATCTACGCCACGCTGGACGCGCAGCTGGTGGCGCTCGACCAGAACACCGGCAAGGTGGTCTGGAAGGAGAAGATCGACGACTACCAGGCCGGCTACTCGTCGTCGGCCGCACCGATCATCGCCAAGGGCCTGGTGCTGACCGGCGTGTCCGGCGGCGAATTCGGCATCATCGGCCGGGTCGAGGCGCGCGACGCGAAGACCGGCAAGATGGTGTGGGTGCGCCCGACCATCGAAGGCCACATGGGCTACAAGTTCGACGAGTCCGGCAACAAGGTCGACAACGGCATCAGCGGCACCACCAACGCCAGCTGGCAGGGTGACCTGTGGAAGACCGGCGGCGCGGCCACCTGGCTGGGCGGCACCTTCGACGCGAAGACCGGGCTGGCCTACTTCGGCACCGGCAACCCGGCACCGTGGAACAGCCACCTGCGCCCGGGCGACAACCTGTACTCCTGCTCGACCGTGGCCATCGACGTCGCCACCGGCCAGATCAAGTGGCACTTCCAGGGCACGCCGAACGACGGCTGGGACTACGACGGCACCAACGAATTCGTCACCTTCGACGCCGGCGGCAAGCGCCTCGGCGCCAAGGCCGACCGCAACGGCTTCTTCTACGTGCTGGACGCGAACACCGGCAAGTTCGAGCGCGGCTTCCCCTTCGTGAAGAAGCTGGACTGGGCCAAGGGCCTGGACGAGAACGGTCGCCCGATCTATGACCCGGCCAAGCGCCCGGGTGACCCGACGGCCAGCGAGGACGGCAAGAAGGGCTCGGTGGTGCACGTATCGCCGTCCTTCCTCGGCGGCAAGAACCAGATGCCCATGGCCTACAGCCCGGACACCGGTCTGTTCTACGTGCCGGCCAACGAGTGGAGCATGGAAATCTGGAACGAGCCCATCACCTACAAGAAGGGTGCGGCTTACCTCGGTGCCGGCTTCACCATCAAGACGGCCGACGCCAAGGACATCGGCGGCGACTACATCGGCGCGCTGCGTGCGGTCGATCCGAAGAGCGGCAAGGTGGTGTGGGAAATCACCAACAACGCGCCGCTGTGGGGCGGCGCGATGACGACCAAGGGCGGCCTGGTGTTCTGGGGCACGCCGGAGGGCTTCTTCAAGGCAGCCGACGCGAAGACCGGCAAGGAACTGTGGTCCTTCCAGGTCGGCACCGGCATCGTCGCGCCCCCGATCACCTGGGAACAGGACGGCGAACAGTACGTCGCCGTGACGGCCGGCTGGGGCGGCGCAGTACCGCTGTGGGGCGGCGACGTCGCCAAGAAGGTGAGCTATCTGAACCAGGGCGGTTCGATGTGGGTGTTCAAGCTGATGAAGGACTGAGCACCCCACCCGCCGACCCGGCGCTGCGCGACAGCAGCCCGGGGCAACGTCTCCTCATGGTGTTCGCCTGTACCGGGTGAGCGCAACCGGCGCCTCGTGCGCCGGTCTTTTTTTGTACTTCTGCACATGGACATGAGCACCCGTACCGCCGCCGCCCTGCTCGGCCTCGCCCTGCTGATCGCCAGCCTGCCCGAAACCACGACCGACACACCCGTCCGGACGGTCACCGCGTCGGCGCGCTGAGCGCCCGGTGGGAGCGTGCTTGCTCGCGATGGGGCCTGACGCGAAGCCGCCTCTCACCGGTCGCGACGCGCCACCCTCCCCTGCATCGGCGGGAGGGGCGGAGGCGGAGGACTGAAGCCCACGGCCGGACGATTCCCGCGCGAACGCGCGCGATGTCACAGCGGACATCGGCCTGTCGTGTCACGATGCGGCCCGCCTCACATTCCATCCGCATCCACACGGGACTCCTCATGAAGAAAGCCGCAGTGCTCGCCGTCGTCGCCCTTCCTCTCGTCGCCTACACCGGCGGCGCCTGGTATCTGGGCCAGCGCATCGAGAACTCGCACAACGCCCAGGCGAAGCAGGCCGAAGGCATTCCGAACGTGAAGCTGGTCAAGCGCGACTACCAGCGCGGCCTGTTCTCCTCGACCGAAACCGTCACCATCGAACTGATGGGCGACACCGCACGCGCGCTGCAGGCGACCGGCGAAGAGACGATCGAACCGATACGACTGACCGTGCGCACCGACATCCGCCACGGTCCGTGGATAGGCGGCACCGAGTTCGATGCCGGCGTCGCGCAGTCGGAACTGGTGCTCGAAGGCGAGGCGCTCGAAGCGGTACGCAAGGTGTTCGGCGACCGGAAGCCGCTGGACATCCGCACCGTCTATCACTTCGCTGGCGGCGGCCGCAGCGACGTGTCGAGCCCGGCCTTCGTGTTCGACGTGCCGGCGGAGGACGACGACGACGCGATGCGCGTGAGCTGGGACGGCATCACCGCCCGCATCGACTTCGCCGAAGGCATGACGCAGTACACGATGAGCGGCGCGGCACCGAAGCTCGAAGTGACCGACGCCGCCGGTTCGCGCATGGCGATCACCGGCCTCGCCTTCAGCGGCGACCAGACGCGTCTGTTCGAAGACGACCCGCTGCTCTACGCCGGCTCACAACGCTTCACCGTGGACGCGATCAGCTTCGACGACCGCTCCGGCAGTGCGGCGCTGCCCAAGGTGGAACTGACCAAGCTGGTGTACGAGGTCGATATCCCGAAGGACGGCGACTTCGTCGATCTGGTTGCCCGCATCGGCGCCGAGAAGTTCGAGGTGGCCGGCACGGGCTATGGCCCGGCCCACTACGACTTCTCGCTGCGCCACCTGCACGCGCGCACGACCTCACGGCTGTATCGCAGCTTCATGACGATGTCCGCCGATCCGGCGCTGATGATGAATCCGCAGGCGATGCAGGCGCAGATGGGGCAGCTGATGGGGCCGGCGATCGAACTGCTGGGCCATGCTCCGGTCGTGGCCATCGACCGTCTCGCCTTCAATACGCCGCACGGACCGACCTCTCTCAGTGCGAAGGTATCGCTGCCGGGCATCACGCCGGATGAGCTGGCCAATCCACTGGGTCTGATCGGCAAGGTCGATGCCAGCGGCGCCGTATCGCTGCCGGAGGCACTGGTACGCAGCATGATGGTCGAACGCAACAAGGCCGGCCTGCTGGCCGTGGTCGGCGACGAGGCCGATCCGGACGAGCTTGCGGCCATGGCCGACGCCCAGTTCGAACAGACGCTGCAGCCGCTGACCAGCCAGGGCTACGTTACGCGCGCCGACGGCCAGCTGTCGGCCAAGATCGCCTTCAGCAAGGGCCAGCTCACCGTGAACGGCCTGCCCTTCAATCCGGCCGCGATGGCGCAGCCGGCACCGTCGGCACTGCCCGAGTAAGTCAGCCTGGCCGCGTCGGCGACGACGCGGCCGGCCTCCGGCGGCGCTCGTGCAGGCGGGCGCCCAGCCACAGCAGCGGCAGCCCGGCCAGCATCAGCAGCGCCATGCGGGGTTCGGGTACTGGGACCACCGAGACCGAATTCAGCACGAAGTTGTTGCCCTGGCTCGCGCCGGGCGGCAGCACCGTGATGAAGCCGCGCCGCAGCGAGAACGCCAAGGGGTCGAAATCCGCCGGAAGGCTGTCATCGACCAGCACATCGGGTCGCGTCGCGCCAGCCACCGAAAAGCTCAGCTGCAGAAAGCGCACCACGTCAGGCGTCGCCGCTTCCGCCACTGCCACGCGGAAATAGAGGTCGTCGCGGTACAACCCGGCGACGAAGTCGTCGTTGATCACGTCGATTTCGCTGTTCGGCGACTGTGCTGTGTACTGGGTAAAGCTCAACGCGCCCATCGTCGCGCTGAAACCGGTGATCGCCCCCGGGTAGTAGCCGATCCAGTTCAGCGGCTGGCCGTCGGCGACCGTCGGGTCATACAGCAGCGAGCCTGTGATCGCGTCACCGACATCGATGCCGGGTATCGCATAGCCCGCGCTGACGCTGTCCACGACGCCGGAGAAACTGAGCCGCGTCACCGCCTCGGCCGGCACCGTTGCCAGCATCGCCGCCACCGTCGCGACAGCCGCACACGCGCGCTGCATTGCCCGCAATCCACCGCGTTTCATCTGCCCTCTCCTCTTTGTTGTCCGAACTTTCAGTCAAGCAGGCGCCGACGACGCTGCGTTGATCCGGATCAGTCTTGCGCGCGTTCAGCCGGCCAGATCGTCCGGCGTCAGTTCGGCGGCGATGCCGGCGGCCAATTCGAACAGCCGCTCCGCCTCGTCGGTGTCGAATTCGCCGTGCTGGCGCTTGCGCACGCCGTGCTCGTGCAGCAGCAGGTGGCGGGTCGGCACGACGTCGCGCTGCGCCAGGCTGCTGCGCACGCATTCCAGCGGGCAACCGTCGAGTGCCAGGATAGGACGACCGGAGCGGGCAATGCGCACCAGGTGATCGACGTTGCCGCCAACGCCGGCGATGCAGGACATTTCAGCCCGCTCACTGCGGTCCAGCTTCACGGCGATGTGATTGGCCATCTGCGCAGCGCTGGAACAGCCGGAGCAGGCGTAGACGAGGGGCAACTGGCGGTGACGGGCGCTCAAGACGATTCTCCTTGCCGGTGCGTCGGCGCCGCTGGCAACCGGCGCTGAAGGCTGTTCGCATCCGGCGACCGTGCCCCGGGCAGCGCCGCGCCGGCGAAACGCGACGGGCGGCGCGAAACAGGTGTCGACTGCGGACAGGCTCTCGACAGTCTGGAGGGCCGGCCGCCGCCGCGCCTTGCGCTGCGACAAGGATTGCGCGAACCACCGCCCGCCCATGCTGTCACGACGGATGTCTGCCCTGTACGGCAACGAAGGAGAGGGACATGGCCGAAACCGACGCAGCAGCCCTTGCACTGGCCAAACCCGCGCCACGCATGCCGCGCTCGAGCGCCCAGCGCATCAGCGCGATCCGGCGCTGGACGCCCGTGCTGTGGTCCATCCGCATCGAGCGGCCGGCCAACTATCTTTTCCAGCCGGGCCACTATGCCCGCCTCGGGCTGCCGGTCGACACGCCGGAGGCCGCGGTCTGGCGTCCTTACTCCATCGTATCGGCGACCACCGACAGCGAGCTGGAATTCCTGCTGGTGCTGATTCCGGGCGGTGCCTTCACCGCACAGCTGGCCGCACTGCGCGAAGGCGACACCGTGCTGCTGGAGCAGGCGGTATTCGGCTTCTTCCTCGACAACCAGCTCGCGCCCGGCGACACGCTGTGGATGCTGGCCACCGGCACCGGACTCGGCCCCTACGTTTCGCTGCTGCGCACGCCCGGCGCGCTCGACCGCTACGCGCGCATGGTGCTGGTGCACAGCGCGCGCCACGCGGACGAACTGGCCTACCGCGACGAAATCGAGGCACCGGCCGCGGTGTCGCATGGCAGGCTGACCTATGTTCCCATCGTCACGCGCGAACCCGGCGTCAGCGCCTTGACCGAACGCATCCCGCAGCTGATCGCGGACGGCACATTGCAGGCTCACGTCGGGCACACGCTGGAGCCGGCCGACAGCCGCGTCATGGTGTGCGGCAACCCGGAATTCACCACGGAAATGCGTGCACTGCTGGCCGAGCGCGGCTTCACGCCGTGCCGGCGCAACAGTCCGGGCAGCATGCTGTTCGAGAAGTACTGGTAGGGCGCGGTCAGCGCGGCACCCGCCACAGATACCAGCTGGCGGCGGTGCGGTGCGGCGACCACGGCAATGCCAGCGCGGTCATCTGCCGCGGCGTCGGCGGGCGGTCGAGACGCCGCAGCCGACGGTAGCCTTCGCGCACGCCGAGGTCGTCGGCCGGCAGCAGATCGGTCCGGCCCAGCGTATAGATGAGCATCATCTCCACCGTCCACCGGCCGATGCCGTGCAGC
Source organism: Methyloversatilis sp. NSM2 (assembly GCF_038066675.1). NCBI lineage: Bacteria > Pseudomonadati > Pseudomonadota > Betaproteobacteria > Nitrosomonadales > Sterolibacteriaceae > Methyloversatilis > Methyloversatilis sp. NSM2. The sequence continues at coordinate 397,736 of NZ_JBBUKV010000005.1, forward strand.
GCGGTCAGCCGGGTGATCAGCGCCTCGTCGTCCATGTCGCGCGCCTGCGCCAGCGTCGGCACGACGCCGTTGCGGGCAGCTTCGGCGATGCCGCGTATCGTGTCCGCCTTGCGACCGGAAAAACCGCAGCCGCGCAGCGCTTCCGGCGAGGTGGCGCAGACCTGCTCCGGCGTCGGAAAATCCGGGGCGCCGTACAGCGCGAGAAAGCGCGCGATCATCGTGTCGCCAGCGCGCACGCTGAGCTGCTGGTAGGCCACCGCACGCAGCAGCGCCTGCCACGGCTCGCGCGCCGGCTTCGGCGCGTGCAGGCAGGGGCCGACGGTGGCGACCAGCGTCGCCCAGTCGTCGTCCAGCGCGGCCAGAAAGCGCGCCGCCTCGTGGTGGTGGGCGGTTGTGTCGGGGAGGTCCATGGCGATGCAGTATCGCGATTGCAGGCGGGCAATGTCGACCGTGACTTGCCGGCGGAAGGACCCGTTCGGGTGGCCTCGGCCACAGCCAGCGGCCTGCCGAAGCCGCGTCGCGGTCAGAAGACCGCTCCCACAGGGGTGGTGCCCCCGATCGACGACCTGAGCCTCGGCCGGGGTTCTGTGGGAGGGGTCTTCTGACCCCGACAGCGGCGCGGATCGAAGCTGGCGGACGGCGGCGGCCCAGTCGCGGCCAAGGCCGCTCCCACAAGAAGCGCGCCCTATTCGCGGCGGGAGCCGGATTCTGTGGGAGGGGTCTTCTGACCCCGACAGCGACCTGGATCGAAGCTGGCGGACGGCGGCGGCCGTGTCGCGGCCAAGGCCGCTCACAAGAAATCGACCAACGCCGTCCTGCGCGGATTCGAAAGCAATCGGCGGAGTGCGGCGTCGATGCACAGCGATTAATGTCCCGGTATCGACCACCCGAAAGAAGCGGAAGCACGATGACGAACACCGCCAGCCGCCGTGAAGCACGCGCCGCAGTCACGCTCGCCGACCCTCGCTGGGCGGCGGTGCGGGCGCGCGATGCGGGCGCCGACGGCCGATTCTTCTACTCGGTCGCCAGCACCGGCGTGTACTGCCGCCCGTCCTGCGGCGCGCGCACGCCGCGGCCGGAGAACGTGAGCTTCCACGCCAGCCGCACCGACGCCGAGGCGGCCGGCTTCCGACCCTGCAAACGCTGCCGGCCCGACCTGCCGCCATTGGCCGAGCGGCAGGCTGCCATGGTGGCTGCGCTGTGCCGGCAGATCGACGACGCCGACACGCTTCCTTCGCTCGACGCACTGGCCGCGTCGGCCGGTTGCAGCCGCTTCCACCTGCTGCGCGTGTTCAGGGCGCACACCGGGCTGACACCGCGCGCCTGGGCGGCAGCCCGACGCGCCGCACGACTGCGCGAGCGGCTGGCCGACGGCGCAAGCGTGACCGAGGCCATCGTCGACGCGGGCTACGGCTCGACCAGCCGCGTCTACGAGAAATCGGCACGACCACTGGGCATGACGCCGCGTCGCTATCGGGCCGGCGGCGCCAACACCGACATCCGTTTCGCCATCGCGCAATGCGCGCTCGGAGCACTGCTGGTGGCGGCCAGCCCGCAGGGCGTCTGCGCAATCGCGCTGGGCGACGACGCCGACGCGCTGGCGCGTGAGCTGCAGGACCGCTTCCCGCAGGCACGCCTCAGCGGCGACGACGCCGACTTCGCGCGTGTGGTGGCGCAGGTGGTCGGCTTCGTCGAGGCACCGCGCATCGGTCTGGCGCTGCCGCTGGACCTCCGCGGCACCGCCTTCCAGCAGCGCGTGTGGGCGGCGCTGCGCGCGATACCGCCGGGACAGACGCTGAGCTACGCCGAACTGGCGCAGCGCATCGGCGCGCCGGCCGCGGTGCGTGCAGTCGCCAGCGCCTGCGCCACCAATACGCTGGCGGTGGCGGTGCCCTGCCACCGCGTCGTGCGCACCGACGGCAGTCTGTCGGGCTATCGCTGGGGTGTGGCGCGCAAGCGCGCACTGCTCGACCGCGAGCGCAGCGACTGATGGACCTGTTCGACGAGCAGGAACGCGAAGCCGGCATCCACGCGCTGGCGCCCGGTGCCGCGCTGCTGCGTGGCTTTGCGCGCGACGTCGCGCCGACGCTGCTGGCCGCGGTCGACGACATCGCCGCCAGCGCGCCCTTCCGTCACCTGATCACGCCCGGCGGTCACACGATGTCGGTGGCCACCACCAGCTGCGGCACGCTGGGCTGGCACTCGGACGAACAGGGCTACCGCTACACCTCGCGTGACCCCGACAGCGAGCGACGATGGCCGGCGATGCCGGCCTGCTTCAGCGCGCTCGCACACGACGCAGCGGCGCGCGCCGGCTTCGCCGGATTCGCGCCCGACGCCTGCCTGATCAACCGCTATGCGCCGGGCGCCAGGCTCACGCTGCACCAGGACCGCAACGAACGCGATTACGGCGCGCCCATCGTGTCGGTATCGCTCGGCATTCCGGCCGTCTTCCTGTTCGGCGGCCTGCGGCGGAACGACCCGACGCAGAAGCTGCGTCTGGTGCATGGCGACGTGGTCGTGTGGGGCGGCCCGTCGCGGCTGCGCTTTCACGGTGTGCTGCCGCTGGCGCACGCCGAGCATCCGCTGACCGGCGCCTGCCGCATCAACCTCACCTTCCGCGCGGCGGCCTGAAACCGCCGGCCTTCAGGCCAGCAGCGCCTGCATGATGCGGCGGTGCATGGCGCGCGGCGTGATGCGGGTGGACCACGCCGACAGCTTGTTCAGGATTCCGGGCACCACGCAGGCGCGTCCGTCGTCGAGCGCGCGCAGACCCGCTTCGGCCACCGGTCGCGGCTGCATCAGCATCAGCTTCAGCGTGGCCGACGCCTCGTGCCCGGCGGTGCGGGTGAAGGCGGTGTCGGTGAGGCCGGGCGCCAGCACGGTGACGGTGACGCCGTGCGGCGCCAGTTCGTCGTGCAGCGCTTCGCCCAGACTGAGTACGTATGCCTTGGTCCCCGCGTAGGCGGCATAGACCGGCGACGCCATGAAGCCGAGCAGGCTGGCCACCAGCAGCATGCGACCGTCACCGCGGCGGCGCATGTCCTCGCCGTAGAGGCGGGCGAGCTGGGTGAGCGCCGACACGTTCACGTCCAGCATCTGCTGCAGGCGCCGCGAATCCGCCTCGACGAATTCGCCGTGCACGCCGAATCCGGCATTGTTGATCAGGGTGTCGACGCGCAGCCCCAGTCCGTCGGTCCGTCGCTTCAGTTCGATCGCCGCACCCGGCTGCGACAGATCCAGCGCGGCCACCCGGACGGCAACCCGATGGGCGGCAGTCAGTTCGGCTGCCAGCGTCTCCAGCGCCTCGACGCTGCGCGCCACCAGCACAAGATTGCGTCCGCGCGCGGCGAGCAGGCGCGCGAACTCGACACCCAGTCCGCTTGACGCGCCGGTCACCAGCGCCCAACCGCTTCCACTTTCTGCACTCATGTCTGTCCCCCTCTTTGTCGTGCGCCGGTCGTGCGCCGGTCGCGTGCCGGGCCTCGCGCATCTTTCGTGCGGTGGTAAAGCGTCTGCCTGCCTCTTTGGATATAGACCTCGCGATCGAGCGTTGCCGGTTGGCGCGCGGTCTGCTGTTAATCTCGCGGAAAGCGGGCGACCCAACGGTCGCCGGAACGTCGCCATGCGAGCTCACGCCGTGCACCTTCCCATCCTCGTAGACCCGACCCTGGACAGCACGCTGCAGGCGCAGATCGTCGCGCAGATGCGCGCGCTGATCGAGCACCACCTGCTGCCGCCCGGCGCACCGGTGCCGGCGACGCGCGACCTCGGGCGACAGATCGGCGTATCGCGCAATACGGTCACCGCCGCCTACGAGGAACTGATCGCGCAGGGCTATCTGTACACCGAGCGTGCGGTCGGCACCTTCGTCGCGAAGACGCTGCCGGACACCCTGATCCGCTCGCCGGACAGCATCGACGATCTGCGCAGCGGCGCCGAACACCGCGCGCTGAACCTGCCGCTGCCCTATGGCGGCCGCGGCCTGACCGGCCTGCATCGTCCGGCCCAGCCCGGCCTCGCAACGGACTTCGTGTTCGGCCGCGCCGACCCGCGCAGCTTTCCGGAACGCATCTGGCGCAAGCTCATCGTCGAATGCCTGGGCGGCGCCGCCGAGCGGATGAGCGAGTACAGCCACCCGGCCGGTCTGCCCGAACTGCGCCAGCTCATCGTTAACCACCTCGCCACCACGCGCGGCATGGTGGCCTCGACCGAACAGCTGCTGCTGGTGGCCGGTTTCCAGCAGGGCATAGATCTGGTGGCTCACCTGTTCGTCGGCACCCGCACGCCGGTCGTGATGGAAGCGCCGACATACCGCGGTGCGGCCTTCCTGTTCGAAAGCTACGGCGCCCAGGTGATTCCGGTGGCGGTCGACGCGCACGGCGTGGATGTGCGCCAGCTGCCGCAGCGGCGGGTGAAGCTGGTCTATGTCACGCCGTCGCACCAGTTCCCGACCGGCGGCACCATGCCGCTGCACCGGCGCCTCGCGCTGCTCGAATGGGCCGCGCGCAACGGCGCCTACATCCTGGAAATCGACTACGACGCCGACTACCGCTACGAAGGCGCGCCGCTGCCGACGCTGCAGTCGCTCGACCGCAACGGCTGCGTCATCTACGTCAATTCATTCACCCGCACGCTCGGCCCCGGCCTGCGCATCGGCTACATGCTGCTGCCGCGTGACCTGGTGCGCACCGCGGTGACCATCAAGTCGCTGATGGACAACGGCCTGCCCTGGCTGGAACAGGCCACGCTGGCACAGTTCATCCGCGACGGCAGTTACGACACCCACCTGCGCCGGCTGCGCACCGCCCACGAAGCGCGGCGCAACGCGCTGGTCGGCGCACTGCGCACGCGTCTGCCCGAAGTGCGCGTCCAGGGCGCCGACGCCGGCCAGCACGTTCTGCTGCGCCTGCCCGAATCCTGTCCGCCGGCGGTCGAGGTTCAGGCCGCCGCACGCGGCTTCGGCACCGGCGTCTATCCGCTGTCCGACAGCCCGGTCTGGTTCCACGAAGGGCTGCCGGGGCACGAACGCTGCCTGATGCTGGGCTACGGGCACCTGGCAGAGGCGCAGATCGAGCGCGGCATCGACGGGCTGGCGCAGGCGCTCTCCTGAGCGCATGTTTCCGTCGCGAGCCGGGCAGTTGAAGCCGGATGCCGACCGACGGTTTGACAGCGCGCGCGGGCGCTGAAAAACTAGTCAGAAATCTAGTCTGTTGGAGGTGATCATGGACGCATGGCCTGTTCAGGATGCAAAAGCACGCTTCAGCGAATTTCTCGATGCCTGCCTGTCCGAGGGACCGCAGATGGTGACCCGCCGCGGCATCGAAGCAGCGGTACTGGTACCGGTACAGGAATGGCGCAGGCTGCAGTCGGCAGCACGCCCGTCGCTGAAGGCACTGCTGCTGTCCGACGATGCCCGCGCCGAGTCGCTGGCACCGCCGCGCGGGCGCGCCCGGCGGCGGCCGGTGGAAGCGCTCAAGTGACGATGTACCTGCTCGATACCAACGTCGTGTCCGAACTGCGCCGGCCGCGGCCACACGGTGGCGTCGTGGCCTGGCTGCAGTCCATCGACGACGCAAGTCTTTTCCTGTCGGCGGTGACGGTCGGAGAAATCCAGGCAGGAATAGAATTGACGCGCGAGCAGGACGCGGTCAAGGCGGCCGAGATCGAAGCGTGGCTGGATCAGGTCGCCAGCGCCTACAACGTACTGCCGATGGATGCGACGGCATTCAGACGCTGGGCAGCACTGATGCACCGCAAGTCCGACACGCTGTACGAGGACGCGATGATCGCAGCCACTGCGCTGACCCACGGCCTGACTGTCGCGTCGCGCAATGTGGCCGATTTCAAGGCGCTCGGCGTCGAGGCCTTCAATCCGTTCTCGCGATCGGCCACAGCCACCGACTGAAGGAAGGGGACGCCACCCGCTGGCACCATCGTTTTTTCTCCGACTGGCCCTGTCTCCCCTCCCCGCCACTGACTAACTTTCATCCGGCAGACATCGGGACCGGGCTCCGCAGAGGGCCCGCCCATCCGCCCCTTGTCACCTTTTCTACCGGGAGAAAGCCATGTCCACCCATTCGAGCGAAACCCTTGTCGTGCGCGGCGCCTGTCCGCAGGATTGCCCCGATACCTGTGCTTTCCTGTACCACGTCGAGGACGGCAAGCTGGTCGAGGTGACCGGCGACCCGGACCACCCGATGACGCGCGGCGGGCTGTGCGTGAAGCTGAAGAACTTCGCCGAGCACCACTACAACCCGGACCGTCTGCTGTACCCGATGAAGCGGGTCGGCCCCAAGGGTTCGGGCATGTTCGAGCGCATCAGCTGGGACGAGGCGCTGGCGACCATCAAGTCGAAGTGGACCGACATCATTGCGCAGTACGGCACGCAGGCCATCATGCCGCACGCCTACCTCGGCCATCAGGGCACGCTGAACGGGCTGACCGCCGGCGACGCCTTCTTCAACCGGCTGGGTTCGACCGTGGCCGAGAAGACCTACTGCGAATCCGGTTCATCGACCGCCTGGATCATGACGGTGGGGCCGACCGGCGGCATGGACGTCGAAAGTCTGGCGGTGTCGAAGTACATCATCGTGTGGGGCATGAACATGCTCAACACCAATCTGCACGGCTGGCCCTTCGTGCTGAAGGCCAAGGCGGCCGGCGCCAAGATCGTGGTGATCGACCCGGTGCGCACCCGCACCGCCAAGCAGGCCGACTGGCACATCCGCATCAAGCCGGGCACCGACGCCGCGCTGGCACTGGGCATGATGAACGTGATCATCAGCGAGGACCTGTACGACCACGACTACGTCGAGAAATACACGCTGGGTTTCGACCAGCTGAAGGCGCGCGCGGCGGAATTTCCGCCCGAGCGGGTATCCGACATCACCGGCATTCCGGTGGTGGACATCCTGACGCTGGCGCGCGAATACGCCGGCACGCAGCGCTCGGCGATACGCCAGGGCGTAGCGGTCGAGCGTAGCCCGGGCGGCGGCGACGCGGTGCGCGCGATCACCTGCCTGCCGGCGCTGACTGGCGCCTGGCGCTATCCGGGCGGCGGCACCATAGAAATGCCGATCTGGGAATTTCCGTTCAAGTTCGACTTCATGTGCCGGCCGGACTGGATTCCGCCGGGCACCCGCGTGATCAACGAACTGGACCTCGGCGCCGCGCTGACCGGTGCGATGCCGCTCGATCCGCCGATCAAGTCGCTGTTCGTCTACAACTCCAACCCGGTGTCGCAGGCGCCGGGCGCCGGCACCATCGTCGAGGGCCTGCAGCGCGAAGACCTGTTCATGGTGTGCAGCGAACTGTTCATCACCGATACCGCCAAGTACGCCGACATCCTGCTGCCGGCGACCATGCAGGCCGAGCAGCTGGACATCATGGTGACCTGGGGCCACCTCTACATGCACCTGAACCAGCCGGCGATCGCGCCGCCGGGCGAGTGCGTGCCCAATGTCGAACTGTTCCGCCGGCTGGCGAAGACCATGGGCTTCACCGACGAGCACTGGGATCTCGACGACTGGGAAATGCTGCGCCGCTGCTACGACTGGGACGCGCCGGTCATGAAGGGCATCACGCTGGAGACGCTGAAGGAAAAGGGCTGGATGCGGCTCGACGTCGGGCTGCCGGACGAGCGCACACCGCATGCCACCGGCGACTTCAAGACGCCCTCGGGCAAGTGCGAATTCGCGTCCAGCCTGGCGGCCGGCGGCAACTTCGTCGTACCGGTCTGGCGCTCCGGCTACGAGGCGATGCAGCCGGGCACGCCGGTCGACCCGGTGCCCAACTACATCCCGTCGGTCGAAACCATGATGCCGGACGGCGCCAGCGCCTTCCCGATCAATCTGGTGTCGCCCAAGCCGCACGCCTTCCTGAACACGCAGTACGCGAACGAGCCGACGCAGCAGCGCCGCCAGGGCGAACAGATCATCGTCATCCACCCGATCGACGCCGGCCCGCGCAGCATCGAACAGGGCAGCTATGTGCGCGTGTTCAACGACCGCGGCGCCTTCGAGGCGCGCGCCGAAGTGAGCGAGGACGTGTCACCCGGACTGATGATGACCAATGTCGGTCACTGGCCGGGACTGAACCGCAGCGGCACCGCGGTCAACTCGACCACCTCGACCCGGCACTGCAATCTCGGCCAGGCAGGCACCTATTCCGACAACCGCGTCGACGTACAGAGGGTTTGAAACATGACCCATGTCGTGACTGACAACTGCCGCGGCTGCCGCTACACCGACTGCGTGGCGAGCTGCCCGGTGGCCTGCTTCCATGTGAACGAGGTGCGCGTCTATATCGACCCGGCGGTGTGCATCGACTGCAGCGCCTGCATCCCGGCCTGCCCGGTGCACGCCATCGTCGAGGAATTCGACCTGGCGGACGACCAGCAGCACTGGATACGCATCAATGCCGAGGCGGCGCAGCGCTATCCGGTCATCCGCGCCCGCCTGCCGCCGCTCGACGGCGCCGACGCGCGGCGGCAGCAGCTGGGACTGTGATGCGCGATGGCCATACCCGGAACTGAAGGCCACCCGCTGCGCGTGGCCGTGGTTGGCAGCGGGCCCGGCGGCTTCTACGCCGCCGAGGCCCTGCTGGAAAGCGGCCTGCAGGTGGAGATCGACCTGATCGAACGCCTGCCCGTACCTTTCGGCCTGGTGCGCTTCGGCGTCGCGCCGGACCACGCGAAACTGAAGTCGGTCACCGCGGTGTTTGCGCAGATCGCCGAAGATCCGCGGCTGCGCTTCTTCGGCAATGTCGAGCTCGGGCGCGATGTGTCGGCGCAGCAGCTGGGCGCGCTCTACCACGCGGTGATCGTCGCCACCGGTGCGGCCGGCGACCGCCGGCTCGGCATCGCCGGCGAGCACCTGGCCGGCGTGCATGCGGCCGGCGATTTCGTCGGCTGGTACAACGGCCGGCCGGAATGCGCCGACCTCGAATTCGATCTGCAACAGGAGGTCGCGGTCGTGATCGGCCAGGGCAATGTGGCGATCGACGTCTGCCGCATCCTCGCCAGCCCGGTCGATGCCTTGCGTCGCACCGACATCGCCGCCCATGCGCTCGACGCCCTGGCGCAGTCACGCATACGCGAAATCCATCTGGTCGGCCGGCGCGGACCGGTGCAGGCGAAGTTCACGCCGAAGGAGCTGCGCGAACTGGGCACCCTGCCCGGCTGGCAGCCACGCGTCGATCCAGCGGCACTCGTGCTCAACGACGCCAGCCAGGCCGAACTGGCGCTGCCGGGCTTCGTTCACGCCCCGCGCAACCTGGACATCCTGCGCGGCTTCGCGCAGACGCCCGCCGACGACGGGCGGCGCTCCTTGCATCTGCACTTCCACCGCGCGCCGGTGGCGCTGAGCGGCCAGTCGCGCGTCGAACAGATCGAACTGGAGGCGCAGGCGCTGTCGGGCGAGCCCGGCACGCAGTCCGCGACGCCGACCGGCGAGCGGCTGAGCCTGCCGGCCGGGCTGGTGCTGCGCAGCGTCGGCTACCGCGGCACGCCACTGCCCGGCCTGCCCTTCGATCTGGTGCGCGGCGCGCTGCCGCATCGCGACGGTCGCGTCATCGACACCGGCGGCAAGGTGCTGCGCGGCTGGTATGCAACGGGCTGGATCAAGCGCGGCCCGACCGGCGTCATCGGCACCAACCGCGCCGACAGCGTGGACACGGTGGCGAGCCTGCTGGCCGACCTGGCCGCGCTTGACGCACCGAAAGCCGGACGCGCCGGCCTGGTGGCGCAACTGGCATCCGACCGCAGACGGGTGGTCGATTTCGCCGGGTGGCGCGCGATAGCGCAGGCGGAAGCCGAGCGCGGACGCGCAGGCGGAAAACCGGCAGAGAAGTTCGTCCGCGTCGAAGACATGCTGGATGCCGCCGCGCTTGCCGGAGCCCCGCAGTCGATCGAGCCCGCTTGCTCTCACTAGCGGCCTGAATACAAGCCCGCGGCCTGCCTGAGCTGCATCGCGACCAAGGTCGCTCCCACAAGTAATGCGCCCGATCCATGGCTGGCGCCAGGGCCGGGTTTCTGTGGGAGGGGTCTTCTGACCCCTGCAGCCGCCTGGATCGAAGCCGGCGGCTGGCCGGAGCCGCATCGCGGCCAAGGCCGCTCCCACAATAGCACTCGCGAATCGCGGTTCGGCCGGGGTTGGCGGGAGCGAGCTTGCTCGCGATTCCGACCTGAAGGTCAGGCGCTGCCGTAACGCTGGCGTGCCACCACGGCGAGACCGCAGCCGACGCTGCCGTACAGATCGCCCTCGACCGGCTGCGCGTCCGGAAAGCGCGCGGCCAGCGCCTGGCGCAGTGCCGGCACGCCGCTGGAGCCGCCGGTGAAGAACAGCGTATCGACCGCCGGCGGCGCGAGGCCGGCCTGGGCGACGCAGGCGAGCGCGGCGTCGCCGACACGGGCGATCTCGGCGGCGATGGCATCCTCGAACGCGGCACGACTGACCGGTACGTGCAGGCCCACCTCGGCCACATCCAGGTCGAGGTCGACCCGGGGCGTGTCCGACAGTGCAATCTTCGCCGCTTCCGAGCGGATCGCCAGATGGTGGCCACTGCGCTCACGCAGCACGCGCAACAGACGGTCGAAGCGGCGGCCGTCGACCACGTCGCGCGCCATGTCCTGCAGACCCGGCAGCACGTCGCGGCGGTAGGCCAGGTGGATGGTGTGCCAGGTGGCGAGGTTGAAGTAGGTGCTGTTGGGCAGCACGGCGCCGCTGGCCAGCAGGCCGCCCATGCCCAGCTCGGGCATCACGCAGGCAAGCGACAGACGCTTGTCGAAATCGGTGCCGCCGATGTGCACGCCGGTATTGCCCAGCAGGTCGGCGCTGCGATCGACATGGCGTCGGCGCTCCGGTGACAGCCGCACCAGCGAGAAGTCCGAGGTGCCGCCGCCGATGTCGACCACCAGCACCAGCGATTCGCGTTCGACCGTCTGTTCGAAGGCGTGCGCGGCGGCGATCGGCTCGAACTGGAAGCTCACGTCGCGAAAGCCGGCGCGGCGAACGATGTCGGCCAGCGTGTCTTCGGCCAGCTTGTCCGCCTCGGCGTCGTCGTCGACGAAGCGCACCGGGCGGCCGACCACCACCTGTTCGAAGCGCGTTTGCGCCGCCGCCTCGGCGCGCTTCTTCACTTCGCCGATGAAGCCACCGATCAGATCGCGGAAAGCCAGGTGACGGCCGCCGACGTCGGTACCGGCGTCCATCAGGCCGCTGCCGAGCAGGCTTTTCATCGAACGCATCAGCCGGCCTTCGAAACCTTCGAGGTATTCGGTCAGCGCGGCGCGGCCGACCGCCATCGAATCCTCGTCGAGATTGAAGAACACCGCCGACGGCAGCGTGGGCTTGCCGTCTTCGAGCGGCAGCAGGCGGGCCAGCGGACCGTCGTGGATGGCGGCGGTGGAATTCGAGGTGCCGAAGTCGATGCTGCAGGCGGAGGTGTTCATCGGGCAGTGCGGTGGTGCGGAAGGCCGCGCAGCGTACGGGGGCGGCGCACCGCGCGCAAGTTCAGCATGCCGCCGCACGCACGATTTCGGCGAGCGCGCGTTCGCTGCCCGGTGCGGTGTCGAAGAAGAGCGAGGGCTCGATCAGTTCCAGCTCGATCAGCACCGGCCGGCCATCGAGCCGCAGCATGTCGACGCGGGCGTAGGCGCAGACGCCGGGTGCGGCTGCCAGTGCGGCCTCGGCCAGCGCGAATTCGTCGGCGGCCGGCGCGTGTGCGCTGGCCACCCCGCCCCAGATGTCCTGGCAGCGGTAGTCGCCGGCCTGCGGCACCTTGCGCACCGCGTGCGAATAGCGGCCGCCGAAGAAGATGAGCGACACCTCGCCGTCGGCGATGCCCGGCACGAAGGGCTGCAGCAGCACGTCGCCCTCGGCAGCCAGCGCGCGCAGGTGATCGGCGCAGGCGGCGCTGTCGGCCGCACCGCGGAAGGCACCGAAGGCGCCTATCGACACCGCCGGCTTCACCACCACCTCGCCGCCGCCGAATTCCGCCAGCGCCAGCGCGACCGACTCGCAGTGTTGCTCGATGAAACGCGTCGGCACGATGTCCACACCGCGCGCCGCGAGCTCGAACAGGTAGCGCTTGTGGCTGTTCCACTCGATCACCGGCAGCGGATTGAGCAGCCGCGTCTGCGCATCGATCCGCCGTGCCCAGGCAAGGAATTCGGGCAGACGCGTGTGGTAGTCCCAGGGTGATCGCAGCAGCACGCAGCGGTAAGGCGACCAGTCGACGTCGGCGTCCCACGACACGATGTCTATGGGCACCCCGCAGGCAGCCATCAGCAGTTCGGCGTCGCTGTCCGGCTTGGGCATATCGGCGCACGTGACAAAGGCGATGGTCGGGCGGGCGCTCATGGCGGGGGCATCCTTGCGGGCAGCGTTCAGGGAGGCGCCATGATACCGGCGCACGAGGCCGGAACAGGGCTGCAGCGCGGAAGTTGTCGGCGAACGGCTCGCCCGCGCCATCCCGCTGAAAGAAAACAAAGATCCGGTCGGAAAAGTACAGTTCCGGCCGGCTCGCGCCGATATCTCTAGCGCGCGAGGCAGATCCGCGCGCACGATATGAGCGGCAGCACAGTGAGAGCAGCAAAACAGTGAATTCGATCGAGAAAATCCAGAGCGCAGCGTGCCCCGAGGTCTGTCCGCTCGCGCCTGGCGGGAGCGACAAACGCTTCCACCTGCTGTTCGACCGGATACCCGACCCGATGCTGCTGCTCGACGCCGAATCAGGCGTATTCACCGACTGGAACCCGGCGGCGATGCGCATGCTGAACTTCCCGGCCCGCGAGGAGGTGATCGCGCTGCGTCCGGCCGACATCTCGCCGGCGCACCAGCCGGATGGCCGTGCGTCCGACGACAAGGCGCGCGAAATGATGGACATCGCGCGGCGCGAAGGCAGCCACCGCTTCGAGTGGACCCTCTGCAGCCCGTATCGCAGCGAGGTCGTGATCGAGGTGCTGCTGACCACCATCGCCATCGACGGCCGCGAGGTGTTCATCACCACCTGGCGCGACCTCAGTCAGCAGAAGCGCACCGAACGTGACCTGCTGGCCAACAAGCTGCGCTGGAAGTTCGCGCTGGAAGGTGCCGGCGACGGCGTGTGGGACTGGAACATCCAGGACGGCACCGTGTTCTTCAGCCCGCGCTGGAAAACCATGCTGGGCTACGAGGAACAGGACATCGGCAACGCGCTGTCCGAATGGTCGGAACGGGTACACCCGGACGACCTGCCGCGGGTGATGGCCGACGTGCAGGCCCACCTCGACGGCCGCACGCCGGGCTACCGCAACGAACATCGCATGCTCTGCCGCAACGGCGAATACAAGTGGATACTGGACCGCGGCAAGGTGGTCAGCAGCGATGCCGACGGTCGGCCCCTGCGCATGGTGGGCACCCATACCGACATCACCGAACGTCGCCGCGTGCAGACCGAACTCGAGCGCGCCGAAGCCACCCAGCGCGCGCTGCTCGACGCGATGGCCGACGGCGTTTTCGTTGCGCAGGAGCACCGCTTCGTCTTCGTCAACCCGGCCCTGCCACGCATGCTGGGCTATACCGTCGAGGAATTCACCGGCCTGCATTTCGCCGACGTATTGCACCCCGACTTCCTCGAACTGTGGAGCGAGCGCTACGAGCGCCGCATCGGTTCCGGGCCGGAACCGCAACGTCGCTACGAGGTGCAGTTGCTGAACCGCGACGGCGACCGGCCGCTGTGGATCGAGCTGATCGCCTCGCGTTTCACCTATCGCGACGAGCCCGCCGTGCTCGGCATCGTGCGCGACATCAGCGACAAGAAGATCAACGAACAGACCATCTGGAAGCAGGCCAACTACGACGCGCTGACCAATCTGCCCAACCGTCACCTGCTGCTGCATCACCTGCGCCAGGAAATGCGACTGAGCCAGCGCAGCGGTCGCCAGCTGGCGGTGCTGTTCATCGACCTCGACCGCTTCAAGGAGGTGAACGACACGCTGGGCCACCCGGCCGGCGACAGCCTGCTGCAGCAGGCGGCCCAGCGCATCACCGGCTGCATGCGCGACACCGACGCGGTAGCCCGTTTCGGCGGCGACGAATTCGCGGTGGTGCTGGGCGGGCTGGAGCACCCGGACGTCGTCGAGCAGATCGCCGGAAAGATACTGAGCGCACTGCACCAGCCTTTCCAGCTGTTCAACGAACTGGTCTATGTGTCGGCTTCGATCGGCATCACGCTGTATCCGGACAGCGCGCAGAGCCAGGAGGATCTGCTGAAGCAGGCCGATCAGGCGATGTACGACGCCAAGCGCGCCGGACGCAACCGGATGAGCTATTTCACGCCGTCGATGCAGGCCAGTTCCGTACGCCGTCTGCGCCTGGTGTCGGACATGCACACCGCGCTGACCACCGGCCAGTTCCACCTGGTCTATCAGCCCATCGTCGAGATCGCGACCGGCCGCGTGCGCAAGGCCGAAGCACTGATGCGCTGGCAGCACCCCGAACGCGGCCACGTGTCGCCGACCGAATTCATACCGATCGCCGAGGAAACCGGTCTCGTCCTGCCGATGGGAGACTGGATCACGCGCACCGCGGTCGGTTTCGCGCGCCATCTGCAGCAGCGCCTCGGCGACACGGTGCAGATCAGCATCAATCATTCGCCGCTGCAGCTGCGCAATCGCAACGGCGACTACCCCGGTGTGGTCGAGCTGCTGCGCAAGCTCGACGCGCCGGGCAGTCTGGTGGCGGTCGAAATCACCGAGGGCATGCTGGTCGAGGCCGACGAACCGGCGCTCGACTGCCTTTACGCGATGCGCGACGCCGGCGTCCAGGTGTCGCTGGACGACTTCGGCACCGGCTATTCCTCGCTGTCCTACCTGAAGAAGTTCGACATCGATTACCTGAAGATCGATCAGTCCTTCGTGCGCGGTCTGTCGCGCGACTCCAGCGAGCTTGCACTGTGCGAGGCGATGATCGTGATGGCCCACAAGCTGGGCATGCAGGTGATCGCCGAGGGCGTCGAAACCATCCACCAGCTCGAGCTGCTGCGTGCGGCACACTGTGACTACGCACAGGGTTACCTGTTCTCGCGACCGCTGCCGGCCGAACACTTTGAAGCCTGGTTGCGCGAGAATGGCTGAAATGCACCATGCGTCCGGCGCGCTGCCGGATGGCCCCGCAGCCCGCACGTCAAATAGAGAGAATGGCACTAGACCTCATCAAGGCCACCGCACTGATCCTGGCGCTCAGCCTGCTGCAGGGTTTCAATTCCCGCTTCTGGGGTGAGCGCCACGCCGCCCGGGCCATCGGCTCCGGCCTGATCTTCGGCGTCATGTGCGTGGTCGGCATGATGATGCCGATCACCCTCACCCCCGGCGTCATCTTCGACGGTCGTTCCGCCGTGCTCAGCATGGCTGCGCTGTTCGGTGGCCCGGCGGTGGGCGCCATCGCCGGCGCCGTGGCCGCCGCCTACCGCCTGCACCTGGGCGGCGGCGGCGCGCTGGTCGGCGTCGGCGTCATTACCGTTTCGGTGCTGCTCGGCCTGCTGATGCGCGTGTTGGTCCGCAGCGGAAAGGTCACGCCGGGCTTCCTGTCCTTCCTCGGCCTCGGTGTGGTGGTGCATGTCGTGGCGCTGCTGTTCTTCCTCGGGCTGCCGGGCGAAACCGCCAAACGCGTGTTCGAGATGCTGGCCTTGCCCTATCTGCTCACGCTGGCGCCGGCCACCGCGCTGCTCGGCATGCTGCTGCTGGACCTCGACGAACGTCAGCGCACGGGCAAGGCACTGCGCGACAGCGAAGCGCGCATGCGGGCGATCACCGAAGCGGTGCCCGACGTGCTGATGGTGCTCGACGAGGACGGGCGCTATCTGAAGATACGCGCACCGGACGAAAAGCTGCTCGTCGCCGACGCAGAGTCGCTGAGCGGCAAGCTGATGACCGATGTGCTGCCGCCGGAAAAGGCGGCCATGTTTCAGGACTACGTGCGCCGGACACTGCAGTCCGACAGCGCGCAGATGCTCGAGTACACGCTGGACACGCAGGGCGGTCCACGCGTTTTCGAGGCGCGCGCCAGAGCGCTCGACGCCCCCTTCGAAGGCCGCCGCGCGGTGGTGCTGCTGACGCGCGACATCACCGACCGCGTGCGGCTGGAGGAAGAACAGCGCATCGCCGCCATCGCCTTCGAATCGCAGCAGGGCATGATGATCACCGACGCCTACAGCGTCATCCTGCGCGTGAACAAGGCCTTCACCGCGATCACCGGATTCAGCGCCGAAGAGGCGATCGGGCAGCGCACCAGTCTGCTCGCATCCGGCCGGCACGACACCGCCTTCTACCGCGCCATGTGGTCCAAGCTGCACGCCGACGGCGTGTGGGAGGGCGAGATCTGGAACCGGCGACGCAACGGCGAGGTATACCCGGAGCGCTTGTCGATCAGCGCCGTGCGCAACGCCGACGGCATGGTGACGCACTACGTCGCCGCCTTCATGGACATCACCTTCAGCAAGGCCGCCGAGGACGAGATACGCCGGCTCGCCTTCTACGACGCACTGACCGGTCTGCCGAACCGCCGCCTGCTGTCCGACCGGCTCGGTCAGGCGATGGCGTCGACGTCGCGCACCTCGCGCCACGGCGCGCTGATGTTCATCGACCTCGACGACTTCAAGAACGTGAACGACCTGCTCGGTCACCACAACGGCGACCTGCTGCTGCAGAAGGCCGGTGCCCGGCTGCGCGACATCGTGCGCGAGACCGACACCGTCGCGCGCTTCGGCGGCGACGAATTCGTCGTGCTGCTGGCCGACCTGCCGGAGCACTCGATCGACGCCGCGCAACAGGCCGAGCGCGTGGCAGAGGCCATGCTGGCCGCACTCAATCGTCCCTACGTACTTGACGGTCAGACGCGCCAGACCAGCGCCAGCATCGGCATCGCGATGTTCAGCGGCAGCACGCATTCGATCGACGAAATGCTGCGGCGCGCCGACCTGTCGATGTACGAATCGAAGCAGCGCGGCAAGAACCGCCTGCACTTCTTCGACCCGGTCATGCAGGAAACCGTCACCGCGCGGCTTCGGCTCGAAGACGAAATACGCACCGGGCTGGCGACGCGGCAGTTCTGCGTGCACTACCAGGCGCAGGTCGAGAACGGTCGCGGCATCGTGTCTGCCGAAGCGCTCGCACGCTGGCGCCACCCCGAAAAGGGCTTCATCCCGCCGGTGCAGTTCATACCGGTTGCCGAACGCGCCGGCCTGATGCCCGCACTCGGCCTGCAGGTGATGGAGGACGCGCTGGAACAGCTCGCGCGCTGGGCGCGCAAACCGGAAACCGCCCATCTGTCGGTGGCGATCAACATCAGCGCCGCCCAGCTCTACCAGTCGGAATTCGCCGATTCGGTACTCGAAGCCATCACCCGCACCGGCGCGCCGCCGGGCAAGGTGGTGCTCGAACTGACCGAGTCCATCCTGCTCGGCGACGTCGATGGCGCGATCGACGTGATGCAGCGGCTGCGCGCACGCGGCATCCGCTTCTCGATCGACGACTTCGGCACCGGCTACTCGTCGCTGGCCTATCTGCAGAGCCTGCCGATCAACGAACTGAAGATAGACCGATCCTTCGTGCGCAACCTGCCAGCCAGCGAGGGCAATCTGGCCATCGTCCGCGCGGTGGTCGCGCTGGCCTCGGCGCTGGGTGTCAAGGTGATCGCCGAAGGCGTGGAAACGGAAGACGAGCGCAATGCGCTGGCCGGCAACGGCTGTCAGTTCTTCCAGGGCTACCTGTTCGCGCGGCCGCTGCCGGCCGACGAGTTCGAAGGTCTGTTGCGCGAGGATCTGCAGCGCACGCGCTGAAGCAGGCGGACATTCATCGGGCGTGCTGTCGATTTCGCGCCGGCTGCTTCGTCGACCGGGCAGGACCGGTGCGTGCCGGTCCACTTCACCCTCGAAGGAGATCCGGCCATGACCTCACCCCAGCCCGTGCCCGCGGGCATGCACACCGTCACCCCACACCTCGTCTGCGACAACGCGGCAGCCGCCATCGATTTCTACGTGCGCGCCTTCGGCGCGACGGAACTGATGCGCCTGCCCGGCAGCGAGGGCAGAATCCTGCATGCGCAGGTGCGCATCGGCGACTCGGCCGTCATGATCGTCGACGCCCACCCCGAATGGTTCATGCGCGACCCGAACAGCTACGGCGGCACACCGGTGGTGCTGCACCTGCAGGTGCCGGATGTCGACGCGCTGTTCGCCCGGGCGGTGGCCGCCGGAGCGACCGCGCAGATGGCGCCGGAAGAGATGTTCTGGGGCGATCGCTACTGCCGGGTGATCGACCCGAACGGTCATGTCTGGGCCATCGCCACCCATGTGCGCGACGTGAGCCCGGAAGAACTGCTCGCCGCCAGCGCCACGCCCTGCCCCGAAAGCGTCACCAAGGAGACCTGAATGCCGCACATGCTGCTCATCATCGAACCGGTCGGCCAGCGCGCCACCCGTACCGAAGCCGAAGGCCGCGACCTCTATGCACAGATGGTGGCTTTCGGCGAAGGCCTCGCCGCGCGCGGCCTGCTGATGGGGTCGGAATCGCTGCGCGTCGAGTCGACGCGCGTACAGGTTCGCGACGGCCGCGCCCAGGTGGTCGACGGCCCGTTTGCCGAAGCGAAGGAAATGATCGGTGGCTTCTTCATGCTCGCCACCGACGACCGGCAGCAGGCGCTGGACATCGCACTCGCCTGCCCCGCAGCCGCCTGGGCCACGGTCGAAGTCCGTGGCTTCGGCCCCTGCTTCGACGACAGCAAGGCGCCGGGCTGACAGCCGCTACGCGCAGGCAGCAGCGCTGTCGCGAGCAAGCTCGCTCCCACAAAAGCCTGGCCGCGGCGGCTGGTCAGGCATGTCCCGGCGGGAGCGACCTTGGCCGCGACACGGCCGTTGCAGTCCTCAGACTTCGATTCAGGCTGTTGTCGGGGTCAAGACCCCTCCCACAGAATCCGGCTCCAGCCACTGATCGCACAGGATTCTTGTGGGAGCGGCCTTGGCCGCGACGCGGCCGTCACAGTCCGCCGGCTCCGATACAGGCCGCAGTCGGGGTCAGAAGACCCCTCCCACAGAGTCCCGACCCAGGCCCAGGCGGCAGGTCGACGGCACCTCCTGCAGGAGCAACCGCCTACTTCACACCCCACAGTTCGCGCAGGCGCGCGTCCCGGCCGCAGCTCCAGCGGTAGTAGTTATAGCGGGCCGGGTTCTTGCGGTAGTAGTCCTGGTGATAGTCCTCGGCCGGATAGAAGGTGTCCGCCATGTGGATCTCGGTCACGATGGGGGCCTTGAACGGCTTGCTCTTTTCCAGCGCGGCGAGCGAGCGCCGGGCGGCGTCGAGCTGGGCGGCATCGTGGGCGAAGATGGCGGTGCGGTAGGGCGTGCCGATGTCACAGAACTGCCGGTTCTTCACTGTCGGGTCGATGCTGTGCCAGAACACGTCGAGCAGCCTGTCGTAACTCACCTTCGCCGGGTCGTACTCGATCTGCACCGCCTCGGCGTGGCCGGTGGTGTGCGACGACACCTCTTCGTAACTCGGGTTGGCAGTCTTGCCGCCGGTGTAGCCGGAGGTGGTCTTGAGCACGCCGTCGACCTTGTCGAAATCCGCCTCGACGCACCAGAAGCAGCCGCCGGCGAAGGTGGCGCGGGCGGTCGCCGCCTGCGCGCCGGCCAAACCTGACAGCGTGAGCGCTACGACGATGCCGGCCAGCAAGCGGGGGGTGTTCATGCCGCCGCCGGCGCGAAGCGCAGCGCCACGCCGTTGTTGCAGTAGCGCTTGCCGGTCGGCGCCGGTCCGTCGTTGAACAGGTGGCCCTGATGGCCGCCGCAGCGCGCGCAGTGGTATTCGGTACGCGGCAGGATGAGCTTGTAGTCGGTCTTCGTGCCGACTGCGCCCGGCAGCGCGGTGTGGAAGCTGGGCCAGCCGGTGCCGCTTTCGTACTTGGCGTCCGACGAGAACAGCGCGAGATCGCAGCCGGCGCAGTGGTAGGTGCCGCGGCGCTTCTCGGCATTGAGCGGGCTGCTGCCCGGGCGTTCGGTGTCTTCTTCGCGCAGTACGGCGTACTGCGCCGGTGTCAGGCGCTTCTTCCACTCGGCGTCGCTCAGTTTCAGCGGCGCCGGCGTGTCGGCGCGCAGCGGCAAGGTGGTAAGGCCCAGGCCCTGCAGCGCAAGCAGGCCGAGCAGTTGGCGGCGGTTCATCGTGTGTCCTCCACGGTGTCGTCCCTGTGCGGGACTGACTTTCGGACGCCGGAGCGCCGGGCGGGGTTCCGCTGGCGCCGCGTTCCGGGTCGATACCGCAGAAGACCGGGTACGGTGTCCGATGCTTACATCGACACGACGTAAGGGCAGGCGACGGCCCACCCATGACGCCGGCGTTCATTCCGGGCAGAATGCCAGCGCCGTATCCCACCACCCGTGCGGAGCCCAAGAACATGAACGATGCGGACGACCTGCCTCAAGTGAACGACGCGGACGAATA
The DNA here is from genome assembly GCF_038066675.1 of Methyloversatilis sp. NSM2. NCBI lineage: Bacteria > Pseudomonadati > Pseudomonadota > Betaproteobacteria > Nitrosomonadales > Sterolibacteriaceae > Methyloversatilis > Methyloversatilis sp. NSM2. The sequence continues at coordinate 418,212 of NZ_JBBUKV010000005.1, forward strand.
CCGCCGTCCGAAAGACGATACGGACGAGAATCGCCGTCCGAAAGACGAAACGGACGAGAATCGCCGTCCGATTGCCGCCCGCTCGGCCGGCTGGGCGCAGCGCAGCGCGGCCTGGCTGGCGCGCACCGAGGTGACGCCGAACCAGATTTCGGTCGTCAGCATCCTGTTCGCTGCGGCCGGTGCGGCGCTGCTGCTGTGGTGGCCGACGCCCGCCGGGCTGGTCGGCTGCGCGCTGGCGATACAGGGGCGGCTGATCTGCAATCTGCTGGATGGCATGGTGGCGGTCGAGGGCGGAAAGAAGTCGGCGCTGGGTGCGCTGTACAACGAATTCCCGGACCGCGTCGCCGACTCGCTGCTCATCGTCGCGCTCGGCTACGCGGTCGGCTGGCCGGCGCTGGGCTGGTTCGGCGCGCTGGCGGCGGCGCTGACCGCCTATGTGCGGGTGTTCGGCGGCGCGCTCGGACTGGCGCAGAGCTTCCGCGGGCCGATGGCCAAGCAGCACCGGATGGCCGTGATGACCGCCGGCTGCCTGATCGGCGCCGGAGAACTGGCCTGGGCCGGCAGCCAGTGGGCGCTGCAGGCGGCCTGCGTGGTCATCGCCGCCGGTTCGGTGCTGACCTGCGTCACGCGCACGCAGGGCATCGCCTGCCAGCTCACCGCTGCGGGGCCGACATGCTGATTTCCGCGCTGCTGATCGGCATCACCCGCGCCCTGGTCGGTGCGGCGCCGCGCTGGCAGGGCAGCGCGCCGTCGCCCGCCCAGCGCATCTACTTCGCCAACCACTCCAGTCACATCGACACGCTGGCGCTGTGGTCGGCGCTGCCGCGCGATCTGCGCCGGCACACGCGGCCGGTGGCGGCCGCCGACTACTGGAACACCGACGCGGTGCGCCGCTGCATCGCAGTACGCGGGCTGAATGCGGTGTTCATCGAGCGCCAGCGCAGCGAGGCAACGAAAGACCCGCTGGCACCGCTGACCGAAGCGCTCGCCGCCGGCGATTCGCTGATCCTCTTTCCGGAAGGCACGCGCAATCTGCAGCCGCTGCCGGGGCCGTTCAAGGCGGGGCTGTTCCATCTGGCCGAGCGCTTCCCCGAGGTCGAACTGGTGCCCGTGTACCTGGAGAACCTGCATCGCTGCATGCCCAAGGGCACCTTCTTCCCGGTACCGTTGATCTGCACGGTGCGCTTCGGTGCGCCGCTGAGGCGCATCGCGGGCGACGACAAGGCGGACTTTCTCGAACGCGCCCGGCAGGCCGTGATCGATCTGGCCTGAACGGCCGCGCGACAACAAAAAGGAAACGGAATGAGCGCACAGGACAAGTTCTACTGGCTGATGGGCGGCATCGGTGCCGTGCTGCTGCTGTCCTCCTTCATCGGCTGGATGCTGTCGCGCCGGGTGCAGGGCGACAGCGGACGTGACGTCGTCGACAACCTGAATGCGCGCATCAAGGCCTGGTGGATCATGGTGGCCGTGTTCGCGGTCGCCTTCATGCTCGGCAAGATGGCCACCATCGTCATGTTCGCGCTCATATCGTGGTTCGCGCTGCGCGAATTCATGACGCTGACGCCAACCCGGCCGGGCGACCACCGCGCGCTGTCGGTGTCCTTCTTCATCGCGATTCCGCTGCAGTACGCGCTGATCGCCGACGAGTGGTACGCGCTGTTCTCCATCCTGATCCCGGTCTACGGCTTCCTGCTGCTGCCTTCGCTGTCGGTGCTGGCGCAGGACACCGAGCACTTCCTCGAACGCGCGGCCAAGATCCAGTGGGGCGTCATGCTGACGATCTACTGCATCAGCCACGTGCCGGCGCTGCTGCTGCTCGACATTCCGGACTACGCCGGCCAGAACGCGCTGCTGCTGTTCTACCTGCTGCTCGTGGTGCAGCTGAGCGACGTGCTGCAGTACGTGTTCGGCAAGCTGTTCGGCAAGACGAAGATCGCACCGGTGGTGAGCCCGTCGAAAACGGTGGAAGGTTTCGTCGGCGGCGCGCTGTCGGCCACCGCGATCGGCGCCGCGATGTGGTGGATCACGCCCTTCACGCCGCTGCAGGCGGCCGGCATGTCGGCCGCCATCGTCGTGATGGGTTTCCTCGGTGGGCTCGTGCTGTCGGCGGTCAAGCGCAGCCTGGGCGCCAAGGACTGGGGCAGCATGATCCAGGGCCACGGCGGCATGATGGACCGCATGGATTCGGTCAGCTTCGCCGCACCGGTGTTCTTCCACCTCACGCGCTATTTCTTCACGCCCTGATCGGACGCCGCTGGAGCGCGTTGCACGCCGGCAGGGGTCGTACCGTGGGGGATAATGGCCCCTCCTTCACACCGGAGCCACGCGTCGGACAGCGGGTGGCCTGCAGCATGGACGTAGCACTACTGTTTGCACTCATCCTGCTCAACGGCGTCTTCGCGATGTCGGAAATCGCCGTCGTGTCGTCGCGCAAGGCGCGCCTGATCGGTCTTGCCGAGGACGGCCACAAGGGGGCGCAGGCCGCCATACGGCTGCACGACGACCCGTCGAACTTCCTGTCGACGATACAGGTCGGCATCACGTCGATCGGCATCCTGAGCGGCGCCATGGGCGAAACGGTACTGGCCGATCCGCTGGCCGCCTGGCTGTCGGGATTCCCGCTGATCGAGCCCTATGCACGCACGGTGGCGCTGTCCGTCGTGGTGATCGGCATCACCTATTTCTCCGTCGTGGTCGGCGAACTGGTGCCGAAACGGCTGGCGCTGCTGGCGCCCGAAGGCATCGCCTCGCTCATTTCGCGGCCCATGGTGCTGCTGGCGCGCGTCGCGCGGCCGCTGGTGTGGGTGCTGTCGGTCACCAGCAACGCCATCCTGCGCATCGCAGGCGCGCGCCGCACCGACGAGCCGCCGATCACCGACGAGGAAATCAAGGTGCTGATGGGCCAGGGCGCCGAAGCGGGCGTGTTCCACCAGAGCGAACAGCAGATCGTGTCCAACGTGCTGCGCCTGGACGAACTGCGCGTCGGCGCCATCATGACGCCGCGCAAGGACATCCACGCGATCGACCTCGACGACCCGGAGGACGACATCCGCCGGCGCATCGCCGACAGCCCCTACAGCCGCGTGCTGGTGTGCCGCGACGGTCTCGAACACGTGCTCGGCGTGCTGCAGAGCGGCGCGCTGCTGAAGCAGTCGCTGGCCGGCGAAACGATAGACCGGCGCAGCATCGAGGCGCTGCTCGAAGCGCCGCTCTACGTGCCGGACACGGTCAGCACCGCACAACTGCTGGAGAACTTCCGTCGCACGCGCAAGCACCTTGCGCTGCTGGTCGATGAGTACGGCGACCTGCAGGGGCTGGTCACCGTCAACGACGTGCTCGCCGCCATCGTCGGCGACATGTCGGTGCCGGCGGCGCACGAGGAAGCGGACGTGGTGCAGCGCGCGGATGGCTCGTGGCTGGTCAACGGCGGCACGTCGATCGAGCGCGTCAAATCGGTGCTCGGCATCGACGACGCACTGCCGGGCGAGGACAGCGGAAACTTCCACACGGTGGGTGGACTGGTGCTGCACATGCTCGGCCGCATCCCGGTGGCCACCGATTTCTTCGAGGTCGCCGGCCTGCGCATCGAGGTAATGGACATGGACCGCAACCGCGTCGACAAGGTGCTGGTGCAGCGACTCGAACCGCTGCCTGCCTCGGTCGAGGCGGAGTAAGCCGACGTTCGCAAGCCGCGGACGCATGCACCACGCAGCAGCATGCGCCGGGCGGCTGCACCGCCCTTCGACCACCTGTCGCACCCGGTTGCACACCCTGAGCCGTCTGCGGAACAGGCGCAGTTGAAGTATTTGTGACAGCCCTTGCAGACAGGCGGACAAGGGCGATACTCGGCTCTCCTCCTCCACAGCAATGGCTGTGAGTTCTCAAAGGCGGCCTGCGGGCCGCCTTTTTTTTCGTCGGTGCGCTGGTTGTTTGCACGCCCTGTGGGAGCGGCCCTGGCCGCGACGCGGCCGCTGCTGTCCGCAGGCTTCGATACAGGCTGCTGTCGGGGTCAGAAGACCCCTCCCACAGAATCCCGCTCGGGCTCCGGCCGCAGGTCTGGACCATGCCCCTGTGGGAGCGGCCTTGGCCGCGACACGGCCGCTGTTGTCCGCAGGCTTCGATCCAGGCCGCTGTCGGGGTCAAGACCCCTCCCACAGAACCTCGCTCGGGCTCCGGCCGCAGGTCTGGCGCATGCCCCTGTGGGAGCAGCCTTGGCTGCGACACGGCCCCGCGCTCCGCGGGCCTCGATGCAGGCCGCCGTCGGGGTCAAGACCCCTCCCACAAAACCCCGCACGGGCTCCGGCCGCGCGTCTGGCGCATGCCCCTGTGGGAGCAGCCTCGGCTGCGACACGGCCCCGCGCTCCGCGGGCCTCGATGCAGGCCGCTGTCGGGGTCAAGACCCCTCCCACAGAGCCCCGCTCGGGCTCCGGCCGCAGGTCTGGCGCATGCCCCTGTGGGAGCAGCCTTGGCTGCGACACGGCCGTCGCGCTCCGGACCAGGCTGCTGTCCGGGCCGGAAGACCTCTCCCACAAACCCCGGCGCCGCGCTGATCGGTTTGGCCGCGCGCCGTCGCCGGGCACGGTCCGGCTGAGGGTCAGCGCGCTGCGTCCGCACTGACGCGGGCGCGTTCGGTCAGCAGTTCGCGCTCGCGTTCGTTCTGCGTCAGCGCGGCGGCGCGGCGGAACTCTTCGCAGGCTTCGCCGTGGCGGCCGAGCTTGGCCAGCAGGTCGCCACGTACGCCGGGCAGCAGGTGGTAGTGGCGTAGCGCCGCTTCGTCGCGCAGCGCGTCGGCGATCTCCAGCCCGGCGGCCGGGCCGAAGGCCATGCCGACGGCGACCGCGCGATTGAGTTCGACCACCGGTGACGGCGCGATCTGCGCCAGCGCGTCGTACAGCGCGGCGATGCGCGGCCAGTCGGTGTGGTCGGCGTGGGCGGCGCGCGCATGACAGGCGGCGATGGCGGCCTGCAGCGCATACGGGCCGTAGCCGCCGCCGAGCGCGTCGACGCGTTCCAGCGCGGCCAGCCCGCGGCGTATCAGCAGACGGTCCCAGCGCGTGCGGTCCTGTTCCAGCAGCAGCACCGGTGCGCCTCGAGCGTCGGTGCGCGCGTGCAGGCGTGAGGCCTGGATTTCCATCAGCGCCACCAGGCCGTGCACTTCGGCGACCTGCGGCGCCAGCTCTGCCAGTATGCGACCGAGGCGCAGGGCCTCTTCGCACAGCGCCGGTCGCATCCACTGCTCGCCGGCGGTGGCGGCATAGCCTTCGTTGAAGATGAGGTAGATCACCTTCAGCACGGCGTCGAGCCGCTCCCCCAGCTCCGCCGGCCCGGGCAGTTCGAAGGGCACGCGCGCCTCGCTCAGCGTGCGCTTGGCGCGCACGATGCGCTGCGCCAGCGTCGCCTCCGGCACCAGGAAGGCGCGCGCGATGTCCGGCGTGGCCAGGCCGCCGACCATCTTCAGCGTCAGCGCGACGCGCGCTTCCACCGACAGTACCGGGTGGCAGGCGACGAACATCAGGCGCAGCACGTCGTCGCCGATAGGCTCGTCGAGCGCACTGTCCGGGGCCGGTGGCGCGCCGTCCTGCAGCTGCGATTCGATTTCCCAGGTCAGCGCATCGGCCTTGGTCGCCTGCATGCTGCGGTGGCGCAGCAGGTCGAGCGCACGGTTCTTCGCGGTGGCGGTGAGCCAGGCGCCGGGGTTGTCCGGCACGCCCTTGTCGGGCCACTGTTCGAGCGCCGTCACCAGCGCGTCCTGCGCCAGTTCCTCGGCGAGGCCGACGTCGCGCACCATGCGCGCCAGCGCGCCGATGATGCGCGCCGACTCGATGCGCCAGACGGCGTCCAGCGTGCGGTGCAGGTCGGCCGTCATCGTCCGGTGTGCACCGTCGTCGTGGTCCCGTGCGTCATGCATCGTCTCCTTCAGGCCGTGTCCATCCGGCGGAAGCGTTCCACCGCCTCACCGGGTGCGAAGTCGTCCAGTTCGAACACCTGACGCACCTCGATCTCGGCGTCACGCCCCTCGCCGGCCGGGTTCGGAAAGCGGCGTGTCCAGTGCAACGCCTCTTCGCGCGAGGCGACCTGGATCAGCGTATAGCCGGCGATCAGCTCCTTCGTCTCGGCGAACGGGCCGTCGATGACGCTGCGCCCGGCATCGCGGTAACGCACGCGCCAGCCCTTCGAACTGGCCTGCAGCCCGGAGGCATCGAGCAGCACGCCGGCGCGCATCAGCTCTTCATGATAGGTGGCCATCGAAGCCATCAGTGCTTCCTCCGGCATGACACCCGCCTCGCTGTCCGCGGTGGCCTTGACGATGATCATGTAACGCATGGGAGCTCTCCTGGAGTCGGCGCGACAGGCGCCGTCGCAGGGTCGACGAGCGACCGGTGCGCGGATCGACAGCAGGGGCTGCAGTATGCCTATGTCGCGGCCAAGGCCGCTCCCACCGGGGCTGCCCCGACAGGGGGCGCGCCCGATCCGTTGCCGGAGGCGGGGTCTTGTGGGAGCGAGCTCGCTCGCGATAGCGGCCTCGATCGAAGCTCTGCCTCCCCCGCCAATGCAGGAGACGGAAAGACCTCCGCCCGCACACGCCCCTCTCCCGCTTCAGCGTGAGCGGGACCGCGGATGCGGGCCGAACTCGCAACCGGGCCGCGTTCACCCCTGCACCATCACCGCGCTCGCCACAGCGAAGTAGGTGAGCAGCGTCAGCAGATCCTGCACGATGGTGGCGAGCGGGCCGCTGCCGTAGGCGGGGTCGCTGCCCAGGCGGCCGAGCAGCCAGGGCAGGAAGAGACCTATCGTCGTCGCGATGCCGCCGGCCATCACCAGCGAGAGCGCCACCGCGAACGCCAGCGTCGGGTCGCCGAAGGCCAGCCAGACGCAGGGAAAGGTAAGCCCGCCCAGCACCAGTCCGATCAGCAGACCGGTGCGCACCTCGCCACCGATCAGCGCGCCGATCGACGCGTGGCTCAGCGACAGGCCACGCACCGCGACCGCTTCGGTCTGCGTGCCGATGGCGTCCGCCAGATAGACCAGCCCCGGCACGAAGAAGGCGAGCGCCGGACTCAGCGACAGCGTGCGCTCGAAGCCGGCCATGATGAAGGTGGCGAACATGCTGCCGGCCAGACCGATCAGCAGCCAGGGCAGACGGTGGCGCAGACGGCGCATCGGCGCCGATTCGATCGCCTCGCGCGCACGCCGCGTCTCGCGCGTGATGCCGGCGAGGCGGTGGATGTCCTCGACGTGCTCGCGACGCAGGATATGCAGCAGCGCGGTCGATGGCACGACGCCGAGCAGCCGGCCGTGCGTATCGACCACCGGCATCGCGTCGAGCACGTGATGCAGCGCCAGCGAGGCGACGCGCTCCTGGTCGGTGTGCGCATGCACGGTCGGGCAGTCACGCCGCATCACCGCGTCAATGCGTGCGCCCTGCCCCGCGCGGAACAGATCGGCCAGCGGCACGATGCCGATCAGGCTTTCGTCATCATCGACCACGCACACGACGTCGAGGCAGTCGTAGTGCCGGGCGCGCAGGTCGGCCAGCACCGCATCGACGGTCTGCGCCGGATGCACGCGCGGCACGGCGGCAAGCAGGTAACGGCCGGCGCTTTCGTCGGCAGGCAGAACGCTCGGCACCGACGGATCATTTGCAGGAGGGGCGTGGGCGCTCATGACGTGTTCCATCCAGACAGTGTTCCGCCATGGTGCCGCATCGCGCGGCACCTCGTCATGCGCAGGATCAGCCGGCCGCCGGCGCCGGCCAGACCGGGAACACGATGAGGCCAAAGATGGCGAGCAGCCAGAACACCGCCGACAAGGCGTAGGGTGCAAGCATGGTCACCAGCACCACGCCCTTCCAGTCGTCATGGTCGGGCGACGGAGCCAGTGCACCGGCCGTGAACGCCTCTTCCTGATAGAAGGTGACCAGCGTCGAGATGCGGTACTCGGCCAGCAGGAACAGCACCGACAGCACCAGCCCGACCACGCCGAGGCCGACCCGGTAGGGCGCGTGGGCCAGGAAGAGCGACCCGCCCTGCGAGAACGCGAACGCGAGCAGCGCCCCCAGCACGGCGGAAAACACCGTGAACATCGCGAAGCGCATCGTGCCGTAGTGGCGCGCGGTTTCGCCGGCGATGCGGGCGCGGGCGAGTTCGAGGGAGTCGTGATCGCTGCACATGACATTCGGCTCCAGGACTGAAGAGCGGACGATACGCCAGAGCAGCTGAAGTCGGCCAGCCCGGAACGGCGGGGCGGCGGGTGTTCAGTGCGCGGTCGTGGACAGTGCCGCCATCGACGCAAGGCCCGCCTGACGTCCGGCCTTCGCATCGGCCAGCGCCTTCCACTGCGCGCGGACCTGAGCGACGACCTGGGCGAAATGTTCGGGCAAGGCCGGGTGATGCTGCAGGAAGAACAGGTTGGACACGATCTTGCGCGCCAGCAGCGGATGAACCTCATGCACGCCCTGCCCGGTCTGCCCCGATGCCGGGTCCGCGTAGCGCGTCATCAGCGCCATCGTCGCAGCCAGCATGCCGAAGGGGCACGGCATCCGGGGCTCATCGGTTTCGAATTCCATCGTCCGCTTCCTGTGGCTGAGCGTCGCAGGAAGTGCGCCCGCTCGGGAAGCCAGATTAACGCAAATGCGAATCGTTCGCAAATAAACGGTGCCGCGCATTCGAGGTCGCCCGCTCAGGGCCGGAACACGAGTGCCGGCAGCTCACCCGGCGCCGCGCACAGCCGCACGCCGGCCAGCCCGGCGAAGCGGTCCGGCACGGTATAACCCCAGGCCACCGCGACGAAATCCAGCCCGAGCGACTGCGCCACTTCGAGGTCGCGCAGCTCGTCGCCGACGCTCACCGTCCGTTCCGCCACAGCCCCGGCCGCCTTCATCACCCGCCGCGTCTTCGCCGCCTTGCCGAACAGCGACGCACCGCAGCCCCAGTGGTCGATCAGCGGACGGCAGTCGTCGCCGAGCACCCGCTCCACCGTGTCGCGTGCGTTCGACGTGACGATGCCGATCCGCGCACCACCTGCCTTCAGCGCGTGCAGCACTTCGGGCACGCCGTCGAACAGCTTCACCTGATCTGCCCGCTCGCGCATCCAGGCGCGCATCGTCGCCACGACTGCCGGCAGCTTCCACAGCGGCAACCCCACCTCGGCCACGATGTCACGCGCGCCGAGGCGACGCAGGCGGTCGAGGTCGGTCGTATCGACGGGGCGGAAGCCATACCGCTGCGCCGCGTGCGTCCACGCGTCGAGAAACAGATGGAAGGAGTCGGCGAGCGTGCCGTCGAAGTCGAACAGGATGAGGGGGTGGGTTCGCATAGTGTCATTCAGCCGATCCGCTTCATCCGGCCGCAGAGCCGTCCCGCGCGGCTTCATCATGAGACGCATGCAGGCAGGTACGCAGATGCGTCGCACACCGATAGCCGATCAATGTGAACGGCATGAACGCCAGCATGGCATAAGGCATCAGAGACGATTCAATAAAGGCGAACAGCGAGATCATGATGTGTATGAACAGCCCAAACGGAAAGTAGATCCAGGCATTCAGCGTACGAACATCCTCGCTGCTGATAACCGCAACCGACGCAGCAAGAACCGGCGTCGTCAGGAACAGGACAAGGCGCAGAGCCAGTTCCGCCACCTCGCGTGCGTCCGGCTGCCAACTCTGAAATACGATCGGGCACAGATAGGCGAGCAGTGCGGTGCCCACCACCTCGAACAGGAAAAGCAGGCCGAAAGCTCGGCCGAGCGCGGCGGGCCCGGAAGGCGGTGTGCGACCGAATGCGGTCACAGTGAAGGCATAGAGCAGGTAGAACGCGCCGGCAGCCAGTCCATGGAATACCAGCCCAGCCAGCGATACTGTGACCCAGAACCAGATGCTCACGTGATCCATCGGCCCGTCCATGCGAAGTCTGATCCGGAACTGCCCTCTGCCAGGCGATTGCTTGTGGGGCGCACCATCACATCACTTCGCTAGGCGTCCATCCCAGAGCCAGATACAGTGCAGCCAGCGCAAGGGAGGGCTTCACCAGACGGCCGCGTTTGAACCGTACGCCATAGGTGACAAGAAGGTCCCGGCTCTGTTCCTGTCCGGCAAAGAAGTACCAGACCAGCGACAGAAAGCCCATGGAGGGGCTTGCCCGGAAACCCACGAGCAGACCGGGTTCGACCTGTTGCATCCGATGCACGCCAAGAATGCTGGCCCCGGCAAGCGCGCGAATACAAACCGGCCGGGCCCTACGCCGCCGGATACCAGACGTCGATCAGCGGCCCGACCTCCGTCTCGCTCACCTCCGACCGCCCCGCGAGCCAGGCACGCACCGCTTCGCGATGCTGTTCGCCGGCCGACCCGCGTTTGCGCAGACAGGCCATCCCGCGCGTCGATCCGCCGTAGAGCAACCCGTTGCCTTCGATCGCGTCGCCGATGAAGGCGTCCCAGAAAGCGCCCATCTCGTCCGCCGACAGACCATCGCGCAGCCGGAAGGCCACCTCGAAACCCAGTTCCTGAAACTCGTCGATGTGCAGCTTCTTGCGCAGGCGGCGCGAACGGTGATGTGACATCCAGTACTCCCGAATCCGAAAACAGAAGAAGGGCCACGGGGCCGGCGACATTGCTCTACCGGCTCCGCAGCAGGTCCGGCGCATGATCGCCGGGCCGACAGTATCGCCCGCTCGCCCGCGAGGGTCACAGCACAATCGATGACTGATGAGAGGCAGGCAGCGACTCAGGTGAGGCTGATGACGAGGCCGGCGCCCCGCTCCGCCGCCCGCATCACGAAGGTCCTGAGCTCGCCGAAGTACTCCATGCAGTAGCCGAAGCTGTCGTCCTCGGCCGGGTCGCGATCCCAGATGCCGGGGTAGATGTCGAGCTGCGTCATCGGCGCCGGATCGAAGCGTGCACGCATGAAAGCCTCGTCGATGCCGGCGAGCGCGCCGGCCACCGCCTTCACCTCCGCCGCCGTCATGCCGCGCGCGGGCCCGTAGCCGACCTCGACCTCGCCGATCACCGCACCGCCGTGCATCAGGAAGTTCAGCGGCGGCACCCCCTCCCACGCGGTGCCGGTCAGCATGTAGTGGATGCCGTGCCAGGCCTTGTCGACATCGGTGGCTTCGACCTCGCCCGGGGTCAGCGGCAAATCCACCGCCGGCGCCTTTGCGTGCGCCGGCCGGCCGAACAGGCGCTGGAGGAAACCGGCCTTTGCAGCGCCCGCCTCCGCGCGCGCTGCCTCGTACATGCCGTCATCGTCCGGCGAAACGACCTTCCACACCAGCGGCGGATCCGCCAGCACCCGGGCCAGGTTGGCGTCGCTGACGGTATGCAGTTCGAGAATCATGCTCATGGGTGGGGATCACTCGGGGCAGGCAGCAGCGGAAAAGGCGCCATAGACGGCGACACGCATGTCCGACAAGTCAGGATCGTTGTTCGCCGTGCCCGGGATCGCGGCTCTGGTGCCGTACGACCAGCACCTGCAGTCCGTAATCCCTCCTGCAATAGATGACCGCATAAGGAAAGCCGACAAGCGGATATGCCCGGCGATCAGCGCCGGTAGGCGTGCCGAGGTCCGGGTACTCAGCAAGAAGCTTCGTTACGCGCTCGAACTCGGCAAGAAACCGGCCAGCCACACGGCTACCGGCTTCCGATCTGTAGAAGCGGAAAGCATCGGTGAGATCACGATCCGCACCCGGGTGGATCGAAACCTTCACTCCAGTTCCGCACGAAGACGGGCGAGCGCCTGCTCGACCGGAATGGCCACTGCCTCACCGGATTCAAGCTCGGCGTCCCGCTCCGCGGCCAGCGCATCCCAGGCGGCGTCACGAGCACGATCCGCATCCAGACTGGCCACCACACGGTCGAGCAGCCTAGCACGTGCTTCCGGCGCAAGTTGGAGCACTTCTTCAGCAAGGGCTTCCAGCGGACGGGGCATAGCAACCTCCATATTTATCTGCGTAGATTGCCACAACGCGGCATAACAGCCATGGAGCAGGACAGTTGCGGAGCCTGAAAGCGAGCGATGAAAAGAACCTTCGTACGCACGTGTTCCCTACCGCGTGACCAGCACGAAAGCCGCGATGACCGCCACGGCGACGCACACGCCTCGCAGCGGATACAGCGACCACGCATTCAGCAGCACGAACAGCCCGAGCAGGCAGCGGCCGCGCAGGCGTCTGTCCTGCCGAAGCCGCCGGAAGTTCGCCTGCAGCGCGTCGCGCTCACCCTGACAGGCGAAGAATGCGTGGTAAAGCGGCAGGCCGATCAGCCAGAGCGCGGCGAAGAAGGCGCACAGGAAGAGCAGGGTCATGTGGGCGGTCTCCGTCGCGGCACGAAGGAATTGACGGGAATCACGATGCATCACCACATCAAGCCTTGCGCTCGCCTGAGGCCTGCGGCGCATACCGGGGCCAGTCGGCCGGAACCAACAGAGCCCGCCCGATGAACGGCCCGAACGCGACCAGGACAATCGATAGCAGTGCCAACGACGGCGGCGCCGTGACGCCGAACAGCAGAGCTCCGCCATTCAGCATCGCAACCCCGATGAGTACCCACCGCAGGGCGGCGCGTTCGAGCGGGTGCGGATTCAATTGCAGCGCACCGATGCACGACGGACATTTCAGAAACCATCTGAACGCCAGCCAGGATGATTCGCCCTGCAGTGGCACCTTCTTCAATCGCCTGCGCGAAAGGTTCTCTCCGCAAAGAGGGCAATCACACTTCATGCGAAGTCTCCATCAAACGGCGCAGCGCGAGGACCACAGCGCATTGCGTGTAATCAGGTGCGAAGGTAGGCGACATAGAACGGAAACCCTGAGAGCGCACACACCATACCGGCGGCAAGCCACGAGGCGTCAAAGGCCGGATACCCGAGCCGTAGGAAAGCAAGAAAGCCCAGAAAGGGCGAGAACAGATAAAGCCAGTCCGGTGAAGAGAAGGCCGACATTTCCGCCAGATCGGGAAAAGCCCAGCGCAGCCGAATCACTATCCAGCACACGGGCACGCTCAGTATCAGCGCAATGCCTTGCGGGGTGTCCAGACAACGACCGTAAGAAAGCCAGATTCGCAGACGCGACAAGTGCATCGACGAAGTGTCCTCTAATAGTAGTGGTAGTCAACCTGGATTCGCCCGGACGACGACTCCTTCCGGATGACGCGGGCTCGCGCGTCGGAGTGCAACTCGATCTTCGTATCCGAGACCCATTGAACTGTCACCTTTGGTCCACCGTACTGCGTTCGTGGCGCGGGGTCGTTGTTGGATTCCACCACGAAGAAACTCGTTACGCCCCAAAGCTTCCGGTCTTCGATCTCAAGCGTGCTGCCTCCGGGGAGGATCGCCATATGTGTATTGAAACCGGTGGTCGCACCGCAGTCGATCTGGTACGAAACAGCTTTCGACTTCCGATTTGGCGAGAGCACCTCGTCCACCACGTACGTTCCGCATAAGCGGTCATCAGCGTTCGACAGCAGCGCCAACAGAGCGGCGAATGCGAGTGCACACATCAGCATCAGACCGATCACGCACTTTTTCCAGAAAGCCATGCCTTTCCCCGGGGCAAACTGCATGAGGATCAAGTCCTCCATTCAAGCTGCGGTCAATCGACTGCAACCGAGACATGGCTTACGTTGCCGCCAGGACTGAAACTGACAACCAGCAGGCTTTGCCGCCAGTCCCAGTGGCACTGGCCGAGGCCGTAGCGCAGTGCTTCCGCGGCACCTTCGTCAGGCGCGCCGAGCAGTCCGACCACCTCGACGCGCGTCAGCTTGAGCAGCGCGCCTGTACGTATGAGCGACAGCGCCATTCCGCCCCGCACACAACCCGGATCGTTGAGTTGTACCTGCGCGCGCCGGCTCACCCATTGCTCCGCAACGAAGCTCTCCTCCGGCTCGTGCACGGAAGTGACGTACCGGAAGCCGACGACAGTCAAGGCTGCGACGGACACTACGCTAGCGAGAAGGAGGGCACTCCGCATGACATGACGGGTTCGAGAAGAGGCATCCACAATGTACTTCGGTATGCCCACGTGCTGAATGAAATCAGCCTTTCAGCCGGATCAGCGATCGACATGAAAGTCTGGGGCCGTCTGAGCGGCTGGGCGCCGAGGTCGGGCTGAAGGACAGATACGCAATCTGCAGCAGGCCTCGAACATGCATGTTCAACAAGCTTTTCACGTCGTCGCTCGCCTGCCGATCACGATTCGGCCTTCATTCATTGGGCAAGGTCACGCTCTTCTACGGCTCACGCGAACCCGGCTCTTGAGCACCACACGAGGGACAGGACGAGACCGCGCGATCCGCTGGACCAGCGACGTACCAGAGCCCCCAGATAAGAAAGCCCGCAGTGCCTACGATTACGGCCAAGGTGTAGCGTCCGCCACGCAGGCCGGAGGTGGACGCGAACAACAGCGCGAGGCCAAGGACCACCAGACCGAGCAGAGTCGCACCGACGACGTCGATCATGCTGCGTCGCCGTACTTCGTGTTCAAGCACTGTTCCGCATCTCTGGCACGTACTTTTCGTTCCCTGAGTTGTGATGTGCATATGGGCGGCGCTACCGTGTCCGGCTCAGAAGTGAAGGGCTCGCGCTGGTTATCGACGAAAGTAACCCTACGCCCCGCGAGGCGGATTGACGCAGCCTAAAGGCGGGTGTTCGGCGGTCCGGTAGACGGAATGGTTAGGCGCACCTGCGCCACCGCACGCCCTCGGCAGACGCAAGCTACGACGCGAAAAGCTTGAATAACTCATAGGTGCGGCCAGCTTTGAGACAGGAGATAAATGCCCAGAGCTATAAGTGCCAGGCCAAGCACTTCTACGACGAAGGCAACGAACAAACCTGCGTTTTCTAGTTGGTTCCGCTGCTCGGACGGAAAACGGCCAAATGTGACCGCACGGCAAGCGAACCAGCCCACCGACCAACCGACCGTTTGCACACAGAACTCCCAACCAAGCCACCAAAGCGCACGTAACACGCCCAGCAATAGGGTCCTTGGCAGTGAGATCATGTCCAGGAAGTCAAACATGGGACGGATTGGGGGCGCCTAAGGTCTGAGTAGTGACCTCATGCCTTGCGATCCAGTGGATGGTTTGCGCCATCGCTGAGGCGAACGGGCTCAAGATCAAGTGGATTCACGCGGGCACATTCGAACCAAGCTGCGCGCTTGCGCCGAAGGCTGCTCTGACGATGGCTGACATGTTGCCCGCAACGGTGCCGGACCACCGATCCAGCGACGACGGAATGCCACCTAAAGAATCCGGATCAGCTAGATCGTAGATTTCAGCGAACATAAAGTCGGCAGCGCCCAAGGCGAGGTCATAGTGCGGATACTGCGCGACCGTTGCATTGAGATCATGGTGAGCAACCATTTGGTCTCGAAAACGGACAATGCTCCCTCTGTAGGCTTCCCATTCGTCAGCGCTGAGACCAATCCTCTTCAGTAACTCCGCACGCACTTCTTCATGCCGCTCTTTGGGGATGGTTCGTGTCCAGTGAGTGTCTTCATCCCAGGACCCGAAGACTTTGCACCAGTCGATGGCCGCCGCATCAAGCAGCAGGTTCAGGGTCATGATCCAGAACGTCTGCTTGGGCTCGAGCGCGATTCCTTCGATCATCCGGCGAACTCTGACCGACTGGGCAAAGGCCATGAGCCGGTGAAGCGAAGCCAGAGCGGTATTGCTCGAGTGCATTTGTGACGCCTAACGTTTGAATTCACCGGACTGCGCGGCTTTTCGCGCAGGTCCGGTGGAATGAGAAGTTAGACCTCGACGGCCCAAGGCAACTAGCACCAATTTCCGCAGACTCCGCAGCGAAACCTGCCTTTGATGGCAGTGGCAATGATTGCCTTTGACCTTTGATCGAGCAGGAGTCCCTCGATTCCTGCTACGGGTTGTTTAGGCAGTTGGTCGGCCAAAAGACTGCCGCACTTTCCGCAATGTTCTTTGAAGCCAAACAGGAGCGCTGCGGCAGCACAGATCAACGATGAAACCATTAGCAGTGCACCAACGGGGGTTGCGTTCACGGTGATACCGCCGAATTGATGGGCGATCAAAAATAAAAGAAAACCCAACAGCAGCAGCCAGTGCAGAACAACGAGACGACAACCGGACACCAAGCTCATGTTCATAGCCGTACTGCCTTGCATGGAATGTCATGGAGTTGGAACGGAAAGGACAGCATGGTGAGGTCTAACGTTTGAACTCAGCGGCCCGCTTTGGCGGGTCCGCTGCGGTGAGTAGTTAGGTGGTACGCATCACTTTCGCGAGGAAAAACAGGCTCAAACGTAATCCCAGCCCTATGTAAAGCAGTCATTGCTCTAAAGGCGATATCGCTCCAGCATTGTTTTACCGCCTGCGGCGCATCGCCGGGAATTTTTCGCCATTCATTAGCGATAAATGCGATTTGCTCCGGAGAAAGCCAAAGGGCAATTCTGCCTTTTGCGATTTCGTCATCGGGATCTGTTGGGACCATGCCTGCACCTAACTTTGTTTTCTGGCGCATTTTTGCGCCATAACTATGGACGCTGCCGGATAAACGGGCAGGGGTGATCGTTCCGAAACGGTTTCAGGCTCACGGTTTTGGCGCGCCATGCTGTGTATTCATCCAGTATTAAACAGAGATGAAAAACCTCACCCCTTCTATTTCTCATCTTGGGTCATCCGGAATGTACCCGAACAGGCTGTGTCCAACTATGCCATCAGCCTTTCGGCCAACCAGTCCATCAGCACCCGGACCCGGTGCGGCACATGCCGGTTGCCGGGCAGAACGGCGTACACACCAAGCTCGGGTGTGGCGTAGTCGGTGAGCACGGGCTGCAGGCGGCCGTCGGCCAACCAGGGGTCGAGGATGAAATCGGGCTGGCAGGTGAGGCCCATGCCGCGGGCGGCGGCCTCGGTCAGGACATCGCCGTTGCTGGCGGTGAGCGGGCTGCGCAGCGGCACGGTGACGGTGCGGCCGTCGGGCGTGGTGAAGGTCCAGCTCGGCTGGGCGGCGACGGCGGTGTAGCCGAGGCAGGCGTGGTTCGCGAGGTCTTCCGGCGTGGCCGGGGTGCCGTGGCGGGCGAGGTAGTCGGGTGAGGCGACCGCGATCAGCCGGCTCGTGCCGATGCGGCGCGCGACGGTGGCGGGGTCGAGCTTCGCGGTGACGCGGATGGCGAGGTCCATGCCCTCTTCGATCAGGTTCACGCGGCGGTCGTTGTAGTCGATATCGAGCGTGACTTCCGGGTAGTGCTCGGCGAAATCGAGCAGCAGCGGCGACAGGCGCTTCAGGCCGTAGCTCAGCGGCGCGCCGACGCGGATCGGGCCGCGCGGCGTCTGCCGCTCTTCGGCGATGCCGGTTTCGGCGGCTTCGACCAGGTTCAGGATGACGCGGCATTTCTCCAGATAGGCGGTGCCGGCCGAGGTGAGCGACAGCCGGCGCGTGCTGCGCGCCAGCAGCTTGGCGCCGAGGTGGGCTTCGAGGGCGGCGATCTGCCGGGTGACCACCGAGCGGGCAACACCCATCTGCTGGGCGACGGCGGAGAAGCTGCCCAGTTCGACCACGCGAACGAAGAGCTGCATGGCATCGAGACGATCCATTGTTGCGATTCCTGCAACGAGTATTTGCGGATTGTCGTCTATTTCGGACAAGCCGGAATGACTAAGCTGCAGTCATCGAATCACGGATGTCCGCCATGAGCACCGCCGCACTGCACACCTACCCCGCCAGCCTCTTCGTACCGCACGGCGCGCCGACCTTCGCGCTGCGCCCGGGCGCGGCCGGCGCGGCGCTGAAGGCGAAGGCCGACCTGCTGCCGCGGCCGCGCGCCATCGTCGCGGTCAGCGCGCACTGGGACAGCGCCGTACCCACGGTCGGCACCGCCGACCGGCTGGACACCATTCACGATTTCTACGGCTTCCCGCCCGAGCTGTACGCGATCCGCTACCCGGCGACCGGCTGCCGCGAACTGGCGGGCATCGTCGCCTCAGCCATCGAGGACGCCGGCCTGCCGGTGCAGCTCGACGCCGAACGCGGCCTCGATCACGGCGCGTGGGTGCCGCTGCGCTTGATGTACCCCGACGCCGACGTGCCGGTGATTCCGCTGTCGCTGCAGAGCCGCGGCGGCGCCGAAGGTGCGTACCGGCTGGGCCGCGCGCTGGCGCCGCTGGCCGCGCAGGGCCTGCGCGTGCTGGGCTCCGGCAATCTGACGCACAACCTGCGCGACTGGCAGATCGTCGCCCACGGCGACGGCCGCACGCCGGCCTATGTGCGCGCCTTCGCCGACTGGTTCGCCGAACGGCTGGCGGCAGGCGACACCGACGCGCTGCTCGATTACCGGCGCCGCGCGCCGGACGCCGTACGCGCCCACCCGAGCGAAGAACACCTGCTGCCCTTCTTCGTCGCGCTCGGTGCCGCAGGCGAAGGTGCGACCGCCGAGCGCTTCCACGCCGGCATCGACGACTATGTGCTGGCGATGGACGCCTGGGCCTTCACCCCTGATAGAGGAGCGCTGCAATGAGCCTGAAGAACACCGCCGCCAACTACGGCCGCATCGCCAAGTGGTTCCACTGGACGACGGCGGCACTCTTTCTCGCCGCCTACGTGTCGGTCTATTACCGCCAGTGGTTCACCGAAAAGCAGACGCCGGAGAACATGACCGCGCTGCAGATCCATCTGTCGGTCGGCGTCAGCATTGCCGTCATCGTGGCGCTGCGCGTGATCTGGCGCCTGATGAACCGCGCGCCCGCTGACGAGCCGGGCACGCCGCTGGCGCACCTCGCCGCCCATATGGGCCATCTGGCGCTGTACGCGGTGATGATCGTCGCGCCGATCACCGGCTACCTCGGCACCGGCGTGAGCACGGATTTCTTCTTCCTGTTCGAGATTCCGAAGTTCGAAAGCACCGCACTGTTCCAGAGCGTGGTGGCCGAAGGCATGGGTCTCGACTTCAAGACCTTCGAAAAGCCGATCGACTTCATCCACAAGGATGTGCTCGGCGCCTGGCTGATCTGGCTGCTCGTACTGGGCCACGCCGGCGCCGCGCTGTACCACCACTTCGTCCTGCGTGATCGCACGCTGGTGAAGATGACTTCCGGCGGCTGAGCCGCCCTCACCCTCGCTGCATATATATATAGATGTACCCAAACCGGAGAACCGCCATGACCTCGCTGAAAACCCTCATCGCCTCGCTCGCCCTCGCCGCTGTCGCCGCCCCCGCGCTGGCCGCGCCGGAAACCTTCAAGCTCGACCCGAACCACAGCTTCCCGCGCTTCTCGTACAGCCACTTCGGCTACTCGACCCAGCTGAGCCGTTTCGACAAGACTTCCGGCACGATCACGCTGGACCGCGCGGCGAAGACCGGCGCCGTCGACATCACCATCGACACGAAGTCGGTGAGCACCGGTTCGTCGCTGTTCAACGAGCACATCCAGGCCGAAGACTTCCTGGACACCGCCCGCTTCCCGACCGCCACCTTCAAGTCGACCAAGGTGGTGTTCGACGGCGACAAGCCGGTCGCGGTCGACGGCACGCTGACGCTGAAGGGCGTGAGCAAGCCAGTGACGCTGAAGGTGACCAGCTTCCATTCGATGCCGCACCCGATGACGAAGAAGGACGCCATCGGCGCCAACGCGACGGTCACCGTCAAGCGCACCGACTTCAACATGGGCAAGTACGCCCCGAACGTCGGCGACGAAGTGACCATCGACATCGCAGTCGAAGCGATCAAGGAGTAAGCAGCAGGAGATGCGCCCGACCTGTGGCCGGGCCGGGATTCTGTGGGAGGGGTCTCTGAATCCGACAGCTGCGAGTCGTCACAGGCACTGTCGCGGCCAAGGCCGCTCCCACAAGGGTTGCGCCAGATCCGCGACCCGAGCCTGGAGCATGGTTCTGTGGGAGGGGTCTTGACCCCGACAGCGGCAGGTCGTCATACGCACTGTCGCGGCCAGGGCCGCTCCCACAAGGATTGCGCCAGATCCGCGACCCGAGCTTGGAGCATGGTTCTGTGGGAGGGGTCTTGATCCCGACAGCGGCGGGTCGTCATACGCACTGTCGCGGCCAAGGCCGCTCCCACAAGGGTTGCGCCAGATCTGCGACCCGAGCCTGGAGCATGGTTCTGTGGGAGGGGTCTCGACCCCGACAGCGGCGGGTCGTCATACGCACTGTCGGGGTCAAGATCTCTCCCACCGGGGCATCGAAGTACGCAACCCAGCTTCTCTAACAAACGCAATACGGATAACGGAGATCATCATGAGCGCCGCCCCACCGCAAGCCCATGTCACCCGCATCGCCCGCCGCCGGGCACGGGTCGGGTTCGAGGTCGAATACGAAGCGCTGATCCGCGAAATGTTCGAAGCCATGCGTCATGCGCCCGGCTTTCTCGGCGCCCAGATGATCACGCCCGAGCAGCCGGGCGGCGATTACCAGGTGATCGCGCATTTCCGTTCCGAAGCCGATCTGAAGGCGTGGGACGAAAGCCCGGCACGCGCGGCGCTGCAGCCACGGCTGTGCGCCGCCGGCGAGAACGAGCCGGAGTATCGGGTGGTGACCGGGCTGGAGGCGTGGTTCGGCCCGCAGGTGGTGGCGCCGTCCACCCACCCGCCGCGCGCCCGCATGGCGCTGGTGACCTGGATGGGCATCTTTCCGACCGTGTCGCTCTTCCTGTGGCTGGTGGCGCCCTGGCTGACGCCGCTGCCCTTCCTGCTGCGCGTCGCGCTGCTGACCGCGCTGATCGTGATCACGATGACCTGGGTGGTGATGCCGCGGCTGACGCGGCTGATGCGCGGTTTCCTGAATCCGGCGGCGGGCAGATAGCGCCCGTCTTCGAAGGGCGCACCGGCCTTGTGGGAGCGAGCTTGCTCGCGATTGCGGCCTGGATAGAAGCCGGCGGCGCCTGACGGCCGCGTCGCGGCCAAGGCCGCTCCCACAGGGGACGCGCCGATCCGCGCCCCGAACCTTTGCCGAGGTCTTGTGGGAGGGGTCTTCTGACCCCGACAGCGGCCTGCCGAAGCCCCATCGCGACCAGAGGTCGCTCCCACAAAAGCAGTCCCGGATCACGGTCGGAGCGGGGTTCTGGTGGGCGCGAGCGTGCTCGCGATTGCGGCGTGGATCGAAGCCGATGGCTTGCGACGCCGCGCTGCTTACGCCGGCAACTCGTCCAGCGCACCGTCGAGGTGGGTCTGGTCGCCCCAGCGCTCGATGCGCCAGCCGTTCGCGTCATGCGCGATCCAGTTCAGCGCGCAGTTGGCGATGTCGAAGTCACGTTTGCCGGTCAGCGGCATCCCGCGCACACGGCGTGCGACGATGTCGAGCACGCCGCCGTGCGTCACCAGCAGCAGCGTGTGACCGGCGTGGCGCGCGCGCAGCGTTTCAATCAGCCCCCAGATGCGGGCATCGAACTGCAGCAGGCTTTCGCCGCTGCCGCCCGGAAACTGCGCGGCGGGCTCCCGCGCCTCGAAACGGTGGAAGTCCTCCGGGTGGCGCTCGCGCGCTTCGGCGTAGGTCAGCCCCTGGAAGGCGCCGTAATGCCGTTCGCGCAGCGCCGGCTCCGGCATGACCGGCTGGCCGCGCGGCACCGCGATGCGCCCGGCCGTCACCCAGGCGCGACCAAGGTCGGACCCGTAGAGCGTGTCGATGCGCTCGGCCAGCAGCGCCTGTGCGGTGGCCTGCGCCTGCAGCAGGCCGCGCTCGTTCAGCGGAATGTCGATCTGGCCCTGCACGCGACGGTCGACGTTCCAGGTGGTTTCGCCGTGGCGGACCAGGCAGATGCGGGTGGTGGCGGTCATGGAGCGATCCTTGTGCGATGCAATATTGTAGGGCGTCGGCAGCTGCTACGTTCAGCGGCCGCGTCGCGGCCAAGGCCGCTCGCACAGAGACGGTGAGCCCGATCAAGGAGCGGAGCCTGAATCCGGGTTCTGTGGGAGGGGTCTTCTGACCCCGACTGCGGCCAGAATCGAAGCCAGCGGACTGCATCGGCCGCGTCGCGGTCAGAAGACCGCTCCCACAGTGCGTCGCAGCCGCCTCAGCGGTTACCATCGCGCCTTCACCTCCACCCCCACGCCATGCGCGCCCTGCTGACGCTCGCCGATCTGACCGACCGACTGAACGAGGCCTGCGGCCGCGTGCTGCCGTGGACCGTGCTGGCGGCGGTGCTGCTGGCGGTAGGCAATGCGCTGGCGCGCAAGTTCGACGCCGGCTCGAATGCGCTGCTGGAGGCGCAGTGGTATCTGGTGTCGGCCGCCTTCCTGCTCGGCGCCGGTCGCGTGCTGAAGCTGGACGAGCACGTGCGCATCGATCTGCTGACCGCGCGTCTGTCGCCGCGTGGCCGGATCAAGGCCGACATCGCTGCGCTCGCGCTGACCGTGCTGCCGGTATGCCTGCTGATGCTGTGGCTGTCCTGGCCCTGGTTCCTGTCGTCGTGGCTCAGCAATGAAGTGTCGGCCAGCGCCGGCGGCCTGCCGTTGTGGCCGGCCCGCATCCTGGTGCCGGCCGGCTTCGCGCTGCTCACCTTGCAGGCGCTGGCGCTGATCGTGCGCCGGGTCGCTGCGCTCGCCGACGACGCGGAGGCGGAGGCATGAGCGCGTCCGCACGGCCGCCCCGAAGGATGCGCGTCCCTCCCTCGGGGAGGTGGTCACGCAGTGACCGGAGGGCCAACCTCTCCGCGTCCGCACGGTCGCTCCGAAGGATGCGTGTCCCTCCCCCGGGGAGGTGGTCACGCAGTGACCGGAGGGTCGTCCCATGACCGCCTGGCTGGCCGCCAACCTGGCCCCGGTCATGTTCTTCGCGATGATCCTGTTCCTGCTGTCGGGGGCGCCGGTCGCGTTCGCGCTGGCGACCTGCGGCATCGTGTTCGGGCTGATCGGCATCGAACTGGGCCTGCTCTCCGCCTCGCTGGTGCAGGCGATGCCGGACCGCGTGTTCGGCGTCATGAGCAACGACACGCTGCTGGCCATTCCCTTCTTCACCTTCATGGGCCTGCTGCTCGAACGGTCCGGCATGGCCGAGGACCTGCTCGACACGGTGGGCCGGCTGTTCGGCACGCTGCGCGGCGGGCTCGCGGTGGCGGTGGTGCTGGTCGGCGCGATGCTGGCGGCCACCACAGGCGTGGTCGCGGCATCGGTCATTTCCATGGGTCTCATTTCCTTGCCCATCATGCTGCGCGCCGGCTACGACGCGCGGCTGGCCAGCGGCGTGATCGCCGCGTCGGGCACGCTGGCGCAGATCATTCCGCCCTCGCTGGTGCTCATCGTGCTGGCCGACCAGCTGAACCGGCCGGTCGGCGACATGTACCGCGGTGCACTGCTGCCCGGTCTGGTGCTGACCGGGCTCTATCTGCTCTACGTGCTGGGCATGGCCTGGCTGAAACCGAAGAGCGCACCCGCGCTGCCCGAGGCCGACGACCACGACGCAGCCGAGCGGCGCGGCGTGTGGGCGCTGTTCGCGGTCGCGCTGGCGGCTGGTGTCGGCGCCAGTCAGCTGCCGACGCTGCAGGCGCACGCCGCCGACGCGCGCGCACTGCTGTCGGTCACCGCCGGTGGCGCGGTGGCCTGGCTGCTGGCGCTGGCGGACCGCCTGCTGCGCCTGAACCTGCTGCCCGATCTGGCGCGCCGCGTGGCCTTCGTGCTGATGCCGCCGCTGGCGCTGATCTTCCTCGTGCTCGGCACCATCTACCTCGGCCTGGCGACGCCGACCGAAGGCGGCGCGATGGGCGCGGCCGGCGCGCTGCTGATGGCGCTGGCGCGCCGCCGCCTCAGCGGCGAACTGCTGAACCAGGCGCTCGACCGCACGGTGCGGCTGACGTGCTTCGTGCTGTTCATCCTGATCGGCGCGCGGCTGTTCTCGCTCACCTTCTACGGCATCGACGGTCACCTGTGGGTCGAACACCTTCTGCTGTCGCTGCCCGGCGGCCAGACCGGCTTCCTGATCGCGGTCATGCTGCTGGTGTTCGTGCTCGCCTTCTTCCTCGACTTCTTCGAACTGGCCTTCATCATCGTGCCGCTGCTGGCGCCGGTAGCCGAGAAGCTGGGCATAGACCTGGTGTGGTTCGGCGTGCTGCTGGCGGTGAACATGCAGACATCCTTCATGCACCCGCCCTTCGGCTTCGCGCTGTTCTACCTGCGCTCGGTAGCGCCGAAGACGCTGCCCACGCGCGACATCTACTGGGGCGCCGTACCCTTCGTCGGCATCCAGATCGTCATGGTGGCGCTGGTGCTGGCGGTGCCTCAGCTGGTGACCGCCAACCTCGGCGGGCCGGCGCGGGCGGTGGGCAGCGGCAGCCTCGTCGACGACGGCTACGAGCGTACCGGCAGCACGCCGCGTCTGCCGGCGGGCCACCCCGAGGCGGCGCTCGAAGCGGCGATCGAGCGGGCGGAACGCCTGTCCGGCCAGAGCGAGGGCGACTGAGCGCAGCGCAGTACCGTCCGTCGGGAATCCGTCCCGCGCGGTCGCCGCGTCGTCAAGTAATGCGGTGCCCGGCCGTGAACCCTTCGTCCATAGCGAACCGAAGGGATGACCCCGTGAAGATTTCCACTCGCCTGGCACTGATCGTGTCGTGCTCCGCCGTCGGTCTGGTGCTGATAGGCGGCATCGCGCTGAGCGAAATCCGCTCGACCATGATGGCCGAACGCGAGGCGCGCATCGTCACGCTGCTCAAGCTGTCTACCGGCATTCTTCAGCGCTATCACGAGCAGGAGAAAGCCGGCACGCTGACGCGCGAACAGGCGCAGGCACATGCACGCGAGGCGCTGCTGGGCCTGCAGAGCGACGATCACTACATGTTCGCGCGCAGCGCCGACGATGTGCTGCTGGCCCACGTGCGCAAGGAAAAGCTCGGCCAGAAGGACAATGGTGGCGTTGCCCCGGACGGCCGCACCAACACCGACGTCTACCGCGAAGCGCTGGCCAAGGCCGACCCCGCCTTCGTCACCGTACCAGCGAAGAAGCCGGGGGCCAGCGAGGCGCTGCCGAAGATGAACGGCGTCACCCATTTCGCGCCCTGGGGCTGGACCCTGGGGACCGGCTTCTTCGTCGATGACATCGAACAGGCCTTCAAGTCCTACGCGCTGACGCTGCTGGTCATCGCGCTGGCGGTCATTGCGGCCACCGTGGCGCTGACCATCACCGCCTCGCGCCGCATCTTTGCGCAGATCGGCGGCGAGCCGGAGGTCGCGATGCGGGCCGCCACCGAAATCGCCGCCGGGCGACTCGACGTGGCGATGCCATCGGCACGCAACGGCAGCCTGATGCATTCGCTGTCCATCATGCGCGACAGCCTGAAGACCATGATAGGCGGCATCCAGCAGGGGTCGAAGTCGCTGACCGCGGCGGCCTCCGACATTGCCGAACGCATGCAGCAGATCCGCGAGGCCTCCGGCCAGTCGTCGTCCGCGACCTCCTCGACCGCCGCGGCAATCGAGGAAATGACGGTCAGCGTGAGCCAGATCGCCGACAGTGCGCGCGACTCGGAGAACCACTCCAGCCGTTCGGCCGAACTGGCCATCGTCGGCGAACAGCGTGTGCAGTCCGCCGCCGGCGCCATCGAGGACGTGTCACGGCAAGTCACCGACGCGTCGGAGCGCATCGGCGAACTGGCCGAGCGTTCGCGCCAGATCAGCGGCATCGCCAAGACCATCAAGGAAATCGCAGAACAGACCAATCTGCTGGCGCTGAACGCGGCGATCGAAGCGGCGCGCGCCGGCGAACAGGGCCGCGGCTTCGCGGTCGTCGCCGACGAGGTGCGCAAGCTGGCCGAGCGCACGACGCAGGCGACCGGCGAAATCGCGCAGACCATCGCGGCGATCCAGACCGACACCGACGCCGTCGTACACAGCATGGAAGCAGTGCGCCCGCAGATACAGAAGGGCGTGGCGCTGGCCGGCGAGGCCGCGGCGGCGCTGCGCAGCATCAACGACGGCGCGACCGAGGCGCTGCACCAGATCCGCAGCGTCGCCCACGCGACCGCGGAACAGACGCAGGCCAGCAACAGCATCGCCAGCAACGTCGAACGCATCGCCCACATGGTCGAGGAATCCGACCACTCGGTGCTGGCCGCCGAACAGACCGTGCATCAGCTCGGGGCGCTGGCCACCGAACTCGATTCGACCATCGCCCGCTTCCGCGTCTGATCGCGCTCAGCGTCTCTTGCAGGAAGGGCCGGTGATCGCATTGCGCTCACCGGCCTCCGCCCCGCTCGATCATTTCCAGCACTGCCCGCGCACACGCCTCCGGCGCCTCCATCGGCACCAGATGGCCGGTCGGCAGTTCCACCCAGTTCGCACCCCAGAAGCGGCGGTTCTGTTCGCGACCGGCGAGGCGGGTTTCTTCCGAATGACTGCCGGTGATGAAACCGACCGGCGTACCGCGGGCGCGCAGCCGGCGCACGGCGAGCAGCGCATCACGGTGGGCGATGGTCGCGTACACGTCGCGCTCGGTTTCGCGCGGGATGGCCAGCGTGACCCCACCACCGGGGTGCTCGTGCAGGCCGGCGTGGACGAAATCTTCGAGCACACCGGGCGCCCAGCGCCGCACGAAATCCTTGCTGCCCAGATGGGCGCGCGCTTCCTCGCGCGACGCCCAGTGGTTGCGCCTGCGCGCCGCGACCGGCGCCGGGCCGAGCTTCCAGGTCAGTCCGGTGGCCTTGGCGGCCGACACCAGCGTCGCCCGCCAGCCGAGCACCATCGGCGAATCGATCAGCACGACCTGTGACACCCGCTGCGGCAGCCGCGCAGCCGCCATTGCCGCGAGATAACCGCCCATCGAATGGCCGACCAGCACCAGCGGTCCGTCGGGCAGCGCGTCGATGCAGTCCATCACCTGCGCCCGCATGCGCCGCCAGCCATGACCGGGCCGGTGCTGCGCTTCGGTGCCTATGGTGTCGATCGCGTGGACCGTCCAGCGCGTTGCCAGCAGATCGAGGAAGGCGCGATAAACGCCCGCCGGATAGCCGTTTGCGTGCAGGAAAAGCAGCCGGGAAGACGGTATGTTCATTGGATCGGAAGCATAACCCCGGCCGGCAGAATGCTCCCTGCTGCCGTTTGAGTCATGTCAATGTTGCGGCGCGGAATCCAGCGCAGACTGGTTATAAACAACCCACCAATCGGAAGGAAGACATCATGAAAAAGGAATGGGCAGTCATCGCGCTTTCCCTCTGTATGAGCGGCCCGGTATGGGCCGACGCGTCGGGCAAGCACGCCGGCGCCGACCACCCGGCCGAGGCCGTCAAGGGCAAGAAGCCGGCCAATGTCGCGGCCAAGCCTGCGCTGCCTCCCGGCGTCAGCACGAAGTCGAAGAAGGTGCACGCCGGCTACGAACACCCGGCGGTCGAGGGCCATGATCAGCACGTGCCGACCGCGGTCGAGAACACGCCTGCACTGCCGCCTGGCGTGAGCACGAAGACGAAGAAGGTACATGCCGGACAGGAGCACCCGGCAGTCGAAGGCCACGACCAGCACGTGCCGACCGCGGTGGAGAACAGGCCGGCCCTGCCGCCGGGCGCCAGCACGGCCACCCACAAGGTGCACGCCGGCTACGAACACCCGGCCATCGAAGGTCACGACCACCCGCTGCCGTCGGCCACCGAAAGCAAGCCGGCGCTGCCGCCGGGCGTCAAGCCCTGAACCGGTGACCGGCGGCGCTCAGGCGCTGCCGGCCGCCCGCTCCGACTCGATCAGGCGTGCGCCCGTGTCGGCATCGACGCCGACACGGTCGAGCACATGCACCCCCATCTGCAGCGCCGCTTCGAGCGCTTCGGGAATCACTTCGCTGGCCCCCGCCGCCAACAGCTCGCGCGCATGTGCGGCATCGCGCGCACGCGCGATCAGCGGCAGCGCCGGAAACTCGGCGCGCAGGCTGTGTACCACGTGGCGGGCCGCGGCCATGTCGTCCATCGTGACGACGATGGCGCGCGCGCGGCCGGCGCCGAGGTGATGCAGCAGAGCCGGCCTGCCAGCATCGCCGACGATGACCGGTCGCCCCTGCGCGTGATGTTCGGCCGCCGCCGCGACGTGGCGCTCGATCGCCACCCAGCGCACGTCGGCCCGGTCGAGCAGGCGCGCCACCAGCTGGCCGACGCGGCCGAAGCCGGCGATGATGACCACGTCCTCGTCGGCTTCGTCGCCCGGCAATGACGCGGGTGCGTCGGCCTCGCGCGTGTCGAGCTTCTGCCGCAGCACGCGGCCTGCCCGCGCCGCCAGCGGCGTCAGGAACATGCTCAAGGTCACCACCAGCAGCATGAAATTGCCGACCGCGCCGGCCAGCACGCCACCGGCGATGGCCACGCCGATGACGATGAAGCCGAATTCGCCGGCCTGGCCGAGCAGCAGCGCCGCCTCGGCCGCCTCGCCGCGGCTCAGGCCGCTGCGCCGGAACAGGCCGTACATGGTCGCGCTCTTGATGGCGTACAGGCCGAGCACCGAAGCGACCAGCCAGCCGGCGTCGCCGGCCACCTGCAGCAGATCGAGGCTCATGCCGACCGACACGAAGAACAGGCCCATCAACAGACCCTTGAACGGCTCGATGGCGAGCAGCGCGGCGTGACGGTATTCGGTTTCGGCCAGCATCAGGCCGGCGAGGAAGGCGCCGAGCGCCATCGACAGGCCGGCGGCGCCGGTCAGCGCCGCCACGCCAAGCGTGGCGAACAGCGTCAGCGCCATGAAGCTGTCGGCCTGGGTGGTGACCGACACGCGGCGGAACAGCGGGGTCAGCACGAGGCGTCCGGTCAGCAGGATGAGCGCCACGGCCGCCGCCGCCTTCAGCAGCGCGGTCAGCATCAGCATCAGGAAATGCCCGCCGCCGCCCTCTCCACTCTGGCCGGCCATCAGACCGAGCAGGATGAGCAGCGGCACGACGGCGATGTCCTGCAGCAGCAGCACGGCGAAACTCATGCGGCCGACGGTGGAGCGGGTCTGGCCGGATTCGGCCAGCAACTGCATCACCACTGCAGTCGACGACATGGCCAGACCGAGGCCGAGCACCACCGCCGTTTCTTCGCTGTGGCCGAAGGCCAGCGCAACGGCGCCGATCAGCGCAGCGCAGCCCAGCCATTGCGCGCTGCCGACACCGAGTACCCAGCGGCGCAGCGACCACAGCTGGCGCGCCGGCAGCTCAAGGCCGATCACGAACAGCATGAACACCACGCCCAGTTCGGCCAGCACGCGCACACCTTCGCCGTCGGCGATGGTGAGCCAGCGCAGCCAGGCGTGGTCGGCCGCGATGCGACCCAGTCCATTCGGCCCGGCCAGCGCACCGATCACCAGGAAGGCAACCACCTGGCTCACCCGCGCGCGGGCGAGCAGCGGCATCACCAGACCGGCGATGGCGAGGAAGAGCAGGATGGGCTGCAGATGGGGCAGGCCGGCGTGGGCGTCCATATTTTCAGGATGCCTGTGCGCGCGGCCGGCCGTATTGACGCAGGTCGATCGGAGCGCGGCTGTTCATGCCGCGGCGGCCCTACTCGGTCGGTGCGTAGATGTTGGTCAGCGTGCCGACGCCACTGACGGTGACCTCGACCGTGGTGCCCGGCTTCATCGGCAGCACGCCGACCGAGGTGCCGCAGCAGATCACGTCGCCCGGCATCAGCGTCATGTCGCGCGAAATGCGCGACACCAGCTGCGCCGGCGAGAAGATCATGTCGGTCACCGGGTAGCGCTGGCGTTCGCGGCCGCCGACCGTGGTGACGATTTCGGCGTCGGCCGGCAGCGGGTCGGTCGAAATGACCGGGCCGAAGCAGCCGAAGCCGTCGAAGCTCTTGGCGCGCGTCCATTGGCCGAAGGACGGGTTCTTGTCCACCAGTTCGAGCGCGCTGACGTCGTTGATGCAGGTGTAGCCGAAGATGGCGTCGGCGGCCTGCGCCTCGTCCAGATTGCGCGCGACCTTGCCGACGACGACGCCCAGTTCGCCTTCGTAGAACACGCGACCGTCGAAGCCGGCCGGCTTCGGGATGGGCTGCTGGTGCCAGTTCAGCGCCTGCGGCGAGCGCACGAGGTAGAGCGGATCTTCCGGAATCGGATG
Source organism: Methyloversatilis sp. NSM2 (assembly GCF_038066675.1). Classification (NCBI taxonomy): domain Bacteria; kingdom Pseudomonadati; phylum Pseudomonadota; class Betaproteobacteria; order Nitrosomonadales; family Sterolibacteriaceae; genus Methyloversatilis; species Methyloversatilis sp. NSM2. The sequence continues at coordinate 448,178 of NZ_JBBUKV010000005.1, forward strand.
ACCGGCCTTTTCCACTGCGGCGCGGATGTTGTGCACGATGATGACCATCTTCGGCGGCAGGCAGGGCATCAGCCACTCGATGCCGTCCAGCGGCACGGTCTCACCGGTCGGTACCGGGTTGGCGAACAGATCGCCGTCCAGCAGTTCGACCGCATCGCCATTGATGCGGCCCAGGCGTTCGGCGCCGTTATGGCGCAGGCGCAGGTATTTCATGTCTCTTCCAGGCTCGTGTTTGTTGTAATGAAAAACTTCAGTCGCGCAGGCGCGTTCCGTCAATCGCGCAGGCGCGAGGCGACATCGACCAGGCGCGCGACCGTGCGGCGCAGCATCTGCTGCATCCGCTCGTCGGCCAGCCCGCCTTCCGGCGTGAAGGCGGAAGCGGCGTTGCCGACCGCGATCTGCTCCGACAGCACCAGCGCGCCGACCGACTGCAGCACCGCGCGCAGATGCACCAGACCACGCAGGCCACCGAGCGCGCCGGGCGAGGCAGCGCCCAGTGCGACCGTCTTGTTGGCATAGGGCACGGTGCCCGCCTCGTCGCCGGCCGGGCGCGACACCCAGTCCAGCGTGTTCTTGAGCACGGCGCTCATCGACCCGTTGTATTCGGGCGACGCGATGAACAGGCCGTCGTGCGACTTGAACAGTTCCTTCAGCGGGCGCACACCCAGCGGCAGCCCGGCCGACGCCTCGAGATCGCCGTCATACAGCGGCAGCGGATGGTCGCGCAGATCCATCAGCGTCGCCTCGCCGCCGGCCTCCTCGATCGCGCGCGCGGCAGCGATCGCCAGCTTGCGGTTGAACGAGGCCTCGCGCGTGCTGCCGGCGAACACCAGAATGCGCGCCTTGGCGCCATCCAGCTCGGAACTGTCGCGGACGACTGCGAGGCTCTTGCTGTTACGTGTCGAGTTGTTCATGGGGAATCCAGCCAATCGATGATGGGTTGCCACTGTTCGCGGTCGGTCTGCGCGCGCGAGCGCGACAGGTCGAAAATGCTCATGCCGTGCGCCGCCGTCTGCACGTACAGCTGCGAATTGCGCAGGTAGGCCAGCACCGGCAGTTCGAGGCCGGCGCAGAAACGCTCCAGTTCGTGCGCGGCGCGGGTGCGGGTGTCGACCCGCATGCCGACGATGCCGATCTTCACCTTGTTCGCGGCGACCCGCTTGTGCTCGGCCAGTTCGGTCAGGAAATCGCCGGTGGCGAGGATGTCGAAGATCGACGGCTGGACCGGAATCAGCACGCGGTCGACCATTTTCAGCATCGCCTCCAGCCGCTTGCCGCGCAGGCCAGCCGGCGTGTCGAGCACGACGTGGGTGGTGCCGCGCGGCGGACGGGCCGGCTGTTCGGGCTCGAGTTCCCAGGTGGAGATTGGCGCCAGCAATGGCGAGCGCATGCCCAGCCAGTGGCGGGCCGACTGCTGGCGATCGATGTCGCCCAGCATGACGCGCGCGCCCTGGGTGGCCCAGTGACCGGCGACATTGGTGGCCAGCGTGCTCTTGCCGGCGCCACCCTTGGGATTGGCGATCAGCACGCTGCGCATTGCCCGCTCGCTCACGACAGAACGATTTCGCGTGCAAACTGGCCGGGCGGCTGCGCGTGCAGCGTCCAGAACGCGTCGGCCACACGGGAGGCGTCAAGCAGGCTGCCTTCGCGCAGCACGCCGGCAATGGTGACGATGGCGGCATGCACGCCGGCCGGTGACAGCTCCTGGTGCAGGCTGAATACGAGGTTGCGCAGCGCCGCCTTCTGCACCGACAGCGAGGCGGCCGCGGCGACCGGCTCCATCGCCAGGCCACCGCCGGTGTACAGGATGCTGCCCTGGCCGGTCGCCCGCATCGCCGGCAGCACGGCGCGTGCCGCGGTCAGCGCGCCGAGCACGCCGATGCGCAGGTCGGACGCCAGCGCTTCCGGGTCGAGCACCGACGGTGCGCATTCGCGCGGCACCGAGGCGTTGAAGATGAGCACTTCCGGCGGCGGCATCGCCTGCCGCATGTTCTCGATGGCCGACACGATGGATTCGTCGCTGCCGGCATCGACCACGAAACCCTGCGCGGTCACGCCGCGCGCGGCCAGTTCGTGCTCATAGCGTTCGAGCTTTCCGGCGTCGCGCGAAATCATCGCCACGCAATAGCCCTCGGCGGCGAAGCGCCGCGCCACTGCGGCGCCGACGCCTGAGCCCATGCCGACGATGGCACACACTTTCGAACCCATAGTTCTCTCCCGACCTGCTGCGCTTCTGCGTGTTTACTTGTTCTTTGCTGCCGCACGTGCCGCGGCCAGTGCGCTGCGACGTTCCTCGTCCGCGTGCGCAATGGCCTGCTTCTGTTCGTCGCTCAGTGGCTCGCCCAGCTGCTTTTCGATGCCGGCAGCCACCCGCGCCGACGGTTCGGTGATGCGCCCTTCCGCCGGCATGGCGGCGCGCACCTGCGCTGCCGGCAGCTTCGTGATGTCGACCACGCGACGCACGAACTGCTCGTCGATGCGGCGGGTTTCGGCCTTCAGAAAGGCCGTCTGCGCCGGCGTCTGCGCCGCGGCGGGAGACAGGATGCAGCAGCAGGCGAGCAGCGACAACAGAAACTTCATCGAAAAGCGCTCCGAAAGAGGATGTCGCCGGTGCAGCGGATGCTTCACTGCGGCAACAGGATGGTCGAGCCGGTAGTGCGACGCGCGGCCAGTGCTTCATGCGCGCGGGCACAGTCGGCTAACGCATGACGCTGCTGAATGTTGATCTGCAGCGTGCCGTCGAGTACGCGGGCGAACAGTTCGTCGGCCGCGGCGACCAGGTCGGCACGGGCGGCAATGTAGTGGAACAGTGTCGGCCGGGTCAGGAAGAGCGAGCCCTTCTGCGCCAGCATGCCGGGCTCGAATGGCGCGACCGGCCCGGACGCATTGCCATAGCTCACCATCATGCCCATGGGCTGCAGGCAGTCGAGTGAAGCCATGAAGGTGTCGCGGCCGATGCCGTCATAGACCACGCGCACGCCGCGGCCGCCGGTCAGTGCACGCACCTGCGCCGCGAGGTCGGCCGGCGCCACGCCGGTCAGCGCGTGTTCGCAGCCGTTGGCCTGCGCCAGCGCCGCCTTGTCCGGCGTGCTGACGGTGCCGATGACGGTGGCGCCGAGCGCGCGGGCCCACTGGCAGGCGATCAGGCCGACGCCGCCGGCCGCCGCGTGGATGAGCACCGCGTCGCCGGGCTCGACACGGCAGGTGCGGCGCAGCAGGTAGTGCGCGGTCAGCCCCTTGAGCATCAGCGCGGCAGCGGTATCGAAGGAAACGCCGTCCGGCAGACGTACCAGCCGGTCGGCCGCGATATTGCGCGCCGTGGCGTAGGCGCCGAGCGGACCGCCTGCATAGGCGACACGGTCACCGACCGCGACATCGCTGACACCGGGACCGATGGCCTCGACCACGCCAGCCGCCTCCTGCCCCAGTCCGCTCGGCAGCGGCACCGGATAGAGGCCGCTGCGGTGGTAGATGTCGATGAAATTGACGCCGACCGCATGCTGGCGCACGCGCGCCTCGCCCGGCGCAGGCGCGCCCGGCTCGACCGTCTCGTACTGCAGCACTTCGGGACCGCCGGTGCGGTGCATGCGTACAGCGAAATCCGTCATGGTCATCCTGCCCTCATGGTGATTGGCGCGGAATTCTACCGGTCATGATCGGGGTCTGTTGCCCTTCACGTCGCGGCGCGTGCGCGCGACGGCCGCAATCGGCACGCTTATTGTGCACTGCACCCAATGATTTGGCAGAATGCCTCTTTCGGTCAGGGAGTCCGTCATGCGTCGCGTCGTGTTCAACCAAAAAGGTGGCGTCGGCAAGTCCACCATCACCTGCAACCTCGCCGCCATCAGCGCGGCAAGCGGCAAACGTACGCTGGTGATCGACCTCGATACGCAGGGCAATTCCAGCAACTATCTGCTGGGCAAGGCGGCGGACAGCGTCGAGCTTGGCGCCGCCGACTTCTTCGACCAGATCCTGAACTTCAAGCTGACGCCGAAAGACACCACCGAATTCATCACCGACACCGCCCACCCGGGTCTGGCCGTGATGACCGCCAGCGCCAAGCTGGCCGAACTCGAGAACAAGCTGGAATCGCGCTACAAGATCTACAAGCTGCGCGAGGCGCTGGAAGCGCTGGACCAGTTCGACCACATCTACATCGATACGCCGCCGGCGCTGAATTTCTATTCGCGTTGCGCGTTGATTGCGGCGGAATCGGTGCTCATCCCGTTCGATTGCGACGAGTTCTCGCGCAAGGCGCTGTACCAGCTGATCGACAACATCGAAGAGATCCGCGCGGACCACAACGAGGCGCTGAAGCTCGAAGGCATCGTCGTGAACCAGTACCAGGCGCGCTCCAGCCTGCCGGCCCGCGTGGTGCAGGAACTGCGCGACGAAGGCCTGCCGGTGCTCGACGCGACGCTGTCGCCGTCGGTCAAGGTGAAGGAGTCGCATGAGGCGGCACTGCCACTGATCCACTTCGCGCCGTCGCACAAGCTGGCGCAGGAATTCGTCGCTCTGCATACGCTGCTGAACGGCGCGTGAGCGGCTTCGTCGTCGCGCTGATCGCTGTCGCGGCGCTGGTGTGGCTGCTGACCGGCGGTCTGCGCCGCCTGCGCGAGCGCCAGCACGGCTCGCAAGCGGACGGCAGCGGCATCGCCGGCAGCAGCAACGATTCGGGCTGCACCCATATTGGCGACGGCGGCAGCGATTGCGGTGGAGGTGGTGGCGATGGCGGCGGTGGTGGTGACTGAGGCCGAGCGGGCCGCGGGCGAGCACTGCGAACTCCGGACGCCCGGCGGCGTCTGAGCCGGCATGAAACACGGCGCCCTGCTCCTCTCCTTGCTGGCATGTCTGGCCGCCGCGCCGCTGGCGGCCGCCGACAGCGTCGCTGGCAGCTACCGCGCAGTGGTCGAGCTGGACAACGGCTGGCCGCGCGGCTGCGGCACCGCGGTGACGGTCTCCGGCTGGGACATCCGCATCGTGCGCCAGCGCGACGGCGACGAGGTGAATGCCCGCGTCGAGGTACAGCCGCCGCCGGGCAATCCGGGACTGCCGGTGCTGGCGCGGCTGGAAGTCGAGCAGTTCCGCCCCGCCATACTGCTGGTCGCTCAGGACGGCCAGCTCACGCTGCCCGGCTTCGAAGCCGACAAGCAGCTCGACTGGGCGACGCTGATGCGCAACTTCCTGTTCTTCGGCGGTCGCCTGGTGCTGGGCCAGATCGGCGGCGACGTCGAGCTGCCGTTCAACGGCCCGGCGCCGCGCGACGTGACGGGTCAGTACCTGAACTGCGCCGGCGACCTCGCCGCGCCGTTCCGCAACGGCAGCTGAGCGGCAACGCCCGGGTCTGCTTCCGCGTGGGGCCTCCTGGCCTGACGATCAGTCAGCCTGCGTCGGCCCGCCTTGATCCGGACGCATCGGGATTCGCGCGCGGCCCGCGATTCAATGCGAACAGACCCTAGCGCCGGATCGCCGTCAGCACCCAGCCTTCGCCGAACGACGTTTCCTCGACCCGCAGGATGCGCCCGTCCATCATGTCGACATCGAACGAGCGCCACGGCCGGCTGCGCCGCTTGCTGTCCGCAGCGGAAAGCCAGGCTTCGATGTCGTCGGTTTCGATGCGCGGTCCGATGCGGTGCGTGTAGCAATGACGCATCAGGTCGGCAAAGCGGAGATCGCCGGCCGGCACGCAGTACATTTCGATGAAGGCGGCGTTGGCCAGCACCAGCCGGTCGACCGGATCGAACAGCGCGAAGGCGGTTTCGCTCATGTCGATGCCGGTCAGCAACTGGCGCAGCACGTCCGGCCGCGCTGCAGCCACCGCCAGATGCGGCGGCATGCCCTCTTCGCCGGTGATCGGCCCGCCGTCGACCTCGCCGCCGCCCGGGCCCGGCAGCACGATGCGATCACGGCCGGCGTGCTTGGCGCGGTACAGCATCTGGTCGGCGACCCGCATCCACGCCTCGCAGGTATCGAGCATCGGCGTCAGTTCGGCCACGCCGAAGCTGGCGGTGACCACGTGCCCGTCGATCAGCGGTTCGGCATGCAGGCACTGACGCAGGCGCGCCATCATTTCGCGTGCGCCCTCGCCGGTGGTGTCCGGCAGCAGGATGCCGAATTCCTCGCCACCGTAGCGGCCGGCCGTGTCGTTCATCCGCAGTTCGCGGGCGAGCAGCGCGGCGAAGCGACGGATCGCCTCGTCGCCCGCGGCGTGGCCGTAGCGGTCGTTGATGTACTTGAAGTGATCGAGATCGGCCATCACCAGCGTGGCCGTATGCCCGTAGCGACGGTAGCGCGCGAATTCCTTGCGCACCTGCACCTCCCAGTGACCGCGGTTGGCGAGGCCGGACAGCGCATCGATCCGGCTCAACGTCTCCAGCGCCTCGCGCTGACGCTGCAGCTTGCGCAGCGCCTGATTGGTGACGAAGCCGATGGCGATCGGATGCAGCAGCATCGGCACACTGGCGGCGACGACAACCAGAGTGGACAGTGGCTGCCAGTCGAAACCGTAGAGCAGCACGCCGGCGAACACCCCCACCGCGTGCACCAGCAGGCCGCGCAGCATCAGGCGCGGACCACAGCCGGCGACACTGTCCATGCTCATCAGCGCGAGGATGAGCAGCGAGGGCACGGCGTTGAAGGCCATCAGTGCGGTCCACGCACCACCGAAGAAATGATCGGCCAGCAGGTTGTCGCCTTCGGCACGGAAGGGATCGCGCGACTGCCGGGCGCGCCACCAGGCGAGATGCGGCCACAGCAGTGCGTGCAGCAAGGGGCCCAGCCAGAGCAGCCAGGACGACCACGACAGGTCGCCGCGCTCGTACAGCACAGCGAGCACCATGGGCAAGCCGAACAGCAGCCCGGCCTGCCGCGCGCGATAGCTGCGCTGCGCGAAACCGAGCTGCGGCGTGTGCTCGCCACCGCCTGCGGCAGGGGCGGTCATGCCGTCACCCTGTTCGGGCGCGGGCATCTCGAAGCATCGGGGGACATTGCGGACTGCACGGGCAACTCGCTGAAATCGGACCGGGCCCGGAAGGCGGACCCGCGACCAATCATTCTAGCGACGGCGCCCGATACCGCTTGAAAGGATTGGTGTCGTGTGTTCATTGCGCGCGGGGCGCCGGGCGCAGGAAGCGACGTTCGAACTCGGCAGCCGTCAGCGGTTCGGCGTACAGATAGCCCTGGCAGGCGTCGCAGCCGTGCGCGCGCAGCAGATCGCGCTGGCCCTCGGTTTCGACGCCCTCGGCCAGCACCGACATGCCCAGCTTGTGACCGAGCGTGATGATGGTGTCGACCAGTTCGACCGCGCTGGCGTCGCCCGGCAGATCGCAGATGAAACTGCGATCTATCTTGAGCTTGTTGACCGGCAGTCGCTTCAGGTAGGCGAGCGACGAATAGCCGGTGCCGAAGTCGTCGATCGCCATGCGCAAGCCGAGCCGCTTGATCGCATCGAGGAAATGACGCGCTTCGTCGCCCTGTTCCATCAGGCTGGATTCGGTCACTTCGAGTTCGAGCAGCGCAGCCGGAAAGCCGGTATCGCCGAGCAGCCGCTCGATGCGCCGTTCCAGCCCGCCGCGGCGGATCTCGGCGACCGACATGTTGACCGCCAAGGTGCCGAGCTGGTAACCGGCGTCGAGCCAGGCGCGCCCCTGCCGGCAGGCCAGCTCGCGCACGCGCTCACCGAGCTGCACGATCAGTCCGTTGGCTTCCATGATCGGGATGAACTGCGACGGGCCGGCGTGCACGCTGGCCGCGGCGGACAGCCGCACCAGCACCTCGGCGCCGATCAGGGCACCGTCGGACAGGTCGACAAGCGGCTGGAAGCGCAGCTCGAATTCGTCGTTCTCCAGCGCGCGCCGCAGACCGGTCTCCAGCGACAGCCGCCGCGTCGCCTCGTCGGTGTAGGCGTCGGTGTAGAAGCGCAGCGTGTTGCGGCCGCTGCGCTTGGCCTGGTACATCGCCGCGTCGGCGTCGCGGATCAGGTCCTCGGCGCTGTTGCCGTTGTCCGGGTAGAGGCTGATGCCTATGCTCGCCTGCAGGTAGATGTCCTGACCGGAGGCCAGACGCACCGGTGCGCTCAGGTTGTCGAACACGCCCTGGGCGACCAGCGCCGCCTCGCCCGGCTGGTCGAGGTTTTCGAGCAGCAGCACGAATTCGTCGCTGCCCTGCCGGCCCAGCGTGTCCTGTCGGCGCAAGCGCGCGCGCAGGCGCTGCGCGACGGCAGCGAGCACCTCGTCGCCAGCGGCGTGGCCGAGGCCGTCGTTGATGGTCTTGAAGTTGTCCAGATCGAGGAACAGCACGGCCACGCGCGTGCCGCGCCGCGCGGCCAGATCGATCGCGTGCATCAGGCGCGACTGGATGAGTACGCGGTTGGGCAGGTCGGTCAGCGGGTCGTACTGCGACAGGTGATGCAGCATTTCCTCGGTGCGCCGCGCCTGCGTGATGTCGGTGAGCACGCTGACGCGGTGGGTCGCCCGGCCGTCGTCGTCGTGCACGGTGGCGCAGGACAGCCAGCCCGACCACGCTTCGCCGTTGCGCCGCCGCGCCGCCACCTCGCCCTGCCAGAAGCCGCCGCCGCGCAGCGCGCGGTCGATATCGGCATACAGCCCCTCGGCGCCCTCGACATCGAGCAGCGACACCAGCGTGCATCCTTCGGTGGCGGCCGGATCGAGGCCGTTCAGTTCGCAGAAGGCTTCGTTCACGGTGACCACGACGCCGTCGAGGTCGGTCACCACGACGCCATCGCGGGTGCTGCGCAGCGCCGCCGCCAGCAGGCGCGCCGACTGTTCGGCGCGCGCGCGGTCGCGGTCGTCGCGCAGGCGACGCACCGCGAACGACAGATCCATCATCACCTCGTCGAGCAGACGCGCTTCGTCCTCGTCCTCCGGGTCGACCTCGCGCGCAATCAGGCCAAGCACCGCGACCACCTTGTCGTCGAGCCGGATCGGCAGGCCGACGTAGCCCGTGCAACCGGCAGCCCGCGCTGCCGGCATCCACGCGTCGTCGCCGTCGAGCACCGACAGGCGACACAGCTTGCCGCTGCGCATGACCGCGGCGGTGACGCTGCCGGCGTCGGTGGACGATGCACTGACCAGCTGCGCGCGATCGGCGACCGCGCTGCCGGCACTGGCGCGCAGCGCGAGCGTGCCGCTGTCGTCGGCGCGCATGATCCAGGCGAAGCGATAGGCGCCGAACTCGATGGCGACGCGACAGATGCGTTCGAACAGCTCGTCCTCATCGGCCGACCAGACGATGGTCTGGTTCACCTGACTGAGGAAGTTGTACAGCCGGCCCAGCGCCTGCACGTGCGCCTCGGCGCGGCGGCGCGCGGTCACGTCCCACGACACCCAGACGACGCGGTCGCTGCCGGGTACCGGCGACACGCGGGCATCGAACACCACCTGCCGGCCCGCCAGTTCCAGCGTGTATTCGTAGGACTGCGTGCGCTGCCGCGCCAGCGCCTGGCGGATCACCGCGAGGAAGCGGCTGCTCACGTCGGCCGGGAACACCTCCTCGACGGTGCGACCGACCAGGGTTTCCGCCGGCGATGCGAGCAAGGCGCCGCCATTGCCGAAGGACTCGATATAGCGACCGTGACGGTCGAGCATGAAGGCGATCTCGGGCAGGCTGTCGACGAAGGCGCGCAGGCGCGACTCGCTGCCGAGCAGCGCATCGACTGCGGCATCGCGACGCCGGTGCGCAACGTACAGATAGAACAGCACGAGCAGACCGAGTACCGCCACCAGCGCCAGCGTCGCCGTGTCGTGCTGGCGCAGCAGCCGGCGCTGTGCCGCGAGATGGCGCAGCAATGCGTCCTCCAGCGCGACCGCACGGCTATCGACCGCGCGCTGCGCCAGCAGCAGTGCGCTGCCACCCGCTTCGAATCCGTCGAGCTGGCGTTCCATGATGGCGCGCGCATCGGCCAGTGCCGCCACGTAGGCATCGGCGGCCGCGGCCACGTCGCCCGCCACCGGCACCCGCACCGAGAAGCCGGCGATGGCACCACCGCCGCTGCGCAGGTCGCGCGCGGTCGTGAGGGCACGGTCCAGATGGGCGATCACACGGGTGCGCGGTATCGTCGTCACGCCGGTCAGCAGGCGCTCGGTATCGAGCTGGGCAAGCAGCGCGTAACGGCGCGACTGCGCCAGGTTGTCGCGCGCGGTCAGTGCGGCGGCAAGGCTGTCGTCCCAGCGCATGTGCGCATAGGTCATCAGGCCCATGCAGGCGCAAAGCAGCAGCGCGAGACCGAATACCGGCGGGCCGCCCGCCATTGCGCTGCGCCCGTTCATCGCTGTGCCGGCGCCGGCAGGTTGTCCGGACCGAAGCCGAAGGCGGCAACCAGTGCGCGATGCTCGGGCGAACCGAGATAGCCGGCCATCGCCTCGTCGATGCGGCGCGCCATCGCCTCGTCCTGCGGACGCAGCGCGAAGGCGGGCCAGCCCGCTTCGCCACGCCCTTCGCGCTGCGGCGGCCGGTAGGGCTGCGCCAGTTCGACGCCGGTCAGACCGGATACCGCAAGCATGTGGCGCAAGGACACGTCGGACAGCGCAAGCGCGTCGGCCCGGCCCTCGATTACCGCCACCGCCGCACTGGTCGCGTCGCCGTGACGCTGTATGCGGGCGGGCGGTACGCCGGCACGCTTGGCCACGGTCAGTTCGACCGCACCGTCGATGACGGCCAGCACCGCATCCGGGTGCGCCGCGATGTCGTCGAGGCCATGCAGGTCGAGCGGATTGCCGGCACCCACCAGCAGCGCCGACGATACCTGCGCGGTCGGCCGGGTGAAGCGTGCGCGCTGCGCGCGCTCGGGCGTCACGAACAGACCGCTGGCGACGATGTCGGCGCGACCGATCTGCAGATCGTGCAGCAACTGGCCGAACTCGGTGTGGATGAACTCGACCTCGCCGAGGCCGGCCCGTTTGGCCAGCACGCGCAGCATTTCCGGCGCCTCGCCGGTGACGCGGCCGCGCGCGTCGATGTAGGCGAACGGTGGCTCGATCGAATACAGCGCACGCAGCGTCGGCACGTCGCCAGCGCGCGCTGAGTCGTCATGGATGAGCCGGCCGAGAACCAGCGCGACGAGGGCAACGATGAATCCGGCAAGCAGGTAGGGAGTGCGCATGACGGGTTGCTGACGAGGTCAGCCTCGCATTCTAGCGTCGCGTCATGACCCGTCCATGCAGGGCAGCACGAACGGCATCGATCACTGCCCTTTCGTAGCGACCGCCGCGCAAGCGGTCGCTCAGTTCGATCTGCACGCCGCGGCCCTGCCGCCCCCGGTTGCACAGATTGCGCGGATCGAGGCCGGGGTAGCGATGGCCGCTGGTCTGCGCGAGCACGCCGCGTGCGTACAGACGATCGGCCATGGCGCAGGCGAGCGCACGATCGCGGCCGCCGAGCAGCGCGCGCTCGCCGGTATCGGCCACGCCATGCACCGCCAGCACCGCGTCGCAGTCGGCGATCAGCGACAGGGCGCGCGGCTCGTCAAAGCGGGTGCTCGTAATGTGCAGGGTTTCGAAGTTCATCGTCGGCAACGCGCCTTCGAACAGGTAGAGATCGAAGTCGTCGCCGGCGATTGCACGCGCCACCTCCGAAGTGCCCCGCTCGATGCGCCCGCCATGCGGCGCGACGATGGCGACCCCGCTGCCGCGTCGCTCTACGGTGACGTGGTAGTCGATGCCCTCGCGATGCGCGGACGACAGTTCGGCATAGCTGCGATGGCGGTCGCGGTGCACGTCGCTCAGGGTTTGCCGGACAGGAACAGCTTCTCGATGCGCGCCATGCCCGGATGATCGCGTCCGGAACGGCGCAGTTCGGCGAAGTCCTCGCGCAGGATGCGGCGGAATTCGTCGGCGCCGCGCAGGGTCATGTTGGCGGCGTATACCTCGCGCGCGTTGCCTATCTGTCCGTTCAGTAACAGTGCGTGCGCGTGGTTGATCTGCGCCGCCTTGAATTCCGGCGCGTCGTTCGGCACCTTGGTCGCCGCCTGCAGCACTTCGTCGTAGCGGCCGAGATTGAGGCAGGCCCAGGACCAGGCGACCCAGACCGAATTGTCCCTGTAGCCCGCCTGCATCGCCTTCTCCAGCCAGCGCGCAGATTCCGCGTAGTCGGTCTGGGCACCGCCGCCGCTGTAGATCGCCGCCAGATGGACATAGGCCGGCGCGTAGTTCCTGTCGGCCGCGCGCCGCACCCAGGCCAGCGCCAGTTCCGGCGCCAGCGGGTCGGCAGTGTCGGCTTCGATCAGCTTGGCCAGCAACAGCATGCCTTCCGGGTCACCGCCTTCGGCCGCCAGTGTGTACCAGCGGCGTGCCTCGGCCGCATTGCGCTCGACGCCGATGCCGCTGGCACGGATCTGCCCGGCCACGACCTGCGCCCGCGCCAGCCCGGCCTCCGCCGACAGCAGCGCCCAGCGCGCCGATTCGGTGTCGTTCTTGTCCAGGCAGGTGCCGAAGAAATGCCAGTCGGACATCTGCAGCATCGCCTCCGGCTCGCCCTTCTCGGCGGCGCCACGCGCCTCGGCCAGCGCCGTATCGCACTCGCCACGCAGATGGGCGGTACGCCACTGTTCCGACGCCGCGGCCGCGCCGGCTGCCGACAGCAGCGCTGCGAAACAGAAGAGGCGGAGGCGCGCGCTCATGAGCGATCAGGCCGGCGACAGCTTGGCCACGGCGAGCGCCAGCCACTTAACGCCCGACGCACCGAAATTGACCTGGACGCGCGCGTCCGAGCCCGACCCTTCGGCATTGACGATGACGCCGGCGCCGAACTTGGCGTGGCTCACCTGCTGGCCGACGCGGAAGCCGCTGTCATTGACCGCGGTAGTCCGGCGGCCGCTGCCGAAGCTGCGCGGATTGCTGCTCGCCGGTGCCGACAGCGCGGCACTGCTGCTGCCGAAGCCGCCGTAACCGCGCGCGCTGGCCGGTGGCGTGAGCCACTTCAGCAGTTCGGCCGGAATTTCGTCGAAGAAGCGGCTGCGCAGGTTGTAGCGGGTTTGTCCGTGCAGCATGCGCGACTGCGCGAACGACAGATAGAGCCGCTTGCGCGCGCGGGTGATGGCGACGTACATCAGCCGGCGCTCCTCTTCGAGACCGTCGCGCTCCAGCACCGAGTTCTCGTGCGGAAACAGGCCTTCTTCGAGACCACCGATGAACACCACGTCGAATTCCAGCCCCTTGGCCGAATGCACGGTCATCAGCTGCACCGCGGCCTGACCGGCGTCAGCCTGATGCTCGCCCGCTTCGAGCGAAGCGTGCGACAGGAAGGCGGACAGCGGGTCGGGCGGCGCCGCCTCGTCCTCGGCGGCGACCTGCGCGTAGCCTTCCTCGGAAATGAAGTTGGCGGCCGCATTGATGATTTCGTCGAGGTTGGCCACCCGCTCCTGACCCTCCTTCTCGGTCAGGTAGTGCGCGCGCAGGCCGGACAGTTCGAGCACCTGCTCGACCATTTCCGGCAGCTTCAGTCCTTCGCAGGCAAAACGCAGCTGATCGACCAGCTTGATGAAGGCGCCGACCGACTGCGCCGCCTTGCCGGTCAGGAAATTCAGCGCGCCATACAGGCTGGTGGAATGCGCCTGCGCCGCGTCCTGCAGCTGTTCCAGCGAACGCGCGCCGATGCCGCGGGTCGGGAAATTGACCACGCGGGTGAACGCGGTGTCGTCGTGCGGATTGGCGATCAGGCGCATGTAGGCGAGCGCATGCTTCACCTCCTGCCGCTCGAAGAAGCGCAAACCGCCATAGACGCGATACGGAATGCCGGCCGAGAACAGCGCGTGTTCGAGCACGCGCGACTGCGCATTGCTGCGGTAAAGCAGCGCAATGTCGTCGCGCGCGGTGCCGTCGTGTATCAGCGCCCTGATTTCCTCGACCACCCAGCGCGCTTCCTCGATGTCGTTGAACGCTTCATAGACGCGCAGCGGCTCGCCGTGACCGGCTTCGGTCCACAGGTTCTTGCCCAGCCGCCCGCTGTTGTGCTTGATCACCGCATTGGCGGCGTCGAGGATGTTGCCGTGCGAGCGGTAGTTCTGTTCCAGCCGGATGACGTTGTCGACATGGAACTCGCGTTCGAAGTCGCGCATATTGCCGACCTCGGCGCCGCGGAAGCGGTAGATGCTCTGGTCGTCGTCGCCGACCGCCATCACCGCCGCCTGCCCTTCGGTACCGAGGCCAGCCAGCAGCTTGAGCCAGCGGTACTGCAGCACGTTGGTGTCCTGGAACTCGTCGACCAGGATGTGGCGGAAACGGCGCTGGTAGTGAGCGCGTATCGGCTCGTTGCGTTGCAGGAGCTCGTGACAGCGCAGCAGCAGCTCGGCGAAATCCACCACGCCCTCGCGCTGGCACTGCGCCTCGTAGGCCTGGTACAGCTCGACCCGCTTGCGCGCGAAGTCGTCGAAGGCCTCGACCTCGTGCGGACGCAGCCCCTGCTCCTTCGCCGAATTGATGAAGTACATCAGGTCGCGCGCCGGGAATTTCTCGTCGTCGATGTTCAGCGCCTTCAGCATGCGCTTGATGGCCGACAGCTGGTCGGCCGAATCGAGGATCTGGAACAGCTGCGGCAGCCCGGCTTCCTTCCAGTGCGCGCGCAGCATGCGGTTGCACAGACCGTGGAAAGTGCCTATCCACAGGCCGCGTGCATTCATCGGCAGCATCGCGGTCAGCCGCGCCAGCATTTCCTTGGCCGCCTTGTTGGTGAAGGTGACCGCGAGGATGCCGTGCGGCGACACCTGGCCGGTCGAAATGAGCCAGGCCAGGCGCGTGGTCAGCACGCGCGTTTTGCCCGACCCGGCACCCGCGAGAATGAGTGCGGACTGCGACGGCAGCGTGACGGCCTGGAACTGCTGTTCGTTCAGACCGGAAAGAAGCGGGTTGGATGTCATGCGGCGGATTCTACCGGGCTGCCTGCCGACGGTCGCGCCCCGTGGGCGTGTAGTCCTCCTCCTACAGCGAGGAACCGCCCCCGGACAGAGCGGTCGCGTCTATCCCGGACAACGCAAACAGGGAGAGACCACAACAATGAACGACTGGACACAGACCGCCGCCTGGCTCTACGCATGGGCGGGCGACCGCCTGCCTCAGGTGCTTGACCTCGCGGTGAAGCTGTTCCTGATCCTGCTGCTCGCCTGGATACTGCAGCACCTCGCCCGGCGCTCGATACGGCTGATCCACGAAACGCTGCGCCGGCGCACCGACTGCGCGGAAGACATCAAGCGTATCGACACGCTGGTGCGGGTCGCGCGCTACGCGGCATCGGTGGTCATCCTCGTGCTGGCCGGCGGCATCGCGCTGAGCGCGCTGGGCATTTCGGTCGCCCCGCTGCTGGCCACCGCCGGTGTCGCCGGCATCGCCATCGGCTTCGGTGCCCAGTCGCTGGTGAAGGATCTGTTCTCCGGACTTTTCGTGCTGCTGGAGAACCAGATCCGCGTCGGCGACATCGTCGATATCGCCGGCCACAGCGGCGTGGTCGAAGAGGTGACGCTGCGCTATGTGCGGCTGCGCGACTACGAAGGCAACGTCCATTTCGTCCCGAACGGCGAGATCACGACGGTCACCAGCCGCTCGCGCGAATTCGCCAATGCGGTGATCGACGTGCGGATGGCGCCGACCGACCGAGTGGCTGACATCTACGCCATCATGTTCGATGTCGCCAAGGCGATGCGCGAGGACGAGTACTTCGGCGGCCGCATGCTCGGCGACCTGGAAATGGCGGGCGTGGACCAGTGGCAGGAATCGGCACTGATCGTGCGGGCACGCATCCGTGTCGCGGCGATGGCGCAATGGGAAGTGCGGCGTGAGTTCCTGCGGCGGGTGAAGGAAGCTTACGACGAGCGCGGTCAGACCATGCCACTGCCGCATCTGACGCTGCGCTTCTCCGACGCCGAAGCGACGCTGCGCGAAGTGTCGCGCAAGGGCTCGGCGCCCCGCCGGACGGCCCCGGCCTGAGTCGGCGCGGCACCTACACCGCGTTTTCCGGCGGGCCGCGTCCCGCCGGGCCTATAATTGCGGGTTAGCGTTCATTTCCGCCGCATCCCGCCTCATGTCAGAAAAACAGATCCCCGCCTACACCCCGTCCGAGGTCGAAGCCGCCGCGCGCCAGTACTGGGACGACAGCCAGACCTTCAAGGCCGTCGAGGACACTTCGAAGCCCAAGTACTACTGCCTGTCGATGTTCCCCTACCCGTCGGGCAAGCTGCACATGGGCCATGTGCGGAACTACACCATCGGCGACGTGCTGACCCGCTTCCACCGGATGCGCGGCTACAACGTGCTGCAACCCATGGGCTGGGACGCCTTCGGTCTGCCGGCCGAGAACGCGGCGATCAAGAATGCGGTGCCGCCGGCGAAATGGACCTACGACAACATCGACTACATGCGCCAGCAGCTCAAGGCGCTGGGCTTCGCCATCGACTGGAGCCGCGAACTGGCGACCTGTCAGCCGTCGTACTACAGGTGGAACCAGTGGCTGTTCCTACGCATGCTGGAAAAGGGCATCGCCTACAAGAAAACCCAGGTGGTGAACTGGGACCCGGTCGACCAGACCGTGCTCGCCAACGAACAGGTGATCGACGGCCGCGGCTGGCGCACCGGTGCGCTGGTCGAGAAGCGCGAAATCCCCGGCTACTACCTCGGCATCACGCAGTACGCCGACGAACTGCTGGACGACCTGGACACGCTGGACGGCTGGCCCGAGCGCGTGAAGACCATGCAGGCGAACTGGATAGGCAAGAGCACCGGCGTGCGCTTCGCCTTCAGCCACGACATCCGCGATGACACCGGCGCGCTGATCGACGAAGGCAAGCTGTGGGTGTTCACGACCCGCGCCGACACCATCATGGGCGTCACCTTCTGCGCGGTCGCCGCCGAACATCCGCTGGCCACCCACGCCGCGCGCAGCAACCCGGAACTGGCCGCCTTCATCGAGAAATGCAAGCACGGCTCGGTGATGGAAGCAGACATGGCGACGATGGAAAAAGAAGGTCTGCCGACCGGCCTCACCGTCGTGCATCCGCTGACCGGCGAATCGGTGCCGCTGTGGGTGGGCAATTACGTGCTGATGAGCTATGGCGACGGCGCGGTAATGGCCGTGCCGGCGCACGACGAGCGCGACTTCGGTTTCGCGAAGAAGTACGACCTGCCGATCAGGCAGGTGATCGCGGTCGGCGACAATGCATTCTCGACTGACGCATGGGCCGAGTGGTACGGATCGAAGGACGGCGTCTGCGTGAACAGCGGCCGCTACGACGGTCTGGGCTACGCTGCCGCAGTCGATGCGGTGGCCACCGATCTCGCGGCCAAAGGTGGCGAGAAGAAGGTGCAGTGGCGCCTGCGCGACTGGGGCGTGTCGCGCCAGCGCTACTGGGGCTGCCCGATACCCATCATCCACTGCGATCACTGCGGCGACGTGCCGGTGCCGGACGAGCAACTGCCGGTGGTGCTGCCGGAAGACTGCATTCCGGATGGCTCGGGCAACCCGCTGCTCAAGCGCGAAGACTTCATCAACGTCGCGTGCCCGAAATGCGGCGCGGCGGCGAAGCGCGAAACCGACACGATGGACACCTTCGTCGACTCCAGCTGGTATTACGCCCGCTACTGTTCGGTCGGCAACGATGCGGCCATGGTCGATGAGCGCGCCAACTACTGGATGCAGGTGGATCAGTACATCGGCGGCATCGAGCATGCCATCCTGCATCTGCTGTACTCGCGCTTCTGGTCCAAGGTGATGCGCGACATGGGCCTGATGACGGTGAAGGAACCGTTCGCCCGCCTGCTCACCCAGGGCATGGTTCTGAACCACGCCTGGCTGCACAAGCCTGAAGGCGGCGGCAAGAACTACTACTGGGAGAGCGAGGTCGAGGTCCAGCGCGACGCCAAGGGGCAGATCACCGGCGGCAGGCTGAAGACCGACGGCACCGTGCTCGAGCACGAACTGACCACGATGTCGAAGTCGAAGAACAACGGCGTCGACCCGCAGGCGCTGATCGATCAGTACGGCGCCGACACCGCACGCTTCTTCATGATGTTCGCCAGCCCGCCGGAACAGACGCTGGAATGGAACGACGCCGGCGTCGAAGGCGCGCACCGCTTCCTGAAGCGCGTATGGAATTTCGCCCAGGACTACACCGCCGAACTGCGCGCGCGTGTGCCGGCCGCGTCGACGCTGGGCAAGGCCAAGCTGCCAGCCGCGCTGGCCGATCTGCGCCGCGAACTGCACCTGGTGCTGAAGCAGGCGAGCTATGACCTCGGCAAGCAGCAGTTCAACACGGTGGCCTCCGGCTGCATGAAGATGCTCAATGCGCTGGAGAAGGCGCCGCGCGACGGCGCCGACGCGGCCGAGGTGATCGGCGAAGGCCTGTCCATGCTGCTGCGCGTGCTGTCGCCGATCTGCCCGCACGTCACGCACGTTCTGTGGCGCGACTGCGGCTTCGGCGACGACATCCTGAGCGCCGAATGGCCTGAGCCGGCCGAATCGGCGCTGGTGCAGGACGAGGTCGAACTGATGCTGCAGGTGAATGGCAAGCTGCGCGGCAGCCTGCGCGTCGCCGCCGATGCGGCCAAGGACGCCATCGAGGCCGCTGCGCTGGCCAACGATGCGGCGCAGAAATTCATGGAAGGCAAGCCGGCGAAGAAAGTGGTCGTCGTGCCCGGCCGTCTGGTCAATATCGTGTGCTGAAGCAGGAGATGCCCGTGAGCGCCCCCGCCAACCCATCCCGCCGCAGCCTGCTGCTGGTCGCCGCCGCCGCGCTTCCGCTGGCGGCCTGCGGCTTCCACCTGCGCGGCGTGCGTGATCTGCCTTTCCAGACGCTGTACATCAACTCCAACCGTTACTCGGAGCTGACAGCCCAACTCAGGCGCGCCATCGAAGCGCAGACCACGTCCAAGGTCGCGGATGACATCAAGGCGGCCGATGCTGTGCTCGACATCACCGAGAACAGGACCGAAAAGGTCATTCTCAGCTTGAACTCGGCAGGCCGCGTCCGTGAGTATCAGCTGCGCCAGCGTTTCTCGTTTCGCGTACGCACGCCGACCAATGATGAGATCGCGCCGGTGGCAACCATCGAGATGCGTCGCGACCTGACGTTCAATGACAGCGACACGCTGGCCAAGCAGGAAGAGGAACAGCTCCTGCTGGCCGAAATGCAGTCGGACGTGATCCAGCAGTTACTGCGCCGCCTGCAGGCGATCAAGCGCAAACCTGCCTGAGCGCGATGCAGCTGCGCGCCGAACAGCTCGACACCCACCTGAAGGGCACGCTCGCGCCGCTCTACGTGCTGCACGGCGACGAGCCGCTGCTGGTGATCGAGGCGGCGGACGCCATCCGCGCCGCCGCGCGTACGCGCGGTTTCAGCGAGCGCGAGGTGCTGGTGGTGACGCAGTACTTCAAATGGTCGGCGCTGGCCGAGGCGGCGGGCAATATGTCGCTGTTCGGTGGCGACAAGCTGATCGACCTGCGCATTCCGACCGGCAAACCGGGCCGCGAAGGCAGCGACGCGCTGGCCCGCTACGCCGCGAACCCGCCGGCCGGCACGATCACGCTGGTGACGCTGCCGCTGATGGACTGGAAAGCGAAGAAGAGCAGCTGGTTCGCCGCACTGATCGAATCCGGCATGGAGCTGGAACTGAACGCGCCCGGTCTTGCGCGCCTGCCGGCCTGGCTGGCCGGTCGGCTCGCCCGCCAGCAGCAGAACGCGACACCGGAAGCGCTGGAATTCATGGCCGGCCACGTCGAAGGCAATCTGCTGGCGGCCAATCAGGAAGTGATGAAGCTCGCGCTGCTTCATCCGCCCGGCGAACTGACGCTCGAACAGGTGCGCAACGCGGTGATGGATGTCGCCCGCTACGACGTCGACGACCTGCGCCAGGCGCTGCTCGCCGGCGACGCCGCGCGCGCCAGCCGCCTGCTCGACGGCCTGCGCGCCGAGGGCGTGGCCGCTCCGCTGGTGCTGTGGATCATCGTCGCCGAGCTGCGTGTGCTGGCCACGGCACGCGCCGAAATGGACGCCGGCCGCAGCGCCGACGACGCACTGTCCGCGGCGCGCATCTTCGGCGCCCGCCAGTCACCGTACAAGCGGGCACTGCAGCGCCTGTCCTCGGCCGCCACCCGCACCGCGCTGATGCAGGCGGCGCGACTGGACCGCATGATCAAGGGCGTGGCGCGTGGCGACGTGTGGGACGAGTTCCTGCAGATCACGCTGCGACTGTGCGCACGCTGAGCGTGGCCGACTGGCAAGTCGCCGCGCTTTCTGCTTTCATCCGTGTTTGACTGCAGTTTCCATAGGGTGCGCGGTCTGAGCATTTCGGGAATCAAGATGGACATCCAGGACTACATGAACACGCTGGGCCGCCAGGCCCGCGCCGCCTCGCGCATCGTGTCGCAGGCATCCACCGCCGCCAAGAACGACGCGCTGATCCGCATCGCCGCTCTGCTGCGCGAGCGTGCGCCGCAGCTGCTCGAAGCCAACGCGGCCGACGTCGACGCGGCGCGCGCCAATGGCCTGGACGCGGCGATGATCGACCGGCTCACGCTGACCGCGAAGGGCGTCGAGACGATGGCCCAGGGTCTGGAACAGGTCGCCGCGCTGCCCGACCCGGTCGGCGAAATGACCGACTTCAAGCGCCGCCCGACCGGCATCACGGTGGGCAAGATGCGTGTGCCGCTGGGCGTGATCGGCATCATCTACGAAGCGCGGCCGAACGTGACCGCCGACGCAGCGGCCCTGTGCCTGAAAAGCGGCAACGCCGCCATCCTGCGCGGCGGTTCGGAAGCAGCGCGCTGCAATCAGGCGGTCGCCGCCTGCGTACGCGAAGGTCTGGTTGCCGCCGGTCTGCCGGAAACGGCGGTGCAGGTGGTCGACACCACCGATCGCGCGGCAGTCGGTGCGCTGATCACGATGCCGCAGTTCGTCGACGTGATCGTGCCGCGCGGCGGCAAAGGTCTGATCGAGCGCATCTCCCGCGAAGCGAAGGTGCCGGTGATCAAGCATCTGGACGGCAACTGCCACGTCTATATCGACGAATTCGCCGATGACGACAAGGCGGTGCGCATCGCCGACAACGCCAAGACCCATCGCTACGGCACCTGCAACACGATGGAAACGCTGCTGGTGCATGTCGCTGCGGCACCGCGCGTGCTCGGCCGACTGGCCGACATCTACCTCGGCAAGGGCGTCGAACTGCGCGGCTGCGAGCGAGCGCGCGTGCTGATACCGGCGATGAAGGCGGCCACCGACGAGGACTGGGCGACCGAATACCTTGCCCCCATCCTCGCGGTGCGCATCATCGATTCGCTGGACGACGCGATCGAGCACATCAACCGCTGGAGTTCGCAGCACACGGACGCCATCGTGACCGAGAACCACACGCGGGCGATGCGCTTCATCCGCGAGGTCGATTCGGCGTCGGTCATGATCAACGCCTCGACCCGCTTCGCCGACGGCTTCGAGTACGGTTTGGGTGCGGAGATCGGCATCTCGACCGACAAGATCCACGCCCGCGGCCCGGTCGGCCTGGATGGATTGACCAGTCAGAAGTGGGTGGTGCTCGGCGACGGCCACGTGCGCAGCTGAACTGCGTGACGGGACGGCACGCCGTCCCGTCACCCCCAGCCCCCAGCCCCCAGCCCCTAGCCCCTAGCCCCAGCGAATTGTCCGACAGCTTCCTCTCCGCCAGCATCCTGCTCCTGCTGCTGTTCGATCCATTCGGTAACGCACCGGTCATGACCGTGCTGCTGAAGGACGTGCCGAAGGCGCGGCGTCAGCGCGTCGTGCTGCGGGAGTGTTTCTTCGCCTGGCTGGCGCTGCTCGTCTTCATGTGGGCCGGCGAGTCGGTCATGAAGCTACTTCAGCTTTCGCAGACCTCGCTCGGCATCGCTGGCGGCGTGCTGCTGTTCCTGATTGCGCTGCGCATGATCTTTCCGCAGCCGGCCGGCGTGTTCGGCGAGTGGGCCGGCGGCGAACCCTTCGTCGTGCCACTGGCGATTCCGCTGATCGCCGGGCCGTCGGCGATGGCCATGGTGATGCTGCTGGTGTCGCGCGAGCCGGACCGCTTCTGGACCTGGACCGGCGCGATGAGCGCCGCCATGGCGGTCACCGCCTGCGTGCTGCTGGCGGCCGGGCCGCTGATCCGTCGGCTGGGTGAGCGCGGAACCTCCGCACTTGAGCGACTTATGGGCCTGCTGCTGTGCGCGGTCGCGGTCGAAATGCTGCTGACCGGCATCCGCAGCTTTGCCGGATCGCTCTGAGCGGCTGATCGACGCGCCCGTCAGTTGCCCAGACCGAGCGAAGTCCGCGTGAACACCGCCGCGCCGCTGACCTTGTTGATGCCGCCAATTCCGCTGTCGAAGGTGTAGACCATGCCCGCGCGCTCGGCGCCTGCACCGGCAAAGAAGCCGTGGAAACTGCCGCTGGGCGGGCTGAACGAACACCCGCTGCAGTTCGAGAATGAACCGGAGAACGCTGCGGTACCGCTGTTGATGCTGCCCGAACCGGTCAGCCCGAAGGTGGTGGCGCTGACCGTTACGTTCATGCCGACGCTGAGCGTGTAGGCCGAGAAATCGGCGGTCATCGACCCGCTCACCGAACCGCCACTGGCACCGCCGGTCGTGGTCGGCGTCGTGTAGCCGCTCAGCGCATAGGTGCCGCTGGCGCCGCCCAGCGCGGCCAGATCCGGCGTCGGCCTGCCGGCGATGTAATGCACGTCGAGCAGCGTGTCGCCGGCGCAGTCGAATTCGCCGGAGCACGAACCGCTGGTCCAGCGCCCCCAGCCGATGATGCCGTCCTGATGCGCTTCGGCAACCGAAGACGCCTGGATGTCGCCATTCGAATTCGACGCCGACACCACCGCATTGCCCTCGAAGGTGGCGCTCGCCGAATCCAGCATCACCTCACCGCCATAGCCGCCGTACTGGTCGACGTACTGGCCATAGACGTAATAGCCGTCGCCGGACTGAAGGGTTCCGTCACCGTCTCCATCGTCCAGCCCATCCAGCACCTCCAGTCCGCCGCCCTCACTACGGTTCTCCGACACCAGGAAGGTGTCGTTACCCTGTTGCGGCGTCAGGTTGCCGCTGTTCGACGGCGGCGGCGGCGGCAGGTCGGTCTTCACTTCGGTGATGACCGGCGGCGTGCTCTGGTCGGCGACATAGGCACTCTGCCCATCGGACACCGTGAGGCAGCCGGCGCCATTGCAGACGTCGACCGCGCCATCGCCGGTCGTCACGTTGATGCTGTTGCCGTAGACGACGGAGAACTCGGTACCGCGGATGCCAATGGTGGCAACCGAGGTGGTGAGCTTGTAATTGCTGCGATTGCCCTTGCCGACCAGACCGGTGATGGTGCGCAGACCGCCCTTGATCAGACTGAAGAAGCCACGGTCCTCGGCCGGCTTGCCGGCAAAGGCGTACTGATCGATGCGGAACTGGGTCTGCGGCTGAAGCGACACCAGCGAGCCGTCGGTGAAGCGCATCTGGGCGCGGCCGCTGCCGGTGTCGACGGTGTCGCCGCTGCCGACCTGAGCACCGCGCGCCAGCACGCGGCTGCTGCCGTCGGCCGCCAGCGCGCGCACGTCGCCCGACGTGAATTCGACACGCGCCGCGTTATCGGCCAGCGCGTGCAGCGGAAACGCCAGCGCGATGGCGAACGTCAGGCGTGCGGGAGTGAAGGGTTTCGCCATGGCGCTCTCCTAGAACGTGCGGCGCACGGCGAACTGGGCGACGCCGCGACGGTATTCGTTGAGGTTGATGCTGGAGTCGTTGCGCACCACGGACACCGACGGCGTAAGCAGCCACTGCTTGGCGAAGGCATAGCTCGCGCCCAGCGACAGCGAGGTCAGGTTGTCGTCGCGCACGCGGGCGAAGATCGGGTCGACATTCGAGTACTCGCGCGCCTCGTGTGCCAGCGCACCGAACAGCATCCAGCGCTCGTCCAGCGTATGCTGCGCGCCAACGCGAAAGCCGATCACGTCGTTGGCCGCGATGTTCACGCCCGAAGGCAGATCGTTGCGACCGGTTTCGGCGCCCAGGTAGACACTGCCGAACAGCATTGTGCGATCGTTCGGCAGAACCAGCGCGTGACCGACGCCATAGATGTTGCGATTGACGTCGCGCACGTCGTTCGTGCCTTCGTAACGCAGGCGGCTCTGCTGGACGAATACGGTGGTCTGGTTGCGCGCATCGTGCGTGTGCTGCCATTGCAGCGAGCCACCGGTGTAGTCGCGCAGCTTGTCGTCATCGACCTCGAACATGCCGAGCTGCAGCGCAGCGGTGATCCGGTTCGCGCCGCGCGTCCACGACACGCCGGCGTTGCCGTCCAGCGCCGTGGTGTCGAAGCGCGACTCACCGCCGTTGAAGCGCGCCGCGCCGGTAGCGCCGGCGAGGAAAGCCCATTCGCGGTTCAGCGGCACGCGTGCATTGACACCGCCAGACAGCGCACTGAACCAGGCGTCGCGACTCTGGCTGGCAGGGTCGAGCAGGAAGGCGCCAAGGCCGGGTACCGCGACCGCATTCTGCGAAGTGGCGCTATTCACATTGGTGTCGCGTCCGACCGCCGCTTCGATGAAACCGGCGAAGGACGGCTTGCCTGCGTCCGGCGCCCGATCGATGGCCGACAGCAGGCGATCGATCGCGCGGGCCACCTCGGGCGGTACGTTCTGATTGCGCACCGCTTCCAGCTCACGCCGGGCGCCGACCGATTCGCCGAGCGCCAGATAGGCACGGCCGATTTCCGCACGGGCGCGCGCATTGTCCGGCTGCACGGCGAGCACGCGTTCGAGCGCGAACACGGCCAGCGTATGCCGCCCGGTCTCCAGCGCCGAAATGCCGAGCAGCAGATCGAACTGCGGATCACCGGCCCGCTCCGACTCCTGCGGAGACAGCAGCTGGTAGGCCGCGGCATGGCGACCGGCTTCGATATGCGCTGCCGCCTGTTCGGTCAAGGATTGAGCGTGCGTGGCGACCGATGTGCCCAGCAGCAGTGCAAACAGCAGCGGATGTGTTCTTTTTTGTGCGCGCATGCGCCCTCCTCGTTGTCGCATTACCGACAACCGACTGACCTTAATGGCCGGATGATTGCATTTCATTGATTGAAAAACAATAGCTTGCACAACCTTATTAAGGTTGATTCCTGAAGCAGGCCGTCATTTCTCACATCTCGCGAGCACGATCGGTGCCCGTCCGCCGGATAATTCGGGGCCCGAACCCGACGGAGTCCCCATGAATCTGCGCGCATTGTGTTTCGTGTCGATGTTGATGCTCTCTTCGGTCGTCACGGCCGTCGAAGTCGAAGGCACGCGTTTCGATCCGACGACACGCCTGTCCGATTCGACGCTTCAGCTGAACGGCGCTGGCGTGCGCACGCGCTTCATCATCAAGGCCTACACCGTCGCCCTCTACCTCGGCGCGCCGGCCGACAGCCTGGACGCAGCAATGGCCGCGGCAGGCCCGAAGCGCATCGAGATCGTGCCGCTGATGAGCTTTTCCGCAACGCAGTTCACCGAACCGCTGGTCAAAGGCATGAAGAAGAACCTGCCGCCAGCGGAATTCGAGGCGATGCAGCCGCGCATCCGCGCTTTCGTCGATGATCTGATGGCGGTGCAGGAGGTGAAGAAGGGCAGCCGCATCGGCCTCGAATGGCTGCCCGGCCGCGGCACCCGTGCCGTGATCGACGGCAGGGAAGTGAGCAAGACGGTCGAAGGCGACGATTTCTACCGCGCGCTGCTCGCCATCTGGATCGGCCAGAAACCGACCCAGGACGACCTGAAGCAGCAGTTGCTCGGCGCCAGACAGGCGCAATGATGAAGGACTCCGACGCGACCGACTGGGACGCGGTCATCGCGGCGCCCGGCTTCGCGCTGGGCATCCGCACGGCGGACGATGCGCTCACGCTGATCGAGTTCCTGTCGCCGCAGTCGCCGCAACCGGCGCGCACGCTACTGGCGGCCGAAGCCGCACGCCAGATCGACGCCTACCTGCGCGATGCCCGGCACCGCTTCGATCTGCCGCTGGCTCCCGGCGGCAGCGCACATCAGAACGCGGTGTGGGCGGTGATGCGGCAGATCGCGGTCGGCGACACGCTGACCTATGGAGAGGTGGCGCGCCGCATCGGCTCCGCGCCGCGCGCCGTCGGGGCGGCCTGCGGCGCCAATCCGCTGCCGGTCGTGATTCCCTGTCATCGCGTCGTCGGGGCGGGTGGCGCACTGGGCGGCTTCGCGCACGCGACGCAGGGCTTTCTGCCCGGCATCAAGCGCTGGCTGCTCGCGCACGAGGCCGCGACGCGCGATTTCAGGCTGTCGGCGATCGCCCCCGCTCTATCGTCACGCCGACCTGACGCACGTCCTTCATGATGCCGGTCTTGGCGATCGAAATCCGGACCCATGACGCGCGGAAGTCGTTCAACATCATGTTGATGACGAACTCGCCCAGCGTTTCGAGCAGATTGAAGTGGCGCTGTCCCAGTTCGGCGCGGATGCGATTGACCACCTCAGCGTAGTCGATCGTGTCGTTGATGTCGTCGTTCTGGGCCGCGGCGTCGGGCACGCCGAAGGTCATGCTGATCTCCAGCTGCTGCGTGTGCGCACGCTCGCGCGCGTAGATGCCGACCGATGCGGTCACCTTCATGCCTTCGATGAAAATACAGTCCATGTCTGCCCAGATGCCCGTGTCGAACTAGAATTGCCGGATTCTACGTCCGACCCGTCGCCCATCGTGAATTCAGCTTCCAGCATCGCCATCGCGATCGCCCTCGGTTACGCACTCGGCTGCATTCCCTTCGCCGTCGTCAGCAGCAGGTTGTTCGGCCTGGCCGATCCACGCACCTATGGCTCCGGCAATCCGGGCGCCACCAACGTGCTGCGCTCCGGCAACAAGAAGGCCGCGCTGCTTACGCTGATCGGCGACGCGCTGAAGGGCTGCGTCGCGGTATGGCTGGTGCGCGCGCTGGGCATGGGCGACAACGCCGCACTGCTGGCGGGGGTGGCGGCCTTCGTCGGCCATGTCTTCCCGGTCACGCTGGGCTTCCGCGGCGGCAAGGGCGTGGCGACCGCGGCCGGCGTAATGCTGGCCGCCGAACCGATGGTGGGGCTGATCGCGCTGGGCATCTGGCTGGCGGTCGCGCTGCTCACCCGTTACTCGTCGCTGGCGGCACTGGTTGCCGCATGCAGCGCGCCGATCAGCGGCCTGCTGTACACGCAGTCTGCCGTTGTGTGCGGCGCGCTTGCCGCGATGTCCGGGCTGCTGATCTGGCGCCACGCGGACAACATCCGCCGGCTGATGAATGGCACCGAAAGCCGCATCGGCGGCAAGAAAGCCCAGAACGCGGGCTGAGCCCGCTCAGAGCGTGTCGAGCGGCCAGCGCGGCCGTACCGCGATGGCGTGTTGCGACGACGACGCTGCCACGCCCGCTGCCAGCCGCTGCGCGCCAGCAAAGGCGATCATCGCGCCGTTGTCGGTGCACAGCGCCAGCTCCGGATAGAACACGCGCCCTTTCCGCTGCGCCAGTTCGACGTCGAGCCGCGCGCGCAGACGCCGGTTGGCACCGACCCCGCCGGCCACCACCAGCTGGTTCAGCCGGGTCTGCCGCAGCGCAGCCAGCGACTTGGCGACCAGCACGTCGACCACCGCTTCCTGGAACTCGGCCGCCAGATCGGCACGCCCGGCCTCGTCCAAACCCTTGTTCACCGCGTTCAGTACGGCCGTCTTCAGTCCGGAGAAGCTGAAGTCGAGATCGCCGCTGCCGAGCATGGGCCGCGGCAGCTTCAGACGCCCCGGCGAGCCCTGCTGCGCCAGCGCCGCCAGGTGCGGCCCACCCGGATACGGAAGGCCGAGCAGCTTGGCCGTCTTGTCGAAGGCTTCGCCGGCCGCGTCGTCCAGCGTCTCGCCGAGCATTTCGTAGTCACCGACCGCCGACACGCGCATCAGCTGCGTATGGCCGCCGGACACCAGCAAGGCGACGAAGGGATAGGTCGGCGGGTCCGCCGACAGCAGCGGCGACAGCAGGTGCCCTTCCAGGTGATGAATCGGGATGGCCGGCCTGTCGAGCGAGAAGGCGAGCGATTCGGCGAACGCCGCACCGACCAGCAGCGCGCCCGCCAACCCCGGCCCCGCCGTGTAGGCGATGGCGTCGATGTCGCCGGCGGCTATGCCCGCTTCGGCCAGCACCTGACGATACAGCGGCACGATGCGCCGTACGTGATCGCGCGACGCCAGCTCCGGCACCACGCCGCCGTACGCCTGATGCAGATCGATCTGCGAGTGCACGGCGTGCGCGACCAGACCTCGCTGGTCGTGGTACAACGCCAGCCCTGTTTCGTCACACGACGATTCGATGCCAAGTATCCACATGCGGCGCATTGTACTTGCGCGCCCCGCAAATCGGACTTGGCACATCGCCGGCACCGAGATATACTCGCCGGCTTTCCGTTATGCGTCCGCTCATATCGAGCAGCGGGCGCGCCATTGAGGGCTGTTTGTATGCCGGGTATTCGCGTCAAGGAAAACGAGCCGTTTGAAGTTGCGATCCGCCGCTTCAAGCGCACCATCGAAAAGGCTGGCACGCTGACCGAACTGCGTTCGCGCGAGTTCTACGAAAAGCCGACGGCCGAGCGCAAGCGCAAGCTGGCTGCCGCCGTGAAGCGTCACCACAAGCGGCTGCGCAGCCAGACCCTGCCGCCGAAGCTGTACTGATTCGCCGGACCCTGCAAGGCTGCAGGGCTTGAACCCAAAAAGCCGGATGCGCAGTGACGCATTCGGCTTTTTGTGTTTGTTGCTTCCCTTCAACCGCCGCCGCGAGTGACACCATGAGCCTGAAGGAACAGATCAGCGAAGACATGAAGACCGCGATGCGCGCCAAAGACAGCGCGCGTCTGGGCACCATCCGCCTGCTGCTGGCCGCGATCAAGCAGAAGGAGGTGGACGAGCGCATCGTGCTCGACGACGCCCAGGTCACCGCCGTGATCGACAAGATGTTGAAGCAGCGCCGCGATTCGATCAGTCAGTACGAAAGCGCCGGCCGCCAGGATCTGGCGGACGCCGAGAAGTTCGAACTCGAGGTACTGACCGCCTACATGCCGCAGCAGATGAGCGCGGACGAAGTACGCGCCGTCATCGCCGACGTGATCGCAGCGGTCGGCGCCGCCGGCCCGGCCGACATGGGCAAGGTGATGGGACCGCTGAAGGCGAAGCTGGCCGGTCGCACCGATATGGCGCAGGCGTCCGCGCTGGTGAAGGCCGCGCTGAGCGGCAACGCCGGCTGAGCGACGGCGGGATGATCCCGCAGTCCTTCATCCAGGAACTGCTCAACCGCGTCGACATCGTCGACGTGGTTGAGCGCTACGTCCCGCTGAAGAAGGCCGGCGCCAACTATCAGGCCTGCTGCCCCTTCCACAGCGAGAAGACACCCTCATTCACGGTCAGCCCGGCCAAGCAGTTCTATCACTGCTTCGGCTGCGGCGCGCACGGCAGCGCCATTGGCTTCCTGATGGAATATTCCGGGCTGAGCTATCCGGACGCCATCGAGGAACTGGCGCGCAACGCCGGCATGACCGTTCCGCGCGAAGACTTCACGCCGGAAATGGCACAGCGCCGTCAGCAGGCGGCATCACTGACCGAGGTGATGGCGCGCGCCGCCCAGCATTACAAGCAACAGTTGAAAAGAAGCCCGCGCGCGATCGACTACCTGAAGGGCCGCGGCCTGTCGGGCGAGATCGCCGCCCGCTTCGGCATCGGCTACGCACCGGACGACTGGCAGGGCCTGCGCGAAGCGTTCGACGATTACGAAGCTGCTGCGCTGGCCGAATGCGGCCTGGTTATCGACGCCGAACCGTCGGAAGGCCAGAGCAAGGGCCGACGCTACGACCGCTTCCGCGACCGCGTGATGTTTCCCATCCTTGATGCGCGGAACAATGTGATCGGCTTCGGCGGCCGCGTGCTCGACCGCGGCGAGCCGAAGTATCTGAATTCCCCGGAAACGCCGTTGTTCTCGAAGGGCCGCGAACTGTACGGCCTGACGCAGGCGCGCGCGGCGATCCGCGACCACGGCTTCGTGCTGGTGGTCGAGGGTTATATGGACGTGGTGGCGCTGGCCCAGTTCGGCGTCGGCAATGCCGTCGCCACACTGGGAACGGCGACCACCCCCGACCACATCCACAAACTGTTCCGTCAGACCGACCGCATCGTGTTCTGCTTCGACGGCGACCGCGCCGGCCGCAAAGCCGCGTGGCGCGGGCTCGAATCAGCGCTGTCGGAACTGAGCGACGGCCGCAGCGCATCCTTCCTTTTCCTGCCGACCGAGCACGACCCGGACAGCTTCGTCCGCGAACAGGGCGCGGACCGCTTCCGCCAGCTCGCGCTGTCGGCGCAGCCACTCAGCGAATACCTGCTGCACGAACTGCAGTCGCGCTGCGACACGCGCAGCGCCGAAGGTCGCGCCCAGTTCATCAATGAAGCCAAGCCGCTGGTGACACAGATCCCCGCCGGCGCCCTGCGTACCCAGCTGCTGCACCTGCTGGCACCGGCGGTCGGGCTGTCGGCGCAGGAGTTGGCCGAAGCCTGCGGCTTGCGCATGCCGCGCCGCACTGGCCGCTACAACGCGCCGCCGGCGCCGGCAGCACCGCGCGTCGCACCGACGACGCCTGCGCGCAAGCTGCTGTGCATGCTGATGCAGCGCCCCGCGCTCGGCAGTAAGGTCGGACACCTGGAAGACATCGATGACGACCCCTGGCTGCGTGCCGTGCAGGCGATCGCCGATTGCATCGAACACGGCGATATCGATGCCGGCAACACGGCTGCGCTGGTCGAGTACTTCAGGGACGGTCCGCACGGACCGTTGATCGAGGACGCGGTCGCTGCGGCGATCGACGATCCGGCGGACGAGGGTGCGCTGCCGCACATGTTCGACGACACGCTGCAGCATCTGAGGAAAACGGGAATTTCCCGCGCAATCAACCATCTGACGATGCTCGGCCGTCAGGCGCCGCTGACCGCAGAGCAACAGGCCGAACTCGGCCGTCTGCTCCGGGAGAAGGCGCGGACTTGAAAGACGAGAAGCCAACCCCTAAAACGGGTATAATGACGGGTTTTCCCTGTCGACCGCTTACATAGGTCGGGCTCATTGCCGGCCCGGTACGACGGGGTCCTGTGCGCAGGCGGACGGCAATCCGGTGAGGGTTTTGCCTTGCCAGGTTCGCCGCTGGTTACACGCAGATCTGAGGATATACATGGTCGCCAAGGACAAGTCGAAGGATACACGCAAGCAGGCTGAAGTCGCAGAAAAGCCTGTTGCAGCCGCAAAGCCCGTCACCGCCCGCGGTGCAAAGGCCGCCAAAGACGCCAAAGCCAAGGATCTGAAAGCGAAGGCGGGTTCCGCCGAAGCGAACGCCCTGCCGATGGACGCCGATCAGCGTCGCCTGCGTCTGAAGACGCTGATTGCGCTGGGCAAGGAACGCGGTTACCTCACCTACGCCGAAATCAACGATCACCTGCCGGACGACATCGTCGACGCCGAGCAGATCGAATCCATCATTTCGACCTTCAACGACATGGGCATCCGTGTCTTCGACGAAGCCCCCGCTTCGGAAGACCTGCTCATGGGCGAGAACGCGCCGGCCGTGGTCGACGCGTCGGAAGTCGAAGAGGAAGCCGAACAGGCGCTGTCGACGGTCGAATCGGAATTCGGTCGCACGACCGATCCGGTGCGCATGTACATGCGTGAAATGGGTACGGTCGAACTGCTGACGCGTGAGGGCGAGATCGAGATCGCCAAGCGCATCGAGGACGGCCTGCGCCACATGATCCAGGCGATTTCCGCCTGCCCGACGACCATTGCCGAAATCCTCGACATGGCCGATCGCGTCGCGCGCGAAGAGATGCGCATCGACGAACTGATCGACGGCCTGATCGACCCGAACGCGGTCGAGGAAGAGGAAGAAGCGGCCGCCAGTGCCGAAGCGTCCGACGAAGAGGACGAGGACAGCGACGAAGAGGACGAGGACGGCGAAGGTGGCGCGATGAGCGCTTCGCTGATCCAGCTCAAGGCCGATGCGCTGGAGCGCTTCGAAAGCATCCGTGCGCTGTACACGAAGATGCAGTCGACGCTGGACAAGAAGGGCTCGCAGGACAAGACCTATCTGAAGCTGCAGAAGCAGCTGTCGGACGAGCTGATGAACATCCGCTTCACCGCGCGCATGATCGAGAAGCTGTGCGACTCGGTGCGCAACATGGTCGAATCGGCGCGCAAGCACGAGCGCAAGATCCTCGAACTGTGCGTGGACAAGGGCAATATGCCGCGTGCCCACTTCATCAAGGTGTTCCCGGGCAACGAGGTGAACATCGACTGGCTGAAGGGCGAAATCACCGCCGCCAAGTCGAATGGCGCGCAGCTGCTGCGTGCCGCCCCGGCCATCATCGAGGAACAGGGCAAGCTGATCGACATCCAGGACCGCATCGGCCTGCCGCTGAAGGAACTGAAGGACATCAACAAGCAGATGTCCACCGGCGAAGCCAAGATGCGTCGCGCCAAGCGCGAGATGACCGAAGCCAACCTGCGTCTGGTGATCTCGATCGCGAAGAAGTACACCAACCGCGGCCTGCAGTTCCTCGACCTGATCCAGGAAGGCAATATCGGCCTGATGAAGGCGGTGGACAAGTTCGAATACCGTCGCGGCTACAAATTCTCGACCTATGCGACCTGGTGGATCCGTCAGGCCATCACGCGTTCGATTGCCGATCAGGCGCGCACCATCCGCATCCCGGTGCACATGATCGAAACGATCAACAAGATGAACCGCATTTCGCGCCAGATCCTGCAGGAAACCGGTGCCGAGCCGGATCCGGCGACGCTGGCCATCCGCATGGAAATGCCGGAAGAGAAGATCCGCAAGATCCTGAAGATCAGCAAGGAGCCGATCTCGATGGAAACGCCGATCGGCGACGACGACGATTCCCATCTGGGCGACTTCATCGAGGACACCGCGACGCTGGCACCGACCGACGCTGCGCTGTTCGCCAGCCTGCGCGACATCACGAAGGAAGTGCTGGACAGCCTGACGCCGAGGGAAGCCAAGGTACTGCGCATGCGCTTCGGCATCGAAATGAACACCGACCACACGCTGGAAGAAGTGGGCAAGCAGTTCGATGTGACGCGCGAGCGCATCCGTCAAATCGAAGCAAAGGCGCTGCGCAAGCTGCGTCACCCGTCGCGCAGCGAAAAACTGCGTAGCTTCCTCGACACGGAAACCTGATTTTCGTGTGAAACTTGAGCGACCCCATCGTCACGGAAAACAACAGGGAGGCCTACCGTGAAGACCATCGCTCAGGTGATTGAAGGCAAGCAGGGTCCGATCGCGACCGTCGAAGCGGACAACACGGTCATCAGCGCGCTGCGCGTGATGGCCAATCGCGGCATCGGTGCCGTGCTGGTGACCGACAACGGTGCGCTGGCCGGCATCTTTTCCGAGCGCGACTATGCGCGCAAGGTAGTGCTGCAGGGCAAGGATTCGGCCACCACGCCGGTGCGCGACATCATGACCAGCAAGCTCATCCACGTGACGCCGGACATGACGGTCGATCAGGCGATGCAGCTGATGAGCGACAAGCGCATCCGTCACCTGCCGGTGCTGGATGCCGCCGGATCACTGGTCGGTGTCGTGTCCATCGGCGACATGGTCAAGGAAACGATCGAGTACCAGCAGTTCCTGATCAAGCAGCTCGAAAGCTACATCGCGAGCTGACCTTCACGACGGGAGCGCGAGCGCGCTCCCGTATGTCTTTCAGAGCACCTTCCCCACCAGCGGCACCCTCATTTCCGCTTCGCTCGTGCCGCCATGCACGCCGATCAGCCGGTGCGCACGTTCGCCCGGCACGGTGTCGCGCAAGGTCCAGTCCGCCTTCATTTCCAGCGTGTAGTCACCAATCCGCTCAAGCAGGCGCGGATGCGGCTCGCCCGGACCGAAGCGCCCTGCTGCGACGAGATCGCTCGATCGCCACGGGATGCAGGCGCTGTCCAGTGCCTGCAGCGCGCGTTCGAAATCGCGCGCACGGCCAGGTTTCAGCTGACAGAACACGGCGCGCCGCTCACCCGACAGCGGGCCGGCGAGACAGTCGGCCAGCGACGGCAGCTGCTCGAGTTCGATCAGGCGCTCCGCGGGTGCATCGATGAAGCCGTGGTCGGCCGTCACCAGCAACTGCACGTCGCAGCCCGCCATCGTCCCGGCCCAGGCAGCCAGCGCAGCGTCTGCCGCGCACAGCAGTTCGCGCGCGCTGTCCGACGCACAGCCGCGCACATGAGCGCAATGATCGAAGTCCGGCCAGTAGGCATAGACGTAAGCGGGCGGTGACGGTGTGCGCAGCGCCTCGGTCAGCGCGGCGAGCATGCCCTCAAGCCCGGCATAGCCGACGACCTCCGCGCCTGCACTGTGCAGCGTGTTGAACGGCGAGTGCGCGATGTCGGCGGGCGAGATCACCCGTGACGGGCCGGGCAGCGACGCGAACACGGACGGCGCCCGGCACACCCTCGCCAGCACCTCCTCCTGCGAACAGGGCAGATCGCCATCGCCGCGCAGCGTGACCGGCAGGATGGCGAGCACGCGGCCATCCAGGCCCGGTTCGGTACAACGCAGGTGCCAGCCGGTCAGCCCATGCACTGCCGGCGGCCGGGCTGTCATGAAGGTGGTGATGGCCGCTGCGGTGGTCGATGGGAACACCGAGGTCAGCGTCGCCATGCAGTGACGGCGCAGGAAACCATCCTCGGGCAGCAGTTCGAGCTGCTTCATGCCGACGCCGTCGAGCACCAGCAACACGACGCTGCGCGCGCCACGCCAGGCTGACGCGTCGACATCGCGCAAGCCCGTGCCGGCGCTCTTGCCGCCACATGCGCGCACCACATCCTGCATCAGGTCGGCGATCGACCCACCCTCGAAATCCGGCCACATCGCCCGCCACCCTCCTCCGAAACCCGCTCCGCAGGCCCCGATACGGCGCCCCTTTGCTATAGTACCGCTCCCTTCCGGGCCTCTAGCTCATGCTTGGTTAGAGCAGCGGACTCATAATCCGTTGGTGCTGGGTTCGACTCCCAGGGGGCCCACCAGATCGCCCGCCCCAGCCCGCACACGGCTGGGGCCCCCCGCTCCGGGCGCCCGCCCATTGATCGTCATCAAGCCCCCCGCTGCCAGCGCCTAAAAGCCCGCCGATTTGCGGCACACTGTCGCCTTCGTAATCAGTCGGCATTTCGTCAAGGGGTATGGGCAATGGCAGTCGAACTGTTCAACAACGGCAAGCACGTCTGCCTGGCCTTCTACGATCTGGTCGACGAAGGCGCCGACCACGCAGTGCAGTGCAACCAGTTCCTGGTGGTTGATGGCGAACACGGCGCATTGATCGACCCCGGCGGCAACATGACCTACACCGGGTTGATGATGGCGATGCAGCGCTATTTCCCGTCCAAGGACCTCGATCTCATCCTCGCCTCGCACGCCGACCCGGACATCATCGCGTCGATGAACAAATGGATGGTCAGCACCTCGTGCAAGGTGATGATTTCGAAGCTGTGGGCGCGCTTCCTGCCGCATTTCACGACCGGTCGCGACTACACGGCGCGCATCATTCCGATCCCCGACGAAGGCATGCGCATTCCGCTCGGCGGCATGGAAATGCTGGCGCTGCCGGCACACTTCATGCACTCGGAAGGCAATTTCCAGTTCTACGACCCGGTGTCGAAAATCCTGTTCTCCGGCGACATGGGCGCCTCGATGATCGGTCACAGCGAAGCGCTGCCGCCGGTCAGCGATTTTGACGCGCACATTCCGCACATGTTCGGCTTCCACCGCCGCTACATGGTGTCGAACAAGATCTGCCGCTACTGGGCCAGCATGGTGCGCGGGCTCGACATCGACATGATCGTGCCGCAGCACGGCGCCCGCTTCGAGGGCAAGGCGATGGTGAAGCGCTTCGTCGACTGGATAGAGAATCTGCCCTGCGGCGTCGACCTGATGACGCAGGCGCACTACAAGGCGCCCTGAACCGGCGCGCCGGAGCGTACTCAGCGCCCGGCCACTTCCAGCGCGTTGTCGACAGCGCGCACGCCGGGTACCGCCATAGCGGTCTGCAGCGCGCGCGCCAGTTGCGACGCGTCGCGCACGACCCCGCTCAAGGTCACGCGTCCATCGCGGGCGCTCACCGCGACATAGCAGCCGTTCAAGGCCTCGTCGGCGCCGAGCGCGCCCTTGATCGCCTCCTGCAGGCCACGGTCGCGATCATCGGCGACCGGATCGCGCGACGTCGCCTGCGTGGCGGCGACCAGACTGGCCGCCTGAGCGGGAGAGCAGATCGAGTAGGCGATCGCTGTCGTGGTGAGCAGGGTCGCAATGGACTGGCGGGTGATCATGGTCTGCCTCCGTATCTGTTGTAGCGGCGTACTCCGGCCGGCGGGAGTGCCCGCCTCAGCACACGCCATGCCACACCTCGCCTGCTTTTGAATTCAGATACTTGGGACGTGCAGCACACACTGCGCGTCGGGCTGCGGCGACGCCCGCACGGCACCCGGTCGCGGCCCCTTGCGCAGCGCCGGTCAGGCCTGTCGCATCTCGGCGACATCGCCCCGGAACAGGCCCGGGTTCAGGTCGTAGCGCTGCAGCAGGCGGTAGAACTCGGTGCGGTTGCGGCCGGCGATGCGCGCCGCGTCGGTCACGTTGCCGGCGGTGAGCTTGAGCAGCTGTACCAGGTAATTGCGCTCGAAGCGCTGCTTCGCCTCGGCGTAGCCCAGCGCTTCCATCGGCCTCACACGCAGCGCGCGATCGACCAGCGCCCGCGGCACCAGCGGCGTAGTGGCCAGCGCGCATGCCTGTTCGACCACGTTCTGCAATTGCCGCACATTGCCGGCCCAGTGCGCGGTCGCCAGCGCCTCCAGCGCGTCGGGCGCGAAGCCGCGCAAGCGCTTGCCGTACTTCTTTGCCAGCGTGCGCAGGAAATGCTCGGCCAGCAGCGGAATGTCCTCGCGCCGCTCGGACAGTGGAGGCAGCGTCAGCGTGACCACGTTGATGCGGTAATACAGGTCTTCACGGAACTGCCCTTGCGCGAGCAGCGCATCGAGATCGCAGTGGGTGGCCGACACGATGCGCACATCGACCGGCTCGGCCTGCGTCGCGCCGACCGGCCGAACCGCCCGCTCCTGCAGCACGCGCAGCAGCTTCACCTGCAACGCCGGCGGCATGTCGCCGATCTCGTCGAGAAACAACGTACCGCCGTGTGCTGCACGGAACAGGCCGGTGTGACGGGCGACCGCGCCGCTGAAGGCGCCACGTTCGTGACCGAACAGTTCGGATTCGAGCAGCGCGTCCGGTATCGCGCTGCAGTTGATGGCGACGAAAGGCGCCTGCGCGCGCGGGCTGGCGCGGTGCAGGGCACGCGCCAGCAGTTCCTTGCCGGTGCCACTGTCACCGCGTATCAGCACGCTGGCATCGGAGGCGGCGACCAGCCGCGCCTCGTCGAGCAGTGATTCCATCCGCGCACTGCGGCTGATGAAGCCGTCTCGCCAGCCGGCGTCGATCGCCGTCGCCGCACCGGCCGGAGCGGCATGCGACAGCGCCTGCGCGATGCGGTCGAGCAGTGAGGCGCTGTCGAAAGGTTTGGTCAGATAACCGGCGACGCCGCGCGAGGTCGCTTCCACCGCATCGGGAATGCTGCCGTGCGCAGTCAGCAGGATGACCGGCAGTGCCGGGTGCTGCGCACGGATGTCGTCGAACAGCGCGAGCCCGTCGCGGTCCGGCAGGCGCACGTCGCTCAGGACCAGACTGAAGCGCTCCACCGCCAGCCGAGTCAGCGCCGCTTCGGCCGTTTCGGCGGTGCTGACTCGATAGCCGCTGGCCTTCAGCCGCAGCGACAGCAGACGCAGCAGATCGGTGTCGTCGTCGACCAGCAGCAGCTTGTGCTGCCCGTCCGCCCTCACCGCGGCACGCCGCGCGACGGAATGCGCGCGGGCGGCAGGCTGCGCTCGATGTCGGCGAGCGCGTCAAGCTTGCGCTGCAGTTCGTCCGCCCGCGCCTGACTGTCCTTCAGTTGCTGGCTGCTGCGCTCGAGTTGCTGCGTAAGCTTCACGTTGGCAGCGTCCAGCCGCTGGCGCTCTGTCACCTGTTCGAGCAGCGATTTCGCATAAGGCTGCACTGCCCGCGCCTCGTCGCTGGTAGAGGCGACCAGCGCCTCCAGCAGGGTGCGCGCGCGCGTCAGATTGCCGCCGCGCAGCTGCGCCGCCTGCATCGCCTGCTGCAACTGACGTTCCGCCGCGTTGGTCTGTGTTTCAGGCGCCGCTGGCTGCGGCGCCTCGGTCGTCACCGGCGCGGATGGTGCGGGCTTCACGCCGGCACAGGCGGCGAGCGACAGCGCAAGCACGATCGGTGTCAGACGGGTCAGACGGACGTCAGCTGGCATGGGGCAATTCGATCCTGAAGTGGGCGCCGCGCTCGGCCGGCAGTACCAGAGCCCGGCCACCGTGCGCGGCGATGAATTCACGCACGATGGCCAGTCCGAGGCCATTGCCCTTGTCCGGGCGCGGTGCGCGGCGGCTGCCGCGGAAGAAGGGTTCGAAGATGCGTTCGGTCTCGTCCGGCGCGACGCCCGGACCTTCGTCGATGCAGTCGATGCGCGTGGTGCCGCCATCGCTGCTCAGTTCGAGCCGCACCGTGCCACCGTGCGGGCTGAAGGCGATGCCGTTGGCCAGAAGGTTGGTCAGCGCGATGCGCAGCTTGGCGGCGTCGCCGCGCACCGGCGGCGCATAGCCGCTGACGTCGAGACGGATGTCCTTGGCCTGCGCCTGCAGCTTGAGGTCGGCCGCCACTTCGCGCGCCAGCGCACGCAGCGCGGTCGGCTTCAGTTCGAGGTGGCGGGCATCGAACTGCGTCGCGTTGTAGCCGATCAGCTGTTCGATGCGTTCCTGCAGTGCGCGTGCATTGGCATCGAGTATGCCGCTGACTTCGATCTGCTCGTCGCTGAGCCTGCCGGTCACGCCATCCTGCAGCAGCGCGATGCCCTCGCGCAGCGACGCGAGCGGCGTCTTCAGTTCGTGCGACACGTGGCGCAGCACGCGATTGCGATGGGTCTCGAGATCGGCCAGCCGCAATCGCAGCCATTCGAGCTTCTCGCCGAGCCGGCGCAGATCGGCCGGGCCGCCGACTTGCACCGGCGTCGAGAACTGTCCTTCGCCGAGGCGCGCGATTGCCTGCTCCACGCGCTTCAGTGGCCGCAATATCCACCAGCCGGTGGCCACCGCCAGCAGGAGCGCGAGAGCGATGGCCGCCAGCACCTGCGTCGCCAGCGTGTCGCGGCTCGACTCCAGCGTATCGAGCAGCGCCGCGTTGCGGCCATCGATGGCCTCGCGCACGCCAGCGGCGAGGCGATCATTGATAGTTGCAAGATCGGGCAACGCGTCGTCGACGGCGGCCTCGGCCGGCAGGTCGAACACGGCGCGCAACTGCGCTTCGGTACGGCGCCACGTATCCGCGTGCGGCGCGATCTGCGGCAAGGTCGCGGTCATCGTCGCCAGCGAGGCCAGCGCCTGGGTCTGAGCCTCGTCGTAGCGGAGACGCAGACCGTCGTCCCGCAGCACGGCGTATTGACGCGCGCTGCGCGCCATATCGAGCGAGCGTTCGTCGATCTGCTGCATCGCCGACGTCAGATTCAATGCGCCGCTGCCGGCCTCACGGCTGGCGCGGGCGAAGTCCTGCAGCATGATCCAGCCACTTGCTGCTGCGGCACCGAGCGCGCCGGCGATCAGCAGCACGGTCAGCAGCAGGGTGGTACGGAAGGATGCATGAGGCATGAGTCGAAGGATTTCCGGTGAACGTCCGAGTCTAGGCAGCCCGGACGCGGGCCACGGTAAGGTCCGGTAATGGAATGCAACAGAACGTTAAATCCGCAGCGACGAGGCGCCGTGTCGCCGAGCGGCGACACGGCGCAGCGCACGCCTTGATGCGCACTGCGCCCCCTTCGGCGCGGCCGACTGTCGCGCTGCGGCGACAGAATCGCGGGCCTTTGCGCCAGAGGCGCCGTGAAAGCTCGAATCGAAGCAAGTAAGCCATTGATTCAAAATCCGATTTATCACCAGGCACACGGCTTGCGAACGGTCGGTGCGCGCCGTGCCGCACGGTGCGAGCCACTTTCAAGGAGACGACATGTTCAACAAGCCCGGCCTGTTCCCGAAATCCACTGAATCCACGTTGCCGCGCACGATACGACCGGGCGGCGGCGGCACGTCCGGCAGCGGCATGACGGTGAGCACGACACCGTCGCCGGCCGCGCTGTCGCCGCAGCGCGACACCCCGGCGCCGCAGCCGTCGAAGCCGGAAGCGATGGAGCCCTCGCCCACCCACGGCAGCCGTCTCATCGTCGGCCCCGACGTGAAACTGCGCGGAGCGGAAATTCTCGATTGCGACACGCTGGTGGTCGAAGGCCGGGTCGAAGCAACGATGGACAGCCGCGTCATCCGCATCGCCGAAAACGGGGCCTACTCCGGCACCGTCAGCATCGACGTGGCGGAAATCCATGGCAATTTCGACGGCGAACTGACCGCGCGCGAACAACTCATCGTGCATGCCACCGGCCGCGTCAGCGGCAAGATCCGCTACGGCAAGATCCATATCGAGGAAGGCGGCGAAATCTCCGGCGACATTAAATCGCTGGCCAGCGCCGGCAAGGAAAAGCCGGTCGAGCGCAAGGCCGACGAGCCGCGGTCACTGACCGCGCTCGCCGGTTGAAGCGGATCAGCGGAAGGACGACGCTGCGGCGTCGTCCGGCGCGGCCCCAGCCTCCTCAC
The DNA here is from genome assembly GCF_038066675.1 of Methyloversatilis sp. NSM2. Lineage (NCBI taxonomy): Bacteria > Pseudomonadati > Pseudomonadota > Betaproteobacteria > Nitrosomonadales > Sterolibacteriaceae > Methyloversatilis > Methyloversatilis sp. NSM2. The sequence goes on from NZ_JBBUKV010000005.1 coordinate 488,952, forward strand.
CCCATCCGCCGCCCAGTGCGGCGTACAGGTTCACCACTTCGGCCAGCTGGCCCTGACGCGCGCGCACCAGCGCCAGCGACGCCTCGTTGGCGGTGCGCTGCGCATCGAGCACTTCGAGATAGCGCGAATAGCCCGCGTCGTAGCGCTTCTGCGCCAGGTGCAGGCTGCGCGCTGCGGCGTCGGACTGCGCCTGCAGTGCGCTCACGCTCTGCGCGTACTGTTCGGCAGCGACCAGTGCGTCTCGCACGTCGGTGAAGGCGTTGCGGATGGCCGAAACGTAGCCGGCCAGCGCCTGCTTCTGTTGTGCCGTGGCCTGATCGACACGGGCGCTGCGGCGACCGGCGTCGAACAGCGGCAGGTCGAGCGCAACGCCGAGCGACCAGATATTGGCCGGGCCGCTGAACAGGTCCGACAACTCGCGGCTCTGCGAACCGTAGTTGCCGGTCAGTGAAATCGACGGATAGAGCGCCGCCTTGGCGACCCCGATCTGCGCGTTGGCCGACGCCAGTTCCGCCTCCGCCTGTCGCACGTCGGGACGGGCGTCGAGCAGCGACGACGGCAGGCCGGCCGGCGGCAGCGGCGGCAGTGGCAGGCTGCGCAGGTCGCCGGCCTCGATGTGCATGCCCAGATTGCCGGTCAGCAGCGCGATCTGGTTTTCGGCGATGCCACGGCTGCGCGCCAGGTCAGCGATCTGCGCCTCGATCGCCGCGACCGCGCCGAGCGCCTGCTGCAGTTCGAGTTCGTTGGTAAGGCCACGCTCGACGCGGCTGCGCAGGATGTCCACGTTCTCGCGCCGCGTGGCCAGCGTGTCGCGCGACAGCACGAGCTGGGCGTCGAGCGCGCGCAGGTTCAGGTAGCCACCGACCACCTGGCTCACCAGCGTCAGTTCCACCGTGTCCTTCGCGTGCCGCGTACCGAGCGCCTGCGCACGCGCCGCCTCGCTGGCGCGGCGCAGCCGGCCCCAGAAATCGAGTTCGAACGAGGTCGAGATCGCCGTCTGGAAGCTGTTGCGGTAGAGCGGCGCGCCAGCCGGTATCGGTGCACCGACGCCGCTAATGCGCGAGCGGCTGGCAGAGGCGCCAAGGCCGACATCGGGGAACAGGGCCGCACCGGCTTCGCGCAGCAGCGCGTCGGCCTGTTCGATCCGTGCTGCGGCACGCTGCACGTCGGCGTTGTCGGCAAGCGCCCGTTCGACCAGCGTGTTCAGCGTGTCGTCGTTGAACTGCTTCCACCAGCCACGCGCAACGGCGACGGGCACCGCGTCCTGCGCCGGCGCGTACTGTGCCGGCAGATCGACCGTCGGGCGCACGTAGTCAGGGCCGACCATGCAGCCGGACAGCAGCGCGGCGCAGGCCAGCGCGAGCGGCGTTTTCAGGGCGGCGGGCATCATGCGGTCACCTCGTCGGCCGGGCTGTCGTCACGGCGCGCTGCCTTGCGGCCGGCCATCCAGCTGTAGAACATCGGAATGAATATCGTGGCGATGAAGGTGGCGGCCAGCATGCCACCGAACACGCCGGTACCCATCGAGCGGCGCGCCGCGGCGCCGGCGCCGGTGGCGGTGACCAGCGGCACCACGCCAAGGATGAAAGCCAGCGCCGTCATGCAGATCGGACGGAAGCGCAGTCGTGCAGCTTCCAGCGAGGCGGCGATGGCGTCCATGCCCTCCTGCTGCTTCTGCAGCGCGAACTCGACGATCAGGATGGCGTTCTTCGCCGCCAGACCGACCAGCACCACCAGACCGATCTGGAAGTAGATGTCGTTCGGCATGCCGCGCATCCATACCGCCAGCAGCGCGCCGAGGATGGCGAACGGAATGGCCATGATGACGGCCAGCGGCAGCGACCAGCGCTCGTACTGCGCAGCCAGGATCAGGAACACCATGATGATGCCGAAACCGAGCGCCAGCACCGAGGTGATGCCGGTGCGCTTCTCCTGGTAGGCCTGGCCCACCCACTCCAGCGTGTAGCCGGCCGGCAGCACCTGACGCGCCACCTCCTCGACCGCAGCGATGCCGTCGCCGGAACTGCGACCGGGGGCTGCATTGCCCAGAATCTTGGCGGCGACGAAGCCGTTGAAGCGTTCGACCATTTCCGGCCCGACCACGGTGCGTACGCTGATCACCGCCGACAGCGGAATCATCGCGCCCGAGCTCGACCGGACGTAGGGCTTGCCGAGGTCCTCCGGCTTCATCCGGTAGGGCGCGTCGGCGCCGAGCTGCACCTTGTAGGTCTTGCCCGAGCGGTTGAAGTCATTCACGTACAGCGTGCCCATCGTCGCCTGCAGCGTCGAATACAGCGCGTCGAGCGGAATGCCCAGCGACAGCGCCTTCGGCTCATCGACATCGACCGCGAGCTGCGGCGACGACACGCGGAAGAAGGTCTTCACGTCCACCAGCTCGGGCCGCTTGTTCAGCTCGGCGATCAGCTGGCCGGTGATGGCTGCCAGCTTGCGCGCATCGGAATCCTCGCGCGCCTGCACATAGGCCTCGAAACCACCGGCCGCACCCAGGCCCTGGATAGGCGGCGGATTGAAGATGAAGCCCATGCCGTCGCTCAGCTTCATGCCTTCGGCGGCGATCACCTTCTGCAGGTCGTCGGCCGTGGTCGTGCGGTCCTTCCACGGTTTCAGCACGACGAAGGTCATCGCCACGCTGGGCCGGTTGTTGCCGGTGATGAAGTCCATGCCGCGCACCATGAACACGTTCTCCACCGCCGGGTGGTCGTTGATCACGCGGCGGATCTTCTCGAACGACACTTCGGTCCGCTCGGCGGAGGCGCCGTCGGGCAGCGTGACAAAGCCGAACAGATAGCCCTGGTCCTCGGACGGCACGAAGGCGCCGGGCACGACGCGGAACATGAAGCCGGCGCCCGCGAACAGCAGCAACACCAGCAGCGTCGCCACGACGCGGTGGCGCAGCGTGGCGCCCACGGTGCCGGTGTACAGCCGGGTGAGCCACTCGAAGCCACGGTTGAACGGACGGAAGAACTTCACTTCGCCCTCGTGCTCCTTCAGCATCAGCGCGCACAGCGCGGGCGTCAGCGTCAATGCGACGACACCGGAGATCGACACCGAAATCGCCACCGTGGCGGCGAACTGCTGATAGAGCTGACCGGCGATGCCACCGAGGAAAGCCACCGGCACGAACACCGCGCACAGCACCAGCACCATCGCCACCAGCGCGCCCGACACCTCGCGCATCGCCGCCATCGACGCCTGCTTGGGTGGCAGCGCGTGTTCGCGCATCTGCCGCTCGACGTTCTCCAGCACGACGATGGCGTCATCGACCACGATGCCGATAGACAGCACCATCGCGAACAGCGTCAGCGTGTTGATCGAGAAGCCGAGCGCCCACAGGCCGGCGAAGGTGCCGACCAGCGACACCGGCACCGCGATCAGCGGAATCAGCGTGGCGCGCCAGTTCTGCAGGAACACCCACACCACCAGCACGACCAGCACGGTGGCCTCGGCCAGCGTGTGCACCACCTCCTTGATCGACTCGCTGATGAAACGCGTCGTGTCGTTCGGAATGATGAATTCGGTGCCTTCTGGCAGCCGCTGCGACAGTTCGTCGAGCTTGGCGCGCACCGCCTTGGCGGTGTCGAGCGCGTTGGCACCCGACTGCAGATAGACACCCATGCCGGACACCGGCGTGCCATTCACCTTGGTCGTGCGGTCGTAGTTCTCGGCACCCAGTTCGATGCGTGCGACATCCTTCAGCCGCACCACGCCACCCGGGCCGTCGGCGCGCAGGATGATGTTCTCGAACTGCGGAATGTCGAGCAGGCGGCCCTTTGCGGTCACCGTGTAGGTGAGCTGCTGGCCGTTGGTGACCGGCTCCTGACCGATGCGGCCGACCGCGTTCTGCGCGTTCTGCACGCGGATGGCGGCCGCCACTTCGGTGGTCGTGATGCCCAAGCGTGCCATCACGTCCGGCTTCAGCCAGACGCGCATCGCGTACGGCGCGTCGAAGGCGATCGCGTCACCGACGCCCGGCAGGCGGCGCAGCTCTTCCAGCACGTTCACCTGCACGTAATTGGTCAGGAACAGCGTGTCGCGCTGGCCGTCGGTCGACTTCAGCGCGGCGATCATCAGCAGGTTGTTCGAACGCTTGCGCACCACCAGGCCGGAGCGGCGCACGTCCTCCGGCAGCCGCGACTCGGCCACCGAAATGCGGTTGTTCACCGCGATCAGCGCGGTATCCGGATTGGTGCCCACCTCGAAGGTGAGCGTGATGGTGACCGTACCGTTCGAGGTCGATGTCGAGTTGAAGTACAGCAGGCCCTCGATGCCCGACAGCTGTTCCTCGATCGGTGCCGCCACCGTGCGCGCCAGCGTTTCCGAGTTGGCGCCCGGATAGGTTGCCGTGACGATGACGGTGGGCGGCGAAATTTCCGGGTACTGCGCGATCGGCAACGACAGCGAGGCCACCAGGCCCGCGATCATGATGACGATGGATATGACGCCCGAAAAGATAGGGCGATTGATGAAGAAGCGGGCCATGTGCGGGCGCTCCTTCAGGACTTCGCCGGCGGCGCAGCTTCACCCGCCGCGCGCGGCGCCACCGGCGCACCCGGTCGCAGCTTGATCAGGTTATCGACGATGACGCGGTCGCCAGCCTGCAGGCCGCCGGTCACCACCCAGTCCTTGCCCTGCCACTGACCGAGCTTGATCGGGCGCGGCTCCACCTTGCCTTCGGCATTCGCGAGCATCACCACCGGACCGCTTTCGGTCTGCGTGACCGCAGCCTGCGGCACCAGGAACACATTGTCGCGCTCACCGGCGATCACCCGTGCGCGGACGAACTGGCCGGGCAGCACGACGGCGTCGGCGTTGGCGAACTCGGCGCGCATTTCCAGCGTGCCCAGCGCCGGATCGATGCGGCTGGCGGAAAAATTGATGCGGCCGCGCTGCGGCAGGATGCTGCCGTCGGGCAGCTGCAGCTCGACCTCGCGGAAGCTCCGTACCGCGGCGCGCCCGCCCGGCACGCCGGCCAGGTCGTTGTCCGACAGGCTGAAGCGCACCCAGATCGGATTGATCTGCGCAATCGTGGTGAGCAGGCTGTCGCTGCCGGTATTCACCAGCGAACCTTCGGAGCGATGGGCACGACCGGTCACCCCGGCCACCGGCGCGGTTACCTGTGTGTAGCTCAGATTCAGTTCCGCCTCGCGCACCGCCGCTTCGGCCGACTTCACCGCGGCACGGGCCACGGCGCTGGCCGAGCGCGCGTCGTCGAATTCCTTCTGGCTGATCGCCTTCTCGTCCACCAGCCCGGTCAGGCGCTGCGCTTCACGCGCCGTCTGTTCCTCGACCGCCTGCGCTTCGGCCAGACGCGCCTTGGCCTGCGCCAGCGCGATCTCGAACGGAGCACGCTCGATGCGGAACAGCATCTGCCCGGCCTTGACCGGCTCGCCCTCGCGGAACAGCCACTTTTCGAGGATGCCGCTGACCCGCGCCCGCACTTCGACTTCGCGCGCACCTTCAGCCTGCGCCACCGCCTCGACCACCAGCGGCGCCTGCGTCGGCGCCACTTCGATCACCGTGACGGGCAAGGCCTGCGGCGCCGCGGCGGCCGGCTGCGCCGCCTTGTCGCCGCTGCAGGCGGACAGCAGCAGCGCAGCAGCAATCAGCACGACGAAACCGAAAGAGGTGTGGAGCGGAGAAAGTCGGCGTCCCGGGCGCACGGCCAGGCGGGAAATCGGACGCGAGGCGGGCACGGCGGCCGCGGAGCGGACAGGCATCGGGGAACTCTCCTGAATTCGGCCTGCAATTATATACAAGCACGAATGTTTGTAAATTTACCCCAGCCGGACTGCGCGACGCGCGGCCGGCGAACTGTCACTGAGTCAGGACGGCGCCGTTTCGGTTCCTGCGCCCTGCGGATTTTCGTGCGCCGCGCCGTCCGGTATGCCCTGCAGACGCCGCCGCACCATGTGGATGTGGGCACGCAACTGGTAGTGGTAATCGGAATGCGCCAGCGGCACGTGGATGCGCGCGACCGCCGCCTCGATGCGGTCGATGTCGTCCAGCCACTCGGCCCGGCTGCGTGTCTGATCCGGCAGCATGGCCTGACGTTCGACGTCCTTCAGTTCGCCGTACCAGCGGTACAGCTTGCTGCGCACGCGCCAGACGTAGAGCTGCGGCAGGATCTTGAACAGCGGGACCGCCAGGGCCAGCAGCGGCACCAGCAGCACCAGCATGCGATCGAACAGATTGGCGATCGAGAACGGCAGGTAGCGCTGCAGGAAAGGCGGGCCGACCTCGTAGAAGCGCTTGGCGCGCGGGTGCAGTTCGAAGTCGCCGCCGTCCGCCTTCGGGAACTCGCCCGGCCGCTGGAACACGCTGGCCTCGGCATGCGCCGGCTTCATCGCGCCCAGCATCAGGTCGATCAGCGCCGGGTGCGTGTCTTCGCGCGCCACCATATAGGCCTGTGTCGCCACCAGTGACACATCCTTCGGCGGAATGTCGCGCACGAAATCGATGGCGCCGCGCGGCAGCGTCAGCATGGTCAGATGCGGGAAGCGGCGCGAGTATGCGGACGCCTGCGTCATGCTCATCAGCGACACGCCATCCGAATACAGCAGCGCCCAGACGCTGGCCGAATGCACCGCACCAACCACCACCAGCGCGTCGATGCGGCGGTCGCGCAGCGCGGTGACGCCGGCGATTCCGCTCAGCGGCAGCAGGCGCCGCTTGTCGTCCGCCATGCCGTGCGCCGCCAGCATCTGCAGCGCAAGATGGCGGGTGCCACTGCCCTCCGGCCCGACGCCGATGCGCAGGCCCTTCAGCTGGTCCAGCCGCTCCAGCCCGGGCCGGCCACGGTAGAACACCCACACCGGCTCGTAATAGGCGGCCCCGAGAGAAAGCAGGCCGGGCGGGTGATCTTCCGCGCTGCCGCCCTGGACGAAAGCGAAATCGACGGTCTGTTCCGGGTCGTTCAGGCGCTTCAGATTCTCGATCGAACCGGCGCTTTCGAGCAGCTTCACGCCGACGCCGAAGGGCTCGATCAGCGGCTTGTAGCGCGCGCAGAAGGATTCGTAGGCAGACCCCTGGGCACCGCAGGAAATCGTCGTCTGGTCAGGCGGCGCCGGCTTGATGTAGCGGGCGGCGAACCAGAAACCGGCGGCGATGATGAGCAGGGCTGGCAGGCCGAGCGCGAACATGTCGCGGAAGGACAGCTGGCGCAGCCAGTTGCGCAGCGCGGAAGCGCGAAGCGTGTAGGGCGTCGGAGCATTCATCGGGCAGTAGGTTAGCGCGCCGACCGGGCTTGCGCACGGCCGGATGCCCTCGCGCGCATCTGTTTCATTCTGTCAGCCACGATCCCGGCCATCTAAAGTCGCCCGCGCGCGGCGCCGTTATTCATTCGTGCGGAAAGGATGGATCGGGCGGGCCGATCGGGCACCGCCGCACATCGAAAAAGATACGCACACGGGGTGCCCTGGATGAATGTAGTGGTCGTGGATGACGCGCAGGTGAATCTGGTTCTGATGTCTGCGCTGCTGGGCAAGCTGCCGGACGTGGAATCGACCTGTTTCCTGTCACCGTCCGAGGCGCTCGAACACTGCATGCGCGAGGACCCGGATCTGGTCATCGTCGATTACATGATGCCGGACATGGATGGCATCGAATTCATCCGGCGCTTCCGCTCAAATCTGGCGCGCACCCAGACACCGCTGCTGATGGTCACCGCCGACCACGAGCGCGAAGTGCGCTACCGCGCGCTGGAATCCGGCGCCAACGATTTCCTGACCAAGCCGGTGGATCGTGTCGAGTTCACCTCGCGCGTCCGCAACATGCTGTCGCTGAGGCGCAGCCAGGTCGTGCTGGCCAACCACGCCCGCGTACTGGCCGAAGAGGTCCGCCGTGCTACCGCAGAAATTTTCGAACGCGAGCGCGAAACGCTGAACAAGCTGGCGCGCGCCGCCGAATTCCGCGACCCAGAGACCGGCGCGCACATCCTGCGCATGGCTCACTTCTCGGCGCTGATCGCACGCGAAATGGGTCTCGACGCCGACATGGAGGAGGCCCTGCTGATCGCTGCACCGATGCACGACGTCGGCAAGCTGGGCACGCCGGATCACATCCTGCTCAAGCCGGGCCGCCTCGACCCGGACGAGTTCGAAATCATGAAGCAGCACGCCACCATCGGCCACGAAATCCTGAAGGACTCCGCCTCGCCCTACATGCAGTTGGCGGCGACGATTGCGCTCAGTCACCACGAGAAATTCGACGGCAGCGGCTACCCGAAGGGCCTTGCCGGTGATGCCATACCGCTGGTCGGGCGCATCGTCGCGGTGGCCGATGTGTTCGACGCGCTGACCTCGTCGCGCCCCTACAAGCAGGCGTGGGCGGTCGAACGCGCGGGCGACTTCCTTGCCGATGGCAGGGGGCGACATTTCGATCCGGCCTGCGTCGATGCCATGCTCGGGCGCTGGGACGAAGTGCAGAACATTCGTGCGCGCTTCCGGGACGAAGACTGATCCATGAATCCGTCAGCCTTCGGGCCGCACCGCCTGCTGCTGCGCATCACCGCATTGTTTGCGCTCGCCTTCGGCGTCGGCGCGGCGGGTAATGCGCTGTACACGGCGAGCGAACAGACGCACGAAACACTGCGCCTGCTTGAACGCGGCGCGCTGGCCGAGACGCACACCATCGCCGCCAGCCTGGCGGCCGACATCGAATACGACCGCGACGCCCTGGTCGCGCTGCGGCCGCGGCTGCCCGACACGGCCGTGCTGCTGGCGGCGGCGCTGGTCACGCCGAACGGCGAAGTCCTGTCGGCACTCCGACGCGCCGGCGATGGCGCCTGGCGCACGGCCGACACCCGCCCGACCGACGCGCCGCCACCGGGCCTGATCGCGCGTGCGCGCGCTGCGGCAGAGGACGATGCGGGGCGGCGGATCGTCGTCAGCTGGGTGCCGCTGGTGGCCGGCGGACAGACCGTATGGCTGCGCACCGAGACCGATACACCGGAAGCGCGCGAAGTGCATGCGCACATTCTGCGTGACAGCCTGCTGCACGGGCTGTTCGCTCTGCTGCTCGGCGCTGGCGCGCTCTACCTGCTGCTGCGCCGGCCGCTGGCCGCGCTGAACCAGTGCACCGACTTCGCCGAAAAGCTGGACCAGGCGATGGGCGAAACCCTGCCAACCGCGACCGGCTCGCATGAAACCGATCGGCTGACACGGGCGCTGAACTGGGCCTCGCTGAGCCTGTACGACCAGCGCAGCGCACTGGCCGAAAGCGAAGCACGCACCGGTGCGATTCTCGGTGCGGCGCTGGACGCAGTGATCACCTTCGACGGCTTCGGCAACGTGATCGAATACAACCCGGCTGCGGAACGCATGCTGGGCTGGACGGCTGCCGAGGCGATGCAGCACCCGGTGATCGAGCTGCTGGTGGCCCCCTCCGAACGCGAGCCGGGTCAGCACGACCTGCTGCAGTGGCTGAGCCGCCACTTCGATTCCGTCATCGGACATCACATGGAGCTGGACATCCGCCACCGCAGCGGTCGCCGCTTCCCCGCCCAACTGGCCATCACCTCGACGCACATGAAGGGGCGTGCGCTGTTCACCGCCTTCATTTCCGACATCAGCGAGCGACGCGCGGTGCACGAGCAGATGATGCAGGCGCGTGACGCCGCCGAGGCAGCAAGCCGCGCCAAGAGCGACTTCCTGGCCAATATGAGCCACGAAATCCGCACGCCTATGAACGCCATCATGGGCATGACCGAACTGGCGCTCGACACCGACCTGACCGGCGAACAGCGTGAGTACCTGACACTGGTGAAGCAGTCGTCGGACACACTGCTGACGCTGATCGACGACATCCTCGACTTCTCGAAGATCGAAGCCGGGCACCTGGACTTCGAACACATTCCGTTCAGCCTGCGCGAGGTGATCGGCAGCATCGTGCGCACGCTGGCGCCCAAGCCGGGACGTCCGGTACAGCTCGGCTGCCGCATCGATCCGTCGGTGACCGACGGCGTCGTCGGCGATCCGGTCAGGCTGCGTCAGGTGCTGACCAATCTGATCGGCAACGCATTGAAGTTCACCGAGCGCGGCAGCGTCGACCTGTCGGTCACGCTCGACCGCCAGGACGAAGGCGTGCAGGGCCTGCGCTTCGCGGTGCGCGACACCGGCATCGGCATTCCGGCAGACAAGCAGGCGCTCATCTTCGACGCCTTCTCGCAGGCGGACAGTTCGACCACCCGCCGCTTCGGCGGTACCGGTCTCGGCCTTGCCATCTGCACGCGGCTGGTCAAGCGCATGGGCGGCAGGCTGGAAGTGATCAGCGCACCAGGCGAGGGATCGACCTTTCATTTCACCGTCCCGTTCGCCAGCGCACGCGCCGGCGAACTGGCATCGCAGGAAACCGGCTCGCTGGAGCGCATGCCTCTGCTGGTGATCGAGCCCGACCCGGCATCGCGTACGCAACTCGCCGCCCAGCTCGCGCAGTGGCAGATGGCGGCGCGGCTGTGCGCCGATCTCGACGAAGGCATCGGTGCCATCGTCGCCGCCGAGAGCGAGGCACAGTGCTTCCGCGCACTGCTGGTAGCGGAGGACCTCGCCGCACGCGACGGCTGGGCGCTGGTGCATGCGCTGAAGGGACAGTGCGCCGCCGAACTGCCCATCATCCTGTTGCACGACGGTGCCGCACCGGGCGCCAGCGCCCTGCCGGCCGGCATCAGCGGCAGCGTCGCCCGGCCCGCGCAGACTGCAGCCCTGCTCGACGCGCTGATGGCCGCGACGGGCACCGGCACGACCGGCCAGCGGCGCAGCATTCCGGTGACCGAGGGCGGAGAAGGACGCCGTCTCAACATCCTGCTGGCCGAAGACAACCCGGTGAACCAGACGCTTGCAGTGCGCCTGCTGGAGCGCCTGGGCCACCAAGTCGACGTGGCGGCGAACGGCCTCGAAGCCGTCGCGAAGGCAGCCTGCATCCGCTACGACGTCATCCTGATGGACCTGCAGATGCCGCAGATGGGCGGCTTCGACGCCACGCGTCACATCCGCGCACAGGACGGCGAGCGCCACACGCCCATCGTGGCGATGACGGCGCACGCAATGGCTGGCGACCGTGAGAAGTGCTTTGCCGCCGGCATGGACGCCTACGTGTCGAAACCGATACAGGTTCCGGCACTGATACGCGCACTGGAAGAGGCATTGCAGAAGCCGGCGTCGGCGCCGGCCGAACGCCCCGAGGAGTGCATGGGCAAGGCGGACGGCACGCACGCCGCGCAGTTCGACCGCGCGTTCACGCTCGGCAATCTGGGCGGCGACGAAGTGCTGATGCGCGACATCATCGTGCTCTTCCTGCGCGACTACCGGACCATGCTGGGTGCGTTGCGCGAGGCACGGTCGGTATCGCGCGATGCGCTTGCGGCCGAGGCGCACACGCTCAAGGGTACGGTGCGCAATTTCGGCGGCACCCGAGCCGCCGGCATCGCCGGGCGGCTTGAACGCGGTGGCGCCGCTGCGCCGGACGACGCCGGCACCGACCTGCTGATCGACCAGCTGGAAACCGAGGTGGAGGCCCTGGCCGCCGAACTGCGGGCGGAACTGCAGGCCGCCCGCGTCGCAGCCTGATCAGCCGAAACGTCGCCGCGCCACAGCGGCGACCAGCGCCACGCCGGACAGCATCAGCGCCCACGATGCAGGCTCGGGCACGGCGGTGATGGCGACGTTGTCGAGCGCCGTCGTCTCCACCACCCCGGAGATGTACTCGCCACGGATGCGCAACCGCTGCAGGTCGCCGAGTACGGATTGCACCTGCGCAGCCGTCGCGAAACTTCCGCCCAGTCCGCCTACGCGCCAGCTACCCTCCGCCAGCGTCACCGTAAAGTCGGTCCAGTCGATGCCCGGCTGGTAGTCGTGCTGGAACACCAGCACCAGACCCGCGCCATTCACCAGCACCACGTCCGGGTCATCGCGCCATTGCGGCGTCTGCACCGACAAGGTCTGACTGTAGCGCAGCGTACCGCCGTAATAGCCCGACAGGTCGCCGAGGAAGGATTCCGGCGCCTCGAAGAAGAAGCTCATCGCCGACGGATCGGTGTAGCGGATGAACTGGCCTTCCTCGTCGTAGTCGGGTGTAAAGGAGCCGCCCAAGGAATCGAAGGGCGGATTGGTGTCGGATACCGTCCAGCCGTCATTGCCGGAGTCGAAGGTACTCGACGGCGCGGCGAATGCCGCGTGGGACGCGCCGAGCGACAGCAGCAGCGCGATGATGTGGGAACGCATGTCCGACCTCCGATTCCGATGTTGGAAGCCGGCAACCTAAACCTGCAGGGCACACACGCCACGTGAATATCTCACGGACGTGCGTTGCCAGTCGCCGCTCAGCCTGCTGACTGCGAACCGCGCTGGATGAACTCGATCTTGTAGCCGTCCGGGTCCTCGACGAAGGCAATCACGGTCGAACCGTGCTTCATCGGGCCGGCCTCACGCACCACCTTGCCGCCGCGCGCCTTCACCTGATCACAGGCGGCGTAGGCGTCGTCGACCTCGAGCGCGATGTGCCCGTAGGCGTTGCCGAGGTCGTACTTGTCGGTATCCCAGTTGTGGGTCAGTTCGAGCACCGCGCCGTCGGCTTCGTCCTGGTAGCCGACGAAGGCCAGCGTGAACTTGCCGTCCGGATAGTCCTTGCGGCGCAGCACGCGCATGCCGAGGACACTGGTGTAGAAATCGATTGAGCGGTCGAGATTGCCGACGCGCAGCATGGTGTGAAGGATGCGCATGTGTGAGTCCTCATTTCAGTTCAGCACGGCCGTTCCGAAGGAACTGACCTTCCCCTTGCGGGGGGTGAGGCAGGGGTTTCGCGGCGAATTGCGCCGCGCCTGCCGAACGGGTCGGCTGTGCAAAGCCCACCCTGTACGTGCCTGGCGAGTAAGGGGGCTGTTTCATTTTAGGGGGCGACGATGCGCCCCGGGTGGTGCGCGCGCAGCTCGCGCCGCGCCGCCTCGAAACCGGGCAGGATGGCGGCCACGGTATCCCAGAACGCCCGCGAGTGATTCAGTTCCTTAAGGTGCGCAAGTTCGTGCGCAATCACGTAATCGATCAGCGCCGGCGAGAAATGTATCAGTCGCCAGTTCAGCCGGATCACGCCCTGTGCGGTGCACGAGCCCCACAGCGTGTTGGCCGAACTGAGCACCACCCGTTCGGGCGCCACGCCGATGCGCGCGCCCAGTTCGATCGCGCGGCGGGTGAACAGCGCCAGCGCCTCCTGCTGCAGGAAGCCGCACACCGCGTCGCGCACGCGGTCGTGGTCGGCGTCGGCCGGCAGCGGCAGGCGCAGCACCTCGTTGTCGATCAACGGTCGCGCGCAGGTGTCACCGAGGCGCAGCATGACGTGCGTACCCAGCCAGGGCAGTCGGGCGCCGTCGCGCCAGTCGGTGCGCACCGGGGCACGACGGGCACGCACTTCGCCCAGCTTGGTGAATATCCAGCGTTGCTTCTCGCGCAGCGCTTCTTCGATCTGCGGCAGGGTCACCCAGTGCGGCGCGGTCACGCGCAGGCCGGATTCACCGATGGAAAAGCCGATCGAGTTGCGGCGGCTGCGACGCAGTGCGTACTCGATGATCTGCTGACCGAGCACGATGTGGCGACCGCGCGGCTGCGGCGGCGCGTTGTCCGGCGTATCGAGCGCCAATTCAAGCTGCTGCGGGCTGTGGGTTTGAGCCATAGTGATGCGGGAACAGTCTGCGCATTTCACTTTCGATCCAGGCTTGAGCCTGCCCGTTGATCTGTTCCGCCGTCAAGCCCTGCGTGTCGATCGCCGGTCCGATGCTCACCGTGATTTCGCCCGGCAGCTTGAGGAAGGCATTGCGCTTCCAGAAGTCGCCGGCGTTGTGCGCGATCGGCACCACCGGCGCACCGGTCACCTCGGCCAGCCGCGCGCCGCCTATCTTGTAGCGCTTCGTGTGCCCGGGTGGCATGCGCGTGCCCTCGGGAAAAACGGTCACCCAGAAACCGAGGTCGAGCAGGCGAGCGCCCTGCTCCTCGACCTGTTTGAGTGCGTCCTTGCCGGCGCCGCGGTCGATCGCGATCATCGGCATGCAACCGAGGCCCCAGCCGAAGAACGGTATGCGCAGCAGCTCGCGCTTGAACACGAAGGCGACCGGCGGCAGGAATACCTGCAGCGCCATCGTTTCCCACGCCGACTGGTGCTTGCACAGCACCACTGCCTTGCCCTTGGGCAGGTTCTCGCTGCCGATGACGCGGTGGCGCAGACCAACGATGACGCGCAGTGCAAACATCGTCAGATGCGTCCACAACCCGATCAGGCGATAGCGCACATGGGGCGGCAGCGGCCGCGCCAGGATGGCGATCAGCGAAAACGGCGGCGTGATGACGAAGAGGAAGACGAAGAACAGCAGCGAGCGGACGAAGGGCATCAGTCGGTATTCACCGTGAGTGCACGCACATAGGCGGCGAGGTTGTCATGAACCGGCGTGCCAGGCGGCAGCTCGGGATCGGCTTCGGTCTTCCCGCCCTTGCCGGTGCGTACCAGCACCGGCTGCGCACCGGCGGCGACGGCCGACTGCAGGTCGCGCAGGCTGTCGCCGACCACCGGCACGTCGTTCAGGTCAACATTGAAGCGCTCGGCGATCTCCAGCAGCATGCCCGGCTTCGGCTTGCGACAGGCGCACTTGGAATCGGCCGCGTGCGGACAGAAGAAGATGGCGTCGATGCGGCCGCCGGCCTGCGCCACCGTGCGGTGCATCTTGTCATGGATGGCGGCCAGCGTATCCATGTCGAACAGACCGCGGCCCACACCCGACTGGTTGGTCGCCACCACCACGCGCCAGCCCCACTGGTTCAGCAGCGCGATCGCCTCCATCGACCCTTCGATCGGTCGCCATTCCTGCGGCGACTTGATGAATTGATCGGAGTCGTAGTTGATGACACCGTCACGGTCGAGAATGATGAGCTTCACCCGCTCAGTCCTTCAGCTCAAGGCGGGAAATGTCGGCCACTGCATTCATCGCTGCCGCCAGTTCGCCCAGCAGCGCGAGGCGGTTGGCGCGCACCTTGAGGTCGTCGGCATTGACCATCACGTCGTCGAAGAAGCGGTCGACCGGCGCGCGCAGCTGCGCCAGTGCGGTCAGTGCTTCGGCGTAGCGGCCCGCGTCGAGATCGGCACGCAGCGCCGGCTGCACCGCCGTCAGCGCGGCGTGCAGGTCACGCTCGGCGGCTTCGGCAAACAGGGCCGCGTCGACACCGACCGCCACGCCGTCCGCCTTCTTCAGGATGTTCACGATGCGCTTGTTGGCAGCGGCCAGCGACTGCGCCTCCGGCAGCGCCGAGAAGGCAACCACGGCTGCCAGCTTGGCCGGCACCAGGTCGATGCGCGTCGGTCGCAGCGCCAGCACGGCGTCGATCGCACGCGCATCGTGACCGGCTTCGCGCAGCAGGTTGCGCAGGCGCTCGAACATGAAGTCCAGCAGTTGCGCCTCGAAGTTCGCCGCGTCGCCCTCGCCCACCTGGCCAGCGCGGAAACCGCCGCGCGCGGCGGCAATCAGTTCGGCGAGATCCAGCGGCAGCGGCGTTTCCATCAGGATGCGCAGCACGCCGAGCGCGGCGCGGCGCAGCGCGAACGGGTCCTTGTCGCCGGTCGGGATCTGCCCGATGCCGAAGAAGCCGGCCAGCGCGTCGATCTTGTCGGCCAGCGACACCGCACACGCGACGGCGCCATCCGGCAGCGCGTCGCCGGCGAAGCGCGGGCGGTAGTGCTGCTCGACCGCCTGCGCGACGACCTCGGCTTCGCCGTCGTGCTGTGCGTAGTAACGCCCCATCACGCCCTGCAGCTCGGGGAACTCGCCCACCATGTCGGTCATCAGGTCGGCCTTGGCCAGCAGGCCGGCGCGCGCCGCCTGCATCACGGCGGCGCCGAGGCGGCCGCCGATGTCGGTGGCCAGACGCTGGATGCGCATGACGCGGTCGAACTGGCTGCCCAGGCGGTTGTGATAGACCACCGCCTCCATCTTCGGAATGCGCGCGGCCAGCGGCGTCTTCTTGTCCTGCTCGAAGAAGAAGCGCGCGTCCGACAGGCGGGCGCGGACCACGCGCTCGTTGCCGGACACGATGTTGTGCGGGTCGGCCACCTGCATGTTGGACACCACCAGGAAGCGGTTCAGCAACTTGCCGTTGGCATCGAGCAGCGGGAAATACTTCTGGTTGGCCTTCATCGTCAGGATGAGGCATTCCTGCGGCACGGCGAGGAAGTCCGGTTCGAACTGCGCGACATAGACATTCGGGTTTTCGACCAGCGCCGTCACTTCGTCGATCAGCGCCGCGTCATCGACGTGGTGCACGCCGTTGCCGATGTCGGCGCAGACGTGCGCCAGCCGCTGCACGATGAGCGCGCGGCGTGCCTCGAAGGACGCCATCACCGCGCCGCGCTCGTACAGCGCACGCGCGTATTCGTCGGCGTTCGCCAGTGTCACTTCGCCCTCACCCATGAAGCGGTGGCCGCGCGTGCTGCGACCGGAGACGTGGCCGAAGGCCTGGCCCGGCACGACGCGGTCGCCGTGCAGCAGCACCAGACCGTGCACCGGCCGCACGAACTGGTAGTCGCAGTCGGCCCAGCGCATCAGCTTCGGAATCGGCAGCTTCTTCAGCGCTTCGAGCACGATGCCGGCCAGCACCTCGTCAAGCGCGGCGCCCGGCACCGTCATCGCGTAGAACAGCGTTTCGCTCTTGCCGTCCATGCGACGGGTGAACTGCGGCAGCGCCTCGGCCGGAATGTTCTTGGACTGCAGCTTCTTCAGCAGCGCCGGTGTCGGCTTGCCATCGGCATCAAGCGCGACGGCGACCGGCATCAGCTTTTCATCGACCACCGCATCGGGCGCGCGGTCGGTCACGCCCTGCACGGTCAGCGCGAGACGGCGCGGGCTGGCGTAGCGGTCCATGCGCGCGTCGGCAGCGACCAGCTTGCGCTCGACCAGCGCCTTGAACACCGCGTCGGCAAACACCTCGCCCAGGCGCGACAGCGCCTTGGGCGGCAATTCTTCGGTCAGCAGTTCGACCAGCAATGTGGCTTGCATAGCTCTTCCAGAGGGCCGCCGCAGCGGCCTCAAAACAGTTCTGTCGGATCAGGACGGGGCAAGAATGACGCAACTCAGGCGGCGCGCAGCGCTTCGATGCGCTGACACTCTTCCTCGCCGAGCAATGCGCGCAGGCGCGGGCTGCTCAGGTCGGCCATCGGGAAACCGCGCTGTTCGCGCGAGGCGTAGTAGGCCTGCGCCACCAGCCGTGCCAGCGCGCGCACGCGGCCGATGTAGGCAGCGCGCTCGGTCACTGAAATGGCGCCGCGCGCATCGAGCAGGTTGAAGCTGTGCGAGGCCTTCATCACCATTTCGTAACCGGGCAGCGGCAGACCGGCTTCGATCAGGCGCTTCGCCTCCGACTCGTAATCGCCGAACTGGCGGAACAGCCATTCGACGTTCGAATGTTCGAAGTTGTAGGTCGACTGTTCGACCTCGTTCTGGTGATACACGTCGCCATAGCGGATGCCCGGTGCCCACACCAGGTCGTACACGTTCTCGACGCCCTGCAGGTACATGGCCAGGCGCTCGGCGCCGTAGGTGATTTCGCCGAGCACCGGCTTGCACGGAATCGAACCCACTTCCTGGAAGTAGGTGAACTGCGTCACTTCCATGCCGTCCAGCCACACTTCCCAGCCCAGGCCCCAGGCGCCCAGCGTCGGCGACTCCCAGTCGTCCTCGACGAAGCGGATGTCATGCTGCGAAGGATCGAGACCGAGTGCGCGCAGGCTGTCGATGTACAGCTCCTGGATGTTCGGCGGCGACGGCTTCAACGCGACCTGGAACTGGTAGTAGTGCTGCAGACGGTTCGGGTTCTCGCCATAGCGGCCATCCTTCGGCCGGCGCGAGGGCTGCACGTATGCGGCGCGCCAGGGCTCGGGGCCGATGGCGCGCAGGAAGGTGGCGGTGTGGAAGGTTCCGGCACCGACCTCGATGTCATAAGGTTGAAGCAGCGCGCAGTTCTGCTCGCCCCAGAAACGGGACAGACGCAGCAGCACTTCCTGGAATGTGGGTGCAGCAGACATGGAGCCAGACCGTGAGGGAAAGGCGGGATTTTACCGGCTCAGCCTCTTTTGCGCTGCACCGCGGCAACGATGATGACGGCAAGCGCCAGCAGCAGCACCGGCCCATTGCCCCAGCGCATGAAAGGGGTGAGGCCCTGGTAGCCCTGCAGCTCGACGCGCAGGGCCGCGCGGGTGAAAGGCGGCAGCGCCGCGACGACGCGGCCGTCCGGCTGTATGGCCGCGGTCATGCCGGTGTTGGTCGCGCGCAGCATCGGCCGACCGAGTTCGAGCGCGCGGATCTGCGCAATCTGCAGGTGCTGCGGCTGCGCCCACGAATCCCCGAACCAGGCGGTGTTCGACACATTGACCAGCAGCGTGGCGTCGCGCGCGGCATCGATCAGCTCCTCGCCGAACACGTCCTCATAGCAGATGTTCACCGCCACCTTCTCACCGGCCAGCGCCAGCGGCGGCTGCACCTTCGCGCCGCGACCGAAGTCGGACATCGGAATGGACAGCAGCTGCAGCGTCCACGCGAACAGCGGTGGCGTGAACTCGCCGAAGGGCACCAGATGCGACTTGCTGTAGCGTGCATCGTCGCGGCCGAGCGCCACCGCGCTGTTGAAGTAGCGCGCGCGCCCATCGACCTCGCCCAGCGTGACCGCACCCATCAGCACATCGCGCCCGGTAGCGCGCACGGCGGCCAGCCAGGCCGGATCGATTTCAGCGTAGGGCAAGGGGATGGCCGTCTCCGGCAGCACCACCAGATCGGCCGGCCAGGCGCGCGCGAGGTCGAGATAGGTCTGCATCGAATCGGGCAGCCGCTCGGGCACCCACTTCATGCTCTGTTCTATATTCCCCTGCAGCAGGCTCACCGTGAGCGCGCGGCCGGTCGCTTCGGTCCAGCGCACGCTGCCGAGCAGGCCGCCGACCAACAGCAGCGCTGCCAGCGACAGCAGCACCGGGCGCAGCGCGATGCGCCGCAGCACGAACAGCGCGAGCACACCGGCCATCAGCGCGGCGACAAAACCGGCGCCGTGCACGCCGAACAGCGGCACGTAGCCGGCGAGCGGGCTCGGCGTCGCGTGCGCATAGCCGCTGGCCAGCCAGGGGAAGCCGGTGAACAGCGTGCCGCGCAGCCACTCCGACGACACCCACAGCGCGGCGAACAGCCAGGGCGTCAGCGCCACCGACGGACGCAGCGCGCGCATGAGGGCACATACGGCAGCGGGGAACAGCGAAAGGTAGGCGCAGAACAGCACGGTGGCCAGCAGCGACAGCGGCAAGGGCATGCCGCCGAACTGGCTCAGGCTGACATTGACCCAGGACACGCCGGCGAGGAACCAGCCCATGCCGAAGGCAAAGCCGGTCAGCGCGGCAGCGCGGACAGAGAGCGTGTCGACCAGCCACAGCAGCGTAGCCAGCGCGACGACCGGCAGTGCGAACACGCCGAAGGGCGCGAAACCGCCAACCGCCAGCGTACCGGCCGCAGCAGCAGCGGCCAGTCGGACGGCCGGCCTCATTCGACGGCGGACGGTGCGGCCGGAGGCGCGATGCGATCGACCATCAGCGTGTGCACGCGACGACTGTCGGCGCGCAGCACGGTGAAGCGCAGCGCGTCGATCTGCACCACCTCGCCGCGCTTGGGCAGACGACCGATCTGGTGGATGACCAGCCCGCCCACGGTGTCGTAGGCGTCATCGTCGAAGGTGGTGCCGAACACTTCGTTGAAGTCCTCGATTTCGGTGCCGGCCTTGACCCGGTAACGACCGGTCTGGTCGACTCGGATGTTGTCGGCCGACTCGTCGAAGTCGTACTCGTCCTCGATGTCGCCGACGATCTGCTCCAGCACGTCCTCGATGGTGACGAGGCCGGCGACGCCGCCGTATTCGTCGACCACGATGGCCATGTGGTTGCGGCTGGCGCGGAATTCGCGCAGCAGCACGTTCAGACGCTTCGATTCGGGAATAAATACCGCCGGCCGCAGCATGTCGCGCAGGCTGTCGTCGTCGCCCGACATGAGGCGCAACAGATCCTTGGCGAGCAGGATGCCAATCACGTCGTCGCGGTTCTCGCCGATCACCGGGAAACGCGAGTGCGCGGTGCGCAGTGCGGTCTGCACGATCTTGTCGAGCGGATCGTCGATGTCGATCACGTCCATCTGTGCGCGCGGAATCATCACTTCGCGCACCGGCATGTCCGACACCTGGAGCGCACCCTCGATGATGGAGAGGGCGTCGGCGTCCAGCAGATTGCGTTCGAAGGCGGAGTGCAGCAGCACCAGCAGTTGTTCTCTGTCTTCCGGCTCGCGCATCAGCAGATGCGACAGCCGCTCGAGAAAACCGGGGCGCTGCGAAGGTGAGGAACTACTGTCCATGCGGGACGCGGGAAACGAACACGCCGGCAGTGTAACCCGGCCAGCGTGTCGGTTTCGAGTCAGGCATCCGGAATGTCCCGGATGTCACGGCCTTACTGGACGCGCAGCTCGACCCGTCGCGCCTCTTCCGGCGGGCCGTCGGCAGCGGTGATTTCCGGCTTACGCAGCTTGATGCCGGCTTCGGAGACGCCCGCCGCGACCAGCGCGTCGCGCACCGCGAGCGCCCGCGCCTTGGCCAGTTCGGCGTTCTGGGCGGCATCCCCCGACGGGTCGTGGAAGCCGGACAGCAGCACGATGGCGTCCGGCGTCGCGCTCAGCGCAGCCTGCGCCCGCGCCACGGCATCGGCCAGATCGGCGCCGGGTTCGGCACTGCCGACAGCGAAATAGATGCGCGCCAGCGCCTCGCCCACCGGCTCGGGCACCTCGATCACCTCCACCACCTCGACCACTGCAGCATCCGTACCCGGCTTGCCGGCCAGCGATACCGCGAACCCCACCACCGCCGCGACGACCGCGATCACGATGATGGCCACCACCCGCAAACCGACATTGCTGTCGTCGTCCTGATCCGACATTTCAAACCTCCGTTGATTGAATCGAGTAGTCGTCCGAGTAGGGATCGGCCACGCCCAGTCCTTGCAGGATGACGCGCTCCTCCGCTTCCATCGCGTCGGCATCGTCGTCCGACGTTTCGTGGTCCCAGCCCTGCAGATGCAGCGTGCCGTGCACGATCAGGTGGGCGGCGTGGTCGGCAAAGGCCTTGCCCTGCTCCCCCGCCTCGCGCGCCAGCACCGGCTGGCACACCACCAGGTCGCCCGCGAGCTGCGTACCCTGTTCGTACGGAAACGACAGCACATTGGTCGCGTAGTCGCGGCCACGGTATTCGAGATTGAGCGCCCGCCCTTCTTCCGCGTCGACAAAGCGGACCGTGATGTCGGCGCGCACGACCACATCCGGGTCAAGCGCAGCGCGCACCCAGCGCTTCACGTCGTCACGCGGCGGGCACGCATCGCGCGCGCACGCATACTGCACCGACAGATTCAGCCGCATCAGCCGCGCGGCCCCTTGCGCATCGCGTCCTCGGCTTCGCGCTGCGCCTCGAAACGTTCGTAGGCCGACACGATGCGCGCCACCAGCGGGTGGCGCACCACGTCTTCGGCGAGGAAGTCGGTCATCGCGATGCCGCGCACGTCGGCAAGTATCTTCCGCGCCTCGGCCAGACCGCTCTTGTGACCGCGCGGCAGATCGACCTGGGTCAGGTCGCCGGTGATGACGGCCTTCGAGCCTATGCCCATGCGGGTCAGGAACATCTTCATCTGTTCCGGCGTCGTGTTCTGCGCCTCGTCGAGGATGATGAAGGCGTTGTTCAGCGTGCGTCCGCGCATGTAGGCGAGCGGCGCGATCTCGATCACCTGCCGCTCGAAGGCGCGGGCGACGCGCTCGAAACCCATCAGGTCGTACAGCGCGTCGTACAGCGGCCGCAGGTAAGGATCGACCTTCTGCGCCAGGTCGCCCGGCAGGAAGCCGAGCCGCTCGCCCGCTTCGACCGCCGGTCGGGTCAGCACGATGCGCGCTACCGTCTCGCGCTCCAGCGCGTCGACGGCGCTGGCCACCGCCAGATAGGTCTTGCCGGTGCCGGCCGGGCCGATGCCGAAGGTGATGTCGTGTTCCTGGATCTGCCGCAGATACTGAGTCTGGCGCGGCGTGCGGCCGTGCAGATTGCTCTTGCGCGTCATCAGCACCGGCGCCGCAGGTTCGGCGGCGATGCGGTTCGACAGCTCGATCAGGCCAAGCTGTATCGCGTCTATGCTCAGGTGCTCTGTAGCCGCTGCATAGAAATGGCGCAGCGCCGCGGCAGCCCGCTGCGACTGGCCCGGCTCTCCGCTGACCCGGAAGCGCTCGCCGCGGCGGGCGATCTCGACGTCGTAAGCCGTTTCGAGCTGGCGCAGGTTTTCGTCGAGTACACCGCACAGGTTGGCGAGCCGCGCGTTGTCGAGCGGCTCCAGCACCAGTTCGAGCGGCCGCGGCTTCAAGCGCTGACCGCCTCGCGGATGACCACTTCGCCGCGCAGGCTGTGCGGCAGCGCGCTGGTGATGCGCACGTCGATGAACTGATTGATCAGCCGCGCCGGGCCGGGGAAATTGACGACGCGGTTGTTGTCGGTGCGTCCGGCCAGCTCGGCGGCGTCCTTGCGCGCGTGGCCTTCGACCAGGATGCGCTGCACGCTGCCGACCATGCTCTGACTGACCGCCTGCGCCTGCTCGTCGATGCGCTTCTGCAGCCGCGCCAGCCGTGCCAGCTTGACGTCCTGCGGCGTGTCGTCGACCAGATCGGCCGCCGGTGTGCCCGGGCGGGCGCTATAGACGAAGCTGAAGCTGCCGTCGAAGCCGACGTCGTCGATCAGCTTCATCGTCTTTTCGAAATCCTCCTCGGTCTCGCCGGGGAAGCCGACGATGAAATCCGAGGTCAGCGACAGGTCGGGCCGCGCCGCGCGCAGCTTGCGCACCACCGCCTTGTACTCGAGCGCGGTGTAGCCGCGCTTCATCGCCGCCAGCACGCGGTCGGAACCCGACTGCACCGGCAGGTGCAGCTGCGACACCAGCTTGGGCAGTTTCGCGTAGGCGTCGAACAGGCGCTGCGTCATTTCGCGCGGGTGTGACGTGGTGTAGCGGATGCGCTCGATGCCCGGCACTTCATGCACGCATTCGAGCAGGAAGGCGAAATCGCCGATGTCGTCGGAGCCGCGGCTGATCGGCGCACGCCAGGCGTTCACGTTCTGGCCGAGCAGCGTCACTTCCTTCACGCCCTGGCCGACCAGCGTGGCGATCTCGGTCAGGATGTCGTCCAGCGGCCGCGAAACTTCCTCGCCGCGCGTGTAGGGCACGACGCAGAAGGTGCAGTACTTGGAGCAGCCTTCCATGATGGACACGAACGCAGTCGCGCCCTCGACCCGGGCCGGTGGCATGTGGTCGAACTTCTCGATCTCCGGGAAGCTGATGTCGACCTGCGGCCGGCCGCTGGCGCGGCGCCTCGAAATGAGGTCGGGCAGGCGGTGCAACGTCTGCGGGCCGAACACCAGATCGACGTAGGGCGCGCGCTCGACAATGGCCGCGCCTTCCTGGCTGGCGACGCAACCGCCGACGCCGATGATCAGGTTGGGGTTGTCGCGCTTCAGGTGCTTCACCCGGCCGAGGTCATGGAACACCTTCTCCTGCGCCTTCTCGCGCACCGAGCAGGTGTTGAACAGGATCACGTCGGCGTCTTCCGGGCGGTCGGTCTTTTCCAGACCTTCGGCGTCGCCGAGCACGTCGGCCATCTTGTCCGAGTCGTACTCGTTCATCTGGCAGCCGAAGGTCTTGATGTAAATCTTGCGGGTCATCGAAGGGGACGGGGAAATTACTGTTTGGGTGCCGGCAGGTCGATCTCTTCGGGCGACAACACCCAGACGCGATACAAATCGCCGTTGTTGTCCAGCTTGTAACGGACCACCTGCTCGCTGCCTATCATCACCGGCAGCAGGATGCGGTTGTCGGTCGAACGGATCTGGGCGCCGGGCGCCAGCCTGAAGGTGTACTTGCCGACTTCGACCATGCCATCGACCGGCGGCTTCATCTTCGCCTTGATCGCATCCGGCGGGATCGCGCGCAGCTGCGCCGCAGCGAGCAGCGGCAGGCAGAGCAGGACGGCACACAGGGCGGAGGGCAGGCGCATCGGAGCCGGGGCGAGGAAACGGTCGGGAATTCACGGATTGTAGCGTGCGCTCCCGGCGAACCCAAACCAGCGCGAACGCAGTGCGGGAGAGGCGCTCCGCTCGGCTTACATGTTGCAACGCAATGAACGGTCGCAGTTGTTAGCACTCAAACGCAGGGAGTGCTAATCTTGCTTCCCAAGGGAGGAATGAATCATGACCCATGCTCTGATGGTTCCGAATCTGTCGATGCCCGGTGCGCTGGGCAATATCGACAGCTATATCCAGGCCGCCAACCGCGTGCCCCTGCTCAGCGAAGAGCAGGAACAGTCACTTGCCCGCCGTTTCCGCGACGACGAAGACCTCGAAGCCGCCCGCGCGCTGGTCATGTCGCACCTGCGTCTGGTGGTGGCGATCGCCCGCGGCTATCTCGGCTACGGCCTGCCGCACGCCGATCTGATCCAGGAAGGCAATATCGGCCTGATGAAGGCAGTGAAGCGCTTCGACCCGGACCGTGGCGTGCGTCTGGTGTCCTTCGCCATCCACTGGATCAAGGCGGAAATCCACGAATACATCCTGCGCAACTGGCGTCTGGTCAAGGTCGCCACGACCAAGGCGCAGCGCAAGCTCTTCTTCAACCTGCGCAGCCTCAAGAGCAGCAGCAACACGCTGAACCCTGCCGAAGTGCGGGAGGTGGCGAAGACGCTGGGCGTGAAGCCGGAAGAGGTGGTCGAGATGGAAACCCGTCTGACAGGGCAGGACGTCGCGCTCGAAGGCAGCAGCGAGGACGACGATCGCGACAGCGCCCGTCTGGCGCCCATCCACTGGCTGGCCGACTCTGCCGCCGAGCCGCTGGAAGTGCTGGAGGCGGCGCAGAACGTGCGCCTGCAGGAAGATGGCCTGCACTCGGCACTGGCCTCGCTCGACGACCGCAGCCGCACCATCGTGCAGCGCCGCTGGCTGGCGCAGGACGGCGAAGCCGCCACCCTGCATGAACTGGCGGCCGAGTACGGCGTGTCGGCCGAGCGCATCCGCCAGATCGAAGCCAAGGCGATGCAGAAGATGAAGGCGTCGATGCAGAAGATGCTGGGCATGGCCGCCTGACCGTCGTTTGTCCCAACAAAAAAGCGACCCGCGGGTCGCTTTTTTGTTGGCCTCAGCAACTGAGATCAACCCTGGGCCAGCAGCGCCTTCAGGTCGTCGGCGATCTTCTGCGGCGTTTCGCCGTGACGGATGAACAGTCGCAGACGCCCTTGAGTGTCATGCACATAGGTGCCCGCCGAGTGATCCAGCGTATAGCTGTCCGGCGTGCTGCCCGGCACCTTCTGGTAGAAGATCTTGTATTCCTTCGCGACCGCAGCGGTGGCCGCCGTGTCGCCGCGCAGGCCGACGAAGGACGCATCGAACTTCGGTACGTAGGCGGCCAGCAGTTCGGTCGAATCGCGCTCCGGGTCCAGCGTGACGAACAGCACCTGCACCCTGGCGGCGTCCGGCCCGAGCAGCGCCAGTGCCTGCTTCATCGTCGCCAGACTGGTCGGGCAGACGTCCGGACAGTGCGTGAAGCCGAAGAACAGCGTGACCGCCTTGCCCTTGTAGTCGGCCAGCGTGCGTGCAGCACCGGTGTGGTCGGTCAGCGCAAAGCCCTTGCCATAGTCGGCGCCGGTGATATCCACGCTGTGGAAGGTCGGCCCGGACGGCGCACAGCCCACCAGCCCTGCCGACAGCAGAGCGGCGAGGAAAAGACGGCGCTTCATAGCGGAATGTAGTGGTCGATCAGCAGGGCCGCGAACAGCAGCGACAGGTGCCACAGCGAGAAACGGAAAGTCTTCTTCGCCAGTTCGTCCGAGTAATTGCGCATCAGGCGCCAGGCGTAGACGATGAACATGCCGGACAACACCACCGCAGACACGAGGTAGATCCAGCCGCTCATGCGCGAGGCGAACGGCAGCATGGTCACCGCGAACAGGATGAGGGTGTACAGGAACACCTGCAGCCGCGTGTATTCGGCACCGTGCGTCACCGGCAACATCGGCAGACCCGCCTTGGCGTACTCCTGCGTGCGGTACAGCGCCAGCGCCCAGAAATGCGGCGGCGTCCAGGCGAAGATGATCAGGAACAGCAGCAGTGCGTCGGCCGACACCTCGCCGGTCACCGCGGCCCAGCCAAGCACCGGCGGCATCGCACCGGAGGCGCCGCCGATCACGATGTTCTGCGGCGTGGCCGGCTTCAGGAACACCGTGTAGATGATGGCGTAACCAATGAAGGTGCCCAGCGTCAGCCACATGGTGAGCGGATTCACCCAGTGGTACAGCATGGACAGTCCGGCGCCGCCGACCACGCCAGAGAATGCCAGCGTTTCCAGCGAATTCACCTCGCCACGCGGCAGCGGGCGGGCGCGGGTACGCGCCATCACGGCATCGATCTTCTGCTCGACCAGGCAGTTCACCGCAGCGGCTGCACCGGCGACCAGGGCGATACCGACGGTCGCCGCCGCAACGATGCCGAAATCCGGCAGACCGACCGGCACCGCCAGGAACATGCCGATGACCGCACAGAACACGATCAGCGACACGACGCGCGGCTTGGTCAGCTGCAGGTAATTCGCGAGCCTCAGCGAGAAGGGCTGGATATCAAGCCGCAGGGCTTTCATTTAGGACTCCGGAAACGCGTTGCTGCGCCGTGGCGCGGACGCGGTAGTTTATCAGCACCATGAGGATCACCAATGCTGCAGCGCCACCGTTGTGCGCAGCGGCCAGCGGCAGCGGCAGGCTGAACCACACGTTGGCGAGGCCGAGCATGATCTGCAGCGCGAGCACACCCAGCAGCGCCGTGCCGAGCGGACGGTGACCGGCAGCGCGCAGCGCGAAGCCCAGCGCACCGATCACCAGTGCGGCAACGATGGCACCGACGCGATGCATCCAGTGAATGGCGGTCAGCGCATCCATCGTCAGCGTTTCGCCGTCGGCGCTCTGCCCCAGCTCGCGCACGATGTGGAAACCGTTGCGGATATCCATCTGGGGCACCCACTCGCCGTGGCAGGTCGGCAGGTCGGTACAGGCGAGCGCCGCGTAATTGGTGCTGACCCAGCCGCCCAGCGATATCTGCATCGCCAGCACGACAAAGGCAACGACCGCCAGCGCGCGCGTCGCCGGCGACACGGTCGGTACCGCCGGCCCACGCGTGCGGGCGTACAGCCATACCAGCAGGGTGAGCACGGTCAGCCCGCCGATCAGGTGACCGGTCACGATGGCCGGCTTGAGCAGCATGGTCACCGTCCACTTGCCGAACATCGCCTGCAGAAACAGCACGCCGACCAGCACCGTTGCCAGCACCGGCGAGGCGCCGGCTTCACGCCGATGACGCCAGGCAAGTGCAGCGATCGCCAGAATAAACAGACCGACGATGCCCGCAAAGTAGCGGTGAATCATCTCCTTCCACGCCTTGGCGAAGGTGACCGGACCTTCAGGGTTCGCTTCCTGCGCCGCAGTGATGTGCTCGGACGCATGAATCACCGTGACGTGGCCGTAACAGCCCGGCCAGTCCGGACAGCCGAGGCCGGCGTCGGACAGTCGTACGTAGGCGCCGAGGACGATCAGCGCGAAAGTCATTGCAATCGTTGCAAGCAACAGCGTGCGGTAGGTTTTCATCAGCCCAGCCTCGAGTACTTCATCAAACGTTGGAAATCCTTGATCATCTTCTTCGGATCGGGGTCATCCGGGTAACGCATCATCACCTGTCCCAACGGGTCGACCAGATGAATGGCGCGCGGATGCGTCGCATCGCCGGCAAACGCGCCCAACGTCGCACTGCCGGCCGCCTTGACCACGTGCATGCCTTCGATCGCGGTCAGCAGTTCCGCCTTGGGCTGCGTACCGTCGGTCACCAGCCAGACGCGCTCGATGCGTTCCTGGTGCTCGCCCTGCGCCTTGCGCACCTGGCGGATGTAATAGAGCAGCTCCTCGCACTTCGCATCGCAGGCGCCGCCGTCGGCCAGCACCAGGGTCCAGCGCCCCTTGATGGACGCAAAGTCGAAAGGTTTGCCATCGACCGTGGTCAGCGCCTCGGCCGGCAGCGCCCGCGGCGACAGCAACTGACCGTAGTTCACCGTGCTGTCGGGGCGCCACAGGAAATACATCGCGTAGGACGCGAGCAGCGGCAACACGCATATCGCCGCGAGCACGATCAGGACCTTCTTGCCTTTCAAGACTTCTCTCCCTCTTTCTGCATGGCTGCATAGAGCCCGAATACCAGCGTGACCAGCGCAAACGCGTACCACTGCGCGGCGTACATCCAGTGCTTCTCGACGCCGAACTCCGGCTTCACGTCGTCGCGCCTCAGACCGTCCGCGGCGTCGCCGGTCTGCACGAGAATGAAGGGCGCGAGCTGCAGACCGGTCGTCTTTGCCACGCGGCCGACCGTGACGTTCTGCCAGACGGCGCCCTGCACCGAATCGCCCGACAGCTCGACGAAACGCGGCTGCGCACGCGTGACGACACCCTCGATGGTTTGCAGCCCGGTCGGCGATGAAACCGGCGGCAACACGTCTCGACGCCCGCCGTGCCGGACCCAGCCGCGCGCAACTAGCACACAGCGCTGCGCGGTCTGACACAGCGGCATGTGCACCAGGAAGCCGGCCTGTCCGTCGCGGACCTGATTGTCAGCGTAGATCAGCACTTCGCTGCGCCAGCGACCGGATACGCTCGCGCGCGCGAACTCGGGCGGCGCCTCGTCACCCCACTGATCCAGGTCCAGCGCCGGCTGCCGCTGCTGCGTCGCGTAAGCGTCTGCCAGCGACTGCTTGTAATGCGCGCGGGCGGTCTGCCAGCGCGCCGCTGACAGCGTGACGCCGATCACCAGCAGACAGGCCAGCGCAGGCCACAGACGGATGCGAAAACGACGGCGGGCGAAATGGAACTGGAACATTGCTGTCGGACGCCCGGCAGGTACACTGACCACCCGGACTAAGGATTCTTCCTGATGCGTTATCTCGTGATATTCATGCTGCTGACCGTGATTGCCAGCCTCGGTTCAGCGCTGTTCTTCCTGTTTCGCGACAGCGGCAACTCGAGCCGCATGCTGCGCTCGCTGGCCATCCGCGTCGGCCTGTCGATGGCGCTGTTCATCTTCCTGATGCTCGGCTACCGCTTCGGATTCATCACCGGCAAGCTCTGACCATCGGCGGCACCCCGCCGCCGAGAAACCCCTACCTCAACGCTCCCTACCCACGAAAAAAAGCGCCGCACGATGTGCGGCGCCGAGCGTTTATTTTATAAGGGCTCTTTTTGCTTACCGGCCCACTCTCCTCCTCGCAGATCCCGTCTTTACATCAAATCCAGTACACGACGACGAACAGCAGCAGCCAGACGACGTCGACAAAATGCCAGTACCACGCGACCGCTTCGAA
The DNA here is from genome assembly GCF_038066675.1 of Methyloversatilis sp. NSM2. Lineage (NCBI taxonomy): Bacteria > Pseudomonadati > Pseudomonadota > Betaproteobacteria > Nitrosomonadales > Sterolibacteriaceae > Methyloversatilis > Methyloversatilis sp. NSM2. Next base: position 518,463 of record NZ_JBBUKV010000005.1, read on the forward strand.
GCCGAAGTGGTTTTCCGGGCTGAAATGCCCAGCGAAGACGCGGCACAGTATCACGATAAGCATCGTTGCACCAACCGTCACGTGGAAGCCGTGGAAGCCGGTCAGCATGTAGAACACGGAACCGAACACGCCGGTGGTCATCTTGACGTTCAGGTCCGAGTAGGCGTGCATGTATTCGTAGGCTTGGAAGCCGAGGAACACGACGCCGAGCGCGATGGTCAGGAACAGACCCAGCTTCAGCTGGCCGCGGTTGTTGTGCAGCAGGCCATGGTGCGCCCAGGTCAGCGTGACGCCGGAGGTCAGCAGCAGCAGCGTGTTGATCGCCGGGATGCCCCAGGCGCCCATCGGCGTGAACGGACCGCCGTCATAGCCCGGACCCGCGTTCGGCCACATGGCTGTCGCTTCCGGCCACAGCAGCGCCTGATGTTCGAGGCTGGCCAGATCGGGCACGGCGAGCACGCGAGCGTAGAACAGTGCGCCGAAGAAGGCGGCGAAGAACATCACTTCAGAGAAGATGAACCAGCCCATCGCCCAGCGGAAGGAAACCCCCACGCGCTTGCTGTACAGACCGCCTTCGGATTCGTGCGCAACTTTGCCGAACCAGGAATACATCATGTAGAACAGGACCAGCACACCCGCACCCAGCACGAAGCCGCCGCCGGTGATCTTGTTCATCGTCAGCACCGAACCCAGTGCAAACAGGAACAGCGCGATCGAACCCGTGATCGGGTAGGTCGATGGCGCAGGTACGTAGTAGTAGGGGGCCTGTTGTGGCGTATGCGAGCTCATTTATGTTTTTCCTTCCCGGTTTCTCTCAAGCGATGCTTATCAGAATTCTTACACCCAAGATCACTGCAATCACGAACAGCGCTGCAGCCACAACGCCCGTGATGATAACTTGCAACGGCGTCAGCGATGACACCGCTGCGTCGTGATCGCCCTTGCGGCGTATGCCGACGAAGGCCGAAAGCACTGTCACCACACCCTTCACGAACCCGGCCATTTCAGCCTCCCGTGCGACCGTCCTGCGTCGTCGCTGCAGTCGCCCCCGGCACCTCGAAGAAGGTGTAGGAGAGCGTGATCGTGTTGATGTCCTTCGGCAGATCCGGCGACACGAGGAAGGCGATCGGCATGCGTCGCGTTTCTCCGGCTGCCAGTGTCTGCTGCTTGAAACAGAAACAGTCGAGCTTCTGGAAGTACTGCATTGCCGCCGACGGCGTGTAACTGGGAATCGCCTGTCCCGTCACGGCGTTCCCGCGCGTGTTCGAAACTTCGTACTCCACCGTCACCACCTCACCCGGATGAACCACGAGTGAGCCGGTCACCGGTTTGAAATTCCACGGCAGCTTGTGCAGGTTCGCATCGAACTCGACCGTCACGTTACGCGAACGATCGACCTGGGTATTCAGCGGCAGCGTGTTGTCCTGCTTGTTCAGGTTGTTGACGTCGAGCACCTGGCACAGCTTTTCGTAGAACGGCACCAGCGCGTAGCCGAAGCCGAACATCAGGAAAGCCGACACCACCAGGCGCATCAGCGTCGAACGGTTGCGGCGCTCTGAACCGGCCGCAACCCGGGTTTGCTCGGTCATTGACCCGACATCCCGTAACGCACGACAAACAGCACGAACACCGCCACCGCGGTGGCCGCCAGCCACAACGCCGTGCGGACGTTGCGGCGGCGGAGTGCCTCATCCATCTCGGTCACGCCAATACTCACTTGAAGACCGGCGGGGTTTCGAAGGTGTGGTGCGGCGCCGGCGACGGCACCGTCCATTCGAGGCCTTCAGCACCGTCCCAGGGCTTGGCCGAAGCCTTCTCGCCACCCTTCATGCACTTCAGCACGACAACCAGGAACACCAGCTGCGACAGGCCGAAACCGAAGGCACCGATCGACGAAATCATGTTGAACTCGGCGAACTGCAGCGAGTAGTCCGGAATACGGCGCGGCATGCCGGCCAGACCCAGGAAGTGCTGCACGAAGAAGGTCATGTTGAAGAAGATCAGCGACAGCCAGAAGTGCAGCTTGCCGAGCTTTTCGTCGTACATGTGACCGGTCCACTTCGGCAGCCAGTAGTAGGCGCCGGCGTAGGCCGAGAACAGCGCACCCGCCACCATCACGTAGTGGAAGTGGGCGACGACGTAGTAGCTGTCGTGCAGTTGCACGTCCACCGCGGTCATCGACAGCACCAGGCCGGAGAAACCGCCCAGCGTGAAGAGGAAGAGGAAGCCGATCGAGAACAGCATCGGGGTTTCGAAGCTCAGCGAGCCGCGCCACATCGTGGCCACCCAGTTGAACACCTTCACGCCGGTCGGGATGGCGATCAGCATGGTGGCGAACATGAAGTAGAGCTGACCGGCCACCGGCATGCCCACCGTATACATGTGGTGCGCCCACACGATGAAGGACAGGATGGCGATCGACGAGGTCGCGTACACCATCGACGCGTAGCCGAACAGCGGCTTGCGCGAGAAGGCCGGAATCACCTGCGACACGACGCCGAAGGCCGGGATCGCGATGATGTACACCTCGGGGTGACCGAAGAACCAGAAGATGTGCTGGTACAGCACCGGGTCACCACCACCGGCAGCGTTGAAGAAGCTGGTGCCGAAGTGACGGTCGGTCAGGATCATGGTGACCGCACCGGCCAGAACCGGCATCACGGCGATGACCAGATAGGCGGTGATCAGCCAGGTCCAGCAGAACAGCGGCATCTTCATCAGCGTCATGCCCGGCGCGCGCATGTTCAGGATCGTGGTGACGATGTTGATCGAACCCATGATCGACGAAATGCCGAGGATGTGGACCGCGAAGATCGCCATGTCCATGCCGATGCCCATCTGGATGGTCAGCGGCGGATACAGCGTCCAGCCCGATGCGGCGGCACCGCCCGGAACCAGCAGCGAGGTCGTCAGCAGGATGGCGGCCGGCGGCAGCAGCCAGAACGACCAGTTGTTCATGCGCGCGAACGCCATGTCGGATGCGCCGATCATCAGCGGGATCATCCAGTTCGCGAAGCCGACGAAGGCCGGCATGATGGCGCCGAACACCATGATGAGACCGTGCAGCGTCGTCATCTGGTTGAAGCGGTCGGGATCGACCACCTGCAGGCCCGGCTGGAACAGCTCGGCGCGGATCACCAGCGCCATGATGCCGCCGACGATGAACATTGCGAACGAGAACCACAGGTACATCGAGCCGATGTCCTTGTGATTGGTGGTGGTCACCCAGCGCATCAGTCCGCTGGGGTGGTGATCATGCGAATGATCGTGCGAGTGGTCGGCACCGCCCGGAATCGCAGCCATGTGTATCTCCTGGAAATCTAGAAAGTGACTGAACGTTCAGAGAGCCGCTTACTCTTCGCGGGCCATCTTGATGTCCGACGGTTGGATGACCTCGCCCGTCGCATTGCTCCAGCTGTTGCGCGTGTAGGTCAGCACGGCAGCCAGATCGGTGTCGCTCAGGTGCTTGAACGCGGCCATCGCAGTACCCGACTTGCCGTTCATCACCAGATTGATCTGCGCGTCCTGCGCGCCAAGCACGACCTTCGAGCCGTCGAGCGCGGGGAAGGCCGGCGGCAGGCCCTGGCCATTGGCCTGATGACAGGCGGCGCAGTTGGCGGCAAACACCTTGGCACCACGCGGGCTCAGTTCCTCGACGGTGTACATCTTGTTCGGGTCGTCAGCCGCAGCGGCGAGCTCGGCCTTCTTCTTGTCGACCCACGCCGCGTATTCGTCCTCGGTCACCACCTTGACGACGATGGGCATGTAGCCGTGATCCTTGCCGCACAGTTCGGCGCACTGACCGCGGAACGTACCGGTCTTCTCGGCACGGAACCAGGTATCGCGGATGAAGCCGGGAATCGCGTCCTGCTTGACTGCCAGCGCCGGCACCCACCATGCGTGGATGACGTCGTTCGCCGTCGTCAGGATGCGCACCTTCTTGCCGACCGGCACGACCAGCTCGTTGTCGACTTCGAGCAGGTAATCGGTGCCCTTGGCCGCCTCGTTGCGGATCTGCGGCTGCGGCGTCGACAGGTTGCTGGTGAAGCTGATGCCTTCACCGTCGCCCTTCAGGTAATCGTAGCCCCACTTCCACTGATAGCCGGTGGCCTTGATCGTGATGTCGGGGTTGCTGGTGTCACGCATCGCGAGGATGGTCTTCGTGGCAGGCCAGGCCATGCCAAGCAGGATGAAGACCGGAACGATGGTCCACAGGATTTCAACGGTGGTGCTTTCATGGAAGGTCGCCGCCTTGTGGCCGGCCGACTTGCGGTGCACGAACACCGACCAGAACATCACGCCGAAAACGGCCACGAAAATGACGCCACAGACAATGGTCATCAGCAGGTGGAGGTCATACACCTTCTGACCCAGTTCGGTGATCGGCTCCTGCAGATTGAGCTTCATTTCCGCCTGGGCGAGCCCAGCAAGCAGAAACAACCCCATCCCGGCCCACGCCCTGCGGGCGATGGACGAGCCACCTCTTGTTAGCGCCATATTGCAACCCCAGATATATGTTGTGATTGATTCTGAAACCGCGGTCTTAAAACCGTCTTTCCCGCAATCTAGCCGACAGCTCCCGCACCAGCAACTCGCGGCCGCCCTCGTCCAGATACCGCCCCACCACGACCTGCTGGTCGCGGCACCGCACGACTACCTCGGAACCCAGGCCGACCCTGCGCGTTTCGACCTTTGCCCATGCGGGCACAAACTCATGTCTGCAGACACGATCCCGTTCGCAGACCTCCACGACCAACCGGCTGTCGTCGAGATGGATGCGTTCGAAATCACCTACACGCCTGCCGAAAGCGATGAAGGCAGTGCCCAGCGCCCCGATTTCGACGCCCGCGAACGGGAGTACCCACCAGACACCAGCCATGGCCCACGCCATCGCGATCAGTAGAGACAACACAGCCGTGACCAGGAAGAAGGCCAGAAGTGCGCGCGGCGACATCGAACAGTTGCGGCGCGCAACGATGCTGAACTCGTTGGATTGGCTGAGCACTGCGGACACTGAACTGCCCCGGAAGTGTTATCTCCCCCTGACACGGCTTCTGCAGGCCGCTTAACAGGCATAAGCTAGCACGGGTATTGATCCTTATCAATATTGCCCCGCACCAAGCGGGTGCCTTCAGACCCTGCCGGCAAGGCGATCAAGCAGGCGACGATGCACGCCGCCAAAGCCGCCGTTGCTCATCACCAGCACGTGGTCGCCAGCTTTCACGCCGCCGGCGAGCGCATCGAGCAGCTCCTCCACCGACGACGCGACATTGACCCGTTCACCCAGCGGTGCCAGCGCCTCGGCCGCATCCCAGCCCAGGGCGGGGCCGCCGAGGCAGTAGCACACGTCGGCCTCTGCGAGCGCATCGGGCAGGCGTGCCTTCATGACGCCGAGCTTCATCGTGTTGGAGCGCGGTTCGATCACCGCAACGATGCGCGCCCCACCCACCACCGAACGCAGCGCGCGTATCGTTTCGTCGATGGCCGTCGGATGATGGGCGAAGTCGTCGTAGACGGTGACGCCACCGGCCTCGCCGACGCGTTCGAGCCGGCGCCGGATGCCGACGAATTCACCGAGCGAGGCCAGCGCCTGCTCCGGCCGCACACCGGCGTGCCGCGCTGCCAGCATGGCGGCCAGTGCGTTGTTCGCGTTGTGCATGCCGGGCATCGCAAGACGCCCGGTCGCGCGCTCGCCCGCCGGCCCGACCACCGCCAGCGCCTCGCCGGTCGACTCGACGCGCCAGCCGGCTGCGTCGTTGAACCACTCGACCTCGCTCCATGCGCCGCGCGCCAGCACGCGTTTCAGCGATGCCTCGCCGCCGTTGGCCACGATGCGGCCAAGACGCGGCATGGTGCGCACAAGATGATGGAACTGCGTCTCGATCGCCGCCAGATCCGGGAAGATGTCGGCGTGATCGAACTCAAGGTTGTTCAGGATCGCGGTCCGCGGGCGGTAGTGCACGAACTTCGAGCGCTTGTCGCAGAAGGCGGTGTCGTACTCATCGGCCTCGATGACGAAGAACGGCGCATCACCCAGACGCGCCGAAACACCGAAGTTCTGCGGCACGCCGCCGATCAGGAAGCCGGGTTTCAGGCCGGCCGCTTCCAGCATCCAGGCCAGCATCGAAGTGGTCGTCGTCTTGCCGTGCGTACCGGCCACCGCCAGCACCCAGCGGCCGGCCAGCACGTTCTCCGCCAGCCACTGCGGTCCTGATACGTATGGCAGGCCGCGGTCGAGGATTTCCTCGAGCAGTGGATTACCGCGCGACACCGCGTTGCCCACCACGAACACATCGGGCGCCAGCGCTGTCTGAGCAGGATCGTAGCCCTCGATCAACTCGATGCCGAGCTGTTCGAGCTGCGTGCTCATCGGCGGATAGACGTTCGCGTCGCAGCCGGTGACACGGTGACCCGCTTCGCGCGCCAGCGCGGCGATGCCGCCCATGAAGGTGCCGCAGATGCCGAGGATGTGAATGTGCATGGTGGGTCGATGTGACAGAATGGTCGCGGATTCTATCAACCCGCCCCTCCTTTCCCTGCAGCACCCGACATGCGCCCCAGCAACATCAGACGCCAGATCGCCAGTGCCGCGGCGCGACTGATCGCGGAAGAAGGCATCCGCGACTACGGCCTGGCCAAACGCAAGGCCGCCCGCCAGCTCGGCGTCGGTCCGAACGAGGAATTGCCCACCAATGCCGAGATCGAGGAGGCGGTGCGCGACTACCAGGCCATCTACTTCGCCGACGAGCAGCCCGAACAGCTGCGCACGCTGCGTAACGCCACGCTGGAGCTGATGGTCGAACTGGACCGCTTCAAGCCGTACGCGACCGGCGGCGTGGTCGACGGCACGGCCGGGCGCTTCACCGCGATCGAGCTGCAGGTGTTCGCCGACAGTGCCAAGGAAGTCGAGCTCTTCCTGCTCAACAACGGCGTCGATTTCGACTCGCGCGACCCACGCCGCCCGGACCGCAACAGCCCGGAAACCACGCTGCTGTTCGACTGGGACGACCTGCCGGTTGAACTCGCGGTCTATCCGGCCGGTCTGGAACGCTCTCGCGGACGCGAACGCCTGCGCGCCGAATCGCTGCGCGCATTGCTGGACAAGGAAGAGGAAACGGAATGAATGCTTGGATGCGCCGCGGCCTGATCGCCGCGGTGGTCGCCACGGCCGGCGTAGCCGGGGTGTGGTTCGGCCAGAGCCGGCAACCGCAGCTGACCGAAACCGCGATGACCGATGCGGCGCGCCTCGAAGCGCTCAATCTGGCCGACGCGAACGGGCAGCCGATGCCTTTCTCCGCCTGGCGTGGAAAACTGCAGGTGGTGAATTTCTGGGCCACCTGGTGCCCGCCCTGCCGCGAAGAGATGCCGGCCTTTTCCCGCCTGGCCGAGAAGTACCGTGATCGCGGCGTGCATTTTGTCGGCATCAGCATCGATAACGCCGACAACGTGCGCCGTTACCTGCAGGAAGAGAACATCGCCTATCCGTTGCTGATCGGCGGCTCGGACGCCATCCAGCTGTCGGCCGATCTCGGCAATGCGGCGCAGGCCATGCCCTTTACCGTCATCTTCTCGCCAGACGGAAAGATCGTCGAACGCAAGCTGGGCACCTACAAGGAAGAGGAGCTGGAGGCCATCCTGCTTGCCCGCTTGCGCTGAGCGCCCGAACCCGGCGCGGCTGGACAATCTGACGCGAATTCCGGCAAACTTGCCGCCATGCAGCCAACAACGCGCCGCAAGGCGACCAAACCTGCCACGCAGCCGGCGGCGCAGGATGCGACCCCCAACACCCGTCGCATCCTCGTGCTGCACGGGCCCAATCTGAATCTTCTGGGCACGCGGGAACCCGAAATCTACGGTCACCTGACGCTCGCCGACATCGACGCGAAGCTGAAGGTGAATGCGCTTGCTGCCGGCGTATCGCTCGAATGTTTCCAGAGCAATCACGAAGGCGATCTGGTCGGCCGCATCCAGGCTGCCCGGAGCGAGAGCGTCGATTTCATCCTGATCAACCCGGCCGCCTACACGCACACCAGTGTGGCCATACGTGACGCGCTGGCTGCGGTCGCCATTCCGTTCGTCGAGGTGCACCTGTCCAACGTGCATGCACGCGAAGCATTCCGGCATCACTCCTATCTGTCGGATATCGCGGTTGGCGTAGTGTGCGGTCTGGGCGCCTACGGTTACGAAGCCGCGCTCGAATTCGCGCTGCGGCGGCTCGACACCAGAAAATAAACACTCGCCGGCACAACGAAGGCCGGCTTACGCGGGGATACACCATGGATTTGCGCAAACTCAAGAAGCTGATCGACCTCGTCCAGGAATCGGGCATTTCCGAGCTGGAAGTGACCGAGGGCGAGGAAAAGGTGCGGATCGCCAAGCATCTGCCGGCGCCGGCCGCCCAGGCCACCTACGTTGCGGCGCCCGCGCCGGTCGCCGCAGCACCCGCTCCGGCCGCCGCCGCGCCTGCCGCACCGGCCGAAGCTGCGCTGCCGGAAGGCCATGTCGTGAAGTCGCCGATGGTCGGCAGCTTCTACCGATCGTCGTCGCCAGGCGGCAAGGCCTTCGTCGATGTCGGCCAGTCGGTGGCGATCGGTGAAACGCTGTGCATCATCGAGGCGATGAAGCTGATGAACGAAATCGAGTCCGACGCCGCCGGTGTCGTGAAGGCCATCCTGGTCGAGAACGGCCAGCCGGTCGAATACGGCCAGCCGCTGTTCATCATCGGCTGAGCGACCACCCCATGTTCGGAAAAATTCTGATCGCGAACCGTGGCGAGATTGCGCTGCGCATCCTGCGCGCCTGCCGCGAGCTGGGCATCCGCACCGTGGCGGTGCACTCCGAAGCCGACACCGAGGCGAAGTACGTCAGACTGGCCGACGAGTCGGTCTGTATCGGCCCGGCGCCGTCCGGCCAGTCCTACCTGAATATCCCCGCCATCATTTCGGCCGCCGAAGTGACCGATGCCGAAGCCATCCACCCCGGTTACGGCTTCCTGTCCGAGAACGCGGATTTCGCCGAACGCGTCGAGCGCAGCGGCTTCGTGTTCATCGGTCCGCGCCCGGAAACCATCACGCTGATGGGTGACAAGGTGTCGGCCAAGGACGCGATGAAGGCGGCCGGCGTACCCTGCGTACCCGGCTCCGAAGGCGCGCTCGGCGACGACCCGAAGGAAATCGTCCGCATCGCGCGTGGCATAGGCTACCCGGTCATCATCAAGGCGGCCGGCGGCGGCGGCGGACGCGGCATGCGTACCGTGCACACCGAGGCAGCGCTGATCAACGCGGTGCAGATGACCCGTGCAGAAGCCGGTGCGGCGTTCAACAACCCCGCCGTGTACATGGAGAAGTTCCTCGAGAACCCGCGCCATATCGAAATCCAGGTGCTGGCCGACGCACACGGCAACGCCGTCTATCTGGGCGAGCGCGACTGCTCCATGCAGCGCCGCCACCAGAAGATCATCGAGGAAGCACCGGCACCGGGTGTTCCGGCACGGCTGATCGCCCGCGTCGGCGAGCGCTGTGCCGAGGCCTGCCGCCGCATCAACTACCGCGGCGCCGGCACCTTCGAGTTCCTGTACGAGAACGGCGAGTTCTATTTCATCGAAATGAACACCCGCATCCAGGTCGAGCACCCGGTGACCGAACTGATCACCGGCATCGACCTGGTGCAGGAGCAGATCCGCGTCGCCGCCGGCGAAAAACTGCGCTTCAAGCAGCGCGACATCAAGCTGACCGGCCACGCGCTGGAATGCCGCATCAACGCCGAAGACCCGTACAAGTTCACGCCCAGCCCGGGCAAGATCACCGGCTATCACCCGCCGGGTGGCCCCGGCGTGCGCGTCGATTCGCACGTGTATCAGGGCTACACCGTGCCGCCGCACTACGACTCGATGATAGGCAAGGTGATCACCTACGGTGACACGCGCGACCAGGCGATCCGCCGCATGCGCATCGCGCTGTCGGAAATGATCGTCAGCGGCATCAAGACCAATATCCCGCTGCACCAGGAACTGATGCACGACACCCGCTTCATGGACGGCGGCACCAGCATCCACTACCTCGAGCAGAAGCTCGCAGCGCAGGAAGCGGCCAAGGTCAAATGAGCGAATCGCGCGAACAGCCGGGCGAGCAGCAGGCGGGCGGCTGGATCACCGTCACGCTGCTGGCCGACTCGGCCAACGCCGAGGCACTGTCGGACGCGCTGCTCGAAGCGGGCGCATTGTCGGTCGACATCGAGGACGCCGACGCCGGCACGCCGGACGAGAAGCCGCAGTTCGGCGAACCCGGCATGCCGGTCGCCGTCGAGCTGTGGCCGCATTCGCGCATCCACGCGCTGTTCGACCGCGACGCCGACTACGCGACCGCGATGGCGGAAGCGGCCGAACAGGCCGGCCTGACAGCGCCGCCCCCTTACACGACCTCGCGGCTGGACGAGCAGAACTGGGTGCGCATCACGCAGGCCCAGTTCGAGCCCATCCCGGTATCGAAGCGTCTGTGGATCGTGCCGTCCTGGCATGACCAGCCCGATCCTGCGGCGATCAACATCACGCTCGACCCGGGCATGGCCTTCGGCACCGGCTCGCACCCGACCACCCGGCTCTGCCTCGAATGGCTGGATTCAGTCATCCGCGGCGGCGAAACGGTGATCGACTACGGCTGCGGCTCCGGCATCCTCGCGCTCGCCGCCGCCAAGCTCGGTGCCGCGCGCGTGACCGGCACCGACATCGACCCGCACGCGATGGACGCCGCCCGCTACAACGCCGAGCGCAACGGTGCCACGCTGGAACTGCTGCATTCGCGCGAAAACATCGACCACACGGCCGACGTCGTGGTGGCCAACATCCTGGCCAACCCGCTCACCGTGCTGGCGCCGCTGCTGTGCGGTCTCACGCGCAGCGGTGGTCGCATCGCGCTGTCCGGCATCCTCGCCGCGCAGACCGACATGGTGCGCGCCGCCTACCGCCCGGCCTTCGAACTGGAGGTTGCCGGCGAGCGGGAAGGCTGGGTGCTGATGACCGGGACGCGCGTCTGATGCTGTCCCGCTGCCCGGCCTGCGCCACCGTCTTCCGCGTCGACACGGTGCAGCTCCGGGCACGCGAAGGCCGCGTGCGCTGCGGCCGCTGCCACACGGTGTTCGACGCTGTCGACGCAATGGTGGACGTGCCGCTCCCGAAAAGCGGTGACACGCCGGCACCCGCCGCCGCAGACCTCGCACCGCCGCCCGCCGCCACCGACATCGAGAACGCAGCGCCGGTCGCGGACGAACCCGAACACAGCCATGCCACGCTGACCTTCGCTGCAGAACCGGACATCGAACTGCTGGCGGACGACCCGGCCGCCGTCACCACCGAACGGCTGGACCTCGACGTCGGCAGCGCCGACGCGCCGCCCTCGCCGCAGCCCGGCGACAGCATGGAAGCGCTGGTCGAACGCACCACCGACTACTGGCAGACGCGCGCCGACGACACGGCGCCGGCAGAAGCCGCCGAGGCCGCCGCCGAAAACGAAGCCCCCGTCGACGACCATCCCGGCGTGACCGCTGCAGGCGAGGCGGCGCCCGAGCCCGATCCGGACGTCACGCAGCCGCTGGACATCGTCGAACTCGAAGCCGCGCCGGCACCCGACGACGACATCGTCGCCGCGCCCGCGACGTCCGCGCGCGATCCCCTGCTCGACCCGCCGCCGGCGCTCGAACCGGTGCGCGACCCGGCGGTACAGCGCATCCGCCGCGAACTGTATGGCGAAGACCAGACGCCTCGCCGCGGCGCGCTGAAGACGACGCTGTGGAGCGCAGGCATCCTGCTGCTCTTGCTGCTGGCCGCCGCCCAGCTTGCCTATCTGTTCCGCACCGAACTGCTGATCGCCCAACCGGCGCTCAAGCCGCTGTTCGAGCAGGCCTGCGCCCGCCTCGGCTGCACGCTGCCAGCGCCGCGTCGCGCCGACCTGATCAGCATCGAATCATCGGAACTGAATCCGGACACCGAACGCGCACCGCTGCTGCGCCTGAATGCGCTGCTGCGCAACGGCGCCACGCACGCGCAGGACTGGCCGCACCTCGAACTGAGTCTGACCGACACCAGCGACCGGCCCATCGTGCGCCGCGTGCTCGCGCCTGCCGACTACCTGCCGGCCGACCGCCAGGGCAGCGAATTCGCAGCCGCATCGGAACAGGCGGTCAGCGTGCTGGTCGACCCGACCGACACCAACGCCGGCGGCTACCGCCTCTACGTCTTCTATCCCTGATCAACCGATCGGGCCCCTCGCAGCGCCACGCACAAGGAGGAATACCCATGACCCAGACCGTCACGCTCGCCGGCAACCCCATCCACCTCGCCGGTCACTTCCCGGCCAAGGGCACCAAGGCGCCCGCCTTCACGCTGGTCGGCACCGACCTGGCCGACGTGTCGCTGGCCAGCCTCGCCGGCAAGCGCAAGGTGCTCAACATCGTGCCCAGCCTGGACACCCCGGTGTGCCAAACCTCGACCCGCAAGTTCAACGAACAGGCCGGCAACATCGCCAACACCGTCGTGCTGGTCATTTCCGCCGACCTGCCCTTCGCGATGAAGCGCTTCTGCGAAACGGAAGGCCTGCAGAACGTGCAATCGCTGTCGACGCTGCGCGGCCGCGAGTTCATGGCCAATTACGGCGTCGAGATCATTGACGGCCCGCTGGCCGGCCTGACCGCGCGCGCCGTGCTGGTGCTCGACGCCGACGACACCGTGCTGCACGCCGAACTGGTGCCGGAGATCAAGCAGGAACCCGACTACGCCGCCGCACTGGCCGCGCTGAAGTAAGTACCTCCGCAGGGCGCCGGTCGGCGCCCTGCAACATTCCCGCACTACGCTGAGCCGATGCAAGAAAGTCCGTTCAAGGGCAAGACCGGCCTGCGCCGCCTGCTCAATGCCACCCGCTACTCGGCCGAAGGTCTGGGTGCTGCCTTCCGTCACGAAGACGCCTTCCGCCAGGAGGTGATCGCCGCCGTGCTGCTGCTGCCGCTCGCGCTGTGGCTCGGCAACAGCGGCGTCGAACGCGCGCTGATGGTGTTCTCGGTGCTGCTGGTGCTGATCGTCGAACTGCTCAATTCCGCGGTCGAAGCCACCGTCGACCGCATTTCGCTGGAGAACCACGCTCTGGCCAAGCGCGCCAAGGACATCGGCTCGGCCGCCGTCATGGTTTCTCTGCTCAACCTGCTCCTGGTGTGGGCGCTGGTGCTGAGCGCCCGATTCTGGAGCGGCTGACCCGGCGTTGCTCCGGCATTTCGCGCGGGGCAACCCCGGCCGCCGCCACGCTGTTTTCCGCCCCCTCTGGGCATGCACACCGCCTTTGGCGCCGACGCGTGATCGCCTCCCTTCGCGGTCGCAGCCCTCGCCAGCAGGCGCGCTTATCGTTTTCCCGTCCGCTCCGGAACCCGATCGTTACAAATGGCCGCAGCAAAGCATTTCGTGGCCCGAATCCGCCGCCGTGCTTGCGCTAAACTTGAATTGAGAACAGCCACGCATCTGGTGGCAACGGATTTGCGTACGCCCAGCGCCCGGCCCCAGCGCGAAGCTTTCGAGTACGGCAACACAGGCGCAGCCAGGGGGGCGCACCACGATGGTTCGCGAATTTGCATTCCCAGCAGCACCCGCACCGGGCCTTCCGGGCGGCGAGGTCGCGGGCACGCGACCGGGGAAGAGTGAGCGCGACGCTGATGCCATAGGCATCCCCGCCTCCCCGGATCTGTTCGAGGGCATCGCCGACGCGCTGCTACTGATGACGCCGCGCGGCATGATCATGCACATGAACGGCGCGGCGAGCGAACTGCTGGGCTACCGCCCCGCCGAAGTCGCCGGCAAGCATGTATCCATGCTCTACCCGCCGTCCGAGGAGATGCGCGTACAGGCCTGTTTCGACGAACTGGCGATCAAGCGCAGCACGCGTTACCTCGATGGCGTGGCGCTCACCCGTGACGGTGAAACGGTCGCGGTCGAAGTCGTCGGCTCGCGCATCGAGTTCGCCGGCGGGCCCGCGGTCATCGCGGTCGTGCGCGACATCCGCGAACGCAAGCAGGCCGAGGCCGCACTGCGTGCAGCGCAGGAGCGCTTCTATCTGCTGGCCGAACACATCCGCGAAATCTTCTGGGTCAGCGATCCGCACACGCGTGCGCTGTACTACGCCAGCCCGGCCTTTTCGGACATCAGCGCACTGCCGAACGGCGAGCACCCGGGCGATCTGAACGGCTGGGCACAAGCGGTGGCACCACCCGACCGATCGCGTTTCGAAGCCTTTCTCGCCGCTCAGGCGCAGGGCGAGGTAGCGCAAGTCGAGGTGCGCGTCGCCGACCGCAACGGCGGCCTGCGCTGGCTGCACTGCCGCGCCTTTCCGTGGCAGGCGCAGGACGGCCATGCACGCGTGGCCGGTGTCGCCGAGGACATCACGGCGCGCAAGGAAGCCGAGGCTCACCGGCTGGCGCAGGCCGAGCGGCAGCGCGAAACGCTGGTGCGTGAGGCGCACCACCGCATCAAGAACAGCCTGCAGGGCGTGGTCGGACTGCTGCGTCGCTGCGCCGGACAACACCCGGCGCTCGCCCATGCGCTGACCGGCGCCATCAGCCAGGTTCGATCGATCGCCGTCATCCACGAGCTGCAGGGCAGTCAGGCCGGCGCCCCGGTCCAGCTCGGCGAATTCCTGCGCATGATTGCCGGCAGCATCGAAGGCCTGTTCGACGCCCGGGTGAAGCTCGACGTGCGCGACCTCAGCGCCTTCGAACTGCGTCTGGCCGACAGCGAAGCGGTGCCGCTGGCCATCGTGCTCAACGAACTGCTGATGAATGCGGTCAAGCACCGGCAGGTCGACCGCGACGCCGGCGTGGACGTCGAACTGTCCACGGACGACGACGGCGCACTCATCGTCATCGGCAACGGTGGCGAGCTGCCGCCCGGCTTCGATTTCGCCGCACGCCGCGGCCTCGGCCAGGGCCTCGAACTGCTGGCCGCACTGCTGCCGACCGAGCACGCCACACTGGATTTTCGCCAGCAGCCGGGACGCGTATTGACGCGCCTCGCGCTGCGGCCACCCATCATTACGTTTGACGAGACCCGCGACCATGCACACATACGACGACACCAGCCCGCAACTGCTGCTGGTTGAGGACGACCGGCTGAACGCAGCCACGCTGGGCGACGGGCTGCGCGCTCACGGCTACGGCGTCCATGTCGCGCGCTCGGCCGAAGAGGCGCTGGCGCTGCTCGGGACGACGCGCATCGATCTGGTCATCCTCGACGAGAAGCTGCCGGGCATGACCGGGCTCGAGTTCGCGGCGGTGCTGCGCGAGCACCACAGCCTGCCGCTGATCTTCCTGACCGCCTTTGGCGACCCGGGTCGGGTGCGCAGCGCCATCGAGCGCGGTGCGCTGGCCTATCTGGTCAAGCCGCTCGACGTCGAACAGCTGCTGCCCACGCTGCGCACCGCACTGGCGCGCTCGGAAGAGCTGCGCCAGCTGCGCAGTACCGGCCAGCACCTGCAGCGCGCCCTCGACGAGCGGCGCGAGATCAGCATCGCCGTCGGCATCCTGATGGAGCGTCTGCGGATAGACCGCCAGCCGGCCTTCGAAATGTTGCGCAAGACAGCACGCGCGCAGCGCCGACGCATCGAGGACGTCGCCAAGGACATGATGCAGCCGCTTGCAGGCGGTACGCCGCGAGCCGGCGCCGGTCAGTAGCCCTCGGTCTCCCGGGAGAGGATCGTGACGACAGGCCTCAAGCAGCCCTGTGCGCGAACCGTAAGCAGCAGAAGAAGGCGCGTCGCAGAGCGCGCAGAAGGGCCCGAACCCCGCCCGACATTCAATGCATCCTGACCCGGACACACCGGTTCAGGACGCTGCCATGTAGACCGGGGGATGCACGATGGCCGTCGTTTCCGCACTGTTCAGCTGCAGCGCCATGGACATGCCATGCACGCAGCACGCTTCCTTCCCTGATGCCTTCAGCGTCGCCGTCGGCGACGCGCCGCAGGCTGCGACGACGGCATTGCTCAGGCTTTCCCACGAGGGCCGGATCATCGACCACACCGGCTGGCCCGACACCCTGACCGACGTCCGTGGGCAGCCGGTGCACCGTGTGTTCCGCGAACTCGACAACGACGGCCAGTCGGGCTGGCCCGCCTTCCGGGCCGGTTGCGGCAACGCGGTGAGCCGGCAGATCTGGCATCTGCATGACGGAGGTCGTCCGGTCTGTGTCGAGTGCGCCCCGCTGCCCGGCGACGCGAGCGGTCACTGGCTGCTGCGCGTGAGCCACGGCACGCCTGAGGACGCCGCGCAGCGCGAGCTTCGCCTGCTGGCGCGCGCGGCGCACCAGGCCGGCGATGCGGTGCTGATCACCTGTGCCGGCGGCCTGATCGAGTACGTCAATCCAGCTTTCGAGCGCAGTACCGGCTACTCCGCCGAAGAAGTGCTGGGGCGCTCGCCCGGCCTGCTGAAATCGGGCCTGCATGGCCCCGACGTCTATGCCCGGCTTTGGCGTGCTCTGCGCAGCGGCGAGGTGTTCCGCATGGTGTTCACCAACCGGCGCAAGAACGGCGAGCTCTATCACGAAGAGAAGACGATCAGCCCGATCCGCGACGCGCAGCAACGGATCAGTCACTACGTTGCCACCTCGCGCGACGTCAGCGAACGCATCCGCGCGCAGGACCAGCTGGAGTATCTGGCTGGCATGGACGCACTGACCGACCTGCCCAACCGCCGGCTGTTCACCGACCGGCTGCGCCAGGCCATGCGCCGCGCCATGCGCACCGAGTGCCCGCTGGCCGTGCTGTTCATCGACCTTGATCGCTTCAAGGTGATCAATGACACCTTGGGCCACAGCGTCGGCGACGCGCTGCTGACCGAGGTCGCCGCACGGCTACGCGGCTGCGTGCGCGCCTCGGACACGGTGGCGCGTCTGGGCGGCGACGAGTTCACCGTACTGCTCGAAGAGACCGGCGATCGCACCGCAGTAACCGAAATCGCCGAGAAGATACTGGCGGCGCTTGCCGAAGGCGTGCGCGTGCAGGGGCGCGAGTTCTTCGTCAGCGCCAGCGTCGGCATCGCGCTGTTTCCGGAGAACGGACACTCGGTCGACGAACTGCTCAGCCGGGCCGACCTGTCGATGTACCGCGCCAAAGCTGCGGGCCGCAACACGCTGCGCTTCTACGACCAGAGCATGGATGCCCACGCGCACACCGAGCTGTCGGCGGAGATCGCGCTGCACGGCGCGCTCGAACGGCGCGAGTTCTTCCTCGTCTATCAGCCCATCATCGACACCCGCACCGGCCGCGTGGCGACGGTCGAGGCGCTGCTGCGCTGGAACAGCCCGACCGAGGGTGTGGTGCCGCCTGACCGCTTCATTCCGCTGCTGGAGGAAACCGGACTCATCGTGCCGGTCAGCCGCTGGTCGCTGCGCGAAGCGCTGCGCGACCTGCGCATGCTGCAGGCGACACAGCCGCAGCTGCACCTCGCCTTCAACCTGTCGGGCCGGCAGTTGCGGGACGACGACCTGGTGAGCGACATCGCCGGCGCGCTGCGGGAAGCCGGTGTCGATCCGCGCATGCTGGAGCTGGAGATCACCGAAAGCACGTTGATGGAGGACATCCCGCGCACCACCGACATTCTCGGCGCGCTCGACGCCATGGGCATCAGCCTCGCCATCGACGATTTCGGCACCGGCTACTCGTCGCTCGCCTATCTGATGCGCTTTGCCGTACGCACGCTGAAGATCGATCGCAGCTTCGTGAGCCAGCTGCGCAGCAGTTCCGACGCCGTCACCATCGTGCGCGCCATCACCTCGCTGGCCGACAGCATGGGGCTGGAAATCGTCGCCGAGGGTGTGGAAACGCCGGGGCAACTGGCGCAGCTGACCGAGCTCGGCTGCCACCGCCTGCAGGGCTATCTGTTCAGCCGACCGGTGCGGCCGGACGAACTGCTGCGTCTGAACTGCTTCCACCCGGCCTCGCCGCAGGCCTGAAAAAAAAGAAACCGGCAGGTGCGCGCCAGGAGGAGCTGGCTGCACGTGCCGGTGAAGGTGAGGAGAGTTGGTTGTCGCGGCGCTCGCACCGCGACTTGCGCATCCGGCGGGAATGCACCCCGCATTCCCGCTTGCTCCGCCTGAGTACGTCATTCGCCGATTCAGGCAGGGCAGAGCAATTATCTGCAAACGCCACCGGCCGGACAATTCTCAAGAGGGAGTAAGCCATTCTGGGTAGGCGTGCGCAGAAAGCGGGCGCCGCGACGCCAAAAGAAAACCGGCATCGACAACTCCCGTAGGAGTGGCCGATGCCGGCAAGTGCGGACATCGTTCCGCGGCCGTCACGCGAGCGCGCGACGGCTCCGCTGCATCAATACACCGCCATGTTGTGCGCGATGATCACCACCGCGACACCAGCAGCCAGCGTGATGTAGGGCAGGATGCCGGCACGCTTGCCGCCTTCCGCCAGCTGGTCGTTCAGGTGCATGTCCTCCAGCATCGCGTCCGGGAACTTGCCCTTGTCCTGCACGTAGTGGCGATACAGGAAGACCGGGATGATCAGCGATGCGAACACCAGACCCGCGGTCAGCGTGCCCGCGCCGTAGATGTCTGCACCGAGACCCATCAGCGCGAGGTTGACGAAACCGAGCACGACACCGATGCCGAGAATGATCTTCGGCGCCTTGAACGGGCGGTCCCAGTCCGGACGGTCGATGCGGTGGATCCAGCCGGAGTTCAGGTTCAGGAAGTTGAACATGATGTAGCCGACGTTGGAGCAGGCCAGCACGAACACGTAGTCCGACATCAGCAGCAGGATCAGGTTGAAGCCCAGATCCGTCCACATCGCGCGGGTCGGTGCGCCGTGCTCATTGACGTGCGACAGGTAGCGCGGCAGCCAGCCATCGACCGAAGCCTGGTAAAGCGTGCGCGACGAACCCGCCATCGAGGTCATGATGGACAGCAGCACCGCCAGCACCAGCATGACGACCAGCACATTGGCCACCACTTCGCCGCCGCCGACCATGTGCGACATCACGTTGGCCACACCCATGCCGCTGTAGACATCGGGTGCCAGCATGCCGCTGTAGACCGCCGGCGTGCTCACCGTGCCGTCCGCTTCGACCACCGGCGGCGTCACCACCTCACCCAGGCCGAGATGGCCCTGGAAGGCGAGCGGCACCAGCGTGAACACGACGATGCACAGCAGACCCGAGTAGAAGATGGCCTTGAAGGTGTCCTTCTTCGGATCCTTGAACTCGCGGGTGTAGCAGACCGCGGTTTCGAAGCCGTAGGTCGACCACGCGGCAATGAACAGGCCGCCTGCCATCAGCGTGACGCCCGCCATGTTCCACGAGCCATCGACCACCAGACCGTTCTCGTAGGCGATG
Organism: Methyloversatilis sp. NSM2; assembly: GCF_038066675.1. Lineage (NCBI taxonomy): Bacteria > Pseudomonadati > Pseudomonadota > Betaproteobacteria > Nitrosomonadales > Sterolibacteriaceae > Methyloversatilis > Methyloversatilis sp. NSM2. The sequence continues at coordinate 537,828 of NZ_JBBUKV010000005.1, forward strand.
GGCACCATCGGCGAGAAGTGCGTCGACGGCATGTCGCCGGACAGCAGCGGCACCAGCGCGATCAGCATAAGCGGAATCAGCGCCGTGACGCCGAGCACCATGGTCGTGCGCGCCGAACGCAGGATGCCGCCGTGCTGGATGCCGAACACCGCCAGCAGCAGCACGACACCGACCAGGAAGGTCGCGTTGATGCGCAGTTCGAGCCCGGACTTGATGAAGCTCAGGTCGACCAGCGTCAGCTGCCAGGTGTTGATCGCCGCATCGGCCGGGAACAGCGCGCCGAGGATGTAGCCGGCCGCCAGACCGGAACCGATGGCAAGCACCGGCGACCAGGCGAACCAGTTACACCACACCGACACCGGCGCGATGATCTTGCTGTAACGCACCCAGGCGACCGCGCCATACACCGAAGCGCCACCCGACTTGTGCGGGAACAGGCCGGCGATTTCGGCATAGGTGAAGGCCTGTATGAAGCCGAAGCCGATCGACAGTGCCCACACCATCCACGACGGCTTGCCGACGGTGGCGGCGATGGCGCCGATGGAAAACAGCACCAGCGCCGGCACGCCGCTGGCCACCCAGAACGCACCGGTCCAGTCGATCTTCCGGTGCAGTGAAGCACTTTCGGCGCGGCTGGCCGACCGTACCGGCGCCGCTCCGATCACATCCGCATTGCTGCTCATGTCATATCCCCCTTGTGCGCAAGGGGCCGCATCGCTGCGGCCCCCTGGTCATCAGAACGTGCGCTTCACGTAGATCAGCCACTTGCTGTCGCCGGTGTCCTTGCAGCGCGTGGACACCCCGCCGGCCGTATCGCAGATCGTGTAGAAGTTCTTGTCCGCATTGGTGTCGACATACGCCACCGCCGCCTGCCAGCCCCCTTCGAAGTTCTTCGTCACGCCCACCTTCCAGTCCGTGAAGTCGTAATCGTCGTAGTTCTTCACCTTCTGGTGACCGACGTGAACGTTGGCGATCCACGACGGCATGAACTCGTAGTTCGCGTTCAGCTCGATGTAGTCCGATCCGTCCGAGTCTGCGCCGAAGGCCTTCTTGCTGAAGCCGAAGTAATCGGTCACCGCGTACGAGTACTTCAGCTGGATGAACTTCCACGTCACCGCCGCATTCAGTTCCAGCGTGTTCAGGCTCTCGCCGGACGGATCGTACTTGCCGCCCGGGAAAATGAACTGCAGGAAGCCGACGTCGAAGGTCCAGTCGTCGATGGTCTTGGCGAAGCCACCGTACACGTCGATCTCGCCGGTCGCGTTCGACAGCGCCAGATCGCTCACATTGGTACCCCAGATGCCCAGGTAGGCGCCGCTCGAATGCGCGAGGTCGAAACCGCCCTGCACCGCCGGATTCTCCTGCGTGTAGCTGATGCCGCGGAAGATGTACTGCGAGAACAGGCCCACATTGGCACTGATCGTATAGGCCGGCGCGGCGGCCGCGGCTTCCTGAGCCTGGGCACAGAACGGTACGGCGAGCAGGCCCAGCAATACGGCGCTCAGGGTGTTGCGGTGACGTCGGTGGTTAAGCACGGTGTTCTCCCTCTGTTGATCCACGGTTTCGGGCGATCTGAAAAAGCGGACGGCCTGCCCATAGCTGTCCGGTTGTGAGTCGGCGCGCGACCTGGCGTCGTTGCCGGATGCGACCCTGATACTCGGAAACGGGTGTGGCGAAGAATCTGCACCGGCCGCGACGCTGCGACTGGCGGGAGTGCTGAAGGAAGAAGTGCGGAAGGGGTCCGGAGAGGCGTGTCCGTGATCGGCGTCAAAACGGCAGCAGCACTGCGTCACCCTGATCTCCCCGCACTTCGCGACCGGCTGACGTTGCGCGGTCGTCTCGATGTGGGTCCGATTATTGGAAGCGGGCCGCCGTCGGAACAATTCTCACAAGGGATTACCTCTTTGGGGGTAAGCAGGGGCTAGGGGTCAGGGGCTGGGGGCTAGAGGGGCCGCGCCCTGACCTCGTGTGGCGCAGCCACACCTGTTCCCTGGTCCCTGATCCCTAGCCCCTAGTCCCTCGACTCACCCGCCCCTTACCCCCAAAGAGGTAATCCCTCTTGAGAATTGTGGGCATTGATCCGCCTTCGCATCATTCGCCGCACCTGAGACGCGGCGAATGCACGACGTCCAGCGACCGACCGGGCGGCCGAGAGCATGCCGCGGTCGTATCCAGAACGGACCACACAAGAGGGATACAGATCATGAAGAAGCGCGTTGCCATCATCGGCGCCGGCCCCAGCGGCCTGGCCCAGCTCCGGGCCTTCCAGTCCGCCCAGGCCAAGGGCGCCGACATTCCGGAAATCGTGTGCTACGAAAAGCAGTCGGACTGGGGCGGCATGTGGAACTACACCTGGCGCACCGGCCTGGACGAGCACGGCGAGCCGGTGCACGGCAGCATGTACCGCTACCTCTGGTCCAACGGTCCGAAGGAATGTCTGGAATTCGCCGACTACACCTTCGACGAACACTTCGGTCGCCCGATGGGCTCCTACCCCCCGCGTGAAGTGCTGTGGGACTACATCAAGGGTCGCGTCGAAAAGGCCGGCGTGCGCAAGTACATCCGCTTCAACACCGCCGCCCGCAACGTCACCTTCGACGACAAGACCAAGAAGTTCACGGTCACCGTGCACAACTACGACCAGGACGTGACCTACTCGGAAGAGTTCGACTACGTCATCGTCGCCAGCGGCCACTTCTCGACCCCGAACGTGCCCTACTTCCCGGGCTTCGAAACCTTCGGCGGCCGCGTGCTGCACGCGCACGACTTCCGTGACGCGCTCGAATTCAAGGGCAAGGACGTGCTCATCGTCGGCGCCAGCTACTCGGCGGAAGACATCGGCTCGCAGTGCTACAAGTACGGCGCCCGTTCGATCACCAGCTGCTACCGCACCAACCCGATGGGCTACAAGTGGCCCGACAACTGGGAAGAGAAGCCGCAGCTGCTGCGCGTCGAGGGCAAGACCGCCCACTTCGCCGACGGCACCAGCAAGCACATCGACGCCGTCATCCTGTGCACCGGCTACAAGCACCACTTCCCCTTCCTGTCGGAAGAACTGCGCCTGAAGACCGACAACCGCCTGTGGCCGCTCAATCTGTACAAGGGCATCATGTGGGAGGACAACCCGCAGCTGATGTACCTCGGCATGCAGGACCAGTGGTACAGCTTCAACATGTTCGACGCCCAGGCCTGGTACGCGCGCGACGTCATCCTCGGCCGCCTGCCGGTGCCGTCGTACGAAGAGATGCACGCCGAGGACATGAAGTGGCGCGAAGAGGAACTGACGCTGGAAGACGCCCAGCAGATGTTCGAATTCCAGGGCAAGTACATCCAGCACCTGATCGACGCCACCGATTACCCGAGCTTCCCGATTCCCGAGGTCAACCAGACCTTCCTCGAATGGAAGAAGGACAAGTACGAGGACATCATGGGCTACCGCAACAAGTGCTACCGCTCGCTGATGACCGGCACCATGGCCACGCCGCACCACACCTCGTGGCTGGAGGCACTGGACGACTCGCTCGAGGCCTACCTGAACGAGCCGGCCTCGACCGAGCAGGCCTGACGGCCCGGGGCCCACGGGTGACACACCCGTGACCGACCAACCCTGATGCGACCCGACCTGCCCGGCCACCACCGGGCACGTCGGGTCGCGGGTGCTTCCATGACATGAACACGATCGTCGAACCTTCGCTGAATCCGGCGACTGCCGCGCGAACGCGTGCACGCCACGTCCGTCACGTCGCCCCCGGCGGCGCGGCGGTGTCCTTCGACCTCGCCGCCGGCGACCGCCTCACGCTGACCGACCCCGAAGGCCTGCAGCCGGGGCTGCTCTACGTCGCCGGCCCGAACGGCATCGCCGCGGCCATGCTGCCCGGCCTGCCCGTCACCACCCCGGCCGATGTGCCGGCCTTCGCCCGCGCGCTGCTCAGCGGCGCACCGGCCGGCTGGGGCCTGGTCTGTGCCGAAGTGTTCGGCAGCGACGGGCTGCCGGGCAGCCAGCGCGTCGTCACCGCACCGGGCGCCGTGCGCTGCGCACTGCATGCGCCGGGCGAGGACATGCAGCCGGACGCGCAGAACGCGCCGACCGAACTGATCGCCGATGTCGAGTGCGCCGAACCGGTGGCCGGCATCGCGCCGCCGCCGCTGGCCCCGCCGGTGCTCGACCTGCGCATCGCCGCCGGCACCGCACAGGCCTACCGCGTGAAGGCCGGCGACTACATACAGGTGATCGACGTCGACGGCCGCCAGTGCTCCGACTTCCTCGCCTTCGACGCCGCAGCACTCGCGCAGGGCCAGGAATACGACCTCGACCCGACCACCACGCGCACGCTGATGGGTTCGGCCAGCCCCGGCCCCGGCCTGCTGAACAAGTACTACGACGAGCGCCAGGTGCCGCTGGTCGAGGTGATCCGCGACACGGTCGGCCGCCACGACACCTTCATGCTGGCGTGCAGCGCGAAGTACTACGACGACATGGGTTACCCCGGTCACGCCAACTGCAGCGACAACTTCAACAACGCGCTCGAACCGCACGGCGTCGCCCGCCGCGCCGGTTGGCCGGCGATCAACTTCTTCTACAACACCATCGTCAATCACGACGACAGCATCAGCCTGGACGAACCGTGGTCGCGCGCCGGCGACTACGTGCTGCTGCGCGCGATGACCGACCTGGTCTGCGCCTCCTCGTCCTGCACCGACGACATCGACCCGGCCAACGGCTGGAACCCGACGGATATCCACGTGCGGGTCTATGACGCCTCGAACAACTTCTCCAAAGGGATCGCACACCGCATGACGCCCGACGCCGCCCCCAAACTGACCCGCGAAACCGGCTTCCACGCCCGCACCTCCGCGCTCACCCGCCGCATGGTCGAGTACCGCGGCTTCTGGCTGCAGGACTCGTTCTCGTCCAACGGCCCGATCGACGAATACTGGGCCTGCCGCGAACGCGCGGTGATGATCGATCTGTCCGCACTGCGCAAGTTCGAAATCACCGGCCCGGACGCCGAACAGCTGCTGCAGCTGGCCACCACGCGCAACATCCGCAAGCTGGCGGTCGGCCAGATCGTCTACACCGCGCTCTGCTACGAGCACGGCGGCATGATCGACGACGGCACCGTGTTCCGCCTGTGCCAGAACAACTTCCGTCTGGTGTGCGGCGACGACTACTGCGGCGTGTGGCTGCGCGAACTGGCGGCCAAGCACAATCTGCGCGTGTGGGTGAAGTCCTCCACCGACCAGCTGCACAACCTGTCGGTGCAGGGCCCGAAGTCGCGCGACATCCTGCGCGAAATCGTCGTCACGCCGCCGGGCAATGCGTCGATGGACGAACTGAAGTGGTTCCGCCTGACCGTGGGCAAGATCGACGGCCTGCCGGTCGTCGTGTCGCGCACGGGTTACACCGGCGAACTGGGCTACGAAGTGTGGTGCCACCCGAAGCACGCAGTGCAGGTGTGGGACGCCATCGCGAAGGCCGGCGAGCCGTACGGCATTGCGCCGATGGGCCTGGCCGCGCTCGACATGCTGCGCATCGAAGCCGCGCTCATCTTCGCCGAGTACGACTTCTGCGATCAGACCGATCCGTTCGAGGCAGGCATCGGTTTCGCGGTGGCGGCCGACAAGGAGGATGACTACGTCGGCAAGGCCGCGCTGGAGCGGCGCAAGGCTCACCCGGCGCGCGTCATGGTCGGCCTGGACATCGAAGGCACCGAACTGGTGGCGCACGGCGACCCGATCTTCAACGGTCGCGCGCAGATCGGCCAGATCACCAGCACCACCCGTTCGCCCATCCTCGGCAAAACCATCGCTCTGGCACGGCTGGACGTGTCGGCGGTCGAGCTGGGTGCCACGGTGGAGATCGGCAAGCTGGACGGCCACCAGAAGCGCATCAAGGCCACCCAGGTGAAAACCTCGCACTACGACCCGACCAAGGCCCGCGTGCGCGCCTGATCGCGGTACGCAGGCAGCAGGGCGCGGAATGGCGAAAGCCGTTCCGCGCCTTTTTCATTCCCGCGATGGACATCCGCGCCGCCTGCGCAGGCGCGGTGACCGCGCGCGCCTACCAGGCGTCGCTGCGCGGCAGGTCGTCGTCGATGTCGTAGTAGTCGGCGCGCGAGCCGGCGAAGATGTGGGCCGACAGCTTCAGGCCGGTCGGGCGGTCCAGCGTACCGGCGGTCACGTAGGTGACGTCGGATGCGGCGTCCTTCCAGAAAAGGTTGCCGCCGCAGCGGGCGCAGAAGCCGCGCTTCACCGAGGCCGACGAGTCGTACCAGCGGAGGGTGCCGCCGTCGGCAATCTCCAGATCGGCGTCGGCGCAGCTCGCCATCACCGCATGGTGGCCGCTGGTGCGGGCGCACTGGCTGCAATGGCACGCCACCGGCGCGCTCAGCGCCCCCCGCACACGGTAGCGCACGGCACCGCACAGACACGCACCTTCACCTCCACCCGCCTTCGCCATCGCCCGCCTCCCCTGTTCGTGATGCGCGCAGCGTACGCAGCAGGCGCTCGCGCGCACATACCACCTAGGGGGTAACCCCTCTTGAGAATTGTCCCGACCTCCCCCGGACAACAGAATCAGTCCCAGATCGACCGCGCAGCGCGGCGACGCCCACGACAAGGAGATCCGGGAATGCAGAGGAATTCGGTACTGAACGAGCGGCACCGCCAGCTCGGTTCTAAGCTCGACGGCGATACGTGGAACAACATGCCGATCCCGTGGAGCTACAACAGCTGCCCGCACGATGAAGTCGTCGCCACGCGCACCCGCGCCGGCCTGTACGACGTGTCGGCGCTGAACATCGTCAACGTGACCGGCCCGGACGCCGAAGCCGTGATCGACCGCCTGGTCACCATCGACATCACCAAGCTGAAGCCGGGCACCGCCCGCCTCGGCGGCGAAGTGAACGAAGCCGGTGCGCTGGTCGACGACATCATGATCATCCGTGACTCGGCCGACAAATTCCGCATTTCGCACGGCAGCGGCGCCACGCCGAAGACGCTGGCCGCACTGGCAGCCGGCAAGAACGTGAAGGTCGAAGCCGACCTCGACGTGCACATCCTGTCGCTGCAGGGCCCGGTTTCGCTCGACGTGCTGGCCCCGCACACGCCGGCCGATCTGGCGGCGCTGCCCTACTTCAACCACGTCGAAACCACGCTGTTCGGCAAGAAGGTGACGCTGGGCCGTGGCGGCTACTCCGGCGAGCGCGGCTACGAGGTGTACTGCAGCGCCGCCGACGCCGTGTTCCTGTGGGACACCATCCTCGAAGCTGGCAAGCCGAAGGGCGTCATCCCCTGCTCGTGGACCGCGCTCGACCTGACCCGCGTCGAAGGCGCGCTGCTGTTCTTCCCGTTCGAAATGCCGGAAGGCGACACCACGCCGTGGGAAGTGAACATGGACTGGGCGGTCGACCTCGACAAGAAGGGCGACTACATCGGCAAGGCTGCCGTGCTCTCGCTGAAGGGCCGCGAACGCGCCAAGCAGGCCGGCATGACCGTGCTGCACCACGAAGCGGTCGAAGCCGGTGCCAAGGTCTATGACGGCGAGAAGGAAGTCGGCGTGGTCACCTCGGCCTCGTACAGCCGCCTGCTGATGCAGTCGCTGGCCATGGTGCACCTGAAGCCGTCGCATTCGAATATCGGCACCCGCCTGACCATTGCCAGCAAGGCCGGCAAGCTCGCCGCGCTGGTGGTGCCGACGCCGTTCTACGACCCGCTGCGCCAGCGTACCCATCCGGACAAGAAGCGCTGATCGCGCATCGAATCCGACCCGCCGCGCGCTCCGGCGCGCGGCATGTCTGCAACTCGCATCGAGACGCCGCATGAGCACCCCAGCCATCAAAAGCCAGCCGGTTTACGCAGAGCTCGAATGGGATCGCGCCGGTACGCATCACATCCTGTTCGTCGCCGCCGAGGACGCCGCTCTGGCGCAGCGCCTGCTGTCCAACCCGCCCGCCGGCACCATCACGCTGATCCATCTGGGCAGCGCGTCCGCGGAAGCGCGCAGCTGCTGGTCGCAGGGCCTGCCTGACAGTGCGCTCTACCTCGAGACGCACTCGCTGGCCGAGGCGCTGGAAGTGCTGCGCGACGCGCTCTACGTCGCGCAGATGGGCACGCGCATCTATCTCGCCGGCCCCGAAGACGCGGTGTGGCAGGCGTCGCGCGTGGCCGACGGCTTCGGCGTCGGACGCGACGAAGTTCGCTACGCACAACTGGGCAGCAAGGCACGCCCGGTGTTCTGCGTGCATTGCCGCACCATCACGCGCGGCGTGCACACCAACATCGTTTCATGCAGCGGCTGCGGACGATCGCTGTTCGTGCGCGACCACTTCTCGCGCCGGCTGGGTGCCTACATGGGCTTCCAGATCGACGCCGAAGTGCCGGGCGAGGTCCCCGCTGCGGAGGTGGTCTACCCATGAGCAGTGCATCCCTCAACGTAGAAATCCGCCGCATCCGCGAACTGGCGCCGGGCATCCGCGAGTTCAGCCTGTCGCGCACCGACGGCGAAGATTTTCCGGTCTATTCCGGCGGCAGCCACATCGTGCTGTCGCTGCCGCTGGGCGAGCGCCCGCATCGCAACCCCTACTCGCTGCTGGGCGACCCGACCGTGCGCGACACCTGGCGCGTGGCGGTGCGCAAGCAGGAAGAGTCGCGCGGCGGTTCGCGCTGGCTGCACGAGCAGGCGCGCGAAGGCATGCGCATCGACATTTCGGCGCCGGTGAACCTGTTCCCGCTGATCCGCACCGGCCGCCGCCACATCCTGGTCGCCGGCGGCATCGGCATCACGCCCATCCTGTCGCAGGCGCGCGAACTGGCCCGCCTCGGTGCCGACTTCGAAGTGCATTACGCCTACCGCGGCCCCGAATACGGCGTGTTCTCCGACGAGCTGGAGGCGCTGGCTCCGGGGCGCGTGCATCACTACGTGCAGTCGCGCCGCGAACAGATCGAATTCGGCTCGCTGCTGGCCGGCCGTCCGCTGGGCACCCACTTCTACATCTGCGGTCCGGCCGGCATGGTGGCCGCCAGCATGAACGCCGGCAAGTCGCTGGGCTGGCCGGAAAGCCATCTGCACAGCGAACAGTTCCTCGCGCCGACCGGCGGCGAGCCGTTCGACGTGAAGCTGGCACTGAGCGGCAAGGCCTTCACCGTGCCGAGCGATCTGTCGCTGCTGGAAGCGATCGAGCAGCAGGGCGTCGATGCGCCCTACCTCTGTCGCGGCGGCGCCTGCGGCCAGTGCGAACTGGAAGTGCTCGGCGCCGAAGGCGAGCTGATCCATCACGACCTGTATCTGAGCGCCGACGAGCGCGCGTCGGGCAAGAAGATCATGCCCTGCGTGTCGCGCCTGAAGGGCGGTTGCCTGACCCTGAACCTGTGAGGAAGACGACATGAGCATCGCATTCAAGCCGGACGAAACCTTCCGCGGCGACTACACCTACCGCAACTCGCCGGCGGCCATCCGCCGCTTCCCTTTCCCCTTCCATCAGGACCAGTACATGTACTCGGTCAACATGGAGCCGCACACCAAGGGGCCGGCAGGTTCGGTGTTCGAGAACGCCTTCGACATCGATGAGCACTACATCGCCGAAATGCGCGACCGCGCCATCACGCTGGAGCGCGACCCGGGCCGCTGCGTGTCGCTGCCGCACATGATGGACGCCGAGTGGGACACGCTGGAACTGATCATGGAATCGCTGTCGCGCGACTATCCGGACATGTTCACGCTGGCCAGGGACGGCGCGCGCTGGAGCTGGATCAACAAGCCGCTGGGCATCGAGCAGACCTTCACCTTCGGCGACGCCGCCACGCTGCCCTGCCCGCCCTTCGAGTACATCACGCGGCAGTGCCAGGGTGACTTCGTCATCATGGACCAGCGCGACAACGACCTGTTCGCCGACGCAGGCATGATCACCTCGCAGGCCGACTGGTCGCTGATGTTCGACGCCGGCATGAGCTTCATGGAATGGCACGGTCCGGTGCCGCTGGCGCATGAGCTGGGCGTGTTCGAGCGCGCGCTGAAGTACCTGCTGATGCTGCAGCAGGGCCGACCGGTGCGCCGCCTGAACTGGACCATGACCATCAACCCGCGTCTCGACACCTCGCCGGAAACCTACCCGGAATGGGGCCCGGACCGCGCCAGCGTCACGCCGGACAACGTCGGCGACAAGGTGCACCTGCGCGTCGAACTGCAGGCCCTGTTCCGCCTGCCGCGCAGCAACGGCATGCTGTTCTCGATCCGCGGCTATCTGGCCAGCATGAACGAACTGGCCACCTACCCGCGCTGGGCCAAGCGTCTGCACCGCGTACTGAGCACGCTGCCGAACGAGCTGGCCGAGTACAAGGGTCTGGTGCGCTACAAGCCGACCACGCTGGAATGGCTGTCGAAGTTCGACGACGGCGAAGTGCTGCCGGCCGGCACGCAACCCGAGTAAGCAGCGCCGCAACGCGCTCGCGGCGGACATGGGGGGTGCCCGTGTCCGCCGTTTTCGTTCACGGGCCGCAGCGTCGCCGGAATCAGTGCAGCAGCGCGTCGACCCGCAGAATCGCGAGCAAGCTCGCTCCCACAGGGCCCGCGGTCGCGTATCGGACGTGCTTCTGTGGGAGCGGCCTTGGCCGCGATGCGGCGTCAGCAAGCCACAGGCTCCGATCTGGGCCGATATCGCGCCTCGAAGATTGACGACAGCGGCTGATCTGCGGCCCCGTCGCGGTCAGAAGACCGCTCCCACACTGTCATCGTGCGCCCCCCCTATTTGAGGGTGTCGACACGCCATACAGCACTCCGGCCGTACACTTCCGTTCGCACGCAAATGATTGATTTTAATGCGAACAGTTCTCGTCTGGTGCGCATCTTGCTGCGGGGCGAGACTCATCCTTCAACCGCCCCAGGAGGTCACCATGCCGCGCGCTCTTGCCCGTATTCCCGTGCTCACCGTATTCGCCGCGCTGTCGTTCCAGGCCCACGCACTGACCCAGGTGCAATGGGTGACGCCATCGGAAAGCCAGATCGTCAGCGGTGGCGGTCTGCAGTCGGTGAACCTCGATGAAACGCCTTACGTGTCGACGGGTGGCGTCACCTTCGTCGGCAAGGCGCAGGGCGACGACGCGACCGGCACGGTGCGCGTATTCAGCGAAATTGACAGCCGCGGCGTCAGCGGCGTACCCGACCTGCTGATCGGCTCCGCCTTCGCCCAGAACACGAGCAGCGGCGTGCTCGTCGGCACGCCGGGCAGCGGCCCGGTGGACGTCACCTTCGTATTCACCTTCGACGGCAGCTTCCACACCTACAGCGGCAACGTGTTCCACCAGCTTGTCGGTACGCTGACACTGGGCATACCGTCGAGCACGGTCGCCTTCACCAATGTGAACTACCAGTCGCAACTGGTGTTCCGCACCGATCTGCTGGACGACACCGCCGTGCGCACTGAAAGCAAGGGCAACGTCACCTATTTCGAACCGGGTTTCGTCTACGTCGATGAGCCCTACGCCGGCGCCACGAGCACCGTCATCAATGACGACATGGACGACCTGATCGGCGAAATCCGGCTCACCGTCACGATGGCCCCAGGTCAGAGCTTCGTGCTGGTGAACAACCTCAGCACTCAGGTCACGCCCGAACCCATACTGCCCAGCGCCGGCCCCTTCGACTACAGCCAGTCCTGGGGCGCGGTCGACGGTTTCAACACCGGCCGGTTGAGCATCCTGCTGCCGCAGGGCTACACGCTAGAAGGCAATACCGGCCTGCTGACCGCCGCCGTCGCACCGCCTGTGCCCGAACCCGCAACCTGGGGCCTGATGGCCGCCGGTCTGGCGGTGCTCGGCGCGATCGCGCGCCGCCGAACGAACGCGTAAGACGCCGCTCAGGCGGCGGCGTCCCGCTTCGGCAGCACCCAGTTCGGTCGCGGGAAGTGGCAGGTGTAGCCGTTCGGGAAATGCTCCAGGTAGTCCTGATGTTCCGGTTCGGCCTCCCAGAAATCACCGACCGGCTCGACCTCGGTCACCACCTTGCCCGGCCAGATGCCCGACGCATCGACGTCGGCGATGGTGCGCAGCGCCTCGTCGCGCTGCGCTTCGCTGGTCCAGTAGATCGCCGAGCGGTAGGACGGCCCGCGGTCGTTGCCCTGGCGGTTCGGCGTGCTCGGGTCGTGGATCTGGAAGAAGAATTCCAGCAGCCGGCGATAGCTCAGCTGCGCCGGATCGAACAGGATCTCGATCGCCTCGGCGTGCGTGCCGTGATTGCGGTAGGTCGCGTTCGGCACGTCGCCGCCGCTGTAACCGACGCGCGTCGAGACCACACCAGGGAGGCGGCGGATCAGCTGCTGCATGCCCCAGAAACAGCCGCCGGCAAGCACTGCGCGTTCGGTGCTCATCGCACGTCCTCCACCTGATCCAGATAGTCGCCGTAACCTTCGGCCACCATGTTGTCGCGATGCACGAAGCGCAGCGACGCCGAATTGATGCAGTAGCGCAGCCCGCCGCGGTCGCGCGGGCCGTCCGGGAAGACGTGGCCGAGGTGGCTGTCGCCATGCGCCGAGCGCACTTCGGTACGGATCATGCCGAGCGAAGCATCGCGCAGCTCGGTCACATGCGCCGGCTCGATCGGCTTGGTGAAGCTGGGCCAGCCGCAGCCGGACTCGAACTTGTCGCTCGACGCGAACAGCGGCTCGCCGGACACGATGTCGACGTAGATGCCCGGTTCGTGGTTGTGCAGGTATTCGCCGGTGCCCGGGTACTCGGTGCCGTTCTGCTGCGTAACCCGGTACTGCTCAGGCGTGAGGCGGGCGATCGCCTCGGGTGATTTGCGATAGGTCATCATGCGTCCTCCTGTGGCGTCGTAGACCGCGCCCCCGCGGGCGCGTTCTGCGTTTCTTGTCATCGCCGAGGATAGCGCGAACGGCTTCGCTCATCGTGCGCCGGCATTCAGGGTCCGACGCCGCTCTGCCGCCCCCGGTTCAGACCGCTTCAAGGCGCCGTCGGAACATGCGGAGATGGCAGTGCGCCCTCCATGCGGAAGCGGCGCAATGCCTCGCCCTGACGCAGCACGACCTCCTCGGCCAGGACCGCCAGCCCCTGGCGCTCGAAGAATGGGCGCGCCGCCAGACTGGCCTCGGCAAAGACGCGCTCGGCGCCAGCGCGGCGGAGGTCCGCGCACGCCGCGCGGAAGAGTGCGGACGCCACACCCCGGCGCGCATGCTGCGGCGCCGTGAACAGCAGATCGACGTGACCCTGATGCGTGTAGCCGATGAAACCGGCCACCTCATCGCCGTCGCACGCGAGCCGGGCATGCAGACGCGACAGGCGGGCGCGCCAGGCATCCGGATCGGGCGGCAGCGGTGCCCACGCGCGACACTGTTCGCGGGTATAGGCACGGCCCGCAAGATCGTGAACCGCCGCGGCAAACACCGCCATCAGCGCATCGAGGTCGGATTCAAGCGCTTCACGTATCCGCATTTCAAATGGATCGACTCGGTTGGACCGCGCGGTCGGGCGGATCGTGCATGACAGCCCCCTTCACGAAACGGCGGCGCGCAGGCGACCCGCACAGCATCGCAGACTATTCGCTGCGCACCCGCGCCGGCCACTCCGCAAAGGCGAACACCCACAACGCGATCACGTTGACGAAGGGGACGAGCAGCAGCAGTGAGAACGCGCCGTTGTACCCGGCCTTGCTGACGATGCGCCAGGCCGGAATGACGAAGATCACCAGCAAGGGCAGGAAGAACAGCCCGTGATTCATGCCAGGAAATCCCATGGAATGCTCCTCTCAAACGGCTGCTGCGTACCCGCAGCGTGGCCGGTCAAGCATACGCCAGGCTCAGTGCTCACACTCGAGCGCCGCATGCACCCAGCGGCCACCCCTGTCGACACAGGCATCGATCAGGATTTCGCGTGCGACGAAGGGGGCAAGCGCCAGAACGGCCGCCACCGCGAGCAGAAGCCAGGCCAGCGTGCCGATGCGCGGAAGGCGACCCAGCGCCCGAAACAGGCCGACCGCCGCCACAAAGGCGGCGAGCGACCAGAGGAACGAAGCGAGGGAACGTCGCTCCCAGCCCAGCTTGTGAGGCCCCGGCAGTCCGCCTGCGACCCAGGCGCTGACGAAGGCGTCGTTCAGATACAGCAGGCCAACCACACCGAGGCCAAGCAGCGCTGCGCACCGCGCAATGCCGAGCATCACGCCCGTTGCAGACACGATCGAACGGTCTGCACCGTGCTCAGGACTCGGTGCGCTCATATGCCGTGTTCGCCATCGAAACGGTGCTGAAAGTGCCCACGACAACACAAGCGATGGCATAGCCGATGCCGAGGCTCGCACTCGCCCTCACGGCAACACTGAGAGACGCCGCAGCGCCCTCGGCCACCGGCATCGCCATCCGGAGCGGGATATCCGCGAGCGACCAGAGCCCGATGGTCGCAAGCCAGGGCCAGAACGTCCTTGCGACGAGATCGGAGCCACACGAGGGGCAACGGAAAGCGCGCTTCAGGCTCAGCCAGGACAGTCGTGCATTGCAGTGTGGGCAGCGCGCAGACATGAATGATCTCAATGTGGGACGGGCGGAAACCGTGCTGCCTCATCGCGCGACGGTCAGGCGCAACAGGAGCAACCGAGTGGTCACGCTTTCATGCTTCCTCGTTCAATCCGTGTTCGGTCCCCATTGACTGCATGGGCTCTGTCCGGCCCCCTCTTTACGGATTCGGAGGACGTCCCGACGCCACGCAAGCGCGGAGTGCAGTCAACTTCAATCTCGCTGACCGTCGCACTCGCTGCCTCGGGCGCGGCCTGCTGAACTCCGCCGCCCAAAGGCGTTTGCGGGCACACCGGGACAGAGCATCCGCTATTCGAGTCCAAGAATCGCCCCCACCGACTTTTCAATCAGCTCGACCAACTCGGCATCCATGTACCGGTACTCGTCCGGAATATCCAGGACGTGAATCGGCTTGTTTTCGAGAACTCGCCTGCACTCAGTCATTAGCCGGGACTTGTGCTTCTTTTCCATGACGAAGACCACATGAGCCCATGAAAGGTCGGCAGCGGTGACGGGGTGCCTCGCATTCGGGCTTGTTCCTCCAGACCTGACCGAGAGCGATGGATGCTTACGCCACACCTGCTCCGCCGTCGGACTTCGCCACTGGTTTCGGCTGCAAACAAACAGGACATTTGTTCGGACCGAAGGTTTCACGCTTGCGTCATGCGCTTGTTTCAAACCTGACCCTCGATGACCCGCGGGGAGTCGATCCCAAGCTGCTTTGATCGGGCAAGCTTGGTTGACTGTTTCCGGTTCCTTGCACGCTTGAAGTCTTCGGGCATGGCTGGAGACGCCTGACGTTCGAATTCAGCGGTCGGCAAAAGCGCAGCTTTGACGGTCCGCTGGAATGAACAGTTAGACATGGAGTTAGCGCATGTCTCTGATGCCCGCGTTAATCGCAATCCCGTAGCTCTTGTCATTGAATCCAGGATTTTCTTCACGGAATTGTTTTACAGCATCTTCGTACGAAATGGTGACGGATGGGTATTTGAAAAACGCCATTCCAACAAAACCATTTTTAGCCAAGAGTTGTTGCGATCTTCGTAGCGCATCTTCATACGCACTTGCATCAAACTCACTGAAGACTTCTTGAGGGGTAATGTCATCTGGCTTGGGCCCCGGGCCCCATCGCTTTGTGTCACGGTTGTAGTAATTAATGAGAAAGACCGCGTCTAAGAACGCCGCCTCCTTAGCCTCTTCAACGTATCGAGCCCTCTCTGCTAGGTCATCCTTGGAGAGTTCCATGGCGCCAATGTCTAACGTTCGAATTCAGGGGCCGGCGGAGGGCGAAGCCCGGAGCGAACCGGCAAGCGCAGCTTGCCGGCGGTCCCCTGGAACGAAAAGTTAGAGCTCATTTCATATGCTCCGCCATGAATTTCTCGATTGCTCCGGGGGTGCGTTTTGAACCTGCCAGCCACTGGACCTGCCACTCGGTCAGCCGTTCTCCGGAGACGACCTCGAATACTCCGGGCTGTGGTTCGTTTACGTGCTTCAATTGGCGGACGAGAACCAATGGTTCCTCAGCGCCCTTGGACTGTTGCGAGAATGCCAGGGCACGCTCGTACTGCGCGAATGCCACGAAGTAGTCACCCCCACTACTTCTCGCCGGGGCACCACGTTCCGGGTGCAGCCACACTCGGTACTCAAGCACTTCGTCATAGAAGTAGCCAGCGCCAGATTTTACAGAGCCAGGGTACGTACCGACTTTGGCTGGAGAAGCGGCAGTTGGAAATGCACTCGCCCCAGAAACGGCTCTGTCCGCACGCACGGCATCGAAGTCCGCATGGGCGCAAACGCCGACGGCAAGCAGCAAGATGGTGGCGATCAGGCGAGGGACCATATGAGCTCTAACGCCGAAGCCAAGAGGCGCCGCAGGCGTCCGCCTTGGGCGACCAGTTATACCCAGTTGTTGAGCGCATGCCTCAACTCCCATTGCTCAAAACCTTGCACAGCGATCTCGCCACGGGGACCCAGCAAAGAAAGATTGAATCCCTCCTCGACATCGTCATAGTAGATAACCGACTCCTCTTTCTGCGCCACTATGTACACCGTCTCGACGGCGCCATTTCGATTAATCGACGCCTTTCGCATGGGCACACGAAACCCCTCGAAGAGCGCCCGCTGTTCAGGCGAGCATCGAAGCAGCTCGCGCGATAGAAGAGCTTCCAATTGGTCGGCTGAAATCGGCGCCCAGCTAGTCATGGGTATAACGTTCAAAATCACCGGACCTGCGCGGTTTTTCGCGCAGGTCCGGTGCATTGCGGGGTTGGGCATCTGCGGCTAGGCAAAAGCCTATCTACCCAATTCAAGAGGGGCCACCTTCAATCCGTACTTGTTTCCGACCAAGCCGAGCCTTGCGGAATAAAGGTCCAGCGTCGACATGGCGAGGACCGCCCAGAACTGCGGACTTGCTATCAGTTTCGCCATTCGTTCGCCGGAGGCAGAGTACTTCTTTCCGGCATCCGAATTCAGGAACGCGATAACTTGGCGAAGCTCGTCATTTGTCATGTCCGTCGAAATGTCACGCGCGACCAACGACGTATAGCCGCCCGGCTGCGAGAACACGCGCTCGACCTCTAGCTCATATTCTTTGGATATCTGGTTCCACTTTTCAGACGGGACATCGGGGTTCAGTTTCTTATCGGGCTCCAGCAGCTTGCTAAGGCTGCCGCCCATCGCAAGCTTCAGGCCTTTAAGTGAGGACGGGCGCAGCACTTCTTCTAGACCCTTAACGAGTAGATCACGCTCATTCGGTTGAGTCTGTGCATAACTGCTAAGTGATGAAAAGAGCAGCGCTAGTACGGCCAAGCATTTCTTCAAGATGGGTCCCTTTCTTTGAAACGTCGAATCCGTGGATCGAGCCGAACTCAAGATGCCCAACGTTTGACATGAGAGGCCCGACCCGGCTTGCCGGGGCGGGTCCTCTCGATGGAAGGGTTAGGCCTCACTGTTGGCCTTGTACGACTGGTATTCATCTTGAATTACGCCGTGGTTCAATAGCAAGGCCGTGCTCCTCGGAAAGTGTTGCTCCATGGCTGCCCACAACTCGCTGAACTCGTCGAATCCGAGCATTTCGTCTGCGTCTTCCTGTTCGAGACTTGGGTCGAGTGGTCCAAATTCGTAGAGGTCTACATACTCCGGTGTTCCGAGGTCCGCGCTGTCGTAGCGACGAAGTAGCACCTGATTTCTGTCTTGCGATAGCGATATGGCGAGCCAACGAACTCCTTGCTTGCCGTTTAGCTCACACTTGCCCAAGAAGCATTCGACTGTCTTCCCTGAGACCACTGCGGATTCGGCTTCTCGAACAGACAAGTAGCGTCGGGACATTTCGTGTGAGGCCTAACGTGGAAGTGAGCGGCCTGCGCGGTTTTTTTCGCGCAGATCCGCTCGACTGAAAGGTTATGCGTCAATCGACCACCCGTAGCTTGACATGCGCACCATCGGGAAGCTCATTGATCTGACGAGCGATATCGCCAGACATGCGTACAAGCTCGACTAGCGGTGCAGTGGCAAGATTGTCTCCACCGTACTCACCGCCCAGGGCACCAGGAATCTTGAGGCAGTACTTTCTTCCTTCGGCCAACGGGCCGCACTTGTCGTTCGCCAGTGAGACAAGAGCCGTCATGTACCAATCGTGAAGGAACTCTTGGTCGGTTGAGAGTTGGTCAAGTGCGGCTCGATTAGCGGCGATCACGCCGCAATAGCAGTCTTCTGGGCAAAGACGCCAGTACTTTCCCTCTTCATCTTTGATGATGAGATTGCCAAAGTCGTTTTCGCCAACAACCTCAACTGGCTCTATGCCCGCCCATCCCCACGATTGGCTGATTTCGTCAACGAGGCTCATGTGATAACGCATAACGTGATGTAGACATCAAAATTGATGGATATTCCAGAAGCCTGCGTGATATTCCAGCGGACACCGCACCTGATTCCTTACTGTTTTCATCGCGTTACTGCCGCAGTCCGTTTATCGGAGCCTCTCATCTGCGGTGTTACACGGCAATCGACCTTTCGACCGACGCAGATCGCTGTACGCCACCGCCCCAGCGACCCGCGATAATGTGCGGCTCACCTTCGCCGCCCCGCCATGTCCGCCCCACCCACCTTCCGTCTGACCGACGTCCCGCGCGCGATCGCCTTCTTTCTTGAAGCCGACCGCCGCCGCTACCTGTTCTTCATCTGCGTGCTGGGCGTGGTGCAGTTCTACCCGATGCTGCCGCCCTACCTGATCGGGCGGGTCGCGGATTTCCTGCTCGGCTGGCAGCGCGGTGACAGTCTGGCGCCGCTGTACACGCTGGTGGTCACGCTGGGCGTGGCGCACGCCTGCGTGGCGCTGGTGCGGCTGTCGACCAAGCGGGTGATCGGGCGCATGGCGATCGATGCGCGCATGCGCGCCAAGGTGTGGGGCTTCGAGCGGCTGCTCGATTTCTCGCTGGCCTGGCACCAGAAGGAGAGCACCGGCAACAAGGCACAGCGGGTGATCACCGGGGCGGACGCGGTGCGCGACTGGACCAGCGAACTGGTCAATGCGCTGCTCACCGCCAGCGGCGCCTTCTTCGGCGCGCTGATCGCCTGCATGCTGCTGCACCCGGCGACGGTATTCTTCTTCCTCTACTACTGCGGCGTGCTCGGCTTCATCGAGTGGTATTTCTACCGCCGCATCGCGCGGCTGTCGGACCAGATCAACGCGTCGATGGAGAACGCCAGCGGCAGCTTCGTCGAGAGCGCGGCCAACATCCTGTCGGTGAAGGCGATGAATGCAGGCGCCGACATGACGGCGCGCGTGGCCGATCGCGAACGCGCGGCGCGCGACTTCGCCTACCGCCGGCTGCGCCTCACCAATACGAAGTGGATGCTGTTCCAGCTGCACACCGCGCTGGCCTGGGCGATCTACATCTTCGGCGTGGCCTGGGGCGTGATGGAAGGAGGATTGTCGGTTGGCCTGGTGCTCACCTACAGCGCCTACTTCAATACGCTGCGCGAAGCGTCGATGGACATGACCGACCGCGTGCAGACGATGATCGAACGCACCTCGAACCTCGGCCGCATGATGCCGCTGTTCGCGCCGCAGCCCAGCCAGCACGGCACGCAGGACTGGCCGGCCGACTGGCGCGCGCTGCAGGCGGAAGCGCTCACTTTCGCGCACGACGGCCGTCGCGTGCTCGGGCCGCTGGACTTCCGCATCGCACGCGGCGAGCACGTCGGCATCGCCGGGCGCTCGGGTTCGGGCAAGAGCACGCTGGTGAAGCTGCTGCTGGCGCTCTATCCGCCGGAATCGGGCCGCCTCACCGTCGACGGCGTGCCGCTGGCCGACATCCGGCACGAGGCGCTGCTGCACCAGATCGCGGTGGTACCTCAGGAAACCGAACTGTTCAGCCTGTCGCTGCTGGAGAACCTGACCCTGGGCCGCGAGGTGAGCATGGTCGATGTGCTGCGCGCCTGCCGCATCGCCCAGCTCGACGACGTGATCGCGCTGCTGCCCGAGGGCCTGGACAGCCCGGTCGGCGAGAAGGGGCACAGCCTGTCCGGCGGCCAGCGCCAGCGCGTGGGCATCGCGCGCGCAGTGCTGCGCGACGCCCCGGTATTGCTGCTGGACGAGGCGACGTCTGCACTCGACGCCGACACCGAGGCGCGCGTGATCGACGCGCTGATGAGCGAGCACGCGCCCGGCCGCACCGTCATCCTGATCGCGCACCGCCCGCGCGCCTTCGAGCGCATGGGCCGCGTGCTCACGATGGACGCCGGCCGCCTGACCGGTGACGGTGCATTCCATGCGCATGCTCCAGCGCCGGCATAGTTCCTGTGGACAGCGCCGGCTACCCCCTATGCGGTATTGCGCCGGCACCGTCGCGGCGCAATCCTTCGGTCCGTGGGCGCGGTGTTCCGACTGTGCCGTCAGAGGGAAAACTGCACTGACCTCCATGCGGCAACGCGGTGCTTCGCGACGCTGCGCCCACGACCCGCAACAACATCCGTACATGGGAAGAAGATGAACGCCCCGTCGATGAAGCCGCCCAGCATGTTCCAGCAAATCGGCGGCGAAGAGCCGCTGCGCCGGCTGGTCAATGCCTTCTACGACATCGTCGAAACCCACCCGGACGGTGAGCCGGTACACAAGCTGCACCAGGAAGGTTTCGGCGTCGCCCACCTGCGCGAGGCGCAGTTCGAGTTCCTGTGCGGCTTCCTCGGCGGCCCGCGCTACTACGCCGAACGCATGGGCCACTCGAATCTGCGGCAGATGCATGCGCACGTCGCCATCGGCCAGGCGGAAGTCGTGTCCTGGCTGCGCTGCATGGTGCATGCGATCGAAGCGACCGGCCTCCCGACCGACGTCGGTGTGCGACTGATGCAGCACTTCACCCGCGCCGCCGAGGCGCTGAAGAACCGCGACTGACCGCGCAGCGGACCCTGCTCCGGGGGCCCGAAGCCCGCGGTAGGAGCGGTCTTCCGACCGCGACACGGCCGCCGCAGTCCGCCGGCTCCGATACAAGCCGCTGTCGGGGTCAGAAGACCCCTCCCACAAAGCTCCGGCTCTAGCTCGGGCCGCGGGTCAGACGCAACCTCTGTGGGAGCGGCCTTGGCCGCGACACGGCCGCTGCAGATCACTGGCTTCGATACAAGGCCGCGGTCGGGGACAGAAGACCCCTCCCACAGAACCCGCGTTCCGGCCCCGCCAGCGGAGATCTGGCGCCCGTCTCCCTGCGAGAGCGACACCAGCGCCGAGATCGCGCCGCCTCGAATCGCCCGCCAAAGCCGGAATCAGGACACCGCCCTCGCTGCGCCTCGGCCCGTGCGTGAACGAAAAAGGGGCTGCCGCGGCAGCCCCCTGAAGCGAGCGCCGGAGCGCTCAGGTGTTGCGACGGCGCGCGAACGCCAGACCGGCCAGGCCAAGACCCAGCAGGCCAAGCACGCCCGGCTCCGGGATGGCCGTCGCTTCTTGGAAGGTGGTCGACAGCCGCAGGTTGTCGATCAGGATGCGGTCGCCGCTGTCCAGGTTGGCGAGACGGATGCCCACGCGATCGATCGCCGAAATGCCGGCGTTGCCGGTGAAGCTCGCGTCCGGCGACAGGAAGTCGTCGACGGTCGGGTTCAGCCACAGGTCGAAGTTCGTGTAGTTGCCAGCTGCATTGCGGTACAGGTGGCCGACCACGAGATAGGTGTCGAGCACGTCGAGATTGCTGTCCGGCGCATAGCTGCCACCGGTGCCAGTGGTGCGGGCGAAGATGTCGTTGGTGGCGCTGCTGCTGTCCTGGTTGCCCTTGACGCCGATGTTCGGGCGATTGGCGCCGCCGTTGTTGGTGCCCAGATCCAGCCACAGGCCCATGAAGTCGTTGCGGTCGATCGAGCTGCCGCGGTCGGCCTGGATCAGGAAACTCACGAACAGGCTGTCGCCGCTGAAGGACGACGCCAGCGTGCGCACGGCGGCGTTGCTTGCGTTGCCGGTCAGGGCCAGCGCGCGATTGCCGGACAGGTTGGCGGCCGGATCGACGACGTTGGCGTTGCCGGTCGCGCTCCACGCGCCACCCCAGCCCGAGCCGCCGTTGGCGCCGTTCAGCGCGCCGGTCGAGTAGGACTGGAAGCCATCCTGCGCAATCACGGCTGCGCCGGCATGCGACGCAACAAACGCCAGTGACAGAGCCGCGGCGGAGCGTGCAATCAGATTCAGGAAATGAGTCGGGAAGGTCATCGCTTGTCTCGTTTAGTGTTGTCGTGTCGGCAGGCGGATGTGCTCGGGCGTTTCCGGCCTGCATGGGCGCCGTTCGGCGCGTGACGGCGCTTTCAGCAACCGCTGTGCCAGAAACCCGGAAACGCTTTCGCGTCAATGTCTTGTGATTGTCACAATGTGTGCGCGAACGATTCGTACCCATGCTGTAAAGCGCACCGACAGATACTTCAACCGATACACTGCACGCCGTTTCCGGCGCTGCGCCGCTCTGCACACCGGCAGTCGGCGACTGCCGGAGCGCCCACAACACGATGAACCAGACCACCCCACCGCCGCACTCTTCCGCACGCACCACCGCGCCCGTACTCAGCGTCGTGGTGCCGGCATACAACGAGGCCGGTGCGCTCGCCAGCACGCTGGACATGATTGCGCGCCATCTGGCCGCGCTGGTGCCGCACTATGAAATCGTCGTCGTCGACGACGGCAGCCGCGACGCCACCGCGCAGATCGCCGCCGACTGCGCTGAGCGTCTGCCGGTGACGCTGGTGCGCTTCTCGCGCAATTTCGGCAAGGAGGCGGCGATCTCGGCCGGCCTGCAGCACGCGCGCGGCGACGTCGTGGTGTGCATGGACGCCGACGGCCAGCACTCGGCCGACCTGCTCGGCACCATGCTGGCGCACTGGCGCGAAGGCTGGGACATGGTCTATGCGGTGCGCGCCGATCGCGCCGAGCAGGGCCTGTTCAACCGCCTCGGCTCCAAACTGTTCTACCGCATGATGAATGCGAGCGGCCGGCTGGACATCCCGCCGAATGCCGGCGATTTCCGGCTGATGGACCGGCGCGTCGTCGACGCCCTGCTCGCGCTGCCCGAGCGCCAGCGCTTCATGAAGGGCATGTACGCCTGGGTCGGCTTCCGCTCGATCGGCATCCCCTACACACCGCTGCCGCGCACCGCCGGCATGACCACCTTCAACCGGCTCAACCTGATGCGCCTGGCGTGGACCGGCCTCACCAGTTTTTCCGTGCTGCCGCTGCGCATGGCCAGCCTGATCGGCCTGCTGCTGTCGACAGTGGCCTTCGCCTACGGCCTGTACGAGGTGGTCGAGAAGCTGCTGTTCGGCGTCGACGTACCCGGCTGGCCCACCGTGGTGGTCAGCATCATGTTCTTCTCCGGTGTGCAGCTGCTGTTCATCGGCATCCTTGGCGAATACCTGGCGCGGGTGTACGACGAAGTAAAGGGCCGCCCGCCCTACATCGTCGCCGAAGTGGTGCGCGGCAGCGGGCAGCAGGACTGATGCGCGCCTCGGTACTGCTGTTCCTGATCGTCGGCGGCTGCGCGGCGGCGACGCACTATCTGGTCACGCTGGGCGTGGACTGGGCGACCGGCATCGACCCGGCGTGGTCCAATCTGGTCGGCTTCGTGTGCGCCTTCCCGGTGAGCTACCTCGGCCACCGCAACCTGTCCTTCGCCGGCACGCAGGCGCCGCACCGGCAGGCGCTGCCGCGATTGCTGGCGGTGTCCTGTACCGCCTTCGTCGGCAATCAGCTGATGCTCGCCGCGCTGCTGCGCTTCACGCCGCTGCCGCTGTGGGTCGCGCTGGCCATCGTGCTGGTGTTCGTCGCGCTGAGCACCTGGCTGCTCGGCCGCTACTGGGCGTTCGCGCACTCGCCGGCGTGAAGACGGTGTATCTCACCGCCGACGACTACGGCTACAACGCCGCAGTCGACGACGCCATCCTCGCGCTGATGGCGGACGGCCGGCTGTCCGGTGCCGGCTGCATGACGCGCGCCCCGGGCTGGCCGGCGGCGGCGTCGCGCATCGGTGCCGCAGGCAGCTTCGGCCTGCACCTCGACTTCACCGAATTCAGCCCGCTGCGCCGCGGCCTGTGGCCGCTGATCGGCGCCAGCCTCGCGCACCGCCTCGATGCGAGCGCACTGCGCGACGAAATCGCCACCCAGTGCGCACTTTTCGAGGACGCGACTGGCCGTGCGCCGGACTATGTGGATGGCCACCAGCACGTGCACCAGCTGCCGCAGATCCGCGAAGCGCTGGTCGAGGTACTGGTCGCCCGCTACGCCGGCCCCCTGCCCTGGCTGCGCATCAGCGGCGCGCGCATCGGCGACGGCGCCAAGCCGCTGTTCATCGCCGCACTCGGCGCTGCCGCGCTGGAGCGCCTGGCCTTCGCCGCCCACATCCGCGCGATGCCGCGACTGCTCGGCGCCTATGGCTTCGACGGCGACGCCACCGGCTACCGTCAGCGCCTTTCGGGCTGGCTCGGCAATGCCGCCGACGGCGACGCGGTGATGGTGCACCCGGCGACGCAGGCACTGCCCGGCGACCCGATCGGCGCCGCTCGGGTGCGCGAGTACAGCGTGCTGGCATCCGACACGCTGCCGGCTCTGCTTGCCGCCAACGCCGTGGAGCTGGGCTCGCTGGGCGGCTGAACCTCCGGGCGGCGTCCGACGCGTGGTCGGAGCGAGGAATCTGTGGGAGGGGTCTTCTGACCCCGACAGCCATCTGTATCGAAGCCGGCGGACTACGACGGCCGCGTCGCGGCCAAGGCCGCTTCTACAGGATGAGCGCCCGATCCACGGCCTGAGCCCGGATGCTGTGGGAGGGGTCTTCTGACCCCGACAGCCACCTGTATCGCAGCCGGCGGACTACAACGGCCGCGTCGCGGCCAAGGCCGCTCCTTGTATTGTCTTTACCTCCCGAGGGGCACCTCGGGACGAGCAGGTGGATGCCGCGTCGCTCCTTGGGCTTA
>NZ_JBBUKV010000006.1:0-290022 GCF_038066675.1 Methyloversatilis sp. NSM2
TTTGGCGTTCTCCGATCCGGCAAACCTTTTGACCCAACCGCTCACGGTGCTTGACTCGGATAACAGTATCTACAGGGTGAGCGCCCGATCCACGGCCTGAGCCCGGGCCGGGGTTGTGTGGGAGGGGTCTTGACCCCGACGGCAGCCTGTATCGAAGCCTGCAGACTGCGACTGCCCTGTCACGGGCAAGGCCGCTCCCACAGTGAGCATTCCCTGACCGCCCTTCCGTATGGTGCGATGCAAAACGTAACCTTTCGGTCACTTTCTGCATGACTTATTTCCGGCCGCCCCCAGCCATGTTGCGTAGCATCAAATCCATCGCGCGGTAGTCGCTGCGCGGCGATCTGGAGCCACGAAATGCTGAAGTCCCTCGCCCGATTCTCCCTGCCTCTGCTGGCGCTGCTGGCCATGAACGGCGCCCGCGCCGAAGACTGCGCCGACACCAGCTTCTCCGGCGTCGCCGCCAGCGCCTGCGTCGGTGCGCGGCCGAACAACATCAATGGCGCAACGGCCGAAACCGACTTCCTCGCGACCACCTTCGGCGGCAGCTGGACTTTCGTGGGCTCGACCGACAGCACGGGCTTCGGCCCCTTCTCGTCCAACCCGAGCGGGGCGACCTCGGGCACGCTGAACTTCGACAGCGCGGTCAGCGGCCGCATCGTGATCGGCCTGAAGGCGGCCAATCAGCACAGCTTCTACTACTTCGACCTGGCCGCTCCGGTCACCTCGCTGAGCTTCGACACCACCGCCGGCATCGCGACCAATGTCCGCGGCAACGCGCAGAACCTGTCGCATGCCATCCTGTACGCTGGCAGCCCGCTGCCCGTTCCGGAGCCGGCGAGCTGGGCACTGCTGGCCGCCGGTCTCGGCGTGATCGGCGCGATTGCCCGTCGCCGCGTCTGAGCACCGTACCCGGCGCGAACCAACGCCCCGCACCGCGGGGCGTTTTCTTTTGTGCGCGCTGTCAGCGCGGCACGCGGTCGCGCGTTATGCGGCCGTCCAACCGCCTGCACTCGTCGTGAATCCAGCCGCCGCCCGCCGCAACATCCCCGCCTTCCTGCTGTTCGTCCTGATCGCGCTGTACGTCCTGCTGTGCTTCGACCAGCACGGTCTGAGCAACGACGAAGAAGTACAGCACGTCTATGGCCGGCTTCTGCTCGATTACTACCGTTCCGGTCTGACCGACCTCGCGGCCTTCCAGTACAAGAACCTCTACCTCTATGGCGGCCTGTTCGACCTGCTCGCCGCGTCGGCCGAACGGCTGCTGCCGGCGATGAATGTGTGGGATCTGCGGCACCTGCTGACCGCGCTGTTCGGCGTCGGCGGCCTGCTCGCCGTCTATCGCACGGCGCGCCTGCTGGCCGGTGAGGCGTCGGCGCTGAGCGCGGTCGGGCTGCTCATGCTGACCGGCGCCTGGAGCGGCGCGCTGTTCACGCACACCAAGGACATCCCCTTTGCCGCCTGCATGGCGTGGGCGACGCTGTGCACCGTGCGGCTGGTGCCGTTGATGCCGCGCCCGCCAATGGCGCTCGTGCTGCAATTGGGCGCGGCCATCGGCTGTGCGTTCGGGCTGCGCGTCGGCGCGGTGTTCGCGGTGATGGCCCTGGGCCTGACTGTAGTTGCGGTCAGTGCGCTGTCAGCAGGCAGTCTGCGCACGCGCGCGATTCACCTGCTGCGCTCGATCGTCAGCCTGCTCCCTGCCGTGCCGATCGCGCTGGCGCTCATGGCGCTGTTCTGGCCGTGGTCGGTGCAGGCGCCCGGCAATCTGTTCAAGGCGCTCACTACCTTCTCCCACTTCACCTTCGACCTGTACACGGTGCTCGATGGCGAGGTGATGAAGATCGGCGACGTGCCGCGCCACTACCTGCCGCTCTATCTGGCGGCCCGTCTGCCCGAACTGGCGCTGGCCGGGCTGCTGCTCGCCGCCGCCGGCGCGACGACGGCATGGCGGCGCATCGACTGGCTGCGCTGGCTGCCGGTGCTGCTGGCCGCGCTGCTGCCGCTGGCGCTCGCACTGGCCACCCGCCCGACGCTGTACAACGGCATCCGCCACTTCACCTTCCTGCTGCCGCCGCTGGCGGTGATCGCGGCCGCTGGCCTGTGCGCCGCCGGACGCTGGTCGCGTGCGCGGCCGGCCACGACCGCCGCCTTCGCGCTGCTGTGCGCGGCCGGCGTCGCCGTGCCGCTGTACGACATGGCGCGGCTCGCCCCCTATCACTACGTGAACTACAACCGGCTGGCCGGCGGCTTCGCCGGCGCACCGGACCGCTGGGAAACCGATTACTGGTCGGACGGCGTGCGCGAGGCGGCGGCGCTGCTGCGCACGCGCATCGACGCCGAGCCGGCGCCGGCCGAACCCTGGCAGGTAGCGGTGTGCGCCGAATCGCTGCAGGCACAGGCCTGGCTGCCGGCCGAGCGCTACGTCGTCACCCGCGACTGGGTGCGGGCCGACTTCTTCGTTTCGACCACGCACATGCGGTGCGACGAAGTGCTGCGCGGCGACGAGATCGCGCGCGTCGAGCGCGCCGGACTGACGCTGACCGTGGTGAAGGACCGCCGCGCGCTGCCACCCGAACTGCGCCGCCCGTTGCGCTGAGCGGGGCGCTACACTCGGCCACCCGCAACCGGCGCGATCGTCATGAGTGCATCCACCCCACCCGTTGCCCGTCATTTCCGCCAGATCCTGATGTGGCCGCTGCGGCTGATGCCGATGCGCGCCGGCGACCAGGTGCAGCGGCATTCCGAAGCGCTGGCAGCGATCACCGAGAACAACCCCTGGCGCGAACAGCGCGACGAATTCACCGGCGCGCCGACCGACTTCCACGAACGCCACTACCGCGAATTCGTCACCTTCCTGCCGCATGTGCAGCGCTTCCTCTACGGCCAGGGGCGCTCCAGCGCGACCCTGCGCGGCTATGGCGAATCGCCGATCCGCGTATTCCGAAGACATGACATCGCCGCCGTCCGCCTCGGTTGCGAGGACGGCAGCACGCTGGACCTGACGGTGCAGCACATCGACCTCTACTTCTTCTATGACGTCGATGTGGTGCTGCTGGTGCTGGAGGTGTATGCCGACGACCTGCCGCTGCCGCGCGTGCAGGAACTGCTGTTCCGTTTCGGCCGCGCCTTCCCGGCAAAGTGGACCAATGGCGACAGCAACGACAGCCGCGCCGCGCAGTGCATGCGCAGCGTGCAGTGGCTGGGGCGCGACGGCGAGGTGCTGGCCGAGTCGGACTACGGCGACCGCGAACGCTATCTGCGCCACGTGTGGGAACACCGCGCGTCGGCCATCGGCAAGCACTGGGAGTACCTGCTCAGCCCGATGGTGCTGCACCACTCGGAAGCCGACGGCGACATCCGCTATCGCCAGCTCGAATATCACCGCCAGCCGAAGATGACTTTCCTGTCCTTCGACGACCCGTTCGCGCTGACGCGCGAGGACTTCGTCCGGCTGGGTCAGGCGACGCAGCCGGACGACGGCCGGCCGCTGCCCTATTCGGAAGAGGTGATGTCGGAGTTCGAACGCACGTCCTGCTACGACCGCTTCTGGGTGCCCGGGCGG
Source organism: Methyloversatilis sp. NSM2 (assembly GCF_038066675.1). NCBI lineage: Bacteria > Pseudomonadati > Pseudomonadota > Betaproteobacteria > Nitrosomonadales > Sterolibacteriaceae > Methyloversatilis > Methyloversatilis sp. NSM2. Next base: position 3,563 of record NZ_JBBUKV010000006.1, read on the forward strand.
CGCAGCGAAAACGCGAGCACGCGCGTCATCTGTACCGGACCGTCGATGGTGATGGTGGGCATGCACGGCCTGAGCGGCTATTCCGATCCGCAGAACGGCCTGCTGGCCGAATTCCGCCACCAGTACTTCCTGATCGGACTGATCGCCCACTTCCACCGTGCGTCGCTGCTGATGCTGATGGATCGGCTGGTCGTAGCGGTGAGCCTGCTCGACGCCGACGAGGCGGATTCACGCCGCCGCTTCAAGCGCAGCATCCGCCAGACCATGGAAATCTTTCTGCGCTTCAGCCACCGCTACTGGTTCGGCGAGGTGTCTAAGCAATCGATGGCCAAGGACCTGTTCGACATGTGGACGCGCAACCTCGGCAACGACGCGCTGTACGACGAGCTGCGCGCCGAAATACTCGACATGGACAACTACCTGGAGGCGGACGACAGCCGTCGCCAGAACGAAACGCTGCTCCGCCTGACCGTAGTGACCATCTTCGGTCTGGTCGGCACCATCGTCACCGGCTTCCTCGGCATGAACATTTTCGACGGCCCGCCGACCACGCTGCTCGGCAAGATCGGGGCGGTCGTCGTGGTGGCGATTCCTACGCTGGTGCTCACCTTCTACACACTGAAGAAATCGAGCGCGCTGTCGGAATTTTTCGACGCGGTGTCGGATGACACGCTGACGCCGCGGCAGAAGGTGCGCGCCTTCCTGCGCATCTGGCGACCGCGCAGCAGCGCGGCCGGCCGCCGCCGTAACGACCGGGCCGGCGTCCCGACGCGCCCCTGAAGCGGTCGCGCGCCCGCCTTCAGTCCGCCTCGCCGCTCTCCGGCGGGGTCACCGGCAGCTCGGGCACCGGCGCGTCGGCGGGCGGTATTTCAGGCGGCAGCTCGGCTTCGGCGATTTCCTCCGCCAGTTCTTCCTCCGACACCGCGGCGGCGCCGGAAGCCGACACGTACGCCATGCTGCTGGCCGGTCTGGGCATCGTGTCCCTGGTAGCCCGTCGCCGTCTGCCGCGCTGACCGCAGCACGCACCATGAAAAAAGCCGGCTCACGCCGGCTTTTTTCTTTCTGCCCCCCGCCTCAGTCTCTCCCCGGCTCACTGCTTTCGGGCTGAATGGTTGGCGATCAGGCCTGAATCAGGCCTTGAACGGGCGACACGGGTTGCCCGACCGTTCCGCACTCGGGCATGGCTTCGATCAAGCCAATGTTGAACAGCCTTTTCCGCGACGGCAGGCGTCGAAACAGCTTCGCAACATTCGACCGGCATCGTGAGCACATCGTCTTCGCAGAGCACCACAGATGTCAGCTCGCAATGCCCGCCGACTTGTTGTCGGCCTCCTGCTGTCCATCTCCTGGACGTGCGCACAGGCTGAAGATGCAGGCTGGAGTTTCCGCGCCGAGTATCCGGACTATGTGGTGTCAGTCCCCGGACACTTCCTTTCGTACGTGCACATGGCCACCGAGCACGGCCCCGGCGTTCAGTTCACCGATGAGATCCAGGCCAATGGTGAGCCACGTTTGCATCGGCTGCCGTCCTTTGAAGTGTCGCCAAGGCGTGACCTGCCACTGGCCGCTGCGGTGGCCATCAGCGTAGACGACCTCGTCTTCTCTGAAACCGGAAACGCGCTCAGCCGGGCATCGCTTCAGGGCTGGCTGGTCGCAGACGGCCGGGTGATCGGTGCCATCGACCATGCACTCACGAAAACCACGGCCATCGACAACGCGGGGCTCCGCGCCGGCTTCTTCAGTCTCGAGACCGACTCCTTCCTGATTCAGAGCTTCAGGCACCTCAGCGTCACCGGTCTTCAGCTCTCGTTCGATCCGGGCAACGATGCCTCGGCGATATTCAGCATCAACAGCACCGCACTGACGCTGTCCATTCAGGTTGCCGAGGTACCGGAGCCGGCGTCGCCCCTCATGCTTGCAGCGGGGCTCGGCCTGATCGGCTGGAGAAGGCGCGTTCTCGACCGGGTGGCTTGAGGAATATCAGTAAGCTTCAGTCCGCCTCGCCGCTCTCCGGCGGGGTCACCGGCAGTTCGGGCACCGGCGCGTCGGCGGGCGGTGTTTCCGGCGGCAGCTCGGCTTCGGCGATTTCCTCCGCCAGTTCTTCCTCCGACACCGCGGCAGCGCCGGTCAGTGCTGCCAGATCGCCGACCCAGCGGGCGCGGGCATCGTTGTCGAGCAGATGGATGTGCTCCACCTCGACCTCGACCCGCGAGCGCGGATCGCGCGCCGGCAGGCTGGGGCAGCGCAGTACCAGCGGAATCTGCTCCAGCCGCACCAGCGATTCGCGCAGCACGATGGCCGACAGCGGCGAGGTATCGCCAGCCGCCGCCCGCTGACGCAGCCAGCGCAGGCACCAGTAGCGCTCCATCGCGCGCTGGAAGTCGGCGTAGGCGGCGTACACCAGCTCGAAGTCGCGCAGCGCCGACAGCAGCGCTTCCGACTTCGGCGGGAACACTGGCGGCTCGCCGCGCAGCAGCGTGATCATCTGCCACTGATTCACCAGATCGACGTAGCGGCGCAGCGGCGAGGTCGACCAGGCGTAGCAGTCGACGCCCAGACCTTCGTGCGGTGCGGCCACCGTGGTCATGCGCACCTTGCCGGCGCCCTGGGCGCGGTACAGCGCCGGGATGCCTGCATCGCGCAGGTCGGCGCCCCAGGTGTTGTTGGCGACGATCATCAGCTCGGCCACCAGCTTGTCCAGCGGGCTGCCGCGGGCACGGCGCAGGATGTCGACGCGGCCTTCGCCGTCTTCGGTCGTCTGTTCCCAATCGACGTAGAAGTTGAAATCCATCTGCCCGCCGTTGGCCGACGGCTTGCCGCGACCGGCTTCGAGCACTTCGGCCAGACGCCACAGCAGCAGCAGTTCGTCGCGCCATTCGAAGTCCGGCAGTTCGCCGGCCGTCAGCGTGTCGTCGTTGAACAGCGGCTCGATCTCGTGATGACGCAGATTGGCGACCACGGCGACGCGTTCGATGCGGGTCTGCTTCGCCGTCACCCGCAGATCGGTCTCGACATCGAGGTAGAGCGACAGCGCCGGGCAGTCGCGCCCGGCGGCCAGCGTGTAGGCCTCGACCGCCTCGTCCGGCAGCATGGTGATCTTGCGGCCGGGGAAATAGACGGTCGACAGCCGGCTGCGCGCGATGTCGGCCAGCGCACTGCCGGGCTGTATCGCCAGCGACGGCGCGGCGATGTGGATGCCGACGCGCCAGCCGCCGCCCTCCTTCGGGCGCACCGAGAAGGCGTCGTCGATCTCGGTGGTGGTGGCGTCGTCGATCGAGAAGGCGCGCACGCCGGCGTCCGGCAAATCGCCAGCGGGCGGCACTTCGTGCGTCGGGAAGTCGGTGCCCTTCGGGAAGTACTCGAACAGGAAGCGGCCGAGGTGATAGTCGTGGCTGGACGCGAAGGCACCGGCCTTCGCCATCAGCCCCACCACCGACAGGCCGGCGGCCGCGGCGGCGGCTTCGACCGCCTTGGTTTCGAGGCGGTTGCGGTCCGGCTTGTACAGGATCTGCGTCGCACAGGCCGCGATTTCGGGCGGCGTGCGCCCGGCCTGCAGTTCGGCACTCCAGTGCTCGATCTGCTCCTGCTGCAGCCGCTTCTTTTCCAGCCCGGCGAGCGCGGCCTTCAGGATGTCCGGTGGCGCCTTGCGGAAGCGACCGCGGCCCTTGCGATGGAAGTAGATCGGAGCGGCGTGCAGGCACAGCAGGATGGCGGTCGACTGCACGGCATCCGGTGCGGCGCCGTGGTATTCGCGGGCCAGTTCCTCGAAGGCGAACTCGTCATCGCCACACACTTCCCACAGAAAGGGCGCGTCGAGATCGGCCGCCTGCGTTTCGGCGGCCGCCAGCAGCGCGGACGGCTCGGGGCTGGCGAAACGCAGCAGCACGTTGGCCGCCTTCACCTTTGAGCGCTTGCCGCTCGGCAGTTCGACCTGCAGCGAGGACACGCTGTCGGTCATCACGGAGCCGGCGCGGAAGTGGCCGTCCTCTTCGAAAAGAACATTCATGAAACGGGTCGGCAGGGATACGGCCCGTGATTATCGTTGAAAGCGCGCAGCCGCTGTCGCATCGCGGCAAAAAGCCTCGGGCCGGTAACCGGGGGCGGCTACAATCGCCTGCCAGCCCGCCGCCCGGCAGGCCCGACCCGGATTTGTTTCACGTGGCCGACGCCGACGAAATCCTTCACCACGACGCGATGCAAGAGCGCCTGCAAGAGGTGAGGACGCTGCTCGACCGCCAGAAGCGGGTCGAAAGCCTGGTGCACCGGCAGGAGATGCCGCGTCACGAGCTGGTCGAGACGCTGGTGGCCAAGCAGCATCACAACGAGCTGACCAAGAAGCTCGACGCGATGCACCCGGCCGACATCGCCTACATCCTTGAGGCGCTGCCGCCGGACGACCGTCTGCTGGTGTGGGACCTGGTGCGCGCCGAGCGCGACGGCGAAATCCTGCTCGAAGTGTCGGACGCGGTACGCGAGACGCTGATCGACGCGATGGAGCCAAAGGAGCTGGTCGCCGCGGTCGAACAGCTCGACGCCGACGAACTGGCCGACCTCGCGCCCGACCTGCCGACCGAAGTCATGCAGGACGTGTTCAGCTCGCTCGACCACGAGGAGCGCGAACAGCTGCGTGCGGCGATGTCCTACCCGGAGGATTCGGTCGGCGCGCTGATGGATTTCGACATGGTCACGGTGCGCGAGGACGTGACACTGGAAGTCGTGCTGCGCTACCTGCGCCTGTTCGACGAACTGCCGGACCACACCGACCAGATCTTCGTCATTGACCGCGACGACAAGCTGCGCGGCTCGCTGTCGCTGAACACGCTGCTGGTGAACGACGTCGACGTCGATGTGGCCAGCGTGATGCACGACCATCCGCTCGTGCTGCGCGCCTCGGACAGCGCCGAATCGGCCGCCCAGGCTTTCGAGCGCTACGACCTGGTGTCGGCGCCGGTGGTCGACCACCACGACCAGCTGATCGGCCGACTCACCGTTAACGAGGTGATGGACTTCATCCGCGAGCAGTCGGAAGAGGAACTGCTGGCACACGCCGGTCTGCGCGAGGAGGAGGACATCTTCGCGCCCATCATGGATTCGGTGAAGAACCGCTGGGCCTGGCTGGCGATCAATCTGGTCACTGCCTTCTTCGCCTCGCGCGTGATCGGCGCCTTCGAAGGCTCGATCGAGAAGCTGGTGGCGCTGGCGGCGCTGATGCCCATCGTCGCCGGCATCGGCGGCAACTCCGGCAACCAGACCATCACGATGATCGTGCGCGCGATCGCCCTCGGTCAGCTGCAGCCTGAGGCGGCGCGCCGCCTCTACCGCAAGGAGATGGGCGTGTCGCTGATCAATGGCATCGTCTGGGGCGGCCTGCTCGGCCTGCTCGCCTGGTGGCTGTACGACTCGTGGGCGCTGGGCATGGTGATGACCGGCGCGATGACGCTGAACCTTCTGCTCGCCGCCTTTGTCGGTGTATCGGTACCTATGCTGCTGGCCCGCTACGGGCGCGACCCGGCGGTGGGCTCTTCGGTGCTGATCACCGCGGTGACCGATTCCGGCGGCTTCTTCATCTTCCTCGGGCTGGCCACCCTGTTCCTGATCTGAAGGACTTGCCATGCAGCTGCGCCTGTTCGCCTTCGGCCTCGCGATGATGATCGCCGGCGCATGTGCCGAAGCGGCTGACCGCATCGTCACCGTGCCCTGCGCCGAGGCCGGTACGCTGGAGTTCGACGTCCCCGAGGACTGGGCAGTGGACATCAGCCGTCACGACGCCCGCATGCCGCCGACGGTGACCGTCGCCGCGCCGGACGGTCAGGCGCAGTGGGTGGTGACGGCCGTGTGGAAGGCCGCCGACCGCAAGCCGCCGGCCACGCCGGACGAAATCCGCGCCCGCGTCCGCCGCACCGCCGAAACGGTCGGCGCGGCGGCGGCGGCGCTGCAGGCGACGGCGACCGGCTTCTATTTCGACGCCGGCGGCAGCATTACGCCGGAACCCTATACCCGGCTGCGCCAGGGCATGCTGCGCGTCGGCGAACTGACGGTCAGCTTCACCGCGATGAGCGCAGAAGCTCGCGCAGGCGACCAGCAGACTGCAGTCGAACGGCTGTCGGCGGCGCGCCACCGTCCGTGAAGCGGCGGCTCAGGCCGCCCACAGCTTCCACAGCATGCGCGCGCACAGCACGACCAACAGCGTCGCGAACACGCGCTTGAGCAAGGTGGCCGGCAGACGGTGGGCGGCACGCGCACCCCAGGGCGTGGTGAACACGCTGGTGCACAGAATGGCCGCCAGCGCCGGCAGGTGCACATAGCCCAGCACCTGCGCCGGCATGCCCTGCACATCCCAGCCATTGACGACGTAGCCGACCGTGCCGCCAAGCGCGATCGGCAGGCCCAGCGCGGCCGAGGTTCCGATCGCGTTGCGGATGTCGCGATTGCACCAGGTCAGGAAAGGCACCGTCATCGCACCACCGCCCACCGCCACCAAAGCCGAAATGGTGCCGATGCCGCCACCGACGGCGATGAGGCCGGCCGGCCCCGGCAGCTGGCGCGACGGCTTGGGCTTCAGCCCGACCAGCATATTGATCGCGATGTAGGCGATGAATACCGCAAAGAACACCGACAGCGTTTGCGTCGACACGAGACGCGCGATGAAGGTGCCGAGCGCGGTACCGAGCAGCACGCCCACCGTCATCAGCCGGACCACCGGCCAGTCGACCGCGCCGTGTGCGTGATGGGTGCGCAGGCTGACGAAGGCGGACACCACGATGGCGGCCATCGAGGTGCCCAGCGCCAGATGCAGGATGTGGTCGGGCGTCACCTGCTGCTGTTCGAACAGCATCACCAGTATCGGTACCAGCAGCGTACCGCCGCCTATGCCCAGCATGCCGGCGAAGAAGCCGGCAACGGCACCGAGCACGAGACAGGCGAGGACGAAGTCGAGGCTGGGGAAGAAGTCCGGTATCAGCATCATGGTGCAGCGCAAAAGGCGCTATCTGAACACAGCACGCGTCGTTGCCGCAAAAGCGGCGTGGCGCAAAAACAAAACGGGGCGCCCGAAGGCGCCCCGCTGTGTCGTACAGTCGGCGACGATCAACCGGCGATGGCCAGCTTGCCCTTCTTGTCCGACAAGGTGCGCGCCAGCAGCGACACCAGCGCGTAGACGGCGTCGATGTTGGGCGTCGGGATGCCGGTGATACGGCCCAGTTCGCGCACCGAACCGACCAGCGCCTCGAACTCCAGCGGACGGCCGGCTTCGACATCCTGCAGCATCGATGTCTTGTGCGCGCCGACCGCTTCTGCACCGGCGATGCGCTTGTCGAGGCCGATCTTGAACTCGACGCCCAGCTTCTCACCGACCGCCTGCGCCTCGCGCATCATGTTGGCAGCCAGTTCGCGGGTGAGCGGGAAGCGGCAGATATCCTCCAGCGTGGCGTGGGTCAGCGCCGAAATCGGATTGAAGCTCAGATTGCCCCACAGCTTGACCCACATTTCGGAGCGGATGTCCTTCGACACCGGCGACTTGAAGCCGGCGGCGATCATCGCCTGCGACAGCGCCTCGATGCGCGGCGAACGCGAACCGTCGAGCTCGCCCAGCGTGAAGCGGTTGCCCTCGATCAGCTTGATCACGCCCGGCTCGACCAGTTCGGACGCCGGATAGACGACCGAGCCGATCACGCGCTCGACCTCGATATTGGCGGCGACGATGCCATCCGGATCGACCGAGGTGACCGGCGTGCCCTCGTAGTCTCCGCCCAGCTTGTGGAAATACCACCAGGGGATGCCGTTCTGCATGGTCACGACCATCGTGTCGGGGCCGAACAGCGCGCGCATGTCGGCCGCCACGTCCTTCACCTGATGCGCCTTCAGCGTCAGCAGGATGACGTCCTGCACGCCGGCGTCGGCCATCTTCTGCACGCCGCGGATGTTCGGGGCGTCTTCGACGGTGCCGTCCTCCAGGATCAGCGACATGCCCTTGGCCTGGATGGCGGCGAGGTTGGGGCCGCGCGCAATGCAAGTCACTTCATTGCCGGCGCGCGACAGCTTCACCGCCAGGTAACCACCGATGGCGCCCGCGCCAACGACTGCGATCTTCATCTTTTCATCTCCTTCAATGGCGCGGCGGGACGGCGCTTGCGCAACCGGCCCGCCGTCATTCCGTCCCGCCGTCGTGTGGCGGGCGGAATCAGTTCATGTCACGCACGGCCGCGCAGATAGTGCTTCAGCGCCGGCACGATGGGCCACAGCAGCATGGTGAAGGACAGCAGCATCAGACCGGCCACCAGCGGGTTGGCCCAGAAGATGTCGAGACTGCCCTGCGACAGCAGCATGGACTGGCGGAAGCTCGATTCGGCCATGTCGCCGAGCACCAGCGCAAGCACCAGCGGCGCCAACGGATAGCGCAGCTTCTTGAACAGGTAACCGAAGACGCCGAACACCAGCATCATCACCACGTCGAAGATGGAGCTGTGCACCGTGTAGGCACCGATCGCGCAGATGACGATGATGACCGGGCCGATCACCGAGAACGGGATGCGCAGGATGGCCGCCCACCAGGGCACCGTGGTCAGCACGACGATGAGGCCGACGATGTTGCCGAGGTACATCGACGCGATCAGGCCCCAGACGAAGTCCGGCTTCTCGGTAAACAGCAGCGGACCGGGCTGCAGACCCCAGATCAGCAGGCCGCCCAGCAGCACGGCGGCGGTCGGCGAACCGGGGATGCCCAGCGTCAGCATCGGCAGCAGCGCCGAGGTGCCGGCGGCATGCGCCGCGGTTTCCGGGGCCACCACGCCTTCGATATTGCCCTTGCCGAACGAGTCCTTGTCCTTGGCGCCACGACGGGCCAGACCGTAGGCCATGAACGATGCCGGCGTCGCGCCACCCGGGGTGACGCCCATCCAGCAGCCCACCAGCACCGAGCGGATCGAGGTCTTCCAGTAGCGCAGCAGTTCCTTCCAGGTCTGCAGCACGACATTGAGCTGGATCTTCGCGCTCTTGCCCTTGAAGGCCAGGCCCTCTTCCATCGTCAGCAGGATTTCACCGATGCCGAACAGGCCGATCACCGCGATCAGGAAGTCGAAGCCCTTCAGAAGTTCGGTCGTGCCGAAGGTCATGCGCAGCGTGCCGGTCACCGTGTCCATGCCGACCGCCGCCAGCGCGAAGCCGAGCGCCATCACGGCCAGCGTCTTGGCGGGTGGCTCCTTGCTCATGCCGACGAAGGAGCAGAAGGTGAGCATCTGCACCGCGAACATTTCCGCCGCCCCGAACTTCAGCGCGAACTTCGCCACCAGCGGGGCGAGGAAGGTGATCAGCAGCACGGCGAAGAAGGCGCCGACGAAGGACGAGGTGAATGCCGCCGTCAGTGCGGCACCGGCACGGCCCTGCTGCGCCAGCGGGAAGCCGTCGAAGGTGGTCGCCACCGACCAGGGTTCGCCCGGAATGTTGAACAGGATCGACGTGATCGCCCCGCCGAACAGCGCGCCCCAGTAGATGCAGGACAGCATGATGATGGCCGAGGTCTGGTCCATCGAAAAGGTCAGCGGCAGCAGGATGGCGATGCCGTTGGCACCGCCCAGGCCCGGCAGCACGCCGATCAGGATGCCCAGCGTGATGCCGAGCACCATGAAGCCCAGATTGGGCAGGGTCAGCGCGACGCTGAACCCGTGCATGAGGTTGTTGAGTTCTTCCATCTCGGTCTCGGGAATTTCGCGTTATGTCAGAAACCGAGCATCAGCTCGATCGGACCTTTGGGCAGCGGCACGAGGAACCAGCGCTCGAACAGCATGAAGGCTGCGAGCGGCACGCCGACTGCGGTCAGGGTGGTGGCAATGAGGCCGAACTTGCCGTGCACCTTCATGAAGAAGGCGATCAGCACCAGCGACGACACGTAGATGCCGAGATAGACGACAGCCACGATGTAGACGGTGAGCGGCACCAGCATCTGCATCACCGACTTCAGCTCGACCCAGGACGCGAACTGCGGCTGCGCCTTCTTGAAGCGTGCCAGTGCGCCGAACAGGATCCAGCCGCTGGATATGAGCAGGATGCAGCCGATGTAGAAGGGGAAATAGCCGGCACGCGGGCCCTCGCCCTCTTCCCAGCCGATGCCGACGCGGATGCTGTCGTTCACCACGATGATGCCGATGGCGAACAGGAAGAGCGCGACCAGGATTTCCGGCCAGCGGTTGGACATGCCGGCTTCAGCGGCGTCCTCGGATCGCTCCATCATGAATCTCCAGAAACTAAAAACAGGAAGTGAACATCTTCGCGGCACATCGAAACGAATACGGGCGGGATGACCCGCCCGTATTCGCACACTGCTACAGGCTGATTACTTGGCGAGGAAGCCTGCGTCCTTCATCAGGCCGTAGTGCATCGCTTCCGACTTGCCGACCCAGTCGGCAAATTCCTTGCCGCTCATGAAGGTCTGCTTGAACGCGCCCTTCTTCATGAAGTCGGCCCACTCCGGCGTCTCGCGTACTTTCTTGAACAGATTGACGTAGAAGTCGACCTGTTCCTGCGTGACACCCGGCGCCAGGAACACGCCGCGCAGCATCAGGTACTCGATCGGTACGCCGGCGCTCTTGCAGGTCGGGATGTCGCCCCAGGCCTGGGTCGCGGTCACCTTCTCGTTGTACGGCAGCTTTTCGCTGTCCATGATGCACAGCGGACGCAGCTTGCCGCCGCGCCAGTGGGCTTCGGCCTCGATCGGGTTGTTAACCGTCGAATTGACGTGACCGCCGACCAGCTGCACCGCCACGTCGCCACCGCCCTTGAACGGCACGTAGGTCATCTTCTTGCCGGTGGCCTTGTCGATCATCGCGGTGATGATCTGGTCTTCCTGCTTCGAGCCGGTACCGGCCATCTTGAAGGTGTTGGCGGGCTTGGCCTTGATGTCGTCGATGTATTCCTTGGCCGTCTTGTACGGCGCATCGGCGTTCACCCACAGCACGAACTGGTCGAGCGCCAGCATTGCGCCCGGGGTCAGGTCACGCCAGTTGAACGGGACACCGGTCGCCAGCGGCGTGGTGAACAGGTTCGACAGGGTGATGATGATCTTGTGCGGGTCGCCCTTGGCGCCCTTCACTTCGAGGAAACCTTCCGCGCCTGCACCGCCCGACTTGTTCACGACGACCAGCGGTTGGGCCATCAGCTTGTTCTTGGCGACGATGCCCTGGATGAAGCGGGCCATCTGGTCGGCGCCGCCACCGGTACCGGCCGGCACAACGAACTCGACCGGCTTGGTCGGTTCCCAGGCTTGCGCGACACCGGTCAGACCGATGGTCGCGATGGCGGTCACGAGGGCGCGGCCGGCCCACTTTCCGAGTTTGGTCATGTGCAAGTCTCCTTTATTGTTGATGCGGTAGTGCGCGGAAGGGGATGGCTCAGCCACCCAGACCCAGCTTCTGGGCGAGACCGATGCGTTGCAGCTTGCCGGTCGCACCCTTGGGGATTTCATCCATGAACAGGATCTTGCGCGGAACCTTGAAGTCGGCCAGTCGCGTGGCAGCGAAGGCGGTGATTTCCTTGTCGGTGGCCTGCTGACCTTCACGCAGCACGACGACAGCGCCCACTTCCTCGCCCAGCTTGGGGTGGGGGATGCCGAAGGTGACGACCTGCGCCACGGCGGGGTGATCCATCAGCACTTCGTCGACTTCGCGCGGCGAAATCTTCTCGCCGCCGCGGTTGATGATTTCCTTCAGGCGGCCGGTCAGCGACAGATAGCCCTCGGCGTCCTTGCTGCCCTGGTCGCCGGTGCGGAACCAGCCATTGGTGAAGCCTTCCTTGTTGGCCTTTTCGTTGTTCTCGTAACCCGGGGTGACGTTGGCACCGCGGATGACGATTTCGCCGATCTCGCCGGCCGGCAGGATGTTGCCGTCGTCGTCCATGATTTCGACTTCCGGACCGGCGGCCAGACCGACGGAACCCGGCTTGCGGGCGCGCGGCGGCAGCGGGTTGGACGCCATCTGGTGCGACGCTTCGGTCATGCCGTAAGCCTCGATCAGCGGAGCGCCGAAGGTTTCCTCCAGCTCGCGGATCACCTGCGGCGGAATCGACGACGACGACGAGCGCATGAAGCGCAGCGGGTTGCGTTCGATGATTTCCTTGTTGCGCGAGGCGCGCGACAGGATGGCCTGATGCATGGTCGGCACCGCCGTGTACCAGGTCGGGTGCGCTTCATCCATCAGCGAGAAGAACTTCAGCGCATCGAAGCCCGGCGTGCAGAACACCGAAGCACCTGCCGACAGCGGCGCCATGATGCCGGCGATCAGGCCGTGGATATGGAACAGCGGCATGATGTTCAGGCCGCGGTCCTTTTCGGTGAAGGCCAGCGTGGCGCGGATGTTCTGTGCCGAAGCGGACACGTTGCGCTGGGTCAGCGGAACGATCTTCGGACGCGAGGTCGTGCCCGAGGTGTGCAGCACCAATGCGACGTCGTCGGCCTGCGCGGCGCCGCCGTTGGCGGCCGGGGCGACGGCCGCGGCTTCGCGCGGCTCAAGGCTGAAATCGCCGGCGGCTTCGTTCGCCACCAGATCGATCACGCGCACACCCAGCTTCTTCGCCACTTCGATCGCCGGCGACACGCTGCCGCGCTCGACCACCAGCGCCTTGGCATTCAGGTCGGACAGGTAGAACTCGAATTCCTCGGCGCGGTAGCCCGGATTCAGCGGCGCGGCGGTGGCACCGGAAGCAATGCTGATGAAGGCACTGGCCATGTCCGGGCCGTTCGGCAGGACGATGGCGACGCGGTCGTTACGACCCACACCCAGTTCATTCAGACGTGCAACGGTGCGCGTCATCAGGGCGCGCAGATTGCCGAAGCTCAGATCGGTGCGCGCGGGCGCAGACAGCGCCACTGCCGAATCGGCACCGGTGGAAAACAGCTCGGCAAGCGTGGAAATACCGGACATACGAACTCCGAAAAACTCAGGAAACAAAGGAATGGATGGGTGCATCCGCTTCCGCGACGGAGCCACGTGCATCGTATGGACGCACGGGACGAACGGCAGCTGAGTCTTTCCCAGATCGAACGGGTGTTCAAGACGCGCTGCCGCAAAACAGCCGCGCACAGCAAAGCTGACGCAGCGGATCTCTACGACGGAGCAATGTGTAACAGATGCGTTACACAGCAAAGACCGCGGCTTGTATGGCCGCGGCCGGAGGAGGGAGGCCACTTCTGGTGACCGGCCCGTACCCGGGGTAGTGGGCGTCGGGCGTGCAACACTCTACGGTACTGCTTTGTGGGGGACCCCCGCGCATGTCGCTAGGCCGGCATCCTGAACCGAGGGTTCAGAGCGGCCGCGTCCCTGCCGCATCAGGCGCATCCCCGAGAGGTGCGCACAACAGCGGCGTCCATGGTTCGCGACCTTATGCCAATGAGACATTGGTTCAAGGAATCTATGACCTTGGCGAACACCGCAGGGGATTGATACGCAAGGTCTTTCACCTTGCTGCAACCGCCTCTAGAAGAGCTTTTCCTGTGCGGAGAGCGCTTCGTCGATGCGCGATTGCATGGCGTTGATTCTACGCCGCAGCGGCACCAAATCAACACCGCCTGTCGCCTGCATCTGAAAAATTTCGTGTGCCAGGTTGAGCGCACACATGACGGCGAGACGCTCGCCGGAGGCGCGCGTGGCCTCGGCAAGATCGCGCATGCGGCGCTCGACGAGTTCGACCGATGCATTCAGCGCATCGCGTTCGCCCTCGCGGCACTGCACCCGATACTCGCGGCCGAGTATGGTGATTTCGACGAGATTCGATTCGCTCATTCCTGAGGCAGCCTTTCGAGCAGACCGCTCACCTTTTCACGCGCCGCGGCGACCTTGTCGCCGAGCACCTTGTTCTCGCCTTCGAGCGCCGCAACGCGGTTGCGCAGGACGATGTTTTCGTCATGCAGCGCGCGGAAGCGACCGAGCAGGATGTCGAGTCGGTCGCCGAGCTGGTTGATGTCATGATCCATCGGCGAACTATAGGTGGGCGCCGCCGGGCCGGTCAAGACAGCACAGCGCCTGCGGCGCGGCCGACCTACAATCCTTCGCCAGCAAGCAATGGAGCGATACGCAGTGCACGAACTGATTCTGGGCGGCGCCCGCAGCGGCAAGAGTGCCTATGCCGAGGCCCAGGCCGCCGAAAGCGGTCTGGCAGTGACCATGGTGGTCACCGCGCAAGCTGGCGACGGCGAGATGGCGGCGCGCATCGAGCGCCACCGCGCCAACCGGCCGGCGCACTGGCCAGTGGTCGAGGCACCGCTGCATCTTGCGGCTGCGCTGCGCGAAGCCGCCGCGGAGGATCGCTTCATCGTCGTCGACTGCCTGACACTCTGGCTGTCCAACCTGCTGATGGATATGGACGATGCGCCGGGCGCGCCGCTGCCTGGCCTTTTCGTACGCGAGCGCGCGGCGCTGGTCGACACACTGCCGATGCTGCCCGGCCGGATCGCACTGGTATCGAACGAGGTCGGCAGCGGCGTCGTGCCGATGGGGCGGCTGTCGCGCGTGTTCGTCGACGAGGCCGGCCGCCTGCACCAGGCGCTGGCCCGCCTCTGTGCGCGGGTGACGCTGGTCACCGCCGGGCTTCCGCTGGCGCTGAAGCGGCCGTGAGCGCGCGCCGACTCTGGTTGGTGCGGCATCCGCCGGTCGCCGTGGAACGCGGCATCTGTTACGGGCGTTCCGACGTGGCGCTGGCCGCACCGGTTGCCGCTGCCGCGGCGACGCTGCGTGACGAGTTGCCGCGGGGTGCAACGATCCTGAGCAGTCCGCTGCGCCGCTGCGCCGAACTGGCGCGGGCGCTGTCGGACACGGTGACCTTCGACCACCGCCTGCAGGAGATGGATTTCGGCGAATGGGAAATGAGGCGCTACGACACGCTGCCACGCGCCGACATCGACCGCTGGTCCGCCGACGTGTGGGGCTTCCGCATCCCCGGCGGCGAATCGGCGGCGGACATGGCGGCGCGCGCGTGGGCCGCCTGGGAGGAATGGGGCGCATCGGCGGGCGGCGACCTCGTCGTGGTTGCGCATGGCGGACCACTCCGGGTGATGGCGGGCCGGCTGCTCGGCCTGCCGCAGAACGACTGGCTGGACATCGCCTGCCCGCAGGGTGCGTGCATCAAGCTGGAATCGGCCGCGGACGGCGGCTGGCGCCGTAGCGAGACCGCAAAATGAAAAAGCCACCCTTGCGGGTGGCTTTTCCGGTGCGGCACTGAAACTTCGATCAGCGGGTCGCTTCGGCCTTCTCGACGCGCTTTTCGGCGGACGATTCGGCGACGCGGACGCTGTCCACCTTGCGGGTGAACACCCAGCGCGACGGCGTCTTCACGAAAGCGTAGCCGGTGGGCGCGTCGATGAACACCTTGTAGTCTTCGGGGTGCCCGACGGCGGCCGACGACACCGAAGCTTCGGTGGCCGCCGATGCGCCAAGCGTGGCGATCGCAAGAGTGGTCGCGAGAGCGATGCGGATTGCAGTGGTTTTCATGGTGATGCTCCTTGCAAGTTAAAAAGCTGTCGTTGAGTTCAATGTAGTGCACCGCAACAAACCTTTCAAGCCCTACGTCTGCCGTGGTTTGCCTCAGATCAAGTAAGAATTTTTTGCAGCGCATCAAAGTGCATACGCGACGTTACACAGTGCTCCAGGTGTGCCGGCCGGCGGGTGCGCCGTCACGCCGCTGTCATTGCATGAATGCAACACGATGAACGAACTGTTCCGTCTGACTGATCCACTGGACCTGTATCTGGTCCGTCACCCGAAGCCGGCCGTCGACCCGGCGCTGTGTTACGGCGCCGCCGACCTGCCGGTGGCCGAGGACATCGCCGCCTGCGCCGCACGGCTTGCGCCACTGCTGCCAACCGACGCGCGCGTGGTCAGCAGCCCGCTGACGCGGGCCCGTCTGCTGGCCGAAGCGGTATCGCCGACGGTGCATCTGGACGCGCGGCTGCGCGAGCTTGATTTCGGCGACTGGGAACTGAAGCCCTTCGCCGACATTCCGGCGGAAGGCTTCGAGGTGTGGGGCAGCACGTTGATCGACTTCCGCGCGCCCGGCGGCGAGCTGTACGCGGATATGGCGACGCGCGTCTGGGACGCTTTCGAAGCACACCGCGCCGGCACGGGTGCGCTGGTCGTGGTCGCGCACAACGGGCCGATGCGCGCGCTGACCGGCACCCTGCTCGGCCTGCCCCCGAGCCGCTGGCTCAATCTGGAGTTCGAGTTCGGCCGCGTCACGCATCTGGCCATTGGCCCGCTCGGGCCCAAGCTGCGCAGCTTCAATCGCTGAAGCCTGCGCGCAGCGCAGCCCGGATGAACAGAGCCCGGCCGGATCAAGGATAATCCGCGCTTCTCCGCCCGACGCCCACCATGAATTCACCCCAGGTTTCCAGCCGCGCGCTGTATATGCGTCTGCTCGGCTACGTGCGCCCCTACTGGATCGCCTTCGCCGTCTCCATCGTCTGCATGGCGCTGACGGCAGCGGCCGAACCGGTCTTTCCGGCGCTGATGAAGTCGCTGCTCGACGGCGGCTTCGGCGGTCAGGACCCGCAGGCGGTGTGGTTCTACCCGTTGGCCATCGTGCTGCTGTTCGCGGTGCGCGGCATCTTCGGTTTCATCGCCGACTACGCCTTCGCCTGGGCCGCCAACAACGTGGTGCTCGATCTGCGCCGCGCGATGTTCGGCCGCCTGCTGGCACTGCCGACCGATTTCTTCGACAACAACTCGTCCGGCGCGCTGATTTCCAAGGTCGCCTACGATGTGCAGGGCGTGACGCAGGCGGCGACCAACGTGATCACCGTGTTCGTGCGCGACACGCTCACCGTGGCCGGCCTGCTGGCCTGGCTGCTGTGGCTGAACTGGAAGCTCACGCTGATCGTGCTCGGCATGCTGCCGCTGATCGCGCTCATCGTGCGACTCAGTTCGCGTCGCATCCGCGAATCGGCGCGCGGCGCGCAGACGGCGATGGGCAGCATCGCGCACACGCTGGAAGAAACCATCGAGGCGCACAAGGTGGTGAAGATCTTCGGCGGCCAGGACTACGAAATGGGCCGCTTCGACGCCGCCTGCCGCAAGCAGCGCCGGCAGAACATGCGCAACATCGTCGCCGCCTCGCTGGTGTCGCCGATGACCCAGGTGCTCACCGCGGTGGCATTGGGCATCGTCATCGCGGTCGCGCTGGCCGACTCGGCGGCCAATCGCACCACGGTCGGCGGCTTCATGGGCTTCGTCACCGCCATGCTGATGCTGCTGGCGCCGCTGAAGCGGCTGACCGACGTGAACGCGCCGCTGCAGCGCGGGCTGGCGGCGGCGGAAAGTGTGTTCCAGCTGATCGACCAGCAGGCCGAACGCGACAGCGGTACGGTCGAACTCGAACGTGCGCGCGGCCGCATCGACTTCGACCAGCTGGGCTTCGGCTACCCGGGCCGCGAACTGCGCGTGCTGCAGCACTTCGATCTGTCGATCGCGCCGGGCGAGACAGTGGCGCTGGTCGGCGCTTCGGGCTCCGGCAAGACCACGTTGGCGCATCTGCTGGCGCGTTTCTACACGCCGACTTCGGGCCGCATCCTGCTTGACGGGCACGACATCCAGAACGTGAAGCTGGCCAGCCTGCGCGCCAATATGGCGCTGGTGAGCCAGGACGTCGTACTGTTCAACGACACGGTGGCGGCCAACATCGCCTACGGCGCGCTGCGCGGCACCGACCGCGCAGATATCGAGGCGGCGGCTCGCGCCGCCTATGCGCTGGATTTCATCCAGGCGATGCCGGAAGGCTTCGACACCATGATCGGCGAGAACGGCGTCAAGCTGTCGGGCGGCCAGCGCCAGCGGCTGGCGATCGCGCGCGCGCTGCTGAAGGACGCGCCGGTGCTCATACTGGACGAAGCCACCTCGGCACTGGACACCGAATCCGAGCGTCAGGTGCAGGCCGCGCTCGAAGTGCTGATGAAGAACCGCACGACGCTGGTGATCGCGCACCGGCTGTCCACCATCGAGCGCGCCGACCGCATCGTCGTGATGGACCGCGGCCGCATCGCCGAGATCGGCAAGCATGCCGACCTGCTGGCAGCGGGCGGCATGTACGCCGGCCTCTACAACTCGCAGCTCGGTGGCGGCGAGTGACAGAGCGTCAGATCTTCAGCGCCGCCGCGTAACCGGTCAGCTCCAGATAGCCGCGGCCGACCCGGCGCGCGCCTTCGAACACGGTCACCGCGCCTTCCCAGTAGATGGCGCCACTGCTGGCGCGGCTGTCCAGTTCCTGGTCGTCGAACAGCGGTTTCACCAGGAAGCGACGCCCCCCCACACTGACGTCGAGTTCGATCGGATAGGCGCCGCCGCTGCGCGGGCTGCGCCAGACGCGGCGCACCGCGAAACCGACTTCATTCGACGCATGGCGGCGATCGCCCGCCGCGTCGCGCACGGTCGCTGCCGCCCACAGCGCGTGGCCGTTGGCGTCGCGCATGCGGAAGGCCATCAGCGCACCGCCGTCGTCCAGATTGATGCCCAGCCAGTCCCAGCCCTGCGCGCCCTCCGGCATCAGCGCGCTCGACCACTCGTGATCGAGCCAGGCGCGACCGCGCACGGCGCCGGTCTTCGCAGCAATGCGCAGGCGTCCGCTCACCTCCAACTGCGGCCAACTCAGATAGTGACTGGCGTGCGCCGGATCAGGCCCCTTTCGGCTGAACCCCTGTTCGCCCTGCCACAGCACCGGCTGCGTCGGCGCGAAGGTCAGCGCGTAGTCGAAATCGTCCGCCGCGATGTGTGCGAGCAGGCGCTCCGGCGCAGGCTGGCGGGCCAGATGCCAGTCGTCGATGCGGACGTCGAGGTCGTCGGCCGACGCCTCGGCCAGACCGAAGCCGGCGCGGGCGATCTTCTGCGCGTGCAGCAGGCGGCCACGCGCCGGGTCGGACACCGCGGCGTGCGCGAACAGCAGCTGGCGCGGCGCGAAGCGGCTCGGGTTGGCATCGTGCGCCGGCTGGCGCACGCGGAAGAAGGTGAGCTGGAAGCCGACCGGTGCCGCAGCATCGCGCTCCAGCCAGCCGGTGATGTACCACCACTCGATGCGGTGGCCGGGGTGCGCCCCGTGGTCACGCGGCAGGCTGCGCGGCGTGGCGGGCAGCACCGGATCGTAGGCGGCTTCGTCGGCGCGGGCCGGCAGCACGGCCAGCAGTGGCAGGTGCAACAGCAGTCGACGCAGCGCGGAATTCATGATGCGCAGAGCGCGCCCACGGCAGGAGGTTCCCGCTCAGCGCAGCAGCGCTTCGAGCTCGTCGGCGATGCAGGCACCGGTCTTCGTCGGGTCAGCGCCGGCGTGACGCTGCGCCAGCGCGCGCGCCGCCGCGGCGAAGCGCGGTTCGTCGAGCAGGCGACGCAGCAGCGACGGGTAATCGGTGTTCCGGCTTCCCGGCGGCACGGCAAGACCGAGGCCGCCATCGACGATGCGACGCGCCACCATGTACTGCTCCATGTGATTGGGCAGCACCAGTTGCGGGCACCCGGCAAGCGCCGCAGCGCTGACGGTGCCGATGCTGGCGTGCGAAACGACCAGATCGGCCGCGCGCACAGCCGGGTCCATCCGCACCGGCGCCGATTCAAAACGGATGGACGGCCCACCGAGCCGTCGCGCGGCGTCCGGCGACAGCCCTTTGGCATGCACCAGCGTGCGCATGCCGGACTGCCGCAGCGCCTCCATCAGCGCATTGAAATCCGCGTGCTCGGGCGACAGGTAGACGAACACGCGCGCCCCCTCGCCCGCCGGCCACTCCGGCGCCACGCCGCTGTCGCCGACGTAGCTCGGACCAACCATCCGTACGCGCTCGTCGTATTCGGGGTAGTGGGCCAGCTCCGGCAGGCTGGCGGCGATGCAGCGCACCCCGCCGAACAGTTCGGTCAGGCGCAGCAGGGCGCTGTCACCGAGCAGCGCCAGCGCCTGATTCACCGGCGCCAGCAATAGCGCATCGCTGCGTGCGCACTGGGCAACGTCGCCCTTGTCCCAGTAGTTCATCGCCGGAAACACGTCGCGATGCGGCGGAATCTCGAAGCAGTTACCGATCGCCGCGATCGGCGTGCCGCGGCCGCGCATCGCCAGCATCGCGGTCGGCGCGTGGTCGCACACCAGCAGATCCGGGCGGTGCAGTTCGAACAGCCCGCGCCAGGCGGACAGCAGCCCGGCCAGTCCGCCCGGGTCCAGCCATCCGGCAGCGGCCAGCACGGCCGAGAAATTGACCAGCTTCGGCGGGTTGACCATGCGCGGCAGCCACAGCGGCGACTGCAGTACCGGAAAACCGTCGGCGACGATGCGGCCGTGCGCGCGCGCGAGATCCTTCAGCGCAAAGGTGACCGCGTGCCCGCGTTCGCGCAGCGCGCGCGCGGTGATCAGCATGCGGTCGATGTGGCCCATATTGGCGCCCAGTTCCCAAGCCATCAGCACACGGCTCATCGCGCGCACACCTGTCGAGGGGCTTTACACCACGCCCTGTCGGAGCGCGAAGACGACGTGCAAGTCATTGATCCGTTTAACCTAAGAAGATGGGCATAAATCTTGTTACAGGCGGCGAGCGCCTTAATCGTACAGGATGAAAACAATGAACTTCTCGCTGCCCTCGCGCCCGACACTGATCGCGGTATCGCTGTTCGCCTGGTTCAGTCAGGTGCCGCTCGCCCACGCACTGCCGGTTCTCGGCGCCTCGTCCGCCGCCAGCAGCAACGGCAGCACTGCAACACCTTCTGATTGGGTGACGCCGGAGTACCGCAACAGCTCGAGCTACATCTGGTCGGGCGACAACAACTCCGCCTCCGGTTACGCCTTCTCGTCCGCCACCGGCGCCTATGCCGTGTCCTCCTCGGCCTACGGCTACAACGGCAGCGCCAGCGCGATGGCGAGCATCCTCGCCACCGTCACCAACGCCTCGAACGTGGCGCAGAATTTCAGCCTCACGTTCAAGATCTACGGCGGCTCGATCAGTGCAACGAACTACTACGCGCTCGACGCAGACGAATACCTCAGCGTCGATTACCTGGCGTCGATCAAGATCGATGGCAATCAGGTCTGGTACTCGTCGGCCAGCATCCAGAACAACGGCGGCGTCATCACGCACGACAAGTCGGGTACCGACCTGAACAGCAACGACGACGGCAGCGACGGCTATTACAGCTGGCAAAGCCGTTACGTCACCATCGACCTCGGCGTGCTCGACCCGAACGAGTCGCTCGACGTGTTGGCCGAGCTGTCGGACAGCGCCGCCAGCAACCTCGGGGTCTACGCCTACGATTGCGGCGGTGGTTACGAGGGCTACGGCGGCTACGGTGGATATGGCGGCTACGGCCCGGTGCTGCAGAGCACCTCGGTGTGCACGCAGAGCAAGGGCAATGCGTCGGCCTTCTACGGCGACCCGTTCGAGATCGAAGCGAATCCGGTCAACGCTGACCCGAACAGCCTGCGCGTCACCACGCGCGCCGTGCCGGAGCCGGGCAGCCTCGCCTTGCTGGCACTCGCGGCGGGCGCGGCCGGCGTCGCACGACGGCGGAAGAAGCGCGGCTGAGTCGCACGTCGGCACCGACAACAAAAAAGCACCGCATGCGGTGCTTTTTTGTTTCCGCCGTCCGGAGGCGATCAGCGCTCGACGAAGGCCCGCTCGATCACGTAATCACCCGGTTCGCCCACCCCCGGAGAGATGACGAAGCCGCGCGCGTCGAGCAGGTCGGCGGTGTCCTTGTTCATACTCGGGCTGCCGCAGATCATCGCGCGGTCGGTTTCCGGATTCAGCGGCGGCAGGCCGAGGTCGTCCGTCATCTTGTTGCTGACGATGAGATCGGTCAGGCGACCGCGGTTGCGGTAGGGCTCGCGCGTGACGCTGGGGTAGTACAGCAGCTTGTCGCGCACGAACTCGCCGAGGAATTCGTCGTTCGGCAGCTCGTTCTCGATGTAGTCCTGGTAGGCCAGTTCATTCACGTGGCGTACGCCATGGAACAGGATCACCTTGTCGAAACGCTCGTAGGCTTCGGGATCGCGGATCAGGCTGAGGAAGGGCGCCAGACCGGTGCCGGTGCCGAACAGATAGAGGTGCCGGCCCGGCTTCAGGTCGTCCAGCACCAGCGTGCCGGTGGGCTTGCGGCCGACCAGGATTTCATCGCCCGGCTGCAGGTGCTGCAGCTTCGACGTGAGCGGGCCGTCCGGCACCTTGATGCTGAAGAACTCCAAGTGTTCCTCGTAATTGGCGCTGGCGATGCTGTAGGCGCGCAGCAGCGGCTTGCCGCCGGTTTCCAGACCGATCATGACGAAATGACCGTTGCGGAAGCGCAGACCGGGGTCGCGCGTGGTCTTGAAGCTGAACAGCGAATCGTTCCAGTGATGGACGCTGAGGACTTTTTCGGGCGCGACGCTGGCCATGGCAGTAATCCGGTTGAAAGGCGTTGGTGCATTTATAGCGCCGCAGCGCACCATAACTCAACAAACCAAATAACAATGTTTCGATAACCTGTGGTTATCCCGCTTCCGGTGCGCGACGGTACGACAGATGACGCGCCAGCGTCGCCACCAGTTCCCCGGCCTGGAAGGGTTTGCTGATGAAATCGTCCATGCCCGCGTCGCGACAGCGGGCGCGGTCCTCGTCCAGCGCGTTGGCCGTGATCGCGACGATGGGCACCTGCTGCCAGTGCGCATCGCCCAGCGCGCGAATGCGGCGCGTCGCCTCCAGCCCGTCCATGACCGGCATCTGCATGTCCATCAGCACCAGATCGAAATGGCGCTCGGCGCAGGCAGCCAGCGCCTGCCGGCCGTCGGCCGCCTGGGTGATGCGCACGCCGTGGCGCGACAGCAGGCGGCCGAGCAGCACCTGGTTGACTGGCGTGTCCTCGGCGATCAGCACGTCGGCATCAAGCAGCGCCGCCTCGTGCGTCGATGCCGCCTCGTCCGGGCGCGCCGCGACGTCCTCGGTCGCTGCGGCCGGCAGCGGCAATTCGACGCGGAAGGTGCTGCCGCGGCCCGGCGTGCTGTCCAGCGTCAGCGTACCGTGCATCAGCGCAACCAGTCGCGACACGATGGACAGGCCCAGCCCGGTGCCGCCATAGGTGCGCGTGGTCGATGAATCCGCCTGCGAGAAGGGCATGAACACCTGCGCCTGCTTGTCGGATGCGATGCCGATGCCGGTGTCGGCGACCGACAGCGCGATCCGCCCCGCGCCTGCGCTCTCGACGCTCACCGTCACGCCGCCGTGGGCGGTGAACTTCAGCGCATTCGACACCAGATTGGACAGTATCTGCCGCAGCCGCAGCGGATCGCCGGTGACGATGGCGGGCAAGGCCGGCGCGACCTGCCAGCGCAGCGCAATGCCCTTGGCCGCGGCCTGCGTCGAGAAGATGGCCAGCGTGTCGGCGACCAGCGTTTCGAGGCCGAAATCGACCGCCTCCAGCTGCAGCTGACCGGCATCGACCTTGGAGTAGTCGAGGATGTCGTTCAGGATGCCCATCAGGCTGTCGGCGGACGATTTGACCCAGCCGAGGTTCTCGCGCTGCTCGTCGCTGAGCGGCTCCGACAGCACCATGTCGGTCATGCCGATGATGCCGTTCATCGGCGTGCGGATTTCGTGACTCATCGTGGCGAGGAAGGCCGCCTTGGCGCGGCTGGCCGCCTCGGCCTCGTCGCGTGCACGACGCAGTTCGTCGGCCGCCGCGCGCGCCGCCGACACGTCCTCGCTCAGCCACAGACAGCCGATCTCGCGGCCGTCGCCGTCGCGGACGGCAAAGCTGCGCTGGGTCAGCGTGCGGCCGTCGGCGAGCAGGATCTCCCGCTCGCGTCGGTGAGGACAGAACACCGTCATCGCCGCGCCGGGCGACAGCCGCGCGGCACACATCGATTCGACCACCTGCAGCGCACACCCATCCGGCGGACGACCGGCGTCGAGCGCCCACACCTGCGCCAGCTTGTCGTTCGCGTACAGCACCCGGTTCTCGTGGTCGGCCAGCAGCACGCCAATGTCCATCGCGTCGAGCAGCGCTTCGAGGCGACCGTTCGCCTCGGACGCGATACGCGCCAGACCGTGCTCCTTCTCGTGCAGCGCCTGCAGTTCGCCGATGCGCTCCCGGATCGCCGCCGACATCGCGTTGAAGGCGCGACCGAGCTGGCCGACCTCGTCCTCGCCCTCGGCGACCGGCGCCGGCGTCAGGGTGCCGGTCGCAACCTCTTCCGCCGCATGCGTGAGCCGCAGCAGCTGGCGTGTCAGCCACAGACCGAGACCGGTCAGCAGCGCGATCGACAGCAGCAGTTCGCCCCCGGCGATGCCGATGCCTTGCAGCAGCAGCTGGCGGTTGGCACTGCGCAGCGCCGACATGTCGAGACCGAAATGCAGCTGACCGAGCGGCTGCCCGGCCAGCGCCACCGGCGTGACCAGATCGTAGATCGGCGGATCGTCCTCGACCGACAGGTCGAAGCGCTCGTCGGTCTGCGGTACCGGCGCATCGCGCGACCAGCCGCTGTGCGCGACGACGTGGCCGCCGCTGTCGCGCAGGATGAGATAGGCGATGCCCTGACTGGATCGGCTCTCGTCCAGCACCGCCTGCATCGTCGCGTAGTCGCTCTGCGCCATCGGCGCCACCAGCGCCGCGTTCAGTATGGGCACGATCTGCTGCGCGTGACGCTCCGCCTGCTCGGTCATGTGGGTGCGCTGCAGGCGCACGCTGTTGCTCACCAGCAGCGTCAGCATGACCGCCTCGACGACGATGGCCGCGATCAGCAGGCGGCCGCGCACCGAGCGCCGCAGCCGGAAATCGAACAGTCGGCTCACAGAGCGGACTTCTTCAGTTGTTCGCGCACCTCGGCCGCGTAGGGCGCCATCGCATCGAGTTCGCCGGAACGCAGCGGGCGATAGCCTTCAAGCTTGTAACGGGCGAAGTAATCGACGCCGGCCGGCGTTTCGGCGAACGACCACAACGCCCTCTCGATCGCGGCTCCGCGCGCCGCGTCGGCCTGATTGAGCAGATAGACGCGGCCGACCATGGCCGGACTGTCGGTCAGCAGCTGCAGTCGCGCACGCACCTCGGGCGCCAGGCCCTGAAAGTTCGCAAGCGACATCGTGCCGGCGCTGACTTCGCCATTGAGCAGCAGCTGCGCCACGCTGTCGGCGGCGCTGACGTAGCGAACGGTGACGCCGGCCGCACCGTGCTCGCTCATCCAGCGCAGGCCCCACAGCGTCACCAGCGACGACGGACTGAGCCCGGCCACCGTGCTGCCGGCCAGGTCGCGTGCCGACTTCGCCCGGCTGCCCGCAGCGACGGCAACGACCGCATGAAAGGGCGCACGGTAGGTCAGCAGCGGCCGGTAACGCGCATCCGCGCGCAGCAGTTCGGCCTGATGTCCGGTCGTGATGACCAACTCGTATTCGCGGTTGAGCGCCCGCCGCGCGAACTCGGTGAAGTCCGGCGCGGTGACGATGGCAACGGGCGTGCCGAGCGTCTTCTGCAGATGCTGCCGCAGCGGTTGGTACATTTCGATGATGACGCGCGAGCTGGTGTGCGGCGCGACGCCGATGCGGAACAGCGGCGCGTCCTGGGCAAGCGCAAGCGCGGGAATGAAACAGGCGACGGACAGCAGCAGACGGGTGAAGGCGAGGAACATCCGGGCAGACGGGACGGCAATGGACACCCCGCGTTAACGGAACGCGCCGTCGCCCCCTTGAGCGGATGCTGCGCCACAACACCGACGCAACACACTGTTTAACAATGATTTTTTCCAGCGGACCTGGGTGACTCGAAGCGTGTTCAGCCGCGCAGCCAGGCGATCAGTCCGCCATAGCAGGCCGCATGCGAAAAGCGCTCGCGGGCGTAGGTGTGGGCGGCGCGCGCGTAGCGCCGGCGCAGCGGCAGATCGTCGAGCAGCGTGCGGCAGGCGTCGGCAAAGGCAGCGGCTTCGTCGGCGAGCAGAAAGGCCTCGCCGGCGCCATCCTCCAGGCCGCGCGCGCCTTCGCGCGTGGTGACCAGGGGCAGACCGGCGGCGAGCGCCTCGACCGTCTTGATCTTCAGCCCGGAGCCCCAGCGCACCGGGTTGATGGCGATGTCCACGCCGCTCCACAGCACCTCGATGTCGGGAACGAAGCCGCGCGCGCGGATGCCGTCCGGCAACGGCTGCGGCAGCAGCGCGGCGATGTGCCCGGCCACCTGCAGCTCGGCACGCTCGGCGGACAGCGCGGGCCACACGTCATCGATGAACCACTGCAGGCCGTGCCGGTTCGCCACCCACTGGCTGGCCGCGTAGCCGACCACACGCGAATCCGGCCTCACCGGCTGCGCCGGCAGCACCACCGGGTGCGGCACGCACAGCGCCCGTTCGCCGAGCACGGCGGCGACACGCGCGTGATCGTCCGGCTGTATCAGCAGCACGCGGTCGTAGTGCTGCAGGAAGGCGAGCTCGCGTTCGAAATCCAGCGCCTCCTCGACCGCGACGCCCACGCTCGCGCGTGACGCGGCGTTGTCACTGACAAGGTCGTGCGTGTCCATCACCAGGCGGATGCCGTCCGGCACCCCCAGCCGCAGGAAATCGAGCTGCAGCCGCGACAGCAGCACGCAGTCCGGCGCGATCTGCCGGCACATGCCGCGCAGCCCGCTCACCAGCGCGGCGCGTTCCGGCCTCGCGGTGTCGCCGACGGCGAGGCGGTAGCGGTGCCGGCTGCGCTCGACGAAGGGCCGGGTGGCTGCGTCAGGCTGCTCGGGGAAGAACACGGTCAGATCGCAGACTTCGGCCAGCGCGTCGATCAGCGCCGCGGTGCGCGCCGCTTCGCCGTTACCCGGACGCCAGTAGCGGCTGCGGGTGACGAATATCAGTTTCGGTCGGCTCATCGGAGACGCTTCGGGGAAGATGAAAGGACGGAAGGTGAAGGGACGGATAGAATTCCGCTTTTACCCGATTCTGCAGGAGCTTCCATGCCCGCCTACCGTTCCCGTACCTCGACCCACGGCCGCAACATGGCCGGCGCCCGCGCGCTGTGGCGCGCCACCGGCATGAAGGACGGCGATTTCGGCAAGCCCATCATCGCCATCGCGAACAGCTTCACCCAGTTCGTGCCGGGCCACGTGCACCTGAAGGATCTCGGCCAGATGGTCGCGCGCGAGATCGAGAAGGCCGGCGGTGTGGCCAAGGAATTCAACACCATCGCCGTCGACGACGGCATCGCGATGGGCCACGGCGGCATGTTGTACTCGCTGCCTTCGCGCGATCTGATCGCCGACAGCGTCGAATACATGGTGAATGCCCACTGCGCCGACGCGCTGGTGTGCATCTCGAACTGCGACAAGATCACCCCGGGCATGCTGATGGCGGCGCTGCGGCTGAACATCCCGACCGTGTTCGTGTCCGGCGGCCCGATGGAAGCCGGCAAGGTGAACTGGGGCCAGAAGATCATCGCCGTCGACCTGGTCGACGCCATGGTCAAGGGCGCCGACAGCAACTGCTCTGACGAGGAGGCCGAAGCCTACGAGCGCAGCGCCTGTCCGACCTGCGGCTCCTGCTCCGGCATGTTCACCGCCAATTCGATGAACTGCCTGACCGAAGCGCTGGGCCTGTCTTTGCCGGGCAACGGTTCGGTGCTGGCCACCCACGCCGACCGCAAGGCGCTGTTCCTGCGCGCCGGCCAGCTGGCGGTGGAACTGTGCCGCAAGTACTACGAAGGCGAGGATGCCTCGGTGCTTCCGCGCTCGATCGCCAGCTTCAAGGCCTTCGAGAACGCGATGACGCTGGACGTGTCGATGGGCGGCTCGACCAATACCGTGCTGCACCTGCTGGCTGCGGCGAAGGAAGCCGGCGTGCATTTCACGATGGCCGACATCGACCGCATTTCGCGCCACGTGCCCTGCCTGTCCAAGGTGGCACCGGCCAAGTCCGACGTGCACATGGAAGACGTGCATCGCGCCGGCGGCATCATGGCCATCCTCGGCGAACTGGACCGCGCCGGCCTGATCCACCGCGACCTGCCCACCGTGCACAGCGCGACGCTGGGCGAAGCGCTCGACAAGTACGACATCGTGCGCACGCAGGACGAGGCCGTCCGCACCTTCTACCGCGCCGCCCCCGGCGGCATCCCGACCCAGGTCGCCTTCTCGCAGGACCGCCGCTACCCGGAACTGGACCTCGACCGCGAGAACGGCGTCATCCGCAACAAGGAACACGCCTTCAGCCAGGACGGCGGGCTGGCCGTGCTGTACGGCAACATCGCCGAGCGCGGCTGCATCGTGAAGACGGCCGGCGTCGATGATTCCATCCTGAAGTTCTCCGGCACCGCCAAGGTGTTCGAAAGCCAGGACGACGCGGTCGCCGGCATCCTCGGCGATCAGGTCAAGCCGGGCGAAGTCGTGGTGATCCGCTACGAAGGTCCTAAGGGCGGCCCGGGCATGCAGGAAATGCTGTATCCGACCACCTATCTGAAGTCCAAGGGCCTGGGCAAGGCCTGCGCGCTGCTGACCGACGGCCGCTTCTCCGGCGGCACCTCCGGCCTGTCGATCGGCCACGCCTCGCCGGAGGCGGCCCAGGGCGGCCTGATCGCGCTGGTCAAGGACGGCGACGTGATCGAGATCGACATCCCTAACCGCACCATCCACCTCGCGGTCGATGACGCCGAACTGGCGCACCGTCGTGAAGCGGAAGAGGACCGCGGCGCCGCCGCGTACACGCCGCACGCGCGCGAGCGGGTGGTGTCGACCGCGCTGCAGGCCTATGCGCTGATGACCACCAGCGCCGACACCGGCGCCGTGCGCGACCTGAGCCAGCTGCGTCGCTCTTGAGCGCAGGCCCGATGCCGGGCCGCATCGCCGCCCTGACCGCGGCGGCGATGCTGGCCTTCGCCGCCAACTCCATCCTGAACCGGCTGGCACTGGCCAACACGGCGATCGACGCCGCCAGCTTCACGCTGATACGCATCGCCGCCGGCGCCCTGGTGCTGTGGGCACTGGTGCGCCGCCAGCCGGACGGACGGCTGGCCGGCGACTGGCCCGGCGCGGCGGCTCTGTTCGTCTATGCCGCCGCCTTCTCCTACGCCTACCGCGAACTGGCCGCCGGCACCGGCGCGTTGCTGCTGTTCGGCACCGTGCAGGTGACGATGATAGGCACCGGCCTGCTGAAGGGTGAGCGGCTGTGCGCGCTGCAGACCGTGGGTCTGCTGCTGGCGCTGGCCGGGCTGGGCGTGCTGCTGGCACCCGGTGTCAGCGCACCGCCGGCCGAGGCCGCCATCATGATGGCGCTGGCCGGTATTGCCTGGGGCGTCTACTCGCTGCGCGGCCGGCGCGCCCGCGGCACGCCGCTGGCGATGACCGCCGGCAACTTCGTGCGCGCGGTGCCGATGGCGATCGGTCTGTCGATGATTGCCGCTGCCGATGCGCGCATCGATGCGCTGGGCTTCGTCTATGCGGCGCTGTCCGGCGCACTGGCGTCCGGCGTCGGCTATGCCATCTGGTATAGCGCGCTGCGCGGCCTCAGCGCAACGCAGGCAGCCAGCGTGCAGCTGTCGGTGCCGGTGATCGCGGCCATCGGGGGCGCACTGCTGCTGTCCGAAGCGCTGACGCTGCGCCTGCTGCTGGCCTCGGTCGCGACGCTGGGCGGTATCGCACTGGTGGTAACGACCCGCCGGCGGTGATCCAGGGTCTGTTGCCATTGAATCGCGGGCCGCGCGCGATTCAATGGCAACAGACCCTAGCGCGCGGCCACCGCCTGCACGCGCGCCGCGTGCACCGCCTGCGCGATCGACGGGCCGGAAGCCTTGCCGGATTCGGCCAGCTGCTTCGCGATGGCACCGGCATCGACCGATCTGAACGCCTCTGCGGCCGCGCGTACGAGCCCGGCCTGCGGATAGCCGCGCGCGTCGAAACCCGGGCGGCTGCGCGCGTCCGCTTCGCAGGCGAGCAGGATGTCGGCCAGCCGTTCCGGTTTGCGCATCACGTCCAGCCGCTCCAGCAGCTTCACCATGGTGTCGGCACGCAGCTCGGCGGCACGGTGCACATTGGTGTGTTCCTGCGCCACCAGCCGCGCGATGTCGGCGATATCGACCGGCACGCGCAGGCGCTCGGCCACCTCGCGCGCCAGCTTCGCGCTGCGCGGCTCGTGCGCGATGTGGCGCGGCCACTCCTCCTTCGGCGTCGTGCCCTTGCCGAGGTCGTGCGCCACCAGCGCCCAGCGCACCGCCAGCGAAGCGCCGTGCGCCGCCGCCCAGTCCAGGCACTGCATCAGATGGAGGCCGGTGTCGATCTCCGGGTGATGCTGCGGCGGCTGCGGTACACCGAACAGCGCGTCCACCTCCGGCAGCACGACACGCAGCGCGCCGCACTCGCGCAGCACTTCGATCATGCGCGAGGGCTTCGCCTCCATCAGCCCGCGCGACAGTTCCTGCCACACGCGTTCGGCCACCAGTGCATCGACCTCGCCGCAGTCCACCATGTCGCGCATCAGCGCCATCGTCGCCGGCGCCACCGTGAAGTCGTGGAAGCGCGCGGCGAAGCGGGCCAGCCTGAGTATCCGCACCGGGTCTTCCGCAAAGGCGGCGCTGACGTGGCGCAACACGCGCGCGGCGATGTCGGCGCGGCCGTTGCACGGGTCGATGAGCGTACCGTCGTCGGCGAGTGCGATCGCGTTGATGGTGAGATCGCGCCGCTGCAGATCCTGCTCCAGCGTCACCGAGCGGTCGGCGTGGAACACGAAGCCGCGGTAGCCCGGCGCGGTCTTGCGCTCGGTGCGCGCCAGTGCGTGTTCCTCGTGCGTCTGCGGGTGCAGGAAGACCGGGAAATCGCGACCGACCGGCGTGTAACCGGCGGCCACCATGTCCTCCGGCGTGGCGCCGACCACCACCCAGTCGCGGTCGCCGGCCGGCAGCCCCATCAGCTCGTCACGGACCGAGCCGCCGACGCGGTAGATCTTCATCTATCTGTGCGCTTTCGAGCGCGCGTGCTCGAAGCGGTCGGTCGGCCGGAAGTCGGCCAGGCAGGCGTCGATCTCGCTCTCCAGTGTCAGCGGCACGAAACCGAAAGGCAGCGCGCAGCCGGCATCGCACACGCTGTCGACCTGCATCGAGCGCAGGTTGTCGCGCGACATCAGCGTCGGCCCCGGCGCCAGTTCCAGCGCCAGCGCCTGCAGCGACGCCAGCGGGCCGGGCAGACCGATGACGCAGCGCTCGGCGCCGATGGTACGGCCGGTCATCTTCACCAGTTCGCGCATCGTGTAGACCTTGGGGCCGCACAGCGCCCAGGTCTGGCCGATGGCTGCCTCGTCACCCAGCGCATGCACGATGCAGCGCGCGACGTCGCGTGCGGCGACCGGCTGGTAGCGGGTGTCGGCACCGGCCAGCGGGAACACCGGGAACATCTTCAGCAGACCGGCGAACATCGACAGGAAACACTTGCCGTCGCCATACACCAGCGACGGGCGGAATATCGTCCAGTCCACGCCACCGGCGCGTATCGCCGCCTCACCGGCGGCCTTCGAACGCAGGTAGCCGGATGGCGCACCTTCGGCGGCGCCCAGCGCGCTGACATGGACGAGCTGACGCACGCCGGCCGCCTTCGCCGCAGCGGCGATGGCCTTGGGCAGCGCGACGTGCGCACGTTCGAAATCGCGTCCCCATGGGCTGCCTTCGCGCGAATGCAGGATGCCGACGAAGTTCACCACTGCATCGACGCCCGTCATCAGGCGCGCCAGCGCGGCCGGGTCGTGCACGTCGGCCTCGACCACGTCGATCATCGGCAGCAGTATCAGATGCTTGGCGCGATCGCGGCGGCGCGTCGGCACGATGACGCGTACGTCGCGGGCGGCGAGCTGGCTGGCGACGTGGCTGCCGATGAAGCCGGCGCCACCGATCAGGAGGACGGTTTTCGGGAACATGGGGGCACTCCGGGTCTGTGGGTCGAGACTCTGTTTGTGGATCAGATCGGATCGTCCGGCAGCGCGCCGGGACCGGGCTGTATGGTGCCGAGGCGCTGCTTCAGACCGATCTCCTTGCGGCCGAACACGAGGTTGTACATGACGGCGTTGGCCATCACCTTCTTCACGTAGTCGCGCGTTTCGGTGAACGGAATGGTTTCGGCGTAGATGGCGCCTTCCAGCGGTTTGGCGGCACGCCACTTCTTGGCGCGGCCGGGCCCGGCGTTGTAGCCGGCGCTGGCCAGCACCGGGTGGTCGTCCAGGCTGTCCAGCACCAGGCGCATGTAGCTGGTGCCGAGCAGCAGATTGGTGTCGGTGTCGGCGATCTGCGACGGCTGGTAGCCGTTCAGACCGATCTTCTTCGCCACCCACTTGGCGGTCGCCGGCATCACCTGCATCAGGCCCTGGGCACCGGCCGACGACTTCGCGTTCATGATGAAGCGGCTTTCCTGCCGCATCAGGCCGTACACCCAGCTCAGATCGAGCGCGCGCGCCTGCACGTGCGGCTCGACCTCGCTGCGCATCGGCGCCAGGTAGCGCAGCGCGTAGTCGTGCTCGGCCACGGTGCGGTCGGCACTGGCGATGGCGCGGTCCCACAGCGACTTCTTTGCCGCGAGGTGAGCGACCGCCAGCAGTGTGCGGTCGTCCGCCTCGCGGATCGCCCAGTTCCATTCGCGCACCGCTTCGGTACGCAGGTCGAGTGCGAACAGCTTGAGCGCGCGCTGGATGGCCGGCGTCAGTTCGGCGCGGCGGATGTCCTCCGGCGACGGCTCGGCCGCCTGCGGCGGCAGCTGGTAGGGCTGACCCAGTTCCTCGCGCGCCAGCAGACCGTAGAAATTCGGCTGGTCGGCAATGCGGCGATAGTGTTCGCGCGCCTGGTCGACGTGGCCGGTGGCGCCGCGCGCGCGGCCGCCCCAGTAGATCCATTCCGGCTTCGACGCCAGCGCTTCGGGCATGCGCTCGACGATGTCGCGCAACACCTTCCACTTGCCGTCGCGCATCGCGGCACGCGCGCACCAGGCGAACACCTCGTCGCCGTCCATCGCGTCATCGGCCGAGCGGCACCACTGCAGCGCACGCGGGTCGTGCCGCATCGCGCCCTGCCAGCCGAGCTGACCGAAAGCGTAGGCGCGTTCCTGCGGACTCAGACGGGCGGCGATCACCTCCAGACTGCGCTCGGCCGCGCGCACGTCGTTGCGCGCCATGCGGGCGATCGCCATCAGCGCCAGCTCGCGACCACGGCGGGTGATCGAGAAATTGGCCGGCTGGCGGACCAGCCAGCGCGCCGGATTGGCGACGATGTCGTCGAGCACGCGGCCCGGCCGTTCGGCCGCCGGCAGCAGATCCAGCACGCTGCTCGCCTGACCCGGCCGCTTCGCCTCCATCTGCCGGCGCGCACGCGCCCAGACGTCGTCCTCGCTCAGACGACCGGCGTCGAACAGCGCGGCGAACACCGGATTGCAGGCCGACGGGGCGTCGTCCAGCGTGTCCCACAGCATGCGCGCCTCGTTGATCGCCGCCGCGTCGCCGACCACCATGCCCGCGCGCGCAGCGTGGCAGCGCAGGTCATTCTCGGGCGACGGATTCTTCAGCGGCAGCTTTGCGTATTCGGTGCGGTAAGCCGCCCACTGCTCGGTCTTCGCCAGCTGGCGCAGCCAGTCGCTGCGCAAGCGTTGCGCAACCACCGTGTCGGCATTGCGTTCGAGGAACACCGCAATGCTGTCCGGCGACGTGCGGTCGATGTCCATGCGCAGCCGGTAATAATCGATGTAGGACGCCAGCGGGTGGGACTGCAGGCCGGCGGCGTAGCGTTCGAAGGCCTGGCGGTTGCCGGCGGCAAAGGCGTCGCGCGCGGCGAGGAAGGCCGCGTCGTCATTGGCGTGCGCGACGGCAGCGACAGTCATGCAGGCGCCGATGAACAGCGTGCGGACGGTGTGAAGCGGGAATCGTGTGGGCATCTGCTAGTGTTTCCGGGTTTGCACGAATGATACCGCCCGCACATGAATGTTCCCGATGATCGCGCACGCCGCAAGGCGCTGCGACTCGAACTGGTCGGCCGCCGCCTGGCCATGGACCCAGCCACCCTGGCGCCGCTGCACGCCGCGCTGAACGAAAGGCTGGAGGCGCTGCTGACCCGTCTGGCGCCGCGCTCGATCGGCTTCACCTGGCCCTATCGCGGCGAATTCGACGCGCTGCCACTGATGCGCCGCTGGCTGGCCGCAGACCCGTCCCGCTGGGCCGCACTGCCGGTGGTCGGCGAGAAGGGCCAGCCGATGAGCTTCCGCCGCTGGGCGCCGGACAGCGCGATGGCGACCGACCGCTACGGCATCCCCTACCCGGCCGAGGGCGGCCCGGTGGTGCCCGAACTGCTGCTGATCCCGTGCAACGGTTTCGACGCGCGCGGCTACCGGCTGGGCTACGGCGCCGGCCATTACGACCGCACGCTGGCCGCGCTCGAACCGACGCCGCTGGCCGTCGGCGTGGCGATCGAGGACGGCCGCCTCGACGATCTGCAGCCGCAGCCGCACGACCTGCCGATGGACTGGATCGTCACCGAAGCCGGCGCCTTCCCGTCGCGCCGCTGAGCGGCCGGGCAGCGCGCCGCTGGCCGTCTATGCTGGAAGCAGTCCCGACCTGATCGCGCGCCTGCCGGCACCGGG
This sequence comes from Methyloversatilis sp. NSM2, assembly GCF_038066675.1. Taxonomy (NCBI): domain Bacteria; kingdom Pseudomonadati; phylum Pseudomonadota; class Betaproteobacteria; order Nitrosomonadales; family Sterolibacteriaceae; genus Methyloversatilis; species Methyloversatilis sp. NSM2. The sequence goes on from NZ_JBBUKV010000006.1 coordinate 38,086, forward strand.
GTGCGCGCCTGCAAGGCCCCGCACGGAGGAGGACGGCATGAAACGCATCTATTTCCTGGTACCCGGCATCGACACCGCACGCACCGTGGTCAACGACATGCTGGTGGCGCGCATTCCCGAGAAGCACATCCACATCCTGGCGCGACGTGGCACGCCGCTGGAAGAGCTGCCTGAGGCGACCATGCTGCAGAAGTCCGACTTTTCGCCGGCCGTGCAGCGCGGACTGGCCATGGACGGCAGCGTCGGCATACTGGGCGGGCTGATCGGGCTGGCGCTGTCGCCTGGCGCGGCGGTGATCGCCGGCGGCATCCTGCTGGCGTCCGGCCTGGGCGGTGCCGGCGCCGGCGCCTGGGTCGGCGGCATGGTCGGGCTGACTGCCGGCAACACGCACCTGAAGGCCTTCGAGGACGCGATCGAACAGGGCCAGCTGCTGGTCATGCTCGACGTGCCGCGCGCGCGGGTCGACGAAATCACCGAACGGGTGCGCGCCCTGCATCCGCAGGTGCAGCCGCACGGCGCCGATCCGGACATTCCGGTGTTTCCGTAGGCGAAAAAAACCGGGCCGCGTGGCCCGGTTCGTTGCGTCCTGCGGACGCTTACTTCTCCATCACCTTCTTCAGGTTTTCCAGACCGCTCTTGTAGACGCCGGTCACCGCGCTCAGCGCGGCTTCGTCGTCCTCACCCTTCGGGGGGTCGTTGTTCATGTACTTGCGATAGAAGGCGCCGCGCCATTCGACCACCGAGGTGCCGCCGTCGCCGGCTTTCACCGTCAGGTTCGAGCTGTAGTTGGTCACCGGCAGCGCGCCGCCGTCCTTGGCGCGGTAGGAGAACTTCTTCGCCGCCGGGTCGATGGACTCCAGCGTCTCGACCAGTTCGCCGCCGCCCTTGAGCTTCAGCGTACGCACCGAGCCGACGTTGCTGCCGTTGGTGGCGGTGCTGCTCTCGACCGCCGGATGCCAGCCCTGCAGCTGGGTGAAATCGCTCACCTTGGCCCACACCGCATCCGGGCTGGCCTTGATGGTGATGGTTTCGAACGCCTTCTGGCGGGTCGGGCCGTGCGCGTGGGCGAACGATGCCGCCAGCGACGCGGCCAGCATCATGACGAATGCCGATACAAAACGCATGGGTTGAATCTCCTCGTTGTCAGAATGGTTGGGTTGAAAAGTCGGCGACGAAAAAGGCGGTGAAGATAGCGGCAAGCACTGTCGCGATCAACGTGCCGCCGCAGGCTTGTGCATGAAGCGCCCGAAACCGCGCGGGTTGCGCCCGAGTTCGATGCTGCCCAGCGACTGTCCGGTCCGCGCGTCGTACACGCCGACCAGATCGTCCATCCAGCTCACGACCAGCAGTTTAGTGCCGGCCACCGCGACGCCCTCGGGATAAACGACCGAGGGCCAGGTCGCGATGACGCGCCGTTCCGCTGTGTCGATGACCGATACGCTGTCGCCCTTCTGATTCGTCACGTAAGCGCGCGCGCCATCGTCAGAGAAAGCGATGCCATAGGGCGCCTTGCCGACCGGCAGTGTAGCGACGGTACGTGACTGTGCGAGGTCGACCACCGACACGTCGTCGCTCCACACGTTCAGCGCATACAGCGTGCGGCCGTCGGCCGACAGTTCGAGCGCGAACGGATGGTTGCCGACGGCGATGACGCCGGTCTGCTTCATCGCGTCGAGGTCGAGCACGCCGACCGCATTGTCGTCGCGGTTGGCGACATAGGCGGTACGACTGTCGGGCGACGCGACCAGCCCGGCCGGCGCGTTGCCGACCGCGATCTCGCCGAGCGCGGCGTGGCTTGACGCATCGAACACCAGCACGCGGTGGGAGAACCAGTCGGCCACCAGCACACGTCGGCCGTCCGGCGTGACGGTGATGCCGACCGGGCTGCGGCCGGCCTTCATCTCGCCCACCACCGCGCGGCTCGCCAGATCGATCACGGTGATCGTCGCGCTGTCCGGCGCGCTGACGAAGGCCTTGCCGGCCGCCTCGCTGACCCAGATGCCGGCCGGCGACTTGCCCGCCGGCAGGCGGGCGACGATGGTGGACGCGTCGACGTCGACCACCGTCACCTCGTGCGAGCCCTGGTTCGTGATGTAGGCCAGCGGCCCGGCCGACGCACAGGTCGCCGCGGCGCACAGCGCCAGCAGGACGGCGAAGCGCCTCATCCGAGGAAAAGCTTGTACGCCGGATTCGCGGTTTCCTCGCGCCAGGAATAGCCCAGCGTGTCGAGGAAGCGCTGCAGCGCCGCCGCGTCGCCCGGCGGCACCTGCATGCCGACCAGCACGCGGCCGTAGTCGGCGCCGTGGTTGCGGTAGTGGAACAGGCTGATGTTCCAGTCGCGACTCATCGAGTCGAGGAATTTCATCAGCGCGCCCGGACGCTCCGGGAATTCGAAGCGGAACACCTGTTCGTGGCCGACTGCCGGGCTGCGGCCGCCCACCATGTAGCGCACGTGCAGCTTGGCCATTTCGTCGTCGGTCAGATCCAGCGCCGGGTAGCCGTTGGCGGCGAGGTGATTCACCAGCTCGGCGGCCTCGGCGCGGCCCGATACCTGCACGCCAACGAAGGCGTGCGCCTCTTTCGCGTCCTTGTAGCGGTAATTCAGTTCGGTGATGTTGCGGCGACCGAACAGCGCCACCAGCTCGCGATAGGCGCCCGGGCGCTCGGGCAGCGTCACCGCCAGCACCGCTTCGCGCGACTCGCCGATCTCGGCGCGTTCGGCGACGAAGCGCAGGCGGTCGAAATTCATGTTGGCGCCGCTGGCCACCGCGACCAGGGTCTTGCCCTTCACGTTGTTGCGCGCCGCCCAGGCCTTGGCGCCGGCCACCGCCAGCGCACCGGCCGGCTCCAGAATCGAGCGGGTGTCCTCGAACACGTCCTTGATCGCGGCACAGATGGCGTCGGTATCGACCAGCACCATTTCGTCGACGTACTGCTGCGCCAGCCGGAAGGTTTCCTCGCCGACCAGCTTGACCGCAGCGCCATCGGCGAACAGCCCGACGCTGTCGAGCTGTATGCGCCTGCCCGCCTTCAGCGACTGCGCCATCGCGTCGGCGTCCGACGCCTCGACGCCGATGATGCGGGTGTTCGGACGCAGCCGCTTGATGTAGGCCGCCACACCGGCGATCAGCCCGCCGCCGCCGACGCAGCAGAACACGGCGTCGATGGGCTTCGGGTGCTGGCGCAGGATTTCGACGCCTATCGTGCCCTGGCCGGCGATCACGTCCGGGTCGTCGAACGGATGCACGAAGGTGAGGCCCTGCTCGGCTTCGAGCTTGCGGGCGTGCGCGTAGGCCTCGTCGTAGGATTCGCCAGCCAGTACCACCTCGCCGCCGCGCGCCGCCACGGCGTCCACCTTGATGCGCGGCGTCGTCGTCGGCATCACGATGACCGCACGGCAGCCCACCTTGGCCGCCGACAGCGCCACGCCCTGGGCGTGATTGCCTGCCGACGCGCAGATGACGCCACGCGCGCGCGCTTCGTCCGACAGCTGGGCGATCTTGTTGTAGGCGCCGCGCAGCTTGAACGAGAACACCGGCTGCATGTCCTCACGCTTGAACAGCACGGTATTGCCGATGCGCCGCGACAGGTTCGGCGCGGCGTCGAGCGGCGTTTCGACCGCGACGTCGTACACTTGCGCGTTGAGGATTCTTTCGAGGTAGTCGGTTTGCATGATGAGGACACAGCGCAGCCCGCACCGGCGCCGGAATGGCCGATGCGCAAGCACGCAAGCCTAGCAGCGCGCACAGGCCGGGGGCAAATCGCGCCCGGCACGGACGCGCGCTGAGCATGGATTTCATGCCCGGGGCCGAAGCCAGCCTGGCCGGACTGACGCTCGCCAGCTTCCTGTCGGCCACCGTGCTGCCCGGCGGCTCGGAAGCGGCGCTGCTGGCCGTGCTCGCCGCCCACCCGGAACAACGCGACGCCGCGCTGCTGCTGGCCACCGCCGGCAACACCGCCGGCGGCATGGTGAGCTACGCGATGGGGCGCTTCATCCCGCGCAAGGAACTGCCGGGCCGGCTGGCGCTGGTGCAGACACACGGCACGACGGCGCTGCTGCTGTCCTGGGTGCCGCTGATCGGCGACGCACTGTGCATCGCCGCAGGCTGGCTGCGCCTGCCGCCGCTGCGCAGCGCAGTCATGATGGCGATCGGCAAGGGTGCGCGCTATCTCGCCATCGCCGGGCTGATGGCATGAAGAACAGTCGCCACGCCACCCATCTCGCCCGCCACCTCGCGCTGCTGTGGACGCTGCTGATCGCCTACGCCAGCCTGCATCCGCTGGGCGACTTCCGCGAAGGGGGTGGCGACCTGCTCGGCTTCCTGAGCGCGCCGTGGCCGCGCTACTGGACGCGTTTCGACGTGATCGCCAATGCGCTCGGCTACCTGCCGCTGGGCTTCCTGCTGGTGCCGGCCGCGTCGCCCTGGCTGCGCCGTCTGCCGGCCTTCCTGCTCGCCTGCCTGCTGGCGACCGGCCTGTCCATCGGGCTCGAAGTTCTGCAGCACTATCTGCCGACCCGCGTGCCGTCCAATCTCGACGTCGCGTCGAATGCCCTGGGCGCCGCCTGCGGCGCACTGCTCGGCGCGCGCTGGGGCGGCATGCTGGGCGACGGCGGCGCGCTGGCGCGCTGGCGCGCGCGCCGCATCGTGCGCGGCCACACCGGCGAATTCGCCTTGGTGCTGCTCGTGCTGTGGTGGCTGGCGCAGATCGATCCGGACACGCCCTTGTTCGGTCTGGGCGACCTGCGCTGGGTGTTCGGCCTCGAAGCACCGGTCGATTTCACCGAACGGCGCTACCGCGCAGTGGAGATCGGCGCCTGCATCTGCGCGATGGTGAGCGTCGGCGTGATCGGCTGGCACAGCATGCGCGCGCGCAGCTTCTGGCTGCTCGGCTCGACTTTCGTCGTCGCGCTGGCGATCAAGGCCGGCTCCGGCGCGGTGCTGGTGCCGGCCGGCGGTGCCTGGCTGTGGGCCACACCGGGCGCGCTGGCCGGGCTGGCCGGCGGCGCTGTCGCGCTGCGCGTCGCGCTGTGGCTGCCGGTCACGCTGCGCTTCGGCGTCGCGGCGCTGGCCCTGCTCGCCGGCGTGGCACTGGTTAACCTGGCGCCCGACAACCCCTACCCGTCGGCGGTGTCCGATGCCTGGCGGGCCGGGCACTTTTTCAATTTCAGCGGTCTGACCCGACTGGCGTCGGCGCTGTGGCCGTATTTCGCGCTGCCTTACCTGATGGCGCTGCAACTGCGCGAAAGCCGCGGCCGCCATGCCGCCCACGATCACCGATAATCACGTCTTTGTCCGAACCCGAGCTTCGCATGAGCCACTTCAAGCACCACGTATTCTTCTGCTGCAACCAGCGCGCCGAGGGCGAACAGTGCTGTGCCGCGCTGGGCGCCGCCGCGCTGCGCGACTACGCGAAACAGCGCGTCAAGGCACTGGGCCTGTCCGGCGAGGGCAAGACCCGGGTGAACATGGCCGGCTGCCTGGACCGTTGCGGCGAAGGCCCGGTCATGGTGATCTACCCGGAGGCGGTCTGGTACACCTATGTGGACCGCGAGGACATCGACGAAATCATCGACGAGCACCTGGTACACGGCCGCGTCGTCGAACGGCTGAAAGTCTGATGAATACGCGCATCCAGTCCGAACGGACGGTGATCGCCGGCCCGGTCGGCGGCATCGAGGTGCTGGCCGAGCGACCGGACCACGCGCCGCGCGCACTGGCGCTGATCGGCCACCCGCACCCGCTGTTCGGCGGCACCATGGAAAACAAGGTGGTGGTGACCGTCGCGCGGGCGCTGCGCGAACTGGGCTGCGTCACGCTGCGTTCGCAGTTCCGCGGCGTCGGCGCGACCGAAGGCACGCACGACGAAGGCCGCGGCGAAACAGACGACCAGCTGGCGGTGATCGAACACGGCCTTAATGCATACGGCGACCTGCCGGTCATCGTCGCCGGCTTCTCCTTCGGCGCCTTCGTCGCCACCCGCGTCGCCGACCGCCTGGCCGAGAACGGCCGCCCGGTGGCCGGCATGGTGCTGGTCGGCCTGGCCGCCGGCAGCGTCGAGGGCATCCGTCACTACGAGCCAGGCCCGGTGCGCGACGACGCGCTGGTGATCCACGGCGAGCGCGACCAGGTCGTGCCGCTGGCCAATGTGCTGGCCTGGGCGGCGCCGCAGAACCTGCCGGTCGCGGTGCTCGGCGACAGCGGCCACTTCTTCCACGGCAAGCTGCACGTGCTGCGCGTGCTGATCGAACGCTGGTGGCGTGCCACCACGCCAGCCGGGCAATGACCGACGTGCTGCTGGTGCTGACCACGCTGCCGGACGCCGCGACCGCGCAAGACATCGCGCGATCGCTGGTCGAGAGCGGACACGCCGCCTGCGTCAGCATCGGTGCGCCGGTCCGGTCCATCTACACGTGGCAGGGCGCGATCGAGGAGGCGGACGAGGTGCCGCTGGCGATCAAGACCACCGTCGCCGCCTACGACGCACTCGAATCCGCGCTGCGTGCGCTGCACCCCTACGACCTGCCCGAAATCATTGCGCTGCCGGTGGACCGCGGTCTGCCGGCCTATCTGCAGTGGGTGGGCGACATGACGACCAAGCACCCGGAAAGCCGATGATCCGCATCCTCATTGCCGCGCTGGCCTGGCTGGCGCTGCTGGCCACAGCACCCGTGCGCGCCGAACCCGAACTGCTGCCGCTGGAACAGGCTTTCCGCCTGTCGGCCCAGGTGGTGGACCGCAACACCATCGAAGTGCGCTTCGACATCGCCGACGGCTATTACCTGTACCGCGACAAGCTGGGTTTCGCCGCCGAACAGGCGGCACTCGGCACGCCGGACATCCCGCCGGGCAAGATGAAGAAGGACGAAATCTTCGGCGACGTCGAGGTGCATCGCGGCCAGCTGTCGATCCGTCTGCCGCTGAGCGCCAGCGGCGAGACGGTGACACTAAAGGTGGCGTCGCAGGGCTGCGCCGACGCCGGCGTGTGCTATCCGCCGAGCGAACAGACGGTGCTGCTCGACCCGGCACAGCCCGGCGTACGCGTGTGGCCGGTCGGCCTCGATGGCGACAATGCGGGCGGCGGCCTGCTGGACCGGCTGCGCGGCCGCGCGATGAGTAGCGAAGCGTCGGCGCTGGTGGAGGCGCCGGTCGCCAGCGCCGCCCCGGCCGACGACGGCTCCCTCGCCGCCGGCCTGCTGCGCGGCGGCAATCTGTGGCTGGTCGCCGTCGCCTTCTTCGGCTTCGGCCTGGCATTGAGCTTCACGCCCTGCGTGCTGCCCATGGTGCCCATCCTGTCCGGCATCATCGTCGGCCACGGTGCGCACATCTCGCGCGGCCGTGCGCTCGCGCTGTCGCTCGCCTACGTGCTGGGCATGGCGGTGACCTACGCCGTCGCCGGCGTGGCCGCCGGGCTGTCCGGCACGCTGCTGTCGGCGGTGCTGCAGAACGCCTGGGTGCTGGGCGGCTTTGCGCTGCTGTTCGTCGTGCTCGCATTGTCGATGTTCGGCTTCTACGAACTGCAGCTGCCGACCGCGCTGCAGTCGCGCCTGTCCGACACGGCCAACCACCGGCGCGGCTCCTACGGCGGCATTGTCGCGATGGGCGCGTTGTCGGCGCTCATCGTCGGCCCCTGCGTCGCCGCGCCGCTGGCCGGCGCGCTGCTCTACATCGCGCAGACCGGCGACGCTGCGCTCGGCGGCCTGGCGCTGTTCGCGCTGGCGCTGGGCATGGGCGCCCCGCTGATCGCGGTCGGCGTGGCGTCGCGCTCGCTGCTGCCGCACACCGGCCCGTGGATGGAGGGCGTCAAGCGCTTCTTCGGCGTGCTGCTGCTGGCAACCGCGATCTGGATCGCACAGCCGGTACTGCCCGCCTTGTTGGTGATGCTGGCCTGGGCGGCGCTGCTGATCGCCAGCAGCATCTACCTGCATGCGCTCGACCCGCTGCCGGCGCACGCCAAGGGCTGGCACAAGCTGTGGAAGGGCGTTGGCGTGATCGCGCTACTGGCTGGTGCCAGCATCCTCATCGGTGCCGCGGCCGGCTCGCGCGACCCGTTGCAGCCGCTGTCGGTGCTGCGTGGCGGTGCGGCGGCGGCCGAGGCGAAACCGGTGTTCGAACCGGTGCGCAGCGTGGCTGAACTGGATGCCCGGTTGAGCGCCGCCACGCGCCCGGTCATGCTCGACTTCTACGCCGACTGGTGCGTCAGCTGCAAGGAGATGGAGCGCTTCACCTTCGCCGATCCACAGGTGACTGCACGACTGGCCGGTTTCACGCTGCTGAAGGCCGACGTGACCGCGAACGACGCCGAGCATCAGGCGCTGCTGAAGCGTTTCGGCCTGTTCGGACCGCCGGGCATCCTGTTCTTCGGCCCGGGCGGACGCGAGATCGACAGCGCGCGCACGGTCGGTTTCGTGCCGGCCGAGGCCTTCGCCGCCAGCCTCGATCGCGTAATCGCTGCCAGCAGCGCGCGCTGATCGCGTAAAATCGCGCATCTTTCCGCTGCGCACCCTTCCCCATGTTTTCCGGCATCGTGGCCGCCGTCGGCCGCATCACCCGCATTGATCCGCTCGAACAGGGCGTCCGTCTGACCGTGGACACCGCCGGTCTCGGCCTGGACGACGTCGCGCTCGGCGACTCGATCGCGCACAACGGCGTCTGCCTGACGGTGATCGGCCTCGACGGCCGCAACGCGCAGTTCGACGTATCGAAGGAAACGCTGAACTGCACCGCCGGCCTCGACGCACCCGGCGAGGTGAACCTGGAAAAGGCGCTGCGCCTGTCCGACCGGCTGGGTGGCCATCTGGTCAGCGGCCACGTCGACGGCGTAGGCACGGTGCGCAGCTTCGAACGCGTCGGCGAATCGCACGAACTGGTCATCGTCGCGCCCAAGCCGCTGGCCCGCTACATCGCGCGCAAGGGCTCGATCACGGTGCAGGGCGTCAGCCTCACCGTGAATCGCGTGGCCGACGTCGAGGATGGCTGCGAATTTTCGATCAACCTGATTCCGCACACGGTACAGGTCACCACGCTCGGCAGCCTGAAGGCAGGCAGCCGGGTCAATCTTGAAATCGACCTCATCGCCCGCTACGCGGAGCGCGTGATGGCTGCAGAGGACTGATACAGATGAGCGCACTGGCGCCGGTCAAGGACATCATCGCCGACATCAAGGCCGGCCGCATGGTCATCCTTGTTGACGAGGAAGACCGCGAAAACGAGGGCGACGTGGTGCTGGCCGCCGAATTCGTGACGCCCGAAGCGATCAATTTCATGGTGAAGCATTGCCGCGGCCTGGTCTGCCTGACGCTGACCGACGAGCGCTGCCGCCAGCTCGGGCTGGAACAGATGGTGCGCCACAACCGCACGCCGCACGGCACCGCCTTCACCGCGTCGATCGAGGCGGCCACCGGCGTGACCACCGGCATTTCGGCGCACGACCGCGCGCGCACCATCCAGGTGGCGGTGGCACGCAACGCTAAGCCGGACGACATCGTGATGCCCGGCCACATCTTCCCGCTGACCGCGCAGAAGGGCGGCGTGCTGATCCGCGCCGGTCACACCGAAGCCGGTTGTGACCTCGCCCAGCTGGCTGGCCTGGAGCCGGCGGCGGTGATCTGCGAAATCCTGAAGGACGACGGCACGATGGCGCGCCTGCCGGACCTGATCGAGTTCGCCAAGGAACACGGCCTTAAGATCGGCGCCATCCGTGACCTGATCGCCTACCGTGCCGCCACCGAGGCGCTGGTGCGCGAGGTGTCGAAGCGCGAGGTGCACAGCGCCTACGGCCAGTTCACGCTGCATGGCTTCGAGGACACCACCACCGGCGAAATCCACCTGGCGATGGTGAAGGGCGAGATCGACCCGGATACCGAAACGCTGGTGCGCGTGCATGAGCCGATTTCGGTGCTCGACTTCCTCGACGCCGACAATCCGCGCCACAGTTTCAGCATCGACCGCGCGATGCAGATCATCAACGACGCCGGCAGCGGCGTCATCGTCATGCTGCGCCGGACCGAAACCGACGCCAGCATGCGCGCGCTGCTGATCGACCCTGCCGACGCACCGGCGGCCCGCTGGGACGCCCGCACCTTCGGCGTCGGCGCGCAGATCCTGCGTACGCTGAACGTGCGCAAGATGCGGCTGCTCGCCAGCCCGCGCAAGATTCCGAGCATGGCCGGCTTCGACCTCGAACTGACCGGCTACCTGCAAGACTGAACAATTCGATCGAGATATCCATGCCCCGCTTCAACGACATCCCTGAAATCGAGGAAAACCTCGACGGCAAAGGTCTGCGCGTCGCCATCGCGATGGCCCGCTTCAATCCGGACATCGGCAACGGCCTGCTGTCGGCCTGCTGCGCCGAACTGCGCAAGCTTGGCGTGGCACCGGCCGACACGCTGATCGTCACCGTGCCCGGTGCGCTCGAACTGCCGCTGACGCTGCAGCGCCTGGCGCTGTCCGGCAAGTACGACGCACTGGTCGCGCTCGGCGCGGTCATCCGCGGTGAGACCTACCACTTCGAGATCGTGTCGAATGAAATGGCGCGCGGCGTGGCCGACATCCAGCTGAAGACCGGCGTACCGATCGCCAATGGCGTGCTGACCACCGAGGACGACGACCAGGCCATCGCCCGCATGCACGAGAAGGGCGCCGACTGCGGTCGCGCCGCGGTCGAAATGGCGCGCCTGCTCGCCAGACTGACGGATTGAACATGGACGCCAAGCCCGAAGCCCCGCGCAAATCCAGCCGCCGCCTCGCCCGTGAATATGCGGTGCAGGGCATTTACCAGTCGCTGCTGTCGGGCAACGAGGCGGCGGACATCATCGCTCACCTGAGCGAGGATCCCGGCTTCTCCAAGGTCGACCACAAGCTCTTCCGCACGCTGCTGAAAGGCGCGCTGGACAACGCAGAGGCGCTGCGCGCGCAGTTCGGAACCCACCTCGACCGCAAGGTGGAGGAGCTGTCACCGGTCGAGCACGCCATCCTGCTGGTGGCCACCTTCGAACTGGCCAACATGATCGAGACGCCCTACCGCGTCGTGATCAACGAGGCGATCGAGCTGACCAAGGAATTCGGCGGCGCCGACGGCCACAAGTTCGTCAACGGCGTGCTCGACAAGCTGGCGCCGCAGCTGCGCGCGGTCGAGGTCGAGGCCGCCCGCAACCGTCCGCGCGGCTGAGCGCCGTCCGCACGCTGCATATATATATGCACACGGCGTGCATGGCACTTCCTGCATGAGTACCGACGCCGGATGACGCCCGAGTTCGACCTGATCCGCCGCCACTTCGTGCGACCGATGCGTACCACTTCGCTCGGCCCGGGCGACGACTGCGCGCTCATCCGTCCGTCGCCCGGCCACGAACTGGCGATCACCAGCGACATGCTGGTCGCCGGCACCCACTTCCTGCCGGACACCGATCCGCGACGCCTCGGCTGGAAGGCGCTGGCGGTAAATCTGTCCGACGTCGCCGCGATGGGTGCCGTGCCGCGCTGGGTCACGCTGGCGCTGTCGCTGCCGCAGGTCGATCACGACTGGCTGGCCGCCTTCGCCGCCGGCTTCTTCGACTGTGCCGACACCTTCGGCGTAGATCTGATCGGCGGCGACACGACGCGCGGCCCGCTCAACCTGTGCGTGACCGCCTTCGGCGAGATCGCGGCTGGCCGCGCGATACGCCGCGGCGGCGCACGCGTCGGCGACGGCATCTGGGTGTCCGGCCAGCCCGGTCGCGCCGCGCTCGGCCTGGCCGACCTGCTGGGCAAGGTCCGGCTGCACGGCAGTGCACACGACGACTGCGTCGCGGCGCTGGAACAGCCGCAGCCGCGCGTCGCGCTCGGCGCCGCATTGCAGGGCCTGGCGACGGCGATGATCGATGTGTCCGACGGCTTGCTGGCCGATCTTGGCCACATCGCCCGTGCCAGCGGTCTGGGCGCCGTGGTCGACGACGCGGCGCTGCCCTGGGCGGCACTGCACGCCGCCTGCACCGACGGTGCGGCGGCGCGCGACGCGCTGCTGGCTGGCGGCGACGATTACGAACTGCTGTTCTGCGCACCACCCGAGGCCGACGACGCGCTCGCCGCGCTGTCGGCCCGGCTGGCTCTGCCCCTCACCCGCATCGGCGCGATGCAGTCCGGCGACGGCGTGCACCTGGTCGACGCCGCCGGCGCGGAACTGCCGGTCGGCAGACGCGGTTACGACCATTTCGCCTGAAATTTCGCCTGAGTCATGAAAACCAGAGCGCCCTATCCCGGACCCGGCTTCCTCGTCCACCCGGCCCACATGCTGGCCTGCGGCTTCGGCAGCGGCCTGATCCCCTTCGCCTCCGGCACCTGGGGCACGCTGGCCGCCTGGCCGCTCTACCTGCTGATCAAGCCCTCGTTTTCCGACGGCGCCTTCGCGCTGTTCCTGCTGATCGCCTTCGCGCTCGGCAGCGCCTGCTGCCAGCGCACCGGTCGCGCGCTCGGCGTGGCCGACCACGGCGCCATCGTGTGGGACGAAATCGTCGCCTTCTGGCTGGTGCTGTGGGTGACGCCGGTCGATTTCTGGTGGCAGCTGGCCGCCTTCTTCGCGTTCCGCTTCTTCGACATCTTCAAGCCGCCACCGGCGCGCTGGGTGGACGTAAACATGAAGAACGGCTTCGGCGTCATGCTGGACGACGCCATCGCCGCACTATTCGCGGCGGCGTCGATCGCGGCGCTGCACCTGCTGGTCGTGCGCTTCTTCTGATGGACGCCGATCTGCAGACCCTGTCGGTCGAGGTGGGCGCCGCATTGAAAGCGGCCGGCGCCGTGCTGGCCACCGCCGAATCGTGCACCGGCGGCTGGGTGGCGGAGATCGTCACCGCCACCGCCGGCAGTTCGGCCTGGTTCGACTGCGGTTTCGTCACCTACTCGAACGCCGCCAAGCAGCGCATGCTGGGCGTGCCCGAAGCCACGCTGAAGGCGCACGGCGCCGTCAGCGAAGCGGTGGCGCTGGCGATGGCGCGCGGCGCGCTGGCGCATTCGGACGCCACGGTCGCACTGTCGATCACCGGCATCGCCGGCCCCGGCGGCGCGGTACCGGGCAAGCCGGTGGGCACCGTCTGCTTCGGCTGGTCGCTGGCCGACGGCCGCAGCCGCAGCGAAACCCTGCATTTCGACGGCGACCGCGAAGCGGTCCGCCGTCAATCCGCATGTCATACACTGGCCGTGCTCCTGGCTTTGCTGGGAGGCACGCCAAAAGACCCTGTGGCAAGAACTGTGCCATAATCGACCGCATACCCAGGAAAGGATTCAGCATGGACGACAGCAAGGCCAAGGCGCTCGCCGCAGCGCTCGCGCAGATCGAGAAGCAGTTCGGCAAGGGCTCGATCATGCGCATGAGCGACGGCCAGCTCGAAAACGACATCCAGGCGGTTTCGACCGGTTCGCTCGGGCTGGACATCGCCCTCGGCATCGGCGGCCTGCCGCGCGGCCGCGTGGTCGAGATCTACGGCCCGGAATCGTCCGGCAAGACCACGCTGACGCTGCAGGTGATCGCCGAAATGCAGAAGCTCGGCGGCACCGCGGCCTTCATCGACGCCGAACACGCTCTCGACGTGCAGTACGCCGGCAAGCTGGGCGTGCGCATCGACGACCTGCTCATTTCGCAGCCGGACACCGGCGAACAGGCGCTGGAAATCGCCGACATGCTGGTGCGCTCGGGCGGCGTGGACATCATCGTCATCGACTCGGTCGCCGCACTGACGCCGAAGGCCGAAATCGAAGGCGAGATGGGTGATTCGCTGCCCGGCCTGCAGGCCCGCCTGATGAGTCAGGCGCTGCGCAAGCTGACCGCCAACATCAAGCGCACGAACACGCTGGTCATCTTCATCAACCAGATCCGGATGAAGATCGGCGTCATGTTCGGCAACCCGGAAACCACCACCGGCGGCAACGCGCTGAAGTTCTACGCCTCGGTCCGCCTGGACATCCGCCGCACCGGCGCGATCAAGAAGGGCGAAGAGGTGGTCGGCTCGGAAACCCGCGTCAAGGTCGTCAAGAACAAGGTGGCGCCGCCGTTCAAGCAGGCCGAGTTCGACATCCTGTACGGCGAGGGCATCTCGCGCGAAGGCGAAATCATCGAACTGGGCGTGCTGCACAAGTTCGTCGAGAAATCCGGCGCCTGGTATTCCTACAGCGGCGACCGCATCGGCCAGGGCAAGGACAATGTGCGCGAATTCCTGCGCGCCAATCCGGCGATGGCCCGCGAGATCGAGAACAAGGTGCGCGTTGCCTGCGGCATGCCCGAACTGGCAGTGATCGCGCCGGACAGCAAGGCGGACGCCGCGTGAACGCCGCGCTGCGCGAGAAGGCTTTGCGCCTGCTCGCGCGGCGCGACCACAGCCGGGCGGAACTGGCGCGTAAGTTGCGCGAGGACGGCGACGAGGACGAGATCGCCGCCCTGCTCGTCCGTTTCGAGGAATGCGGACTGCTGTCCGATAGCCGTTTCGCCGGACAGTTCGTATCGTCCCGCGCGGCGCGCTTCGGCACCCGCCGGCTGCAGTACGACCTGAAGCAGCGCGGCGTGGCCGATGCCGACGTGGCGGATGCGCTGGCCACCGTCGGCGACGACGAAACCGCCCGCGCCCGCGCGGTGTGGGCACGCAAGTTCGACGCCCGGCCGTCGGATGCCAAAAGCTGGGCGAAACAGGCAAGATTTCTGCAATCCCGCGGCTTTTCCGCCGATAGCATTCACAAGGTATTGCGCGAACAACCCGAACAAGATGAGTGAAACCCGGTCCGCCAGCCGGCTCAAGGTCGAGCGGCTGCGCAAAAAGTACAAATCGCGCCCGGTGGTGAAGGACGTGTCCTTCGAGGTCGGCAGTGGCGAGGTAATCGGTCTGCTGGGCCCGAACGGCGCCGGCAAGACCACCTGTTTCTACATGATCGTCGGTCTGGTCAGCGCCGACGGCGGCGAAATCCACCTCGACGGCGAACGCCTAACGCATCTGCCCATCCACCGGCGGGCGCACGAAGGGTTGTCCTACCTGCCGCAGGAAAATTCGGTGTTCCGCAAGCTGGACGTCGAGGAGAACATCCTCGCCATCCTCGAGCTGAACGAGAAGGACGCGACCCGGCGTGCCGCCCGGCTGGACGAACTGCTGGAGGAGCTGGGCATCGGCCACCTGCGCAAGAGCCCGGCCGCGGCGCTGTCCGGCGGCGAGCGCCGCCGCGTCGAAATCGCCCGCGCGCTGGCCACCTCGCCACGCTTCATCCTGCTCGACGAACCGTTCGCCGGCGTGGACCCGATCGCCGTCATCGACATCCAGAAAACCATCCGTTTCCTGAAGGAGCGCGGCATCGGCGTACTGATCACCGATCACAATGTGCGCGAGACGCTGGGCATCTGCGATCGCGCCTACATCATCAACGCCGGTGAGGTACTGGCGAGCGGCCGGCCGGAAGAAATCGTGTATAACGAGAGCGTCAGGAAGGTCTATCTCGGCGAACACTTCCGCCTCTAGACCGCCGAAATTTGCACACCATGAAGCAGTCGCTGCAACTCAAACTTTCCCAGCATCTTGCGCTCACGCCGCAACTGCAGCAGTCCATCCGGCTGCTGCAGCTGTCGACCATCGAGTTCAACCAGGAGATCGAACGCTTCCTGGACGAGAACCCGATGCTCGAGCGCGACGACAGCGAGCCGGTCGCGAATTACCAGCCGCCGCAGGACAGCATGGGTGAGACGCGTGAAAGCACGCCGCAGGAGAGTGCGGACGCCCAGCAGGAAGAGCAGCGCGCCCAGGAAAGCGCCAGCAGCGCCGACATGGACGACTGGTCCGGCGAAAGCGGCAGCTACGGCTCGCGCAGTGGCGGCGACGACGAGGACGGCGACTATCAGGACGTGCAGGCCGCCGGCACCTCGCTGCGCGACCACCTGTGCGGCCAGCTCGCGCTGTCGCAGATGAGCGAGCGCGACCGCTACCTGATCCGCCTGCTGATCGAGGCGCTGGACGACGACGGCTACCTGAACCAGGAGCTGACCGAACTGGTCGAGCTGCTGCCGGAAGAGGCCGACATCGATCTCGACGACCTGTCGATCGCGCTGCGCCAGCTGCAGAACTTCGACCCGGTCGGCGTCGGCGCGCGCGATCCGCGCGAATGCCTGCTGCTTCAGCTCAACGCGTTGCCGACAGACGAGGTGTCGCGGCTTGCGCGCATCATCATCGACCAGCACATCGACCTGCTGGCCGCGCGCGATTTCGCCAAGATCCGTCGCGCCGTCGGCTGCGACGAGGAACTGCTGCGTGCCGCCCAGACCCTGATCCGCTCGCTGAACCCGCGCCCGGGCGCGCAGTTCGCACCGATCGACGCGCGCTACATCGTGCCCGACGTGGTGGTGCGCAAGGTGCGCGGCCAATGGACGGCCCTGCTCAACCCGGACGCGATGCCGCGCCTGCGCATCAACCGGCTGTACGCGGAAATCCTGCAGGGTCAGCGCGGCAGCGGGCTGTCCGGCCAGCTGCAGGAAGCCAAGTGGCTGATCAAGAACGTGCAGCAGCGCTTCGACACCATCCTGCGCGTGTCGCAGGCCATCGTCGAGCGGCAGCGCCAGTTCTTCGAGTTCGGCGAGGTGGCGATGCGGCCGCTGACGCTGCGCGAGATCGCCGAAACGCTCGAATTGCACGAATCCACCATTTCGCGTGTCACCTCGCAGAAGTACATGGCGACGACGCGCGGACTGTTCGAACTGAAGTATTTCTTCGGCAGCCATGTGGCGACCGAAAGTGGCGGGGCCTGTTCGGCCACCGCGATCCGCGCGCTCATCCGCCAGTTGGTGGGCGCCGAGGATGCAAAGCGTCCGCTGTCGGACTCGCGCATCGCGGAAATACTGGGCCAGCAGGGCATCGTCGTTGCGCGGCGCACCATCGCCAAGTACCGCGAGTCCCTGAACATCCCGCCGGTCAGCGTGCGCAAGGCGATCTGAGACCGATCACATCGACCGACCCGATCGCCACGCATTTTTCGTCCCGTAACGAAAGGAGGCAGCATGAACCTCACCATCACCGGCCATCACCTCGAAGTCACCCCGGCCATCCGCGAATACGTCGAAACGAAACTCGACCGCGTGATCCGCCATTTCGACCACGTGACCAGCGTTTCCGTCATCCTGTCGGTGGAAAAGCTGCGACAGAAGGCGGAAGTCACGCTGCATGTCCGCGGCAAGGACATCTTCGTGGAAGCCGAAAGCGAGGACATGTACGCGACGCTCGACAACCTGATCGACAAGCTCGATCGCCAGGTACTGAAGCACAAGGAGAAGTCCGGCGAACACACCCGTGAGGCACTGAAGCACCAGGCGGCAGAATGAAACGATTGCCCGCTGCCAGGGGCGTATAATCCGCGGCCTTGTTGCAGTGCAATCAACTTTTCCGGCGCGGCGACCGTTAACCTCGGTACCGCGCCCGCCGCGTGTTCGGAGTAGCCCCTGACATGACGCTTATCGCAAAGCTGTTGCCCGTTTCGAACATCTGCCTCGGCCTCGACGCCAGCAGCAAGAAGCGTGTGTTCGAACAAGCCGGCCTGCTTTTCGAAAACAACCAGGGCATCGCCCGCAGCCAGGTCTTCGACAGCCTGTTCGCGCGCGAAAAGCTCGGTTCGACCGGCCTCGGCCAGGGTGTGGCCATTCCGCATGGCCGCATCAAGGGACTGAAGGAAGCCATCGGCGGCTTCGTGCGACTGGAAAACCCGGTCGCTTTCGATGCGCCGGACGGCCGTCCGGTCAATCTCCTGTTCGTGCTGCTGGTCCCGGAGCAGGCGACCGAACTGCATCTGCAGATCCTGTCCGAGCTGGCACAGATGTTTGCCGACAAGGCATTCCGCGAACAGCTGATGCAGGCCGCCGACGTACCCGCCATCCATACCCTGTTCACAGCCTGGCAGCCCGCGCATGCGGAAACTCAGCGTCGCGCGGCTGTTTGAGGACAATCGCGACCGGCTGCGCCTGCAATGGCAGTGCGGCAGCGGTGAAACGCTGATCGTCGCCGACCAGATCGGTCTGTCACCGGCCGACCTGGTCGGACACCTGAACACCATCCACACCCGGCGCATACAGGTTGTCGGCGTGCCGGAAATCCTGTGGGCGGAGAGCGTATCGACGCGCAAGGTCGAGGACATCGTCGATACCCTGCTCGACGCCCGCCCGCCCGCCTTCATCGTCGCCGACGGTGCCGATCCGCCGCCCGCCATCCGCAGCGGCTGTGCCAGTCGCGGCATCCCGCTGATGACCACGCAACGCAGCGCCGCATCGGTCATCGACCAGCTGCGCGCCTATCTCGCGCGCGAGCTGGCGGACCAGACCACGCTGCACGGCGTGTCGATGGACGTGCTGGGCATGGGTGTGCTGATCACCGGTGACTCCGGCGTCGGCAAGAGCGAACTGGCGCTGGAACTGATTTCGCGCGGCCACGGCCTGGTGGCCGACGATTGCGTCGACATTTCGCGCATCGCGCCCAATGTGCTCGAAGGACGCTGCCCGGAACTGCTGAAGGACTTCCTCGAAGTGCGCGGGCTGGGCGTACTGAACATCCGCACCGTATTCGGCGAAACCGCCTGTCGGCGCAAGATGAAGCTGCAACTGGTCGTACATCTGCAGAAGCAGGTGACCGGCCTGCCCGAAGCCACGCGCATGCCGCTGGACAACGAGGTGATGGACATCCTCGGCGTGAAGATACGCAAGGTGGTCATTCCGGTCGCCGCTGGCCGCAACCTGGCGGTGCTGGTCGAGGCCGCCGTGCGCACCACGATACTGAGTTTCCGCGGCATCGATTCGACGCTCGAATTCGTCGAACGCCAGCGCCGCGCCCTGGGTGGGGAGGACGGCTGACCCGGCGACTGTACATGACGATGACATATGCATAACATGCACGACGGCAGCTCGCCCGGGCTGCCGTCGGTATTGTCATTTCATGCTGCACAGCCAGGAGCTCAGTCATGCCGAATACCCGCCGTACGCTCAGCTGCACACTCGTCAGCATCACCCTGCTCGCCACCTTCCCGCATGCCGCCGTCGCCGGACCGCAACAGGACAGGATGCGGGCCTGCAACAAGGAGGCGAAGGAAAAGTCGCTGAAGGGCGACGAGCGCAAGTCCTTCATGAGCAGCTGCCTGTCGTCCGGCAAGAGCGAGGCGACACGGACTGCAGATGCATCCGACGATGCTGCGGCGCGCAAGAAACAGTGTCGCGCCGAAGCCAGCGCCAAATCGCTGAAGGGAGACGAGCGCAAGACCTTCATCAGCGAGTGCTCGAAGACCTGAACCCGGCAGCATCGGCCCGCCCTTGGTGGCGGGTCGCACCTGCTTTCGTGCGCTATGCAACAAGACGTCCCCGAAAGGCGCCCGGGGCCTGCCGGACAGGCAAAAGCCTTTTGGTATAGTCGATCGTCTTCGAACGTCGGAGCTGCCCGATGTTGCCCGACCGATTCCTGCGCCCCGCACTGCTCGCCACCGTCCTCGCCATCGTGGCCCCCGGCGCCCTTGCCTTCAGCTTCTCCGAGGACGCGAAGAAGGACGCCGCCGCGGCAGAGGAAAGCCGGGCCGCCGCTGCCGCGCACGTGCTGTCGCTGCCGCCGGCCTGCCTCGACGAACTGCGGCGCCGGAAGATCATGATCGTGATGGGCGAGCGGACCGGCGAAGGGGTCACTGCCGAGCAGGCCCGTTTCAGCCCGCACTTCAACTCGATCAACAAACGCCTGCTCAAGCACGGCATCCGCACCTATTCCCAGCAGGAAATCCGCGCGCAGATCGCGCAGGCCGAGGTCGACGCCTATTTCCGCAACGACCCGGACGCGGCGCTGGCCGCGTCGAAGAAGATGGGCGCGCAGCTGGTGATGCGCGGCACCATCGACTCCCGTTCGGCGATCAATCCGGTGCTGCGCATTCCTGAGGTCTATGTTTCGATTGCGTACGTACTGATGACCCCCGGCGGAAAGATGATTTCCGAGGCGAGCGCGAAAGCCGAATCGTATTCCGGCAGCGACACGCTCGGCATGGCCGGCACGCTGATCGAAGAGCAGGCCGACGCCGTCGTCAGCACACTGCTCGGCGGCTACTGCGCGGCCAATCCGCCCGCAGGCGGCAAGAAGAAAAGCAAATAGGCACCGCGCGGCCCGACCGCGCGGACACATAACGGGGCGCAGGCGTCCCAGCAATCTTCAGAGAAAGGGACCTCCATGAACTTCACCTTGCATCGCGCACTGAAATCCGCGGCATTCGCCGCCGCCGTCGGCAGCCTGCTGCCGCTCGCGTACGCCCAGCCCACTTTCGAAAGCGCTTCGCCGACCGCCGGCGACAGCGTGTCGCAGAAGGCCAACGAAAGCGCCGACAAGGCGATGTACAAGGCCGTCGAATACAGCAACAAGAACAAGCCGGGCCCCGCGGTCGTTGTCGTGCCGGGCGAGATCAAGAGCAACAACGCCACGTTCACGCAGAAGTTCGCCTCGAACAACATCGCCGATTTCGGCGAACTGGAACTGTCGCAGGCCAACTTCAAGGTGCTCGAACGTTCGGACATGGGTCCGCTGCTGAACGAGTTCCAGCTCGCCTACTCGATGGGCGACCCCGGCTCGGCGCGCAAGATGCTGCAGAAGGGCAAGTTCAAGACGACCAAGTACGTGGTCAAGTTCGACATCCTGAAGGCGGAGCAGGTGGCCGCCGCGAAGGAAGGCGTCAGCGGCCGCACGCTCGGCAACATCATCGGCATCCTCGGCGGCAGCCGCGGCAGCTACGCCGCCGGCGAAGCGGTCGGCTCGGTCGAGACCGGTGCCGCCGCCGGCGTCTGGATCATTGGCATGCGCTACAAGATCATGGACGCCAACACCACCGAGCAGCTGGCGCAGGGCTATACCGAAGAGAAGATGGAAGTGGGCGCCAAGGGCAGTTCCATCCTCGGCGTGTCCAGCAGCCAGGAAGGCGGCATCACGCTCGACGGCATGGTGCAGCGTCTGGTGCAGAAGTCGGTCTGGGAAATCGACGCCAAGTACAAGTAATTCCCCGCCAACGCTGCCGGAGCACGCCTCGTGAGCATTCCTGCCAGACTGGGCAAGTACGACATCCTGCGCGAACTGGGCCAGGGCGCGATGGGCATCGTCTATGAGGGGCGTGACCCGGTGATCGATCGCCGGGTCGCCATCAAGACGCTCAAGCGCGAACAGCTGGAACGCAGCGAGGCGGACGAGGTGATCGCCCGCTTCAAGCGCGAGGCACAGGCGGCAGGCCGGCTCAACCACCCGAACGTGGTGGCCATCTACGAGTATGGCGAGGAAGCGGGCGGTACCGCCTTCATCGCGATGGAATTCGTGCAGGGACGCGAACTGAAGGACGCCTTCGACTCCGACGAGCGCATCCCGCTCCAGATGGTCGGCCGCGTGATGGACCAGCTGCTCGACGCGCTGGAGCACGCCCACCGCAATGGCGTCACCCACCGCGACATCAAGCCCGCCAACATCATCCTGCTCGCCGACGGAACGGTGAAGGTGGCCGATTTCGGCGTTGCTCGCATCGAATCGTCGAACCTGACCCAGGCCGGCACCGTGATGGGCACGCCGTCCTACATGTCGCCCGAACAGTTCATGGGACAGACCGTGGACGGGCGCAGCGACCTGTTCTCGGCCGGCGTCGTGCTGTACCAGCTGCTGACCGGCGAGAAGCCCTTCACCGGCGCGCTCACCACCATCATGCACAAGGTGCTGAAGGAAGACCCGCCCTGGCCGTCGGTGCTGAACGTCCATGTGTCGCCTCGCATCGACGCGGTGGTCAAGCGGGCGATGGCCAAACGGCCGGAGGACCGCTTCCAGAGCGCCGCCGAATTCCGCCGCGCACTCGACGCGGCGCTGTCGGCGCCGGTTGCCGACGACGACGCCACCGTCATGAGCCTGGACGACGGCGACGCCACCGTGCTGTCGGCGACGCCGGACGCGACATTGCAGACCGCCCGCATGCCGGCGCCGCCAGCGGTCGAGCCCGCGCCGCCACCTCAGCCCATGGCGGCCCCGGCACCGGCACGCACGACAGCCGAAACGCCATCCGCAACCACGCCGCCAGTCGCGGCAAAGCGCAATCCGATGCTCATCGCCGCCGGCGTAGCCGCACTGCTGATTGCCGGCGGTGCCTGGACCTACCTCGGTGGCGGCTCCGAGCCGACCCCGTCCGCACCCGCGCCGCTCGCAGCCGACACGGCCCCCGTCGCCGTAGCGCCACCGCCGCCGGCACCGGCGGCAGCGCTGGATCCGGGTGTCGCCATCATCAGCGCCATCGGACTGGCCGATCCCGGCGACCCCAGGCTGGCCAATGATCGCAACGCGCTGAACCAGGCCATGCGCGACGACGCGCGCCGCCAGATACTGGAAAAAGCGGTTGCGTTGTTCGTCGACCCGAAGTCGGTCAATGCGCACTACGACGTGCTGCAGTCGCGCCTGCTCGACCGCAGCGGCGACTTCATACAGGCGGTGCTGGAAGAAGGTCCGGCGCAGCTGGGCAAGGACGGTCTGATGTCCGGCGAAGTGCGCGCCGCGGTGCGCGTACGCCAGGTGCAGAAGTCGCTGAACCAGATGTCGCAGGAGGAACGGGTCGATTTCATCCGCAACAACGGCGACCCGAAGATCGCAGTCGCCGTGTCCTCGCTTTGGCCCGACGGCGATCCGACCGCCCCCCCGCTGCGTTCGCAACTGGCCGAGAACACATTGAAGCAGCACATCCAGGGCTTCGGCTTCCGCACCTGGAACGACGAGGCGGGCACCGGCCAGAACGCCGACTTCGCGATCGACGGCGAAGTGCGCTTCAAGCGGCTGAGCGTCAGGCTGGCGGCGTCGGGTCTGGTGATCGACAAGGTCGTGCTGACCTCATGGACGGTGCGCTGCACCGACCGCAAGTCCGGTGAAGAGGTCTATCTGAACACCGAGGTGCCGGAAGGCACCAGCTGGACGTCCGAAGAGAAGGCGCTGGCCGACATCGGCAAGCGCGTCGGCGAGCAGTTCAGCCGCGAGTTCTTCCTCAGCCATTTCCATTTCACCGCCCGCAAGGTGGCGCTGCAACTTACCGGCCTGCCGGGCGAGGAAGTCGCCGGCTCGCTGCTGCGCGAAATCGCGTCGCTGCGTGCGGTGCTGGCAACCGAAGTGAAGTCGCTGGGCAGCGAGCGTGCGGAGTTCGTGGTCGACATGTCGGGCGGCCTCGCCGACGCCAGCCAGAACGTGCAGGCCGGCATTCTGATGCCGCTGTCGCGCAAGCTGGGCCGCAACTGCCTCAGCGTCGCGTCGAGCACGCCCGACGCCGTGACGCTCAGTTTCGACCCGGCCTGCGCCGCGCCGGACATGGTGGCGAAGCTGCAGACCCTGCCACCGGCCGGACTGATGGAAGCCGCGCCGTCGCGGCGTGAAGCGGTCGTGCACAGTCCCGAACTGCGCAAGCGCATCAGCATCTGACCGCCGCGGGCCGCCGTGCCAGCCGGCGGCCACCGCGGAACCACGCTTCAGGTACCAGTAAGGACTACGCCCCTCAGTCCAGCACTTCGAAGCTCATCAGGTCTATGCCCTGCTCGAGCGCGCTGTGGCCGAAGCCGATGGTGCCCTGGCCGCGCAGGATGATCTCTTCACGCTTGAGCACCACCTCGTTCTCGCCCTCGATGCGCAGGAAGGTGCCGTTGGTGCTCTGGTCGACCAGCACGAACTTGTCGCGCCGGCGCTCGATGCGCGCGTGATTGCGCGACGCGCGCTGGTCCTTGATCACCACCTCGTTGCTCATGTCGCGACCCAGGGTGAGCGGGCCGTGCGCGTTGTCCACCGTCAGTTCGGTATCGCGGTAGCGCACCAGCAGCCGCGCCACGTGATAGCTGGCGACAATGCTCGACGCCTTCATCGTCAGGTCGGCGCCCTCCTGCCACAGCACTTCGCAGACGCGCACATCCTCGGCCTTGCCCTTCACCGTCAGTGCGTCGATCTCGCGTACTTCCGGCCCCATCGACAGCGTCACCGCGGCCAGCGTTTCGGCGGTGGTGATAATCTGCCCGGCCTTGGCCAGGCCCGCCATGCGCGCCGCCGTGTTGACGGTGTCGCCGAACACGTCGTCGTTCTCCTCGATCGCCGGTCCGAAGTGGAAGCCAACACGGATCGCCAGCTTGACGCCCGACACCGGCGGCAGATCGGTCACCCGATGCTGCATCTCACAGGCGGCCTGTATGCCCGCGTCGGCATTGGGGAAGGTGGTCATCACCTCGTCGCCTATGGTCTTGATCACCTTGCCGCCATGCCCGTCGACCACGCGCCGCATGCGATTGAGGCAGCGTTCCACGGCGCGCAGCGCTTCGGCGTCACCCAGCTTCTCGTAGAGCCGGGTGCTGCCGGAGACGTCGGCGAACAGCACGCACACAGATTTAGGTTGGGAACTCATGGCAGGCCGGGTGGCATAGGGCTTCAACGTCAGGGCCCGAGGTCAGTGCTGCAACGTCAGGCATTTACGTCATTTTACAATTACCGACGATATACGTGCGACGCCGCGCCGGCAATCCGACGAAGGTCTGACGGATGCGTCACAGGTGCACGCTGCGCCCGCCATCGACGGCGATGATCTGACCGGTGATGTAGGGTGCGTCCTCGATCAGGAAGCGTACCGTACGTGCGATGTCCTGTGGGTCGCCTTCTCGCTGCAACAGGGTATGCCGCACGATGCGGGCGCGTTCTTCCGGATCGAACAGGTCGTTCTCCGGCCACTGGATGGGCCCCGGCGCCACGCCATTTACGCGCACCCGTGGAGCGAGGTCGATGGCCAGCGCCCGGGTCAGCGTCGCCAGCGCGCCTTTCGACGCGCTGTACAGCGCGTAGCCGGGCAGCGGTCGGTCGGCGTGGATGTCGGCAATATTGACGATGCAGCCGCCTGTATCGCGCAGCGCCGGCGCCGCCGCCTGCGACAGGAAGAGCGGCGCGCGGAAGTTGCTGCCGGTCAGGTCGTCCCAGTCGCGCTGCGTGATGGTGCCGATCGGCGTCGGGTAGAAGGACGAGGCGTTGTTGATCAGCGCGTCCAGCCGCCCGAACTTCGCCAGCGTCTTGTCGACCAGTTCGGGCAGACGGGCGGTGTCCAGCAGGTCGGCCGACAGGCAGCAGGCGCTTTTCGCGCGGCGCGCATTGAACTCGTCGAGCAGTAGCAGTGCCTCTTCCGCCGACTGCCGGTAGTGGATGGCCACCCGCCAGCCAGCGTCGTGCAGCGTGCGCGCCATCTGCGCGCCAAGGCGCCGCGCCGCGCCGGTGATCAGTGCAACCTTGCCGTTTTCCATCGCTTCCCTGTCCACCTGTTTGTCTGTCGCGACGCGATGTCGCATTATCGCGGACCCCGCGACCGGACACCCGTGCCATGTCACTGCCCCAGCCCGATTCAGACGCCGTCGAGCACAGCCAGCGCCTGCTCGGACAGATCCGCGACGAGATCGCCCGCACCGGCTGGATGCCGTTCAGCCGCTACATGGAGAGCGCGCTGTACGCGCCGGGGCTCGGCTATTACAGCGGCGCGCTGCAAAAGTTCGGCCACGACGGCGATTTCGTCACCGCGCCGGAGCTGACGCCGCTGTTCGGCCGCAGCCTCGCCCGCCAGCTGGCGGAACTGATGGCGCTGAGCGCGCCCCACCTGATCGAGGCGGGCGCCGGCAGCGGTCGCCTGGCCGCCGATCTGCTGGCCGAACTCGACCGCCTGGGCGCCGCACCGCAGAGCTATCGCATCCTCGAACTGTCGGCCGATCTGCGCGCCCGCCAGCAGGCGCTGATCGCTGCCGAACTGCCGCATCTGAGCGCACGCGTAAGCTGGCTGGACAGTCTGCCGGACGCGTTTGACGGCGTCGTGATCGGCAACGAGGTGCTCGACGCGATGCCGGTCGAGCGCCTGCGCAACGCGGCCGGCCGCATCGAACAGGCGGGCCTGGCGCTCGACCCGTCCGGGCAGCCGGCGCTGGACTGGCGCCCCGCGCCCGCCGCGCTGGCCGACGAAGCACGCGCGCTCGGATTCACCGACGGCTACGACAGCGAGATCAACTTCGCCGCCCGTGCATGGGTGGCCGAGTGGGCGCGACGCATCGGCCGCGGCGCGCTGCTGCTGATCGACTACGGCTTCCCGCAGGCCGAGTACTACCATCCGGACCGGCGCAGCGGCACGCTGATGTGCCACTACCGCCACCACGCGCACACCGACCCACTGTGGATGCCGGGCCTGAACGACCTGACCGCGCACGTCGATTTCACCGCCATCGCCCAGGCCGCCTTCGACGCCGGTATGTCGCTGGCCGGCTACACCAGCCAGGCGAACTTCCTGCTGAATTGCGGCGTGCTCGAACTGCTGGACCGCGACGCCGACGCGCTGAGCCGGGCGAAGCAGAATGCCGCCTTGAATCAACTCACCTCGCCAGCCGAAATGGGCGAGTTGTTCAAGGTGATCTGCATGACCCGCGACATCGATGCGCCGCTGACCGGCTTCCTGCGCGGCGACCGCAGCCACACGCTTTAGGGTCGCCCGCTCAGAAACCGATCTTCTTCTGCCGCGTCGCACGTCCCGCTTCGAGGTCGGCCGGCAGCAGGTGGTCGCGGTGCGCCAGCTTGGCGTTGCCGAACGCGGCCAGCAGCACCTTGCGCATGTCGCGCGGCGGCACGCCGGCCAGGCGGTCGATCACGTCTTCCGGCGCCTCCGGCGCGAAGCCCCAGTCGTGCGCGGCCACCAGTTCCTCGTAAAGCGTGCGCGCGATGATGCAGGCCTGATCGTGATCCGGCCGCGGCACCGTGTACACATTCATCCGGCTCAGGATGGGTTCGGGAATCGAACGCTCGTCGTTGGCGGTGGACACCCACATGATGTGGCTGGCATCGATGTCGACCTCGACGAATTCGTCCTTGAACTGGCGTGCCGTGTCCTGTTCGAGCAGGCCGTACAGCGCGCCCATCGGGTCGTAGCGCGCGTCGCCGCCGGCCTTGTCGACCTCGTCCAGCACCACCAGCGGATTGGCGTAGTCGCCGCACACCAGCGCCTGCGCCACCTTGCCCGGCTTGGCGTGCGACCACTGCGACGAAGCGCCACTCAGGATCCAGCCGGCGGTCAGCGAGGACATCGACACGAATTCGAAGCCGGTGCCCAGCACATTGGCCAGCTGGCGCGCAAAGTGGGTCTTGCCGATGCCCGGCTCGCCGAGCAGCAGGATAGGCGTGAAATTCATCGGTTCGTTGCCGGCCACCGCCAGCGCCAGATAGCGCTTCAGGTCGTCGAGCACCGGCGTGAAGTTGGGGCAGCGGGCATACAGCGGATCGAGGCCGTCGAAGGAGGACGGCTTGACCACGTAGCGCACGCCGCCCAGCGTCTTCATCTTTCCGTAGAAGGCGGTCAGCGCCTCGTTGCGCGCCCCGCTGCCGGACTCCATTGCCCGGTCCACATCACCCACGTCGTAGATTTCGCGACATTCCGCCAGGGGAATCCGAATATCCGCCCCGTCCATGATGGCTCGCCTCCTGCTGTCCGACACCTGATTCAACGTCTCGTCCGACCGGAAACTGAACGGCCGGCACACCCCCGACTGAAACGAAGCATCATCCGCGCCATCTCACATCGGTGACGGCACGATGAGCTTGGCCAGCGTCGGGAAACGGCTGGGCTGGCCGAGCAGCAGTCGCACCAGCTCGTCCAGCCATTCGCTGCCGCGGTCTTCGGCCGGCGGCACGTAATCGACCAGGCCGAAGCGTTCGACGTTCTGCAGCGTCACGCGCAGCGTGAGCGTCCGGTAGTCGGCATTCAGCTCGACCCGGCCGCGCACCTCGGGCGCGACGTCGAAAATCTGCGCGCGCAGCCGGTTCAGTTCGTCGCGCGCCGGCTGTTCCTCGAAGCGCAGGCCGTGCTCGCGCAGCGCCAGACGCAGCGCATCGGCCGCCAGCGGATCGCGCTCGCAGCGCAGCACCGCCTGGCCGCGCAGCAGCCAGGACAAGGACACGCGCACCAGTTGGTCGGGCGCTTCAGCGCCGCGGTTGCGGGTGTTTACATCCGACGCCTGCCAGGCCAGGCCGCGCAGCACGCCAAGTCCGAGCAGCGGGTAGTCGCGCGCCACCTGCGGCTTGATCACGTTGAGCTGGGCGCTCAACTGGGTGAAGTAGTCGCGCACCAGCAACAGGCGGTTCGACAACGCCTGTTCCGCGTCGGTGCGGACCGCACGCTCGCCACGCTGCATCTGCGTCGTGTGCGCACGGATGCGCTGCGCCTCGCCGGCGAGATCAGCCAGCAGCGAAGACGCCGCGGCCGGCGGATCGGCGGGCGATTGTGCTGCGCGTTGCACGGCTGGCGCCGGTGTCGGAGGCGCTTGCAGCGGCGCCGGCACTTCGTGCAGCGTCGGGAAGGCAACGGCAGGCGGCGCCTGTTCGCGCAGCGGTCGCTGCGCGGAGGCGGACGCCGCCTGCCCGATCGACGGTTGCGGCGCGCCGCGCGCGGCGAAGGCGTCGATGTCGGCCGCCAGTTCGGCCAGCACGTCCTCGACCGGCGCCTTCGGTCTGCCCGACTGCCCGCGACGCAGGATGGGCGCCGGCCCGGCATCGACCGGCAGTACATCGGGCAGCGGGTCTGCATCGCGTGCGACCGGGGTGGGCTGTGCGCCGCGCAGCGCTTCCGCCAGCGCCGAGGCGTCGGCATAGCGCTCGATCGGTGACTTCGCCAGCGCCTTCATCACGACCATGTCCAGATCCGGCGGCACATCGGGATCGATCGCACTGGGCGTCGGCGTCGGCGCGTAGGCGATGTTCTCCAGCACGGTGGACAAGGATCCGGTCAGCGGCGAGCCGAAAGGCGGGCGGCCAGCCAGCATTTCGAACAGGATGGCGCCGAGCGAGAACACATCGGAACGGGCATCCGGCGGCAGTCCCTGCACCTGTTCCGGCGACAGGTACTGCGGCATCGCCGGCAGCGCATCCGGCGACTGCGCCGGCAGAGCGAAATCGGTGACGAACACGCGTCCGTCGCCATCCACAAGAATGTTCGACGCCTTCAGTCCGCCATGCACGACGCCGGCTGCATGCGCATATGCCAATGCATCGGCCGCCTGACTGCCGATGCTGCGCACCCAGTCGAAGGCCATGCGCGGCAGCGCGTCGAGCAACTGACGCAGCGAGCGTGCGTCCAGCCGCTCGAGCGCCGCCCAGGGCTGCCCGTCGTCGGCCACGCCCTGTTCGATGATGCGGACGATGCCCGGGTGATGCAGCGAGGAGGAGGCAAGCAGGCTTTCGCCCAGCTTGCGCACGTAGTGCGCCGGATCAGCGGCGAGATCGGTACGGAAGGTCTTGATTGCCAGCAATCGGCCGCTGCCGGCCTCGGTGGCTTCGAATACGGCGCCACGCTCGCCGCGACCGATTTCGCGGCCGAGCACGTAACGCCCCAGCTTGCGCACGGCATCGCTCATGCGGACCGCTCCGCAGGGCGGAGGCCGCGGCGCGCGGCAGGCATCGGACGGGAAACTGAAACAGGGGTGCAGGCCATGAGCGCGATATTACCTGCGCCGGCTGCGCAATATGCAGGATCGGAATGCGGACCGACGTAT
The DNA here is from genome assembly GCF_038066675.1 of Methyloversatilis sp. NSM2. NCBI lineage: Bacteria > Pseudomonadati > Pseudomonadota > Betaproteobacteria > Nitrosomonadales > Sterolibacteriaceae > Methyloversatilis > Methyloversatilis sp. NSM2. The sequence continues at coordinate 67,630 of NZ_JBBUKV010000006.1, forward strand.
CGGCGCGAACGAAGACACATGCCCGCGGGCACGTGTCTCACGCCTCATCCGGTCAGACCCGCTTATTCCTGGCTGCGGTAGATGTCGCGCAGAAAGGCGTCGGGGTCGGCCACCGCACTGCGCTGGCGTACCGCCTGCACACGACGGCCGGCCGCGGCAGCTTCGAGCTGCGGCAACCAGCCCGCGTTGAGCACTTCGTCTCCGTAGTCCTGGGCGCGGCCCAGCGACTTCCCGGTCATGAAATCGAACAGATCCATCTTTCTCTTCCCGTACCCGACACCATGGCTAACGGCGGACAGCACTGCCGGCTTGAATCGTCCGAAGGGTCGATGCGAACACGCAGCGAAACTTCACAAATCCATGCTGCAGCACCTGCGTTCGCGGCTTCCTGAAAAGCTCGTGACGAGCTTTTGTCAGCCGTCTTGCTGGACTACTCTGGAGAGGTCTGACCTCCTCCCCGCACACATGTTTCATCACGGCATCGCGCTACTGATCGCACTGTTTGCTTACGGCACCGTTACAGCCGGCGACGGTCCGCTGGCGAACCAGGCCGCGATCGACGCCGCACGTGCGCGCTGGGAAGGATCGCCGCAAGCCGGCTGGCTCGCGCGCATCCTGCCGCCCTCGCTCGACGCCGCCTCGCTGCCGGAACCCGGATCGCGCGGCGCCGCGTTGCTGGCGCGCTACTGTGTTCAGTGCCACCACGTTCCGAATCCGGCCATGCATCACCCGGACAAGTGGCCGAAGATCGTCGACCGCATGGTGGTGCGCATGCGCGGACACGGAAACCGTGGGGCGCTGATGAAGGACATGATGGGCGGCGTCAAGGCGCCGGACGAGGAAGAAGTACACATGCTGATCGGCTACCTGCGACGTAATGCACAGAAGCCGATCGATGCAGAGCGCTATCCCGACCTCGATACGCACGGTCGCAGCTTCCGCGACGCCTGCGACCAGTGCCATGTGCTGCCGGAACCGTCGAGCCGCACGGCCGGCGAGTGGCGGCGCGTGGTCGCGCGGATGGAGAGGAATATGGCGTGGATGAACCGCGTGGTCGGCTCACGGGCGATGCCGGGCGAACCGCAGCTGCGCCTGCCCGACATCCTGGCCTATCTGCAGCGGCACGCCGCACCGGGGCGCCGGGGTTCGTGACCGCGGGCGTTCGGTCCGCCGCGTGACGGACCGAATGTCAGCCGGTCAGGCGCCGGCGTTGCAGCCCTGGGCCTCCGGCTGCACCGCCGACAGGGCGCCGGGCAGCCAGTCGAGCATGCATTGCGCCACCTTGCGCCAATCGGCCTCCAGCATCATGCCGTGCCCCATGCCCGGGAACACGTGAGCCGGCACACCAAGCGCGCGCGAGGTCATTTCGGTCAGCGCCGGCGGGATGATGGGATCGCACTCGGCGCCCAGCACCAGCATCGGCGGACGATGCATGCGCGCCGGCTGCGGCAGGTTGAACAGCGTCATGTCCCAGATCACCCGCGCCGACTCAGGCTGCACGCGGCTGGCCATCTGCTGCAGGCGCTCCATCGACACCGGCTGCGCAAACAGGGCCTCGCGCAATGCTTCAAGCGAGGTCGCGCCGCCGGCCAGCAGGCTGTTCAGCTCCGACATCAGATCCGGCTTGCGCATGACCAGGCCGACCGCCGACGCCCACAGTCCCTGCGGCGGCACCGACGCCATCAGCACGGCAGCGGGCACCTGTCTCATCTCGAGACACTTCTGTACCACCATGCCGCCCATCGAATGCCCGATCAGCACCGGCGGTGTGTCGAACTGGTCCAGCACTTCGAGCACGTCGCGCACGTAATCGTCGAGACTGATCAGGTCGAGGTACTCGCGGCCCGGGCTGCCGCCATGACCGGACAGCGACAGCGCGTGCGCCTCGTAGCCGGCTTCGGCAAAACAGGGCAGGAAGTGTTCGTCCCAGCACCAGGCGGCCGTATAGGCGCCATGCACGAACAGCAGCGGCACTGGCCGCGACCTGACGTGAGGCGTGCGGGTAATGATTTCCAGTGGTCCGTGACGCTTCATCATTGTTATGCGCTCCTGCAGGTTCCCGACACTGTAACCTGAAGCATGTATCGGGCCCGTAAAAGCGATGCAGGAGAATCAGACTGCAACGATGCGCTGCCCACTCAGATCTGCCGGCACCGTCGATTCGTCATGCACTCGCGCCCAGTGCGACGCGCGGAACCATTCTTCGAGGGCTGCGGCCGGAATCGGCTTGCTGATCAGATAGCCTTGGGCGAGATCGCAACCGAGCGCGCGCAGTCGCTCCAGCACGGCTTCGGTCTCCACGCCCTCGGCCGTCACCTTCAGACCCATGTTGTGGGCCAGTTCGATTGTCGAACGTACGATGATTTCGTCGTTCGGATTGTCGAGCAGGTGCATCACGAAACTGCGGTCTATCTTCATTTCGCTGACCGGCATCTGCCGGAGGTAGGACAGCGACGAGTAGCCGGTGCCGTAATCGTCGATCGACAGCGCGCAGCCGGTCTCGCGCAGCACCTGCAGATTCGCCAGTGCGCGCAGCGGATCGTCAAGCACCGCGCTTTCGGTGATTTCGAGCGTGATCAGGCGTGCCGGACAGCCATGGCGTTCCAGCATGCGCGCGAACAGCGCCGGCAGTTCCGGGTTCAGCAGGTCACGCGCGGAAATGTTCAGCGACACGTTCACCTCCAGCCCCTGCCGCAGCCACACCCCGCACTGACGGATCGCCGCATTCATCACCCACAGCGTGATCGCCTTGATGTAGCCGGTCTGCTCGGCAAAGGGAATGAACTCGAAAGGCGGTACGAAGCCGCGCGTCGGGTGTATCCAGCGCACCAGTGCCTCGACGTGGTGCACCGGATCCGGCGCCGTCGCCACCTTGGGCTGGTAGTACAGCACCAGTTCATCGCGCTCGACTGCCAGCCGCAGTTCGCTCAGCAGCGACAGCCGCTCGACGTTCTGGTCGTGATGTTTGGGGTCGTAGATCTCGGCCATCGTGTTGTGACGCTTGGCCAGATACATGGCCACATCGGCGTGGCGCAGCAGCGACTGCGCGTCGCTGCCGTGTGTCGGGCAGGCGGACACGCCCATGCTGGCGCTGACATCGACCATCTGGCCGTCGAGGTTCATCGGCCGGTTCATCGCCTCGGCGATGCGGTGGGCCACGCTCAGCGCCTTCGGCGCATCGGCGCCCGGCAGCATGACCGCGAACTCGTCGCCCCCCAGCCGCGCGACCTGGTCGCGCACGTCGCGCAGCGTTTCGCGCAGCCGCCGCGCCACCTCCTGCAGCAGCAGATCGCCCAGATCGTGACCCAACGTGTCATTCACCATCTTGAAGCGGTCCACGTCCAGGCACACGACGGCGAGATCGCTGCCGCCGGCGACCGATGCGCGCAGGGACTCCTCCAGCCTTTCGGTAAAGTAGGCACGGTTGGGCAAGCCGGTCAGCACGTCGTAGTAGGCCAGTTCGCTGATGCGCGTCTCGCGCAGCGAAATGGCATCGGTCATATGAACGAAGGCATTGGCGAGCTGGCCGATCTCGTCACCGCGGGCCACTGCGGGCGGAGTGCCGTACTCGCCGGATTCGACGCGGCGCGCGAATTCCGCCAGCCGGACCACCGGCGAGGCAATGGATCGCCCCATGAAGGCACTGGCGGCCAGCGCCAGCAGGACGCCAAGCAGCGAAAGCCCCGTCCATTGGCGGTACAGGCGTTCCCAAGGTGCCAGCGCGCGCTCCAGCGACAATTGCAGCACGGCGCCAACCCGCTGCTGCGGACCTGCGTCGATCGGGTGCATCAGGCTGACGTAATCGTGATCGCCGAGCGTCAGCGCCTGGTCCTGCGGTGCGCCGCGCCTCGACAACTCACCGATCAGCGCGCTCTGCAGCGGCTCGTCCAAGGTGCTCGTCGCCAGCACCCACCTGTCGTCGCCACTGCGTCGCACGAAACTCACTTCGAGGCCGGTCACGCCCTTCAGGTCATTGGCCAGGCTCTTGTCCACGCTGAAGCCCATCACCACCCAGCCAACCGGCACCGGCGCCATCACCGGCACCACGACCAGCTGGTAGAGCATTCCGGACACCACCGCAAAGCCGCCGCTGTGTGCGCCGCTGCGCGCGCCTTCGATCAGCTGGCGCAGACGCTCGGGCGTGCGCCCCGGATTGAAGGACGAGCTGGCAACGACGGACTCGTCGAGTGCCAGCAGCAGCATCACGTCGGCACGGATGCGCCCGCCGTGGTTCGCCAGCGCCGATTCGATCGTTTCCCTGTCCTGGCTGAGCAGCGCCTCGCGAAAACCGTAGTCCGCCGCCAGCACGCGCGCCGCCTGGGTCAGCTGCGATGCCCGCTCGTCGAGCAGGCGCGCGAACACGCGGTCGCCCGTCTTCAGGTCGGTCTGTGCATCGGCCATCGCACTGCCGCGACCGATCTGGCCGAACAGCATCAGGCCGCCGATCTGCGTAACCAGCAGCAGTGCAGCGCACCAGGCCGCGATCTTCCATTTGAGGCTGAACCGCATCGACTCAGGGCCTCAGTTCGACCTTGACCACTTCGGTCAGGTCACCGGCGATGCGCAGTGGCCGCGGCGGGATGTCGGGCATGCCGAGGCGACGCGGGTGCCACAGCTGAAGCTGGTAGTCTCCAACCGGCACGTCGGCGATGCGGGCCAGGCCGTCGGTCTGAGAGATCGCCGACCACGGCGTATCGACCACGACGACGTAAGCCGCCATCTTGTCGTGGATGTTGCAGCCCAGCACGACGACGCCCGGCTTGTCGAACACCACCGGCTTTTCCGGCTTGCCGGCGTAGAGCTTCAGCTCGAAAACCTTGGCCGCCGAGAAGGAATAGACGTGATGGCGCACCGTGTCGTTGTTCGGAAACTCGATCGCGGTACCGGTCTGCACGACGCTGATCGCCGGCAGAAAGGTCTTGTTGCGCTGCTCGATCTGCGCCGGTCTGGCAGCAGGCAGGCCGCCGCGCGACACCGGAACCAGCGACACGACGACGCTGTCCAGCGCATTGCCCGATCCATCGCCAGCCTTGATCGTGACCGTGGCGGCCCGTGCAGGCAGGCCGGCGCCCGCCAGGACGACGGCGACGAGCAGGACACGGCGGACATGATGAAACACGATGACGGCGCAGGGCACGGCGGTTCGCTCTGATCGTTGACTGCCTGATTAACGGACGTCGCCCCGGTCCCTTGAGGCGGGCAGCTCACCCGACGGGGCAAGACGGACGAGACAGCTGTCTCAAGACCGGGCCTGTGCAGCCGTCATCAGGTCGGTAACCATGCGGATCGCACCGCCGCGGCGCCGCACTCGAACAACGACATACGGATCCTCACGATGAAACATGCTCTCGCTTTTCCCGCTGCAGTCATTGGCGTCACCCTGCTCGCGACCGGCTGCGCCGGCCTGTCCGACGCCGGCGGCACACCGCGCAAGGAGATCGTCCGCGCGGTCACGCAGTCGCACCACCTGGTCAGCTTCAACGCCGGGCAGCCCGGCCGGCTGCTGTCGGACGTCGCACTGAAGGGTCTGGCCGCCGGCGAAACGGTGCTGGGTATCGACTACCGGGTCGCTCGCGGCGAGCTGTATGCGCTCGGCAGCAGCGGTCGCGTGTTCCGCGTGGATACCGCGAGCGGCCAGCTGACGCCAGTCGGCAACGAGACATTCGCGCAGCCGCTGAATGGCCGCCAGTTCGGCTTCGACTTCAACCCGGCGGCCGACCGCATCCGCATCGTGTCCGATACGGGGCAGAACCTGCGCGCCCACCCGGACACCGGTGCCCTGGTCGACGCCTCGCCCGATGCGCCGGGCCTGCAGACGGACGGCACGCTGCACTATGCCGCCGGCGACGCGAACGAGAAGGTGGCACCGCGCGTGGTCGCTGCCGGCTACACCTACAACAAGGACAACGAGAAGCTCACCACCAACTACGCGATCGACGGCGCCACCGGCGCACTGGTTCGCCAGGGTTCGACCGAGGGCACGCAGCCCGTCGTGTCGCCCAATCTGGGCAAGCTCTACACGGTGGGCTCGCTCGGCGTCGCCGGACTGACCGACGCCCACTTCGACATCGCCGACCTGAACAACGCCGCCTTCGCCGTACTTGGCACGGCAAAGGCGGCCGCTGCCCAGTTCTACGAAATCGACCTGAAGAGCGGCAAGGCGACGCGCATCGGCCAGGTGGGCACCGGCGAAGCGCTGCGCGGCATCGCCATCGAGCCCTGAAGGATTCCGCTCACCCGCAGCGCCCTCACTCGTCGGCAAACTCGCAGTGGCCGGGCCCCAGCTCGGCCGCCTGCGTTGCCGCACGACGGGCCGCCGCGAACATCGATTCGGCACCGATATAGCGCGCATCGGCGATGGCGATGCCGACTGCGACCGGCACCGAAATGTCGCGCCCGCCCACGTTGAGCGGCGCCGACAGTTCCTGCACCAGACGGCTGGCAAGTTGCGACACGGCCGGTATCACCTCGTTCGAGCCGGACAGTGCACGCGCCGCCTCACCGGCGCGGAAATCGGTCAGCAGCACGGCGAACTGGTAATTGTCGAGATAGGTGATCGCCGCCCCCGGGTAATTGACCGGCCGGAAGCGGCGCGCCACCGTGGCCAGTATCTGTTCCGCCGCTTCGGCGCTGCTGCTCATCACCGGCTCCGCCAGACCGCTGGCGTCCACCCATAGCAGCGCGAAGGGGTGCTCGTTCACCTGCGACTGGTGCAGCGTCCACGCCAGCAGCGCGTCGAAGATGGCGCGGCTGGTCATGCCGGTGCGCGCCTCGAACCACATGCGCCGGCGCGCTTTTTCCTCCGCACCGCGCCGCTCGCTGACGTCGGTGATGAAGCCTTCGATCGCCAGCAGTTCGCCCTGCGACGAAAACACGCCGCGACCCTGCTCCCACACCCAGATGTAGTTGCCGCTGACGTCGGCGATGCGGTAGGAAATCTGGTAGGGCTTGTGCTGCGCCAGATTGGCCTGCACCTGCGCCCACAGGAATTCGCGGTCCTCCGGGTGCACCAGGCTGCCGAAGGCCACGCGGTGGTTGTCCACCAGTTCCCACGGTTCGTAACCGATCAGGTCCACGCTGCCGTCGCTGACGAATTCCATCGTCCAGTCCGGGTCGTTGCGACCGCGATACACCATGCCTGGCACGTTGGCCAGCAACGTGTTCAGGTAACGCCGGCTCGACCCCAGGTCCTCGCCGCGCCGGCGCCGCGTCACCTCGGTCATGGTGCCGACGACACCGAGCAGGTCGCCGTCGGGCAGCGTGCAGGTCTGCGCACGCAACATGACCCAGAACACGGTGCCGCTGCCATTCACCATGCGCACTTCAGTATTCAGGTGATCGAGCTGGCCACCGGCTACTGACAGCATGCCGCGATCGACCGCGTCGCGGTCTTCGGGGTGGATGGCCACCGACAGCAGCCGGCCTCGGCTGTCCGCCATGCTGCGGCCGGTGAGCCTCTCCCACGCGCGGTTCACGTAGGCGATGCGCCCTTCCGCATCGGTCTTGAACAGCACCAGATCGAGCTGGTCGAGCACCAGCGACATCGAGTTCTCGACACCGTCGCGCACCGGCGCGGCCGCCGCATCCGGACTGAACTGGATCAGCAGGCTGCCGGGCACCGACGACAGCGGCGAAATGCTGGCGTGCATCTTGATCGCACCGCCGTCCGAGCGCACCAGTCGCAGCACGCCCTCGGCGTCCGACGCGTCCTCGCCGCCGGCGATCGCCATCAGCGTCGCGAAGCGTGCGTGATCGACTGGATGCAGCAGGTTGGTGAAGGGCAGGCCGACCACCTGGTCGCCGCGTCCGCGGTAGTTCAGCAGCGCGAGGAAGGCCTGGTTCGCAAAAGTGATCTGCTGCCCCTGAATCGTGACCGAGGGCGACGAAATGTTGTGGCACAGTTGACCCGCCCACTCCATCTGCTGCGCACTGGCCTCCGGCGGATGCGGGCGACCGACATACCAGGGCAGCCGGCGCGCCAGGCCGAGCATGGTGAGCCCGGCCAGCACGACGGCACCCGGCAGCGCATAGGCCATCGCCGAGCCGTACCACGAACCGACCACTGCAGCGAACAGCAGCGCCAGTATCCAGGCTGAAAACACGTACAAAGTCATGGTGATCCGTTCTTTCTTCGGCCCCAGCGGGCGCTATCCCCTATATACCGGATTGGTCGCCACTCTGGCGGGCTGCGCGGTCGCCGCCGTGCTCAGCATCTGGGGCAGCGTCGAGATCGAGCGTCAGTTCGAACAGGTGTTCGGCACGCTGGTCGATCTCTGTGCGCTCAGCGCCGGCGACCGTGACTCGGCCGTCTGCGCCGCCTTCGCCAGCGTCGAACGCACGCTGCTCGAACGCGTCGCCGTAATGCTGCTGCTGCAGGGGCTGTGCTTCGCCGTCATCATCGCCGGCACCCTGCTGATCGCCCAACGCGCGCACCGTGTGCTGGTGCGGCGGACCGAATCGGCGCTGTCGCTGATGCCGGACAGCGCCCGCACCCGCGGCCGCGACGAGGTCGAACGCCTGGTCGACAGCCTGGCCGAACTGACGGCGCGCCAGGCGGGCTTCGAAGCCGAGGGCCGCTGGCGGCAGCAGGTCAGCGGCGAACAGCTGCGCCGCAAGAGCCAGGCGCTGCAGACGCTGCATCAGGTGGCGCGCATGTTCACCGACGGTGACGTGTCCGAGTTCAGCCTGCGCAACGGTCTCGCCCTGCTCGAAACCTCGCTCGGCGCACAGACCGCCGCGCTCTGCCTGAACACGCCGGCACACAAGGCGCTGGGCACCGGCCCGCTGCTGTGCACCCGCGGCGAGCCGGCCATCGTACGCCAGCTCGGCGCCGAACAGAGCGCGCGCGAGGTCAGCGCACGCGTGGTTCCGCCGTCGGGCGACTGCACCGCGCATTCGCTGGTGGTGCCGGTATGTCGCGGCGACGTGTCGGTGGGCACGCTGGTGATCGAATTCCCCGAAGTCGCGCGCGTCGACGACCCGCAGGTCAATCTCGCCGAGAGCTTTGCCCACCTCGCCGCGCTGGCCATCTCCAGCATCAGCCGCAGCCAGGAGGAAAGACGGGTGGCGCTGATGGAAGAGCGCAGCGCCATCGCCGGCGAACTGCACGACTCGCTGGCGCAGTCGCTGGCCTACATGAAGATCCAGGTGGCGCGGCTGCAGCGCGGCCTCGATCGCGAAAAGCATCCGACCGACGTCGCGCAGGCGGCGCGCGAACTGCGCGAAGGCCTGTCCGCCGCCTACCGCGAAGTGCGCGAACTGATCGCCGCTTTCCGCGTACGGATGGGCCCCGGCGGCCTGCTGTCGACGGTACAGGACGCGGTCGACGACTTCGCCCAGCGCAGCGGTCTGGACATCAGCTTCGTGCACGACCTCGGTCGCTGCCACCTCGAAGTGAACGAGGAATTCCACGTGATGCAGGTGATCCGCGAAGCGTTGTCGAACACCGTGCGCCACGCGCGCGCCTATCATGTGTGGGTGAGCATGCATTACGGCCCCGAACACCTGCTGAACGTGGTCGTCGATGACGACGGTCGCGGCCTCACCAATCCGTACGCCGAAAGCAACCACTACGGCCTGAGCATCATGCGCGAACGCGCGCGCTCGCTCGGCGGCGAAGTGTCGGTCGTGCACCGCCCCGGCGGCGGCACCCGCGTGCAGCTCGCCTTCGCACCGCAGAAACTGCCGGTCGGCCAACTAGACGAAAGTACCGCATGAGCATCCGCATCCTGCTGATCGACGACCATCCGCTGTTCCGCAAGGGCGTGGCCCAGCTGGTGCGCGCCGACGACGAGCTCGAACTGGCGGGCGAGGTCAGCGACGGCGCCAGCGGCATCGCGCTGGCCGCCGAACTCGACCCCGACCTCATCCTGATCGACCTCAACATGAAGTCGATGAACGGCATCGAAACGCTGCGCCAGCTGAAGGCCTCCGGCGTGCGTGCGCGCTGCGTCATGCTCACCGTGTCGGACGACGAGCGCGACGTGCTCGACGCGATGAAAGCCGGCGCCGACGGCTATCTGCTGAAGGACATGGAACCGGAAGAACTGTGCGCCCGCATCAAGCAGTCGGTCGGTGGCAACGTGGTGCTCGACGCCAGCGTCGCCGGCCTGCTGGCGCACGCGCTGAACGCACCGCCGGCCGCCTCGCACAGCGATCTGACCGAACGCGAACGGGAAATCCTCGGCCTGCTGGCCGACGGCCGCAGCAACAAGGAAATCGCGCGCGAACTGGGCATTTCCGACGCCACGGTGAAGGTGCACATCAAGCATCTGCTGCGCAAGCTGAACATGAAGAGCCGGCTCGAAGCGGCGGTGTGGGCACTGCAGAACCCGCAGTTCAGACAGATGATGGCAGGCTGAAAAAGACAGCGCGCAGCCGTCCGGGAAGCTGAATGCCGCGCGCTGTACAACGGTGCCTGCAAGGCACCAACGAGGTCGGTCAGAAGGTACGCTTCACGTAGAGCAGCCACTTGCTGTCGCCGGTGTCCTTGCAGCGGATGCCGTTGTCGCAGATCGTGTAGAAGTTCTTGTCCGCATTGGTGTCGACATACGCCACCGCCGCCTGCCAGCCCCCTTCGAAGTTCTTCGTCACGCCCACCTTCCAGTCGGTGAAGTCGTAGTCGTCGTAGTTCTTCACCTTCTGGTGACCGACGTGAACGTTGGCGATCCACGACGGCATGAACTCGTAGTTCGCGTTCAGCTCGATGTAGTCCGATCCGTCCGAATCCGCTCCGAAGGCCTTCTTGCTGAAACCGAAGTAGTCGGTCACCGCGTACGAGTACTTCAGCTGGATGAACTTCCACGTCACCGCTGCGTTCAGTTCCAGCGTGTTCAGGCTTTCGGTGCCGCCGCCGACCAGGTCGTACTTGCCGCCCGGAAAGATGAACTGCAGGAAGCCCACGTCGAAGGTGAAGTCGCCCACCGTCTTCGCGTAACCACCGTACACGTCGATCTCGCCGGTCGCGTTCGACAGCGCCAGGTCGCTCACATTGGTGCCCCAGATGCCCAGGTAGGCGCCACTCTCGTGGGCAACGTCGAAACCGCCCTGCACCGCCGGATTCTCCTGCGTGTAGCTGATGCCGCGGAAGATGTACTGCGAGAACAGGCCCACGTTCGCGCTGATCGTGTAGGCCGGTGCGGCGGCTTCCTCGGCAAGTGACGACAGCGGCAGCAAACAGGTCAGTATCGCGGGCAGCAGCCCCTTCATCCGTGTTCTTCTCATGTTGAAACGTCTCCTCTTGCGGTGGGTGAAACGCCGGATCAGTGCCCGGCGCGGGTAATCAGGGACTGCGCCTGCAGCCAGCGCAGCGCACGCGCCACCGCGTCGGCCGATGCGTGCAGGTGCTGGCCGATGTCGCTCGGTGCCGTTTGTGGCCCACCCTGCAGCAGTTCGTCGAGCCGGCCGAGGTCTATGCCGTCGATGAAGCGCACACCGCGCGGATGCTCGGCACTGACGACGACGCGGCGCTCGACGATGAAGCCGTCCTCGACCACCGGTCGCGTCGCGAACGCCGCCGCGGCGACCGGGGCGAGCGCCAATGACGACGCAACGGGTGGCGAGGTCACCTGCCGCCAGAAGGGCTCATCGGCCCAGTGCATCTCGGCCGCGTAGTGCTGCCGCGCCGCCTCGACGCGCGATGCGAACACCGTTTCGATGCGTTCGCGCAGGTAGCGCTGCGCCAGCGCCTTCTGCGCCGGCCGCCGCAGCAGCGTGTTGACGACGGGCACCGCGGCAATGGCGCCGGACGCCGCTTCGAACATGCCGTGACCGGACAGCGGATCGCAGGTATAGGCGGCATCGCCGACGCGCAGATAGCCGTCGCCGACGGCGCCGCCACGCAGCGCCGCCTGTATGCCACGCGCCCGCGTCGCACCGGCCGGTTTCAACTGCATGCCGAAACGTCGTGGCAGGCGCGTGAGTTGCGCCAGCGCTGCCGCGTGCGCCAGATCGAGGTCGCCGCCGACGGCCGCCACGCTGGCCGGCTGCACGACCACCTGGATGTGCGCACGGCCCTGCGGATCGACGCCGCCCCAGGCCCAGCCGGAGGGAAAGGATTCGATGAAGGTAGTGCGCGGCTGCGGCCGCGCACCGTCGAAGGTGCGGCCCAGCGACACCAGCGTCGGGCCGGCATGGCGATCGGGTGCCATCTTCGGCGCGGTGTGACCGCGGCACTCGGCGAGCAGTGCGGCGTCGGTGCGCTGCAGGCAGCCGTCGGCGTCCTCCCAGCGCACGCACCAGCCGCCGTCCTCACGCCGTTCCAGTTCGCGCACCAGCCCGTCACGGAGGTCGACGCCCGCCGCGCGCACGTCACGCAGCAGTGCTTCGTCGAAGGCAACGCGGTCGACGACGAACTCGCCGTTCATCTCGACCTCCTGCGCGTTCCAGCTCGACACGCGATGCCAGCGCGGGCCGAGCAAGGCCAGCGCCTCGTGACAGCCGAGCTGCTTCAGCGCCTCGACCACACGCTGCGACAGACCCTCGACCGCAGCTGCCGTGCGCGGACGCCCGATCACCTGCGCCGATATGTCGTGCCGCGCCAGCGCGATCGCCAGCAGGCTGGCGGCCGGTCCGGCGCCCAGGATGACCAGCGGATTCATCGTTGCACCTCCCTGTGCACGGGTTGCGGGCGCAGTGCGAGCCACAGCGCGCCCAGCGAAGTCAGCGTCAGACCGATCCACAGCAGCGAGGCGAAAGGCAGCACGCGCAGCATGACCACGGCCTGTGCGGCCTGCGGCCCGCCCTCGAGCGCCGCCACCGCGGACGAGGTGGCGACCCACAGCTGCAGGTCGCGCGCCCAGCCGCGGTCGATGAAGGGATGCAGCACATAGCCGGGGTGGTCGGCGTAGCGCGCATAGCGGTAGTCGAGGATTTCGCAGATCTGGCGCACCGGCCCCGCGTAGCCGGCGATCGCGCTGCGCGCGTCGCGGTACAGCGTCTGCCCCTGCAGCACGCCGTGCTCCGGCGTCGCAATCTCGATCTGCGCCAGCGCGCGGAAGCTGCCGTCGCCGTGCGTGCGACCGCCGTCGGACGCGCGGTCCACGTCGAGCCCGGTAACGCGTACGGCATAGCCCTGGTACCCGCGCTGCCAGTCACCGTCGATATCGACCAGGTGCTGCGAATAGCCATTCAGCGCCGTCGCCAGCAGCCCGCCCCACAGCGCGACCACCGCCCCAAGGTGCAGCAGGCCGAGCGGCAGCAGATAGCCGGCGGTGCGCCGGTTGTGCCAGGCGCCGTGCAGGCTCCAGGCCGCACAACCGAGCGCCAGATAGGCGCCGCCGATCAGGGCTGCATCGATGCGCGGCAACACGGTGACGATCTGCTGTGACAGCACGCCACTGCCGGCGTAATGACCGGCCAGCAGGCCGCCCTGCACGAACACCGCGACGCACGCCAGCGCCGCGACGGTCAGCGTGATCCAGCCCAGTCGCGCCGACAGCCGGCGCGCGAAGAACCAGCCGCCGATCAACCCTGCCGCAACCATGGGCAGCAGCAGAAGGCGCGCCAGCCCGTAGCCATCGATGTCCCACTGCGCGAAGGCCGCGCGCAGCGCCGGCAGTTCGGAGCCGCGTGCCCAGTTGCGCAGCGTTTCGAAGAAGGGCTTCAGGTCGTCCGGCCGCGGCAGGGCCTGTGCGCTGGCGTAGAAGGCCCAGGCGAGATGCGCCACTGCGGCCAGGCCGATGAACACGAAAATGAGCTGCGTCGCGCGCAAGCCCCAGGCGGCGAGGTTCAGGCGTTTCGCACTCGGCAGGGGCCGCACCGCGCGCAGTCCGTGCAGCCAGGCGGCCAGTCCGGCCAGCGACAGCAGGACAGCCAGCGTCATGTGGGCCGCCCAGGTCGACGCGCCGACGTAGCGGTGCGAACTGGCGAGCACCTCGTTGCGCGTGACGCCCATCGCGACCGCGGTCAGCACCGCCGCCGCCAGTGCGGCGAAAGGCACCCAACGCCACATCGTGCGCCCGGGCCGCCAGCCGCCTGCACCGTGCAGATGGGCGGCGAGCAGGCACCACACGGCGAACACCGCAGTCTGCACCGGGTCCCAGTGCCACACCTGGCCGTACATCGCGTCTTCGAAGGCCCACACCATGCCGAAGCCGATGCCGGCGGTGAGCAGCGCCCAGGCTCGTCGCGCGTGCGTCAGCGCACTGCCCGGCCAGCGCGTCTCCTGCCCGCCGAGCGCAGCCAGCGCGGGCGCGGCGAGCGACAGCGTCCACGCGTAGGCGGCGAGGATGAGCGGCGCGTGCACCAGCATCCATATCTTCATCAGGTGCGCGTTCATGCCCTGTGACGCTGACTTCTGCAGCCAGTCGACCGGGGTCGCCGCGAACGGACCAAGCCAGGCGGCGGTCAGCGCATACCAGGCCGCCAGCAGCGCCGCGACGTCGATGCGCTGGCGGCGCTGCGCTGCCCCACGCGCGGCCAATGTGCTCAGGAAGGCGGCCAGCAGCAGCGTCGTACCTTCGTCGCCACCCCACAGATTGGCCAGCTTCAGATGCAGCGGCAGTTCTGCGCCGCTGTAGATCCACACGTAGCGCAGGTCGAAGCGGTCGCCGACCAGCAGCACGGCGAGCGCAATCAGCGCGCCCCACAGCAGACCGGCCGCGACACGCAGCAGCGCGGCGCGCCGGGCGGGCGCCACGCCGCTCCACAGTGCGGCGGCACCCGCGGCTGCAAGCAGCGCATTGCCAACCGCCGGCAGCGCCGTACAGACAAACGCCGCCAGCAGCACTGCGCTCCACAGCAGACGATCACGCATGACGGCGCTCCGGTCCGACATGGATTGCCGCGCCTTGCAGCCGCTCGCGCAGATCGCTCGGCTCGACGCCCTGCGCGAGCAGCGCGGCGATCAGCCCGCTCATCCGCGCGGTGGCGATGCTGGCGCCGCCGCCGCGTTCCGGATGACCGGGTTCGATCAGCGCGTGCGTGCCGAAGTCGGCTGCCGCGCTCGCCAGCCACGACAGCTCGCCCGGCGCGCAACGCGCGTCGCCGGTGACGGCGATGCAGTGCGCGAAGGCGGCCGGATACACGGGCGCGCCGCGTGCAGGCGCCGAGGCGACCAGCACGATGCCGGCGTCGGCGGCGTCGCGGCAGGCCTGCGCCAGCCGAGGGCTGGCGGTCGGCATGCCGAAGCTCATGTTGATCAACTGAACGCCCTGTCCGATCAGCCAGTAGAAGCCGTCGAGCACCGCATGGACCGTGGTTTCACGGCTGCGGTCGAACACCTGCGCCACCGCCAGCCGGGCCTGCGGCGCGTGCGCGAGCACGCAGCGCGCGATCTGGCTGCCGTGGCCGCGCGCATCGGCGTCCAGCGGCGCGGCTCCGGACGTGGCATACACCGCGTCGCTCAAGCCGCTGTCCAGCGCACTGTCGAGCAGACCCACGCGAACGACTGCGGTCATGCGGCGGCCTGCGGAAAATCGATGACGCAGTCGAAGGCGAGCTGCGACAGATCGCGGTGACTGACCACGATGCGCGTCGCCTGCGGCAGCAGCGCGTCGATCGCCGCGAGCGTGCGCAGTTCGAGTGCGCCGTCGAGCGAGGACGTGCCCTCGTCAATCACCAGCAGGGCCGGCGACATCAGCAGCGCGCGCGCCAGGGCGACCCGCTGCCGCTCGCCGCCGGACAGCGAGGCGCCGCGCGGGCCGACCATGGCGTCCAGCCCGTCGGGCAGACGCGACAGGAAGTCGCTCACGCCGGCCGCCTGCGCCGTCCGCTCGACCTCGTCGCGACGCGCGTCCGGCCGGCCGTAGCGGATGTTGTCGCGCAGCGAGCCGGTGAACAGCACCGCCTCCTGCGACACCACGACGACGTGCCGACGCAGCGTGGCGCGGTCGATGGCCTGCAGGTTCACGCCGCCGATGGCCATCCAGCCGGCCGACGGTTCGAAGTGGCGATGCAGCAGATCGATGAAAGTGGATTTGCCGCTGCCTGAATCGCCACGTAGCCACACGCGGGCGCCGGCAGGAAGGGTCAGGTTCAGTCCGCTGAACGCTGGGCGCGCCGCGCCCGGATAGCTGAAGGCGAGGTCGCGCACCACCAGGTCGCCGGTCGGCAGAACGTCTGCCGGCAACGGCGCCGCATCGTCCGGCACATCGAGCGCGCGCAGTTCATCGACGCGGTTCAGGCCCACCTTCACCCGCTGCCACTGCAGGTAGAGCCCCATCAGCGCATGCAGCGGCGCGCTGGCGCGCTGCACGCAGGTGGCGAAGGCGACGAGCGTGCCCAGCGTCAGCGCCTCGCCGGCCAGCATCGACAGGCTGCCGCCGACGAAGATGCCGATCACCGCCAGCGACAGCAGCAGATTGGGAAAAGCGCCGCCGAGATAGCCGAACAGCTGCAGCGACAGCAGGCGCTCGCGCACCGCGCCGTGCAAGACGGCGAGCCGTTCCAGCTCGCGCCGCTCGGCGGCGTGCGTCTGTATGCAGCGCACCGCACCGACCTTCTCGACCAGGAAGCTCGACACCTCGACACCGGCGTCGCGCGACTGCTGCGACAGCTTTTCGATGCGCGGTCGCACCCAGGACAGCACGATGCTGTTGAGCCCCATCAGCAGCGCGAGGAAAAGCGCGAGCTTCGGGCTGAGCAGCCAGAGCAGGACGACGGTGCCGATCAGCGTGAGTACCGAGTTGATGGCCGACAGCACGGCGTCGACGGCGAAACGCTGCACCTCGCCGAGGTCGCCCTCAAGCCGCGTCAGCAGGTCGCCCTGCCGCATGCGCGCGAAAAAGGCCGGCGACAGCCTCAGCACATGCGCGAACAGCGATTCGCGCATGCGATGGAGGATGCGGGCGGACGCCGCCACGTGGATGCGGCGGCAGGCGAAGCCGACCGCCAGCGCGCACAGCGCCAGCCCCACCATCCAGCCGCCACTGGCCAGCACCGCCGCGCGATCGTGCGCGAGGATGCCGTCGTCGATCAGCGCCCGGGTCAGCAGCGGCTGAGCCAGTCCGGCCAGCACGGCGAGCATCGAGAGCAGAAGCACGGCCACCAGCGCCGGCCACTCTGGCCGGATGAAGTCACCGGCCCAGCGGTAGAGCGCGCCGAGACGACGGTCGCCCTGCCCCGCAGACGCCGCCGCGACCGGCGCGGCGCCCGCTGCGGGCGCATGCAGTGCTTCTGCCCTCATGCCGCTCAGCGCTGGAAGATGCGCAACGAAGTGAGCACCTGGTCGCCACCGCCCGGCGTGCGGATGTTGCCAATGCGCTTCAGCGTGGCGCTGTCATACACCGCGATATCGCCCTGGGTGCCGCCGATGTACAGCTCCTTGCCGTCGCTCGACACATTCACGTTGTAATAAGTGTGATCGAGATCGACGCGGTCCATCTTGCCGGTCTTCGTGTTCACCTTGGTGAGCTGGGTATAGACCGTATAGGTTTCGTCGCGGCGCACCGGGTTCACCACGCTGGAAAACAGCACGACGCCGGCGTTCTCGAATTCCTTGAAATGCACCGTGTCCTTTTCCAGATCGAGCGTCCAGATGCCGGCGCGGAGCGCGGACGGATCACCCTCCGGCTTGTTTCCGTAGGCCACGTAGTACGGCGTGGCGAACACATTGGTCTGTTCCCACTGCGGCCAGATCGCCAGCGTGTCCGGCTCGCCCTGCTCGCCGTTCTTCCAGCTGCGCCACGGGTGCTTGCCCTTGACTGCACCGGTCTGCGGGTCGAGCTTGAGCATGTCCCAGCTGAAGGCGTACAAGGTGTCGCCCTTGGGCGACCAGGCCAGCGTGGACACGCGGCGCGGCACCTTGAGCTTGCGTACCGGCTCGGCGTCGGTGCCGGCGTCGGTGCGGTAGATCGCGATGTAGGGATCGAGCGCCTTGTACTCGCCCGGCAGCAGCTGGGTCGGGTTCACATAGACGGCCAGCTCCTTGCCGTCCGGGCTCAGGTCCATCGGGAAAGGCGACTTGCCGCGGATGTCGCCGCCGGACAGTTCGGCGCGGAACACCTCCTTGCCGCTGTCCAGGTCGATGCCGGACACGGTTTCCCAGCGGTTGTGGATGACGTAGGCGGTCTTGCCGTCGCGCGAATGCACCAGCGTGATCGGGCTGTTGCCCATCGAGGTGTTGGGAATGGTGTGCGTCTTCACCACCTTGCGTTCCTTCGCGTCCATCACGAACACGAGGTTGGGGCGTGCAGCCGTCACCAGATAGTCCTTGGCCGCGAGGGCGGCCGTCGGGAGGGCGCCGAACAGCGCGACGCCGGAGCTGGCGGCCAGTGCGGCCGCCGTGGTCTTGATCTTCATGGTCAGCAGTTCCTCTTGTACGTTCGCGGGCTTACTTCGGGAACACGCTCTGCAGCGCCTTCCAGTCGCGCGCAGCGTCGTCCTTGCCGGTGTTCCAGTCCGGGTAGTTGTGCAGCGTGTCCGGCACCTGGGCGGGCCACCAGCACGGATCGGAACAGCCGTACAGATCGGCTTCCATCGGCTGGCACAGGCCGGCCACGCCGAGGAAGGGATCCAGTTCCCAGCCCGGGTCGAAGGTGGTGGCGCAGCCGGCGACGGCGGCGGTCATCGCGACCACCTTCTCGACCGCCTCGTCGTTCGGGGCGGCTTCGATCTGGTGGGCCTTGCGGTTCAGCGGTTTCAAGCGGTTCATAGTTCAGAGCTCCTGTTCGCGACGTGCTTGTGGAGGAAGGCGGGGTTCTTTTCGAGGATTTCGAGGTAGGCCTCGATGCCGAAATCGACCCACTCCCTGAGCAGTTCGCAGTAGTGATAGACCGGCGAATGCGGGTCGCTGAAGTTGGCGTAGGACTCGTGGTAGCAGCCACCGGAACACAGATTGCGGATGCGGCAGGTCGAGCAGCCGCGCTCCGAACGGTCGAGCGCGCCTTCGAGAAAGGCACCCAGCTCCGCCTTCGCGATGCCGGTGTCGACGTTGCCGAAGGTCGGCAGCTCGGAGCCGGTGAAGCGGTGGCAGAGATTCAGTTCGCCCTTGTGATCGACCGCCAGCAGCCCGATGCCGGCACCGCAGGGCAGCGCCTTACGACGGCCCTCGTACAGATCGGACAGCATCTGGTGCATGTTCGAGAAGCCGATGTTGCGGCCCTCGACGGCCGCCTCGACATACTCGCGGCCCAGCGTCTTCATCGCGTCGAACACCGCGCGCAGCTCGTCACCGACCAGGTTGAAGGTGGTGATCGGATTGCTGGTGACCGGCGCGAAACCCACTTCGGCGAAGCCGAGTTCGTCCTTCAGGTGATGGTGGATGGCCGCCACGTCGGAATAGCCTGCGGTCAGCGTGACCCGCGCACCGACCGCCCGCGCGGTGTAGCGCGACAGCAGCATGCGCGCCTTCTTCGCCACCACCTCGTACGTGCCCTTGCCGCCTATCGTCTTGCGACGCAGGTCATGAACCGCCTGCGGGCCGTCCATGCTGATCGAGATGCCGAAGGAATGCTCGTTGAACCAGTCGGCGATCTCTTCGGTGAGCAGCGTGGCGTTGGTGGTGAGCGAGAAGTCGACCTGCTTGCCCTCCTCGCGGCAACGCTCTTCCGCGTAGGCGGTGACCGCCTTGATCAGCCGCATGTTCGACAGCGGCTCGCCACCGAAGAACACCACGTTGACGCGGTCGCGCTTCGCACCTTCCTTCAGCAGCAGCTCGATGCTCTTCTTCGCCTTGTCGAAGTCGAGCTTCTCGCCCTTGGACGGCGTCGTCAGGTCCTCCTTGTAGCAGTAGGTGCAGCTCAGGTTGCAGCCGGTGTTCACGTTCAGCACGATGGTGCTGAGCGGGAACTCGGTCACGCTGATCCCGGCGCCGCGGTCGGCCACGGCGGGGTCGCCGCGCAGCACGCCCAGCGACTTCAGATCCTCGATCGCGTCGGCGATCAGCGCTGGCGAGCCGCTGCCCGAGAAGCGCTGCAGCAGCTCCTCGAAGCTCACGGTCGCCTTCGGCCGCACGAAATCGAGCACCTCGGTGGTCACGCCGTCGAGATCGAAGATGCCGGTGCTCGGCACGTGCAGCAGCACGCGCCGGCCCTTCACATCCACGTCGTGGAAGGCGTGCGTATCGACGTAAAGCAGGTTGGCTTCGGACATGGTGGCTGTTCCGGTGACGGCCCGCGCTCAGCGGATCGGGGGATCGTTGAAACGCTGCACGGTGACGATCAGCGGCGCCGTGGCCTTGACCGTGCGCGTGCCGTCCTTGACCGCGGCGGTCACCTTCAGCTCGCCCGCGTTGTTGGTGCGGTACTTGCGCTGCGGGTTGGGGCCGGCGTCGTTGGTCATGAACAGGCCGGTCTGGTCGATGCGCCCGGCGAACTTGGCGTCCTTCATTTCCGCCGCCACCTTGTTCAGGTTGTCGAAGGACCAGGCCGCAGGCATGGCGCCCAGCAGCACATCGTCGGCCGTGCCCTGCTTGCCGTCGGCGCCTACGGCGTAGGCCAGCGCTTCAAGCTGGGCCGGCACCTTGTTCATCGAGCCGCCGTTGCCGCCGACACGGGCCATCGGGTGGTCGGGCGTGATCTTCACGTAGTCGATGCGCTGATAGACCTTGAGCGCGTCGCCGCTGCGCGCATTGCCCACCTTCACCTCGCGCGGGCCGGTCACGGCGTCCTTGGCCGATTCGACCTCGACCACCACGCGCTCGGCGCTGCGCTCGGCCACCGACAGCACCTTCACGCCATTGCCCAGGCTCACGTCGCCATCGAGACCGACGCCATTGATGACGAGGCGGCCGCGGGTGCCCGCCTTCAGCGCGGCCGGCTGTACTGACAGCACGGTCGGCTGGGCACCGTCCGCACGCACGGCACGCAGCGTGCCGCCGATCGCGTCGTAACCGGACTCGAACCAGCGCCCGGACAACGCGCGACCGCCATCGGCCAGCGTCATGACCTGGTTGATCTCGCGCTCGCCACTCTTCAGCGTCGCGCGCCATTCGTGACCGGTGTAGACGAGGGCGGATCCGGTCAGCTGTTCGCTCGTGCCGTTCTCGTAGCGCACGGTCATGCTGACCGAATAGGCGTCGTTGCCGGTGCGCTTGACCGTGGCCGTGCCTTCGTAGGCGCCGGTGCCCGGCTTGTGGCCGACCAGGCGCCAGCTGCCGCTCGCGTCGGCCGGCTTCTGCGCCTTCCACTTGTTCCAGCTGTCGGACTCGAAGCCATACACCTTGCCCAGTTCGACCGCGGCCTCGCCGGTGGCAATGTCGAACCAGTTGCGATCGCGACCGCCGGCCTGGATCTCGATCGCCGGAAACTGGCCGACGTGGAAATGCACCAGCTTGCGCCAGTCCGCCTCGGTGCGGCGCTGCACGGCGATGCGGCCGTAGGAATGGCAGCGCGCGCAGGTGTCGCCGATCAGCTTGTTCTCCGGGTGCTCGACCACGCTGGGCGTGCGGTCGACGATGTAGCGGTGCGCCGCCGACTCGTCCGGCGACAGGCCGTAGGCGTCCGACAGGTACTTGACGATGGCGCCGCGCTCGTCGTGGCTCAGCTTTACGCCGTGCGCGAAGCTCATGCGGGCGACCGTCATGTCCCAGCCTTCCGGTGTGCGGCGGCTTTCACTGATGCGGTCCCACTTGCCGTCGCCCTTGGCGGAGTGACAGGACGCGCACTTAGTGTTGACCAGCGCTTCGCCGGCCGGGGCTGCCGCGTAGGCGCCCGCGACGCAAAGCTGGGTGAGCAGGCCGGTGGCAAGCACGAGCGCTCGCTGCGACCTCCTGTTGAGTACTGTTCTGTGCATCGAGTACCTCTTGAGTTGTTGGCCATGAATGCCGCCCGGTGGCGATGCGGCGTCTGTGGATCACGGCGCAGGCGGAGCTCGCCGGCCGTTGATCGACTATAGGAGTGGGGTCCGCGCGGGCGTTATCGCGAACCGGCCAGAGCTTCCGTTCGCACTATCAAGAATCGGCCCGTTCGTCCGGACGCCGCCCGGCGGTGTATTGCCGGGGGATGTGGGCAGGCCTACCATGAGTTTCAGAGGAGTCCGGGCGAGCCGGGCGGGTCCGGTCTGCGCGCCGGAACGCACGCCGATCCGCAGACACAGAGAACGCCGCCATTTTCCGAAGCGTCATCCGTACTGCCAGACAGCATGGGTTGCGCCGATCACGAGCGGCGAAGGGAGTGAGCGTGAATACCGTTGAATCCACCCGCGAGATGCTGTCGCACGAACAGCCGGTCGGTCCCCAGGTGTGCTGTTTCGTCACCGAGGACCCCTGTCAGCACGCGGACAGCCTGCCGCAGTGGTCGCAGGAATACCTGCAGCTGACCAGCGGCGAATTCCGCGGTCGCATCGTCGAAATGTCGTCCGGTCCGGTGCAGCTGTTCCGCGAGTCGATGGACCAGGTGATCGACGAGAAGGGCCATCCGCGGCCCTCCTCCTACACCTTCGGTGTGCCGATCAACGTGCATCCGGACGGCTACTGGCAAGCGCAGGAGGTGCGCCGCGACAGCCTGCTCACGCTGCTGCCGGGCGAGGAACTTCACTTCCGCACACCGCGGATGTCCGACATCTTCGTCGCGGTGATCGACGCCGACACGCTGGACGGCTACGCCGAATCGGTGCTCGGACGCGAAGTCGCGAGCGTGGTCGCGCGCACGCAGATGCAGACGCTGCAGTCAGGTGCGGCGATGCGATACCGGCAGGTGCTGCACGAAGTGATGTGCTGCGTGCAGTCGACGCCCGAGGTGCTGCAGCACGCGGCCTCCTGTCAGGCGGTGTCGGAATCCATCATCAATGCATCGCTCACCGCGCTGCTGTCGATTTCCGAGCGGCCCGAGCGCAGCCGCGGCGGGCACGCCATCCACCGCGCCATCGTCGAACGCGCACGCCAGTACATCCTTGCCAACCGCGACGCGCCACCGTCGGTCAGCGACCTCAGCGTCCATCTGAAGATGAGCCGTCGCGGCCTGCACCATGCCTTCATGAACGTGCTCGGCATCAGCCCGGTCACCTTCCTGCGCTACGTGCGCCTGCACGGCGTACGCAAGGACCTGCTGCATGGCGGCCCGGACATGTCGGTCAGCAGTGCCGCCTGCAAGTGGGGCTTCTGGCACATGGGCATGTTCTCGTCCTACTACAAGGCGCTGTTCGGCGAGTCGCCGTCGTCCACGCTGAAGCGCCCGCCGCAGGTGCGCGCCCAGCCGTGGTCCTCGGGTACCGGGGACTGGCCCTTCCCCGGGCTGTCTGACTGAAAAAAACGGCCGCGACGCGAGGAGAGCGTGCGGCCGTCAAGGATTCCGCCGGAGGCGGAATCCGCGAGGACATTGTCGATACTTCAGAACGTGCGCTTCACGTAGAGCAGCCACTTGCTGTCGCCGGTGTCCTTGCAGCGGATGCCGTTGTCGCAGATGGTGTAGAAGTTCTTGTCCGCATTGGTGTCGACATACGCCACCGCTGCCTGCCAGCCGCCTTCGAAGTTCTTCGTCACGCCCACCTTCCAGTCCGTGAAGTCGTAGTCGTCGTAGTTCTTCACCTTCTGGTGACCGACGTGAACATTGGCGATCCACGACGGCATGAACTCGTAGTTCGCGTTCAGCTCGATGTAGTCCGATCCGTCCGAATCCGCTCCGAAGGACTTCTTGCTGAAACCGAAGTAGTCGGTCACCGCGTACGAGTACTTCAGCTGGATGAACTTCCACGTCACCGCCGCGTTCAGTTCCAGCGTGTTCAGGCTTTCGGTGCCGCCGCCGACCAGGTCGTACTTGCCGCCCGGAAAGATGAACTGCAGGAAGCCCACGTCGAAGGTGAAGTCGCCCACCGTCTTCGCGTAACCACCGTACACGTCGATCTCGCCGGTCGCGTTCGACAGCGCCAGGTCGCTCACATTGGTGCCCCAGATGCCCAGGTAGGCGCCACTCTCGTGGGCCACGTCGAAACCGCCCTGCACCGCCGGCTTCTCCTGCGTGTAGCTGATGCCGCGGAAGATGTACTGCGAGAACAGGCCCACGTTGGCGCTGATCGTATAGGCCGGCGCGGCGGCCGTTTCCTGCGCCTGGACGGTGACGGAAGCGGCGAACAGCGCGAGCGCGGCCAGCGGGAGGCGAATGCAGTTCGTTTTCATGATGTCGGATACCTTTCTGAATGTGCCCCGCAGGCGCGAACGCGTGCCGCGCTCCGGAGGAAGTTCGTTCGAATGCGGATGCCTTGAAAAAGACCCGGTACATGCGGCGCAGGAGGAGCCGCCCCGCATGTACCGGCCAAGGTGAGGACGGTGTGCGCCGCCCCTTCAGCGCTGGCCCGCGCGGACTCGGGCCAGTGTGTGCCTGTAACGCGCCCAGACGTAGGCGTCCATGACCATGACGGCATAGACAAAAAAGCCGCCGGCATGGCGCCCGACGAATGAATGCTCGGGCGTCGTCATGTGCCAGCTGACGACGCCGAGGCTGAGCGCGAAGAACAGCATGATCCACGCCCGCACCAGCATGCCGTTCAGCACCTGCCCCATGCCAGGCAGCAGCAGCGCGGCGGCGAGCACGAAGAACGGATGCGGCGGACGGGATGGTGTCGATACGCTTGCGGAAGTCATGCTGCCTTCTCCAGTTTCGTAAGCTTCAGCGACGAAGCGATGCGCAGTGCGGCGTCGAGCAGCGGCTGCAACAGCTCCGGCTCGACGCGCGTCTCGTCCGGCAGCAGCGAGCGCAGCACCAGGTAGTGCGCGCGCTGTACGCCACCGACGCGGAACACGATGCGCACGCCGCGCGGGCTCACCAGCAGTTCCTTGAACGAGGGCTCGTCGATCAGGCTGCCAGCCGCTTCGCGCAGTGCACCCAGCGGCGGCCGCCAGCCGGCCGGGCTGACCTTGGCGATCTGGTGAACCGGCCAGTCGGCGGGCAGATCGATGCGCTCGTCCATGCTGTCCGAGGCCGACCAGAACTCGATGTTCTGCGGCCGCATCAGCAGGTCGAAACGGCCGCCCACCGGCAGCGGCGTGCGCAGCGTCACCGACAGCCACAGCGAGGGCACCTTGCGGTAGCCGACGTGATCGAGCATGGCCTGCAGCTCGAACTGCGCACCGCCGTAGCGGCCGCTCAGGCGCGGGTACTCCGCCCCCGAATCGGCCACGCCGACGGCGTCGAACATGCCGGCACAGTGGTCGAACACCGCCGCACGCTCGTCGCGGAACTGCCGCTGCGTGCGCCGCTGCCACCACGCGAACAGTCCGCCGCCGAGCAGCAGCGCCGCCATCGTCGCGACCGTCATCAGTAGCCCTTGGGACGCGGCCACGGCATCGTGAATTGTTCGCCGCGCTTCACGTAGGGATAGCGACGCACGACGAACCAGATCGACACCAGGATGTAGAAAGCCATGATGGACAGCAGCGAGGTGCCGTAGCCCAGATAGGTCGCGAAGTAGGTCGCGCCGCACAGCAGGCCGAGCACGATGCAGGGCAGCGGGTGGTAGGGATGCACGTAACCACGCTCGATCGACCCCAGCGGCCACAGCCGGCGGAAGCGCACGATGTTGAAGGACATGAAGGTGTAACCCAGCAGGCCCGACAGGATGGAGAAGGTGATCACCTGATCGAGCAGCCCGGTAAAGGCGAAGGACACGGCGATCGGGATCAGGAACAGGATGGCGCGGTAGGGCGTGCGGTAGCGCGGATGCACGGCGCCGAACCAGTGCGGCATGTAGCGGTCGCGCGACATCGAGAACCAGGCGCGCGAGGCGTCGTTGATGCAGCCGTTGGCCGACGCGATGGCCGCGAACATGGTGCCGATGAACAGGATCACCTCCAGCTCGACATTGCCGGTCAGTCGCGCGGCGTCGTAAAGCGGCGTGGTCGCCTGGCCCAGGTATTCCCACGGGATGAGACCGGTGCAGATGTACCAGGTCAGCGAAGCCGCGATCAGCAGCGTCATCATGCCGCCCATCGTGCCGAGCGGAATCGAGCGGCCGGCCGAGCGCACTTCTTCCGCCGCCTGGCAGGTGCCTTCGATGCCGAGGTAGTACCACATGCCGAACTGCAGCGAGGCGAGCACGCCGATCCAGCCGTAGGGCAGATCGGTCAGCAGTTCGCTGTGGCGCAGCACGCTTTCGCCGCCGGCGATGCCGGTGGTGCTGAAGAACAGCACCAGGATGGCAAGCACGGCGAAGGCGGTGATGACGAAGTTCACCGTCAGCGTCATGAACACGCCGCGGTAGTTCAGCCAGGCGAGGAAGGCGATCGTCAGCACCACGAAGGGCTTGGGATCGAGCTCGGCGCCGTACTGCGCAGCCACCGCATGCAGCAGGTCACCGACCACCAGCGCGTCGGCCGCCTCCAGCATGGTGTAAGCCATCACCAGATAGAGGCCGACGTTGAAGGCCATCAAGGGCCCGATGATGTGCTTGGCCTGCGTGTACTGACCGCCGGCCGCGGCGACCGTTGAGGTCACCTCGGAATCGATCATCGCCACACAGGTATAGAGCAGACCGATCACCCAGCAGGCGATCAGCGCGCCGTAGGCGCCGCCCTTTGCCACCGAGAAGTTCCAGCCCATGTACTCGCCGACCAGCACGATCCCGACGCCCAGTGCCCATACGTGCACCGGGCCCAACACTTTCAGCAGTGAAATCTTCTCCTGCTTCCCTGCCGCTGCAGTTGCAGTTCCCATCTTGTTCTCCCGTCTTCACGCACGCCGTTGTGCGTGGTTCGAACCACTGATCACTCGTCGCCTTCGCGCGAGCTGAGCAGGAAGTCTTCGCCATAGGTGGTGCTGACGAAGCGCGCATCGACCAGCATCCAGCCGATCAGCACGATCGAAATGCCCCAGGCCGCGTATTCCAGTGCCGTCCAGAAATCCATGACTCAGTCCTCCTTGCCGGCGCGCGGGCCGAAGCGCTCGTTGATGACTTCGCGGTACTCGCGGTCGGACACCTTGAGCACGAAGAAGAAGTAGATGGCGATCACGGCGACGGTGATGCCCAGCGACCAGGGTTCGATCTCGTAGCTGAACTTCTTGCTGACGATGGGCTCGGCCGTTTCGGCATCGAAGCCGAGCTTCTGCCACTGCGCGGCCATCGTTTCGTTCTGCTTCATCGCCTCCCAGGTCGCGACCGGCTTGTCGACAGGCGCTTCCGATTCGGCTGCAGTGCCGCCGAGCAGCAGCGGCGCGAGCAGGCTCAGATAGACCAGGGCGAGCACGACCATGGCGTCGACGAACTGACCGAAGCCCTTCTGCACAGGGGGTTTGTAGGCGTTGCGGGACATGTGTGCACTCCTCAGCCGATGTCGACGTGAGCCGGGCGCAGTGCGGCCTTGCGGGCACGGGCGCGGTGTTCGTCGAGGTGGTGGATGTCGATGCCGTAGATGTGCTCGCGGTCTTCGGCGTAATGACGAAGCATGGCGATCACCGATGCCGTGTTGAACAGCAGTACGAGCGAGCCTGCCACGGTCAGCACGATGCCGACGGGCGAGCCGAGGAAGCCGTGTGGTACGGCGAGGTACACATAGCCCAGCGCAAGCCACAGTCCGAGCAGGGCGCCCAGAGACATGGCCTTGTCCCGACCGAACATGCTGTTGATGCGGCGTTCGAGCGCGGGACTTACGGGGTGTTTGCTTTTGCTTTGATCCATCTTGCTCTCCTCCTTTATGGGTGCATTTTTTGATGGGATGAAATCGTCAGCAGCAGATGTGGAACGTCGGATGTGCGGTGGTGGGATCTCCTCGGGAAAGTGTCTGTAGGTGTTGCGTTGTTCAGGCCTGTGACTTCGAAAAGAGCTGGATCACGGCGACCCCGCTCACGATAAGGGCGATGCCCGCGAGCGCTGCCGTATCGAGTCGCTGGCCGAATGCGATGAGGCCGATTATTGATATCGCGACGATGCCGACGCCCGACCACACCGCGTAGGCGATGCCGATCGGTATGGTCTTCAGCGACAGCGACATCAGCGAAAACGCGATGACGTAACCGACGACCGTGAACGCCAGAGGCAGCGGACGTGACAGGCCCTCGACCTGCTTGAGCGCACTCGTTGCTATGACTTCGGCAACGATGGCGCCCAGCAGGAAGAGCCAGCCGGTCACGTCCGCAGACTCCTCATGGCGGCGTGGATCAGTAGCCGTTGTGGCCCGGGATCCAGCTGGTGCCTGCCAGCGGGATGCGCGCCATGGCGGCGGCTTCCAGCGTCAGGGCGACCAGATCTTCGCGCTCCAGGTGATGCACGTTCTGCTTGCCGCAGGCACGAGCGATCGTGGTCAGTTCCATGTTCAGCGTCTTCAGGTAGTTCTTGACGCGACGGGCACCGACATCCGGCTGCAGGCGCTGTTCGAGCACCGAATCCTGCGTGGTCACGCCGACCGGGCACTTGCCGGTATGGCAGTGGTGGCAGAAGCCGGGCGTGGTGCCGAGCGCGTCGTAACCTTCCAGCGCCGACATGTGCTGACCGTTCTGGATATAGGTTTCCGAGTTACAGCCAAGCGCGTACAGGATGCCCTGGCCGATCGCGACCGCATCGGCGCCCATGGCCAGCGCCTTGGCGACGTCTGCGCCGCTGCGGATGCCGCCGGACACGATGAGCTGCACTTCGCCCTTCATGTTCAGGTCTTCCAGCGCATCGACCGCCTGGCGGACTGCAGCCAGCGTCGGGATGCCGATGTGTTCGATGTAGCAGGTCTGCGTCGCCGCGGTGCCGCCCTGCATGCCATCGACCACCACCACGTCGGCGCCGGCATGGACAGCCAGCTTGACGTCGTTGAAGGTGCGGGTGGCACCGACCTTCACGTAGATCGGCTTTTCCCAGTCGGTCAGTTCGCGCAGTTCCTGGATCTTGATTGCCAGATCGTCCGGACCGGTCCAGTCCGGGTGACGGCAGGCCGAGCGCTGGTCGACGCCTTGCGGCAGCGTGCGCATCTTGGCCACGCGCGGGTTCACCTTCTGGCCCAGCAGCATGCCGCCGCCGCCCGGCTTGGCGCCCTGGCCGATCACCACTTCGATGGCGTCGGCGCGACGCACGTCGTCCGGGTTGAAGCCGTAACGCGACGGCAGGCACTGATACACCAGCGTCTTCGACGAGTTGCGCTCTTCCGGCGTCATGCCGCCGTCACCGGTGGTCGTGGTGGTGCCCATCTCGGTGGCGGCACGGCCCAGCGATTCCTTCACGTTGGCCGACAGCGCGCCGAAGCTCATGCCGGCGACGGTGATCGGGATGTCCAGCTCGAGCGGCTTCTTGGCGAAGCGGGTGCCGAGAATGGTCTTGGTGACGCACTTCTCGCGATAGCCTTCGAGCGGGTAACGCGACAGCGAACCGGCGAGGAAGACCAGGTCGTCGAAATGCGGCAGCTTGCGCTTGGCGCCCATGCCGCGGATTTCGTACAGGCCGTGCGCCGCGGCGTTCTGGATGTAGTCGATGACGCTGCGGTCGAAGCTGGCGGACTCCTCGCGGGAGACGCGCTTGAACGATACGGGTTTGATGTCCATGTTGAGTCCTTGATGTATCCGTGTCTGCACCGGAGGAAGCACCGGGTCGTCCCTGGCTTCCTCGCCGCCCCTCGGGGCCCGGAGCGGCATCGCCGCTCCGTGTGGGTCAATACTCCTGGTTCGCGTCGGCGTTCCAGTGGTACAGGGAACGCGCGGAAGCGATGCGCTTGAAGCTCTTCGGGTCGTGCTCGAGACCGGCCTTGGACAGCAGTTCGGCCAGCGTCGCGTAGTCGGCGTCGGTCATGTCCTCGAAACGTGCATCGGCACCGAGCGACTTGACGTTGCCGCGCAGGTAGATGACCGCTTCGTACAGCGAGTCGCCGAGCGCGTCGCCGGCGTCGCCACAGATGACCATGTGGCCGGCCTGGGCCATGAAGCCCGAGAAGCTGCCGACGCTGCCGCCGACGACGATGTCGCCGCCCTTCAGCGAGATGCCGCAGCGCAGGCCGGCGTCACCGTCGATCACCAGCAGACCGCCGTGGGCGGTGGCGCCAGCGCCGTTCGAGGCGAAACCCTTCACATGCACGGTGCCGCTCATCATGTTCTCGGCCACGCCGGTGCCGGCGCTGCCGTGGATGACGACGCGGGCGTGCTTGTTCATGCCGGCGGCGTAGTAACCCGCATGGCCATGCACCTCGACCGTGACCGGCTGGTTCAGGCCGACTGCGATGTTGTGCGCGCCGTCCGGGTTCAGCACCGAAATGTGGCGCTTGTCACCCTCCTCAAGACCCTTGTGCAGGAAGGTGTTCATCTCGGTCAGCGACGAGCTGGCGAGATCAAAGGTCATGCGTTCCATACGTACATCTCCTCGGGCGCGGGTTCGAACACGTTGGCGTGCTTGACGCCAGGCAGGTGGGCCAGCGAACGGAACTCCGACGCGATCGCGACGTAGTCGTCGGTTTCGGCCACAACAGCGGGCTTGCAGGCGAAGGGGTCGCGGATCAGCGCGAGCTTGTCCGGCGTACCCATCAGGAAGGTGAAGAAGCCGTCCAGTTCGTCGAAGCCCTTCTGCAGCGCGACTTCCAGGTCGTCGCCTTCACGCAGACGCCATTCGAGGAAGCGGCAGGCGGCTTCGGTGTCGTTGTCGGTTTCGAAGTGGATGCCGGCCGGCGTCAGCTTGCGGCGGATCGAGTTCGGGTTCGACAGCGAACCGTTGTGCACCAGGCAGAAGTCTTCGCCGGCGGTGAAGGGGTGTGCGCGATCCGGCGTCACGGCCGATTCGGTCGCCATGCGGGTGTGACCCACCAGGTGCGAACCCTTCATCGACTTGAAGTCGTAGCGGTCCGCAACCTGCGCCGGCGTGCCGATGTCCTTGTACAGGTCGATGGTGCGACCGGTGCTCAGGATGTGCAGCTTCGGATGGTTCTCGCGCAGCCAGCGCTTGACCAGCTCCGGCGACACCGCGAACGACAGCACGGCGTGGTTGTGCTTGACGTCGATGTGCGCGTCGACATCGAGGTGTTCCTTCAGCGCGTGCGTCAGGCCGTGCCAGTTGAAGTCCGCACCGTCGTCGGTGAGGCCCGAGTACAGGCTCAGCTTGCGCGAATTTTCAGCCAGCGTATCGCCGAAAACGGCCAGACCCGCCGAGTCCGGGCCGCGTTCGGTCATGCCGATCAGCATGGGCACCATCAGCTCGCCCAGGCGTTCCTTCAATGCCGGTGTCTTGACCAGCAAACCCACGATTCCACACATAACAGTTCTCCGGGGATGATCAGAAGAATTCGAGGTAGCTGTTCACTTCCCAATCGGAAACGTGACGCATGTACTCGACCCACTCCATATGCTTGAGGCGCAGGAACTCGTCGACGACCGGACCCAGAGCACCACGGATCACTTCGTCCTTTTCGAGCGCCACCAGCGCCTCGTGCAGGTTCTGCGGCAGTACGCGGATGCCGGCCGCGTCGAGCTGGGCCTGGCTGTAGTCGTACAGGTTGTCGTTCTGCGGCGCGCCCGGATCGAGCTCGTTGTTCACCCCGTCCATGCCGGCGGCGATGACCGCGGCCGTCGCGAGGTAAGCGTTGCAGGAAGCGTCCGGCAGGCGCAGTTCCAGGCGACCGCCCGGGCTGCGGATCATGCCGCTGCGGTTGTTGCCGCCGTAGCAGATGTAGGCCGGTGCCCAGGTGGCGCCGGTCAGCGAGCGGCCGACCACCAGGCGCTTGTACGAGTTGACCGTCGGGCAGCACAGCGCAGCCAGTGCCGGCGCGTGCTTGAGCAGGCCGGCGGCCCAGTGGTAGGCGAGCTTGGAAAGGGCGAGGCCGTTCTTGTCCGACTTGTCCTCGAACAGGTTGCGCTTTCCGTCACCGATGCTCATGTGCATGTGCAGGCCGTTGCCCGGGCGGTTCGAGAACGGCTTGGGCATGAAGGAGCAGATCAGGCCCAGTTCGGCGGCGATCTCGGCGGCACCCATCTTGAAGAAGGTGTAGTGGTCGCAGGAGGTCAGCGCGTCGGTGAAGGTGTAGTTGATCTCGAACTGGCCGTTCGCGTCTTCGTGGTCGATCTGATAGACGTCGATGCCGACCGCGCGCAGCGATTCGGACAGGCGCTCGAGGAAGACGCGGGCGCGCGACAGGCCCTTGTAGTCGTAACAGGGCTTGGACAGCGTGTCGCCCGGGTCGGCCGGCAGGATCTTGCCTTCGACCTTGCGCAGCAGCGAGAACTCCGGCTCCATGCCGGTGAAGAAGGTCCAGCCGCGTGCGGTGATCTGTTCCAGCTGCTTCTTCAGCACGACGCGGGTGTCGTACTCGTGCGGCTTGCCATGGGTGTGACCGTCACAGGCGATGCGGGCATAGCCCGGTTGCCAGGGCACCAGCGACAGCGTCGACGCGTCGCCGACGGCCATGTAGTCGGCGTCGACATTGGGCGTCATGCCCATGCCCCAGATCGCGAAACCGGCGAAGCCGGCGCCATCCGTGACCACGGTTTTGTAGTGCTCGGCCGGAACCGACTTCGTCTTGGCCGAACCGTGGATATCCACGAACTGCGCGAGGATGTACTTGACCTCGTTTTCCTTCAGGAACTGCTGTGCTTCGCTGGGTGACATCACATTCCTCCCTGTCCAAACGGCTCTGATCCCACTGATTTGCGTCAGCTTCGATGACGCGCTCTTTGCTTGTTATTGCTGTGCAATCCGCCCGAGTGCATCGAGGCCGACCGCTCCACCTCCGAGATCCGCAGCCACCTCGACCAGCGTGGCCCACAGATAGCCGCCGTAGGTGCCGTCGCACCACAGGCGGAAATACGTGCCGTCGGCGCCGTCGAGCGCGATCGCGGTGACGCCGACGCCGACCATCGACGTCATCACCAGCGGCTGCGCGCTCGGCGACAGGCTGGCGAAATCGAAGGCGCAGGTCTGGCGGGTCAGTTCGATCGCGTTGCGGCCGGTAATCACCAGCGCGGCGTCGTAGCGCGGCACCGGATAGACGCCAGCGCTCGGCGCGGTGGCGAGCATCGTGGCGGCGCGACTGCCGCCGGCGACGTCCTCGACCAGGAACTCGGTATTGCCCATGCGCAGCACCAGCGTGCCGTCATCGAGGCGCAGATAGCTGTTCGGCCGTTCCGGCGTGGCGATGCCGAGCGCGTTGAGCCAGACGGCGGCGCCCGGTCCCTTGACGCCGGCACGGCGGCGGAACGACAGGTCGCCGATACCGGCAAGCGGCACACGTGCTGCGTCGGCCGAACCGTAGGCGGCGACGCTCTGCATCGTCTCGACCTGGGTCCACTTCGCCGCGTGCGGCGCCTGTTCGTCGAACAGCGGACTGATGCGAGTAGGGGCGAAGGGGGCGTTCATTCGATTTCCTTCTGGCGTTCGTCTTTCGGGTCGAAGAAGGGCGTGCTGCAGACCTCGGCCGCGACCATGCTGCCGTCGGTGATGCGGATCGAGAACGGCGTACCCGGCTCGGTCATGCTGGGCAGCACGAAGGCCAGACCGATGTAGCGACCGACGTGCGGGCTCCACGAAATGCTGGTCACGCGGCCGGCGATGTCACCGTTCTCGATGATCAGGTGGCATTCCTTGGGCACTTCGCCGCTGTAGTTCTCGGCCAGGCGGAAGCCGACCAGCTTGCGCTTGAGCGGCATCTTCTTGACGATCTGCAGCGAGCGCTTGCCGGTGAAGAAAGGCTTGTCGAGCTTGACCGCCCAGTCCATGCCGACCTCGAACGGGTTGGTCAGGCCGTCGGTGTCCTGGCTCACGATCAGATGGCCCTTTTCCAGGCGCAGCAGACGCTGGGCCTCGACACCGAAGGGACCGATGCCGGCGCCTTCACCCGCCTTCATCAGCGCGTCCCACAGCGTCGGGCCGTATTCGGCCGGCACGTGGATTTCATAGCCCCATTCGCCGACGAAACCGACGCGCATCATGCGTACCGGGATGCCGGCGACGGTTCCGCTGCGCACCGCCAGATACGGGAAGGCGGCAGACGACAGGTCCATGTCGGTCAGCTGCGCCAGCACCTTGCGCGAGGCCGGGCCGGCGAGGTTCATCGCCGAGTACGAGCCGGTCAGGTTGATCAGGCCGCAGTCCAGCTTCCACTCGATGTTCAGGCGCGACAGTTCGCGATAGACGGTGGCCGCACCCGAGCTGGTGGTCGTGAAGTAGAAGACGTCTTCGGCGATGCGCGCCACCACGCCTTCGTCGCTCAGCACGCCGGACTCGTCGCACATGACGGCGTAGCGCGTGGCGCCCACCTTCATGTTGTCGTAGCGGCCGGTGTAGCAGCGGTTCAGGAACTCGGCCGCCTGCGGACCACGGAT
Organism: Methyloversatilis sp. NSM2; assembly: GCF_038066675.1. NCBI lineage: Bacteria > Pseudomonadati > Pseudomonadota > Betaproteobacteria > Nitrosomonadales > Sterolibacteriaceae > Methyloversatilis > Methyloversatilis sp. NSM2. Next base: position 101,712 of record NZ_JBBUKV010000006.1, read on the forward strand.
TTCCAGCTTGCCCAGCGTGCCGACGTCGATCAGCGCGACGGCGGTGCGCACGCGGCGCGCTTCTTCACGGATACAGTCGATGCGCGACTTGCCCTCGACCGCGTAATACTCCGGACGCTCCCACGCGCCGGCCTGCATGAACACCGCACCGAGCGCGGCGTGACGGCCGTGCAGCGGCGAGTGACGCTGCGGGCTGAAGCCGCGACCGGCCAGATGCGACAGCGGCACCGGGTGGAAGAACGGGCGCGCGGTCGTGGTGCCGACCTGCTGCGGCGACTTGCCGGTCAGGCGCGCCAGGATGCGCAGCGCCGTCATGTTCGAATGCTTGCCCTGGCTCGGGCCCATGCCGACAGTCGAGAAGCGCTTCAGCAGCTCGATGTTGTCGTAGCCTTCCTGCACCGCGTTCTCGAAATCCTTCACCTGCAGATCCTCGTCGAAATCGACGAAGTTCTTGCCGTCCGGATGGGCGACGATGGGCCATGCGTGCGACGGCGATTCGGTTTCGGGCGGCACATCGACCTGGGCAGCGCTGCCGTGACCGGCGTGCGCGGCGGCGGCCAGGCCGGCGCGCTGTCCGTCGGCGATGCGCGATTCCAGCTTGAACACGCCATTGACGCGACCACAGGCGAACACGCCTTCCGGCAGCTGGTCCGGCACGAACTGCTGCAGCAGTTCGTCGAAGCGCATCTTGGTGCCGGCCTGGTACAGCAGGTTGGCAGCCGGCGCCCAGCCGGTGCTCATGGCCAGACCATCACAGGCGATGCGACGCTGCGAACCCGACACCACGCGGCCCGAGCCGTCGATGCGGCAGGCGGTAATGCCGGCCAGTTCGCCCTTGCCGTCGGCGTGCGCCTCATAGACGGCGTGGCCAGCGAGGATTTCGACACCCTTGGCGCGCAGTGCGTCAGCCTGTGCCGACGGCGGCACGCTGGCACGCATGTCGAGCACGGCGGCAACGCTGGCGCCCGCAGCGATCAGGTCGAGCGCGACGCGGTAGCCGTCGGCGTTGGCCGCCAGCACGACGGCATTGCCCGCCGGCTTCACCGCGTAGCGGTAGATCAGGCGCTGCATCGCCGAGCCGTTCATGACGCCCGGCAGGTCGTTGTTGCGGAACACCGCCGGCTGTTCGAAGGCACCACTTGCGACGATGACGGCCTTGGCGCGCATCTTCGTCATCTTGTCGGCGTCGATCAGCGGCACCCACTGGTCGGCGTAGTAGGCACCGGCGTAGGTGCCCTCGAGCAGACGGATGTTGGCGTGCGCCTTCACCTTGTCGAGCAGTGAGCGGGTGTGCTGACGGCGGACGGCATCGCCGCCGAGCTGATAGAGGCCACTGCCACCGGCGCGAGCGTTCTCGTCACAGATCACGACGCGGGCGCCGGCATCGGCGGCCGACAGCGCGGCCGACAGACCGGACGGACCGGCGCCGATCACCAGCACGTCGCAGAAGTCGTAGCGCTTGGCGGTGCGGATGTGCGGCGTCGAGAAGTCGACCACGCCAAGACCGGTGATGCGGCGGAACACGCGCTCCCACATCGGGAACAGGCGCTTGTTGTGGAAGGCCTTGTAGTAGAAGCCGACCGGCAGGAAGCGGGCGAACATGCCGAGGTGACGCGCGCGGTCATTGGCCAGACCGCCGAAGGTGTTCACCGCGGTCAGGTCCATGCCCTCGCGCACGGCGACCACGTCGCCGCGGGTGTTCAGCTTCTGGCCGTCCTGCACCATCACGTTCACGTCGTGGTTGGCCGCGGACAGGATGCCGCGCACGCGGTGGTACTTGAAGCTGCGGCCCTGGGTGCGCTGACCGGCCGCCCACAGCGCGCTGGCGATGCTGTCGCCAGCGACGGCTTCAAAGGCGCGACCTTCAAAACGGAACCGGACAGTGCGGCTGCGATCGAGCCACTCGTCGGGCATTGCGGGCAGGCGCATCACTTGTCTTCTCCATGCAGATAGGTGCGCAGCACCTTGTCCTTTTCGGTATCGCGCTCGGCGATGAACCAGGTGTTCGACGGCGTGTGGCACCACCATTCCTTCTTCACGCCAGGTGCGCCGTTGCGGTTGAACACGTAGTCGGCCCACTGCTCGTCGGTGCAGGTGTCGGCGTCGGGTGCCGGGCGGATTTCGCCCCAGTAGGCGAACTCCGAAATCGGACGCGTGCCGTTCATCGGACAGGTCATCAGTTTCATGTCGTCGTCTCCGCTCTCTGTTCGGCGCTCAGTGACCCACGCTCGCCGCACCCTTCTCGCCGGTCAGCGAGTAGTTGCGGAAGCGGTCGAGCGAGAAGCCGGTGATCAGCTCGTGCGGCTTGTCATTGACGGCGGTCCAGGCCATGGTCTTGCCACAGACCGGCGTCGCCTTGAAGCCCCAAGTACCCCAGCCGGAATCGAGATAGAAGCCTTCGACCGGAGTCAGACCCATGATGGGCGCGAAGTCCGGCGTCATGTCGGCCATGCCGGCCCACTGGCGCACCACCTTGGAATGGGACAGGAAGGGGAACATGTCGAGCAGGTGAGCGGCGAGGCCTTCCGGGAAGTCCAGCGTCGAACGCGTCGATTGCACTTCGTACGGATCGAGCGAGGCGCCCATCACCAGTTCGCCGCGGGCGCTCTGGCTGACATAGATGTGCAGGCTGCCGGACACCAGGATGGTGTCGAGCCAGGGCTTCATCGGCTCGCTCACCATGGCCTGCAGCGGATGCACGAAGATCGGCGTCTTGAAGCCCACCATGTCGGTGATGCGCGGCGTGAAGCCGGCGACCGCACAGATGACCTTGTTGGTCGAGATGAAACCCTTGGTGGTGTGTACTCCGACCACCTTGCCGCCCTTGACCTCGATGCCGGTGACTGCGGTCTGCTGGTGGATTTCCGCACCGCGCATGTCGGCGCCGCGGCCGTAACCCCAGGCCACCGCGTCGTGGCGGGCCACGGCCCCCGGCGCGTGGTACAGCGCGCCCTGGATCGGCGCATGACCGCCACAGGACAGGTCGATCTGCGGGGTCTGGCGCTTCACCTCTTCCGGGCCGACCACTTCGGACGCGATGCCGTAGTGCTTGTTCACCTCTGCACGCCAGCGCATCGTGCGCATCGCGGAGTCGGTGTGGGCCAGCGTGAAGTGGCCGCGCGTCGAATAGAAGAGGTTGAGATCGAACTCGGTCGACAGGTCCTGCCAGAGCTGGACCGACTTGTCGTAGAACTTGACGCCTTCGGGCGTCAGGTAGTTCGAGCGGATGATGGTGGTATTGCGGCCGGTGTTGCCGCCACCGATATAACCCTTTTCGAGCACCGCCACATTGGTGATGCCGTGATCACGGGCGAGGTAATAGGCGCTGGAGAGGCCGTGGCCGCCCCCTCCGATGATCACTACGTCGTACGAGGGCTTGAGCTTGTCGTGAGCAGTGAACATCCGGGGTTCCGGATGAGACTTCGACAGACCGAATCGCAATAGGCGCCAGGGCATGTGCTTTCCTGTAGTCCAGACTGAAAGGGTGTCGCTTCTGCTGCAATGCAGCGTGTTTCGGGTGAAGCAACTTTTTTTCGAATCATGAACCTTTTTGTACCCAAGTCAACTTAAATTCTTCTTATGAAACACCGCGTGTAAGATAACGGTCACAAGGGACAGGTAGAGGCCCAGTCTGGAGGCGGAAAAGCAATGAGTACACAAGACAGCGTCATGGAAGGCGAGCTGGAGCGCTACCTCGGAAACACCATCCGGGAGCTGCGCCGCGCGCACGGCCTGACGATTGCCGATATTTCGGAGCGCGCCGACATCAGCCGCGGCATGCTTTCTCGCATCGAGAACGGTCAGACCGCGACCAGCCTCGACGCGCTGTCACGCATCGCGCGCGCGCTCGGCGTGTCGCTGTCGGCGCTGTTCAAGAACTATGAGACGGAGGGCGGCGGCGCGCAGCTGATCAAGGCCGGCGAGAGCATGGAAGTGGCCCGCCGCGGTACGCGCAGCGGTCACACCTACCACCTGCTGTCCTATCACCAGGGCCCGACCAAGCTGTTCGAGCCTTTCCTGATCACGATCGAGCAGGAAAGCGAAACCTTCCCGGTGTTCGAACACCCGGGAACGGAATTCATCTACATGCTGGAAGGCCGCATCGAGTACCGGCACGGCAAGACGGTGTACGACCTGCAGCCGGGCGACGCGCTCACCTTCGACGGCAACGTGCCGCACGGCCCGGAAAAGCTGACCAAGGTGCCCATCCGCTTCCTGTCGATCACGATCTACCCGGAAGCCGGGCATGAGTGAGTGGGCAGGGGCTGGGATCGGGGGCTGGTGCGGCCCCCGACGCCTTGAAGCCCTGACCTCAGACGGCGACTTCTCGTGAAGTGATGGTGTAGCTGAAACCGGCCGGGTCGAGGCTGTCCAGGCGGCCGGCAGCGGTTTCGCCCTGCGGATACATCAGGAAGGGCACGGCGGCGCCGTTCGACCCCGGCAGTGCGATGTCGTGAGCGACGTTGTAGGCCAGCCAGTTCATTTCCCACGCGCCGAACAGTTTCATGCGCGCAGCAACGACGACATCGTCCTTCAGCGTCAGCCCCGGACGCTCTTCCAGCACCACCTTGCGCACGTCGGCCGGATCGACCGGTACCCATCCGTAACCGGCCAGCCACACCTCGGCGCGGCAGTGCTGCGCCTTCGTGATGTCGCCGCTCTTGCCCAGGCTCTTGTAGCCGAACTTCGAATCGGCCACGCGGATGCCATAGACATCGCGCGCCGGCAGCCCCACCGAGCGGGCAAGGCCGACGAACAATGCATTCAGGTCGGCGCACTTACCCGACAGGTTGCCGCTTTCCAGCATGCTGCGGATATCACCCAGGCCACAGCCGCGCGTCTTCGGATTGCGCTCGGTGTTGTCGCAGATCCACTCGTACAGCGCACGGGCACGGTCGGTGTCGGTCTTTGCGCCACGTGTCGCCTTCTGCGCGGTGTCGAGCACGATGCCGTCGGTCGGCAGCAGTTCGGTCGGCTGCGTGAACAGGCGCCGCTCGGTCGCGTCGAGCGGCGGTACCGCGCCCGGCGCAGCGAAATCGATCGCGCGGTCGCGGGTGGCGAAGCGGCTGACCACCTCGATCTCCGGCGCGGCCTGCCCGGCGCTCCACTGTGCGACCAGCATGCGTGCGCCATAGACCGTGTCCTCGGCCACACCGGCGCGCGCGGCGTTGCCGCTCCATTCGTTGCCCAGCGTGCGGATCCAGTCGTCGTTGTTCAGCGACGGCAGCGGAATCCACACCGTTACCGCCTGATCGCTTACCACCGGCGTCACCCGGGTCACCACCTCGTAGGTGCGCCAGCCACTCGCTGGCGACGGATCGAAGCCGGCCGGGGCGGCGCGCAGTGCGGCGGGCAGTGAGGCCGACAGGCCGGCCAGCGCACTGGCGTGAATGAAACGACGACGATCCATGGACATTCTCCAGACGAAATTCAATCAGCGCATCAGGCGCTGCAGCTGTTCGCGCACAGCCGATGCGTCCCAGTCGACCACGCCTTGCGCCCGCGCCACCACGCGATGCCGGCGGTCGAGCACCACGGTGTAGGGCAGCAGACGCACGCCCCACGCCTTGCTGATGCGCTGCTCGCGGTCGAACAGCAGCGGCAGTGCGACACCGGCCTGATCGAGGAAGCGGCGCGCATCGGCGTCGCGGTCGGCGACGGCAATGGTCAGCACCACAACACCGCTGTCGGCGAGCGCCTGCAGCGCCGGCATTTCTTCGCGACAGGGTTCGCACCACGACGCCCAGAAATTCACCAGCACCGGACGACCGGCGTAAGACGCGAGCCGCGTGGCAAGGTTCGCGTCGCCGCCCTGGGGCAGCGCCGTCGGCTCGACCGGCGTCAAGGCGGCCGCACAGAGCGGCGCCGAGCACAGCGCCAGCAGGCAGGCCGCCAGACGACCGGCACGCAGAACGGACCGAAACATGTGCGCACGAAGGGTGTGTCGAAGCGCGCAGTGTAGTGGCAGCGGCTCCGCATTTCATCCGCTCGGGGAGCAGGGCCACTGTCACGCCGCTGTCACCACCCCGTCACCGGCCTGCATTGGGCCGCAATGACACTGTCCACATGCGTCGCGACGATCCCCGCACCGACATCGCCTTCACCGTCGAACGCCTGCAGGCGGCGGACGAGGCATTGCGCATTGCCGTCGTGACCGAGACCTGGCCGCCCGAGGTCAATGGCGTGGCGATGAGTCTGAAGCGCATGGTGGACGGCCTGCTCGCGCGCGGTCACCGGGTGCAGCTGATCCGGCCGAAGCAGCACGCGACCGATGCGCCGCTGCGCGACGGCCCGTTGCGCGAGGTGCTGGCGCGCGGCGTGCCGATCCCGAAGTACGGCAGCCTGCGCGTCGGCCTGCCGGCCAAGCAGAAGCTCGCCCGCCTGTGGACCCTGGAGCGTCCCGACCTGGTGCACCTGGTCACCGAAGGCCCGCTCGGCTGGTCGGCGATGGCGGCGGCGCGCAAGCTCAAGCTGCCGGTCACCAGCGATTTCCGCACCAATTTCGACGCCTACAGCGCGCACTACGGCATCCGCTGGCTGAAGCGGCCGATCGCCGCCTACCTGCGCCGCTTCCACAACCTCGGCCACGCCACCTTCGTGCCGACGCAGGCGCTGCAGGCGCAGCTGACCGACTGCGGCTACCGCAATATCGAAGTCGTGTCGCGCGGCGTCGACACCGCGCTGTTCTCGCCGTCGCGTCGCAGCAAGGCGCTGCGCGCTGCCTGGGGAGCCGGCGCCGACGATCTGGTGGTCGCCTTCGTCAGCCGCCTGGCGCCGGAGAAGAACCTCGACCTGGTCGCCCGCGCGTTCGAAGCGCTGCGCCGCGAGCGGCCGGACGCACGCATGCTGTGGGTCGGCGACGGCCCGGCGCGCGAAACGCTGGCGCAGCAGTATCCGCACCACCTGTTCGCCGGCATGCGCAGCGGCGAGGATCTGGCCACTCACTACGCCAGCGCCGACCTGTTCCTGTTCGGCAGCCTGACCGAAACCTTTGGCAACGTGCTGGCCGAAGCGCTGGCCAGCGGCCTGCCGGTGGTGAGCTATGCCCAGGCGGCCGCAGCCGAACTGATAGAACCCGGCCGCAACGGCCTGCTGGCGCCGCCGGGCGACGAAGCGGCCTTCATCGAACAGACTCTGCGCGCCGGCCGCAACAACGCGCTGCGCGAGGCGATGGCGACCGGCGCACGACGCAGCGTCGAGCAGCTGGACTGGAACAGCGTCGCGGACACCTTCGCCCGCCGGCTGCGCAACGCCGTCAGCAGTGCCGAAACCCTGCGCCGGGCACGCGACGACGCCTTCTGAAGGCCTGCCGGTGCCGCTCCGGGCGCCGTATACTCGCGGTTTTCCCGCTACCGGCACGCCCTCCATGTCCGTCCTCATCTGCGGCTCCATCGCCTACGACAACATCATGGTCTTTCCGGACCGCTTCAAGCACCACATCCTGCCGGACCAGATCCACATCCTGAACGTGTCCTTCCTGGTGCCGGACATGCGGCGCGAGTTCGGCGGCTGCGCCGGCAACATCGCCTACAACCTGAAGCTGCTCGGCGGCGAACCGCTGATGATGGCCACCGTCGGTCAGGACGCCGGCCCCTATTTCGAGCGCTTCGCCGCACTCGGCATCCCGGTCACCCACGTGCGCCGCGTCGATGACGCCTTCACCGCGCAGTGCTTCATCACCACCGACCTCGACGACAACCAGATCACCGCCTTCCATCCGGGCGCGATGAGCTTTTCGCACGAGAACCGGGTCGGCGACGCGCAGGGCGTGAAACTGGGCATCGTCGCGCCCGACGGCCGCGACGGCATGCTGACGCACGCGCAGCAGTTCGCCGACGCCGGCATCCCCTTCGTGTTCGATCCGGGTCAGGGCATGCCGATGTTCAACGGCGACGACCTGCTGCATTTCCTCGAACTGGCGACCTGGTGCACGGTCAATGATTACGAGACGCGCATGCTGTGCGACCGCACCGGCCTCAGTGAAGCGCAGATCGCCGAGCGCGTCGACGCGCTGATCGTCACCCGCGGCGGCGAAGGTTCGCGCGTCTATCACGGCGGTACGGTGACCGAAGTGGCCTGCGTGCCGGCCGACGAATTGCTCGACCCGACCGGCTGCGGCGACGCCTACCGTGGCGGCCTGCTGTACGGCCTGTCGCGCGGCGCCGACGTCGTGTCGTCGGCCCGTCTGGCGTCGGTTATGGGAGCGATCAAGATCGCCAGCCGCGGCGGTCAGAACCATGCGCCGACGCGAACCGAGATCGAGCGTCGCTTCCGCGCCACCTTTGGCAGTGCGCTCGATTTCTGAACGAGAGCACGGAAACAACTGCTCACGATTGCAGCATCGCCGGTTCATTGCCGGCGCTTTAAATGGGATGGTTTGCCGGCAACGTGCCGGCAGAAATCCGACGGAGAGATGAAATGAATCGCTTGGCGCTTACCGCGCTGATGATGGCCGGCCTGGTGCTGGCCGGCTGCCAGTCCAGCCTGTCCGGTGACACCTATTCGCGCGATCAGGCGCGGCGCGAAATGTCGGTACGCATGGGGACGGTAGAAGCCGTGCGCGCGGTCACCATCGAAGGCACCAAGTCACACGTCGGCACCGCCAGCGGTGCCGCCATCGGCGGTCTGGCCGGTGGGCGCGGTTCGACCGCAGGCGCCATCGCCGGTGCAGTGGTCGGCGGCGTCGCCGGTGCATTGATCGAGGAAGGCGCGACCCGCCGATCCGGTCAGGAAATCACGATACGTCTGGACAGCGGCAACGTGATCGCCGTGGTGCAGGAAGGCGACGAGAAGTTCAACCCGGGCGACCGCGTGAAACTCGTCGGCTCCAGCGGCAATACGCGGGTCAGCCGTTACTGATGCCGGTCTGCGTGTGCGGCAGCGGCCGCGCGGCGGACGCCTGCTGCGCGCGCTTCCATGCCGGTGAACCGGCACCGACACCGGAGGCGCTGATGCGCTCGCGCTACAGCGCCTTCGTACTCGATCTGCGCGAGTACCTGCTGGCCACTTGGCACCCGACGACGCGCCCCGCTGCGTTGCCGCCGCCCGAGCCTGGCCTGAAATGGCTCGGGCTGGAGGTGAAGCGCAGCACGCTGCAGGACGCCGATCGCGGCACGGTCGAATTCGTCGCCCGCAGCAAGCTGGGCGGACGGGCGCACCGCCTGCACGAAAACAGCCGTTTCGTGCGGGAGAACGGGCGCTGGTACTACGTCGATGGAGATTTCGCGCGCTGAGCGCGACGGACGGGCGGAGATTCCATATTCAGGGGTCAGCGCTGCTGTCCTGCTGAAAACCCGACGATCCTGCGCACCTTGGGGAGCGGCCTTCCGACCGCAACTGCGCCTGTCATCGTCGGCAACACAGGTTTGCGCACTGTCGCGGTCGGAAGACCCCTCCTTGTATTGTCTTTACCTCCCGAGGGGCACCTCGGGACGAGCAGGTGGATGCCGCACCCCTCCTTGGGCTTATCGCACGTTCTGTAGATTTTGCAGCGCCTGCTCACCCTCACGTTCCGATCGAACAGTATCTTTGGCCCGGCTTGGCCGGCAGCCCGCATTCACAAGGTTGATCTCACGAGGTTTTGCATGGAGTTGTTTCATCTGGGTATCGACGTAGCCAAGGCCAAGCTCGACTGTGCGCTGCGCTCACCCGAGGGCAAGATTCGCCACAAGGTCATCACCAACGACGCAGCCGGCTTCGACCAACTGCAGGCTTTTCTGTCCCGGCAACACGCTTTGACACTGCACGTATGCATGGAAGCCACAGGCGTCTATTGGGAGCCGGTGGCTGAGTTCCTCGCCGCTCTGCCCCACGTCACCGTCAGTGTCATCAACCCGGCGCAGATCAAGGCCTTTGCCGCCTCGCGCATGGTGCGCACCAAGACCGACAAGGTCGATGCCGCACTCATCGCTCTGTTCTGCCATGAACGCTCACCCGAGCCCTGGCAGCCGCCGTCCGAGGCCGAACGCACTTTGCGCGCGCTCGTGCTGCGTCTGGACAGCGTGCAAAGCATGCGCACCCAGGAATCGAATCGTCTGCTCGTTGCGCAAAGCGCGCTACGGCAGGGGATCACTCAGCACATCGAATGGCTGGACGCCGAGATTGAGCGGCTCGCCCGCGCGATCCGGGATCTGCTCGACCAGGATGACGATCTGGACGGCAAGCGTCGTCTGCTCGACAGCATCCCGGGCCTGGGCGAACGCACCATCGCCATTCTGCTGGCCTTCTACGCACGGGTATCCCGCTTCGACAACGCTCGTCAGGCCACTGCATTCGCTGGCCTTGACCCTCGGCAGCACCAATCCGGCAGCAGCGTCTGCGCCAAACCACGCATGTCCAAGGTCGGCCACTCTTTCCTGCGCAAGTCACTCTACATGCCGGCCATGGTCGCGCTCTATCGCACCGCCTGGGGGAAACTCTTCCGACAGCGTCTGTCCGCTGCTGGCAAGCCGCCGAAACTCATCATCGGCGCAATGATGCGCAAGCTCATCCACGTCGCCTTTGGCGTTCTCCGATCCGGCAAACCTTTCGACCCAACCGCTCACGGGGTTTGACTCGGATAACAGTATCTACAAAACCCTTGCCATGACGCCGGCCGGCGATTCAGGGCACCGCCGCGGCCGGCTGGATCAACCCGCCGCTTCGATCTGTTCCGACACCTCGAGCCAGTGCATTTCCTGCGCTTCGAGTTCTTCGTCCACCTTCTGCAGTTCGACGCCGACTTCGCCGATTTCCTTCGGCGGCAGCGGGCTGGCGAGCTTGGCGGTCAGTGCGTGCTTCTTCGTCTGCAGTTCGAGGATGCGCTGTTCGAGCTTGCCCAGTTCGTTCTTCAGCGCCTTGAGGTTCACCGGCGCCTTCTTCACCGACGCAGCGACAGGCGGTGCCTGCACGACCGGCGCGGCTTCGGCCGGAGCAGCCTTCATCGAGTCCTTCAGCACTTCGCGCGCGCGCTTGGCTTCGTCCAGCAGGTAGCGCTGGTAGTCGTCGAGGTCGCCGTCGAACGGTTCGATGCCGCCGCGCGACACCAGCCAGAACTCGTCGCACACCGAACGCAGCAGCGAGCGGTCGTGGCTCACCAGCATCACCGTGCCTTCGAATTCGTTCAGCGCCACCGCCAGCGCCTCGCGCGTGGCGAGGTCGAGGTGGTTGGTCGGTTCGTCCATCAGCAGCAGGTTGGGGCGCTGCCACACGAGCATGCACAGCACCAGCCGCGCCTTCTCGCCGCCGCTCATGGTGCCGACCGCCTGCTTCACCATGTCGCCGCTGAAGTTGAAGGTGCCGAGGAAATTGCGCAGGTCCTGTTCGCGGCCGCTCTGCCCGGCCGGCAGGCCTTCGCGCGCCATGCGGGTCATGTGTTCGAGCGGATTGTCCTGCGGGCGCAGCACGTCCAGTTCCTGCTGCGCGAAGTAGCCGATGCTGAGACCCTTGCCCTCGGTCACGCGGCCGGCGATCGGTGCCAGCGCGCGGGCGATGGTTTTCACCGCGGTCGACTTGCCCTGGCCGTTGGCGCCGAGGATGCCAATGCGCTGGCCGGCCATGACCGACTTGTTCACATTGCGCACGATCACCGTCGGCGGCGTGCCCGCGGGCGCGTCGGCCGGCGGCGGATAGCCGAAGCTCGCCTCTTCCATCACCAGCATCGGGTTGGGCAGGTTGGCCGGCTCCTTGAACTCGAAGTTGAAGTCGGCCGTGGCCAGCATGGGCGCCAGCTTCTCCATGCGGTCGAGCGCCTTGACCCGGCTCTGCGCCTGCTTGGCCTTGCTGGCCTTGGCCTTGAAGCGGGCGATGAACTTCTGCAGGTGGGCGATCTTGTCCTGCTGCTTCGCGTAGGCGTTCTGCTGCAGTTCCATCTGCTGCGCGCGCATGTCCTCGAAGGTGCTGTAGTTGCCGCCGTAGCGCGTGAGCTTGCCGGCGTCGATATGCAGCGTCACGTTGGTGATGGCGTCGAGGAATTCGCGGTCATGGCTGATCACCACCAGCGTGCCTTCGTAGCGCTTGAGCCACGATTCCAGCCACACCAGCGCGTCCAGATCCAGGTGGTTGGTCGGTTCGTCGAGCAGCAGCAGGTCGGACGGACACATCAGCGCGCGCGCCAGCTGCAGGCGCATGCGCCAGCCGCCGGAAAAGCTGTTCACCGGATTGCACATCTGGTCGGCAGTGAAGCCCAGACCGAGGATGAGCGCCTGTGCCCGCGACTGCGCGTCGTGTGCGCCGGCGTCGTGCAGCGCCATGTAGGCGTAGGCCATGCGCTCGCCGTCGTCGGTGGCTTCGGCAGCCTGCACTTCCTTCTGCGCGGCGAGTAGCGCGGTGTCGCCCTCGATTACGAAATCGGTCGCCGGCTGATCGGTTTCCGGCATGTCCTGCGCCACCTGCGCCATGCGCCACTGGGCCGGCATGACGAACTCGCCGCCGTCCTCGTGCAGCGTGCCGTTGAGCAGCGCGAACAGTGTCGACTTGCCGGCGCCGTTGCGGCCGACCAGGCCGACCTTCTCGCCCGGATTGATGGTGGCGGTGGCGCCATCGAGCAGCACCTTGGCGCTGCGGCGAAGGACGACGTTTCTGAGCGTGATCATGCGGGTGAAACTCCAGCGGGTTCTCCCGCGGGGCAAACGGCGGCAGGACGTGGGGATGAGCGGGTGCGCGGGCGGCCCGGCGCGGATCGCCAGCTGCCGGAACAGCGGCGGGGCGGCGCATATATATGGCGCGCCGCCGGGGGCGGAGTATCGGGCGCGCCGGGGGTGGCCGTCAATCGACGGCAGGTCGGCCCGCTCAGGCCAGCGACACCCCGATCAGCGCGCCGGTGCCGTAGGTCACCCCTGCCGCCGCGGCGCCGATCAGCACCTGACGCACCACCGAAAACACTGGCCCGCGTCCGCTGAACAGCGAGGTCGCCAGCCCGATCGCGGCCAGCGCAGCCGCCGACAGGCCACCGCTCCAGGCCATGCCGACAGCGCCCCCGGTGAAGAAGAAGGGCAGCACCGGGAACAGCGCGCCGACGGCGAACAGCACGAAGGAGAAGCCGGCGGCGCTCCACGGGTTGCCGCCCAGCTCGGCCGGATCGATGCCCAGTTCCTCGCGCATCAGCGTGTCCAGCGCGGCCTTCTTGTCGCGCATCAGTTCGGTCGCCACGCGCTGGGCATCCTCCCGCGCCAGCCCCTTGGCCTGGAAGATGAGCGCCAGTTCCTTGCGCTCGGCCTCTGGCGTATCTTCCAGCTCGGCCGCCTCGGCCGCCATCTGCGTCTGCGCGAACTCGCGCGAATTGGTGACCGACAGCCACTCGCCCAGCGCCATCGACACCGCACCGGCGATCAGCCCGGCCAGCCCGGTCAGCAGGATGGTCTGCGCCGGCGCACCGGCGCCGGCCACGCCCATCACCAGGCAGAGGTTGGACACCAGCCCGTCGTTCGCGCCCAGCACCGACGCCCGAAGTTCGTTGCCCGAGCCACCGCGGTGCCAGCGTTCGCCCTTGGCGATGGCCGCCCCGCTCATGCCGCGCGGTTGCCCGGACGCCGCCTCCAGCACCGCCGCATGCGAACGCTCTTCCGCAGACAGCGACGCCGCGTCGGCCTGACCGGCGTACTTGTCACGGTCGGCGACTTCGGCGGTCGCCACCGACGGCAGCACGAAGGACGGCCCGAAGCGCTTTGCCAGCGCCGCCAGCACGCGCGTGCGGAAGCTCGGCCGGAACGCCTCCGGCTTCACGCCTGCGGCCTCCAGCTTGCTGCGCCACAGCTGCGCATGCGCCGCCTCGGCTTCCGCCAGCTGGCGGAACAGGTCGCGCCGCACCGGATCGGATTCGGCATCGGCCAGCGCGGCGTACAGCGCGGCGCCGTCGAGTTCGTCGCGGAGATTCGCCTGGTAGCGGTCTTGGTTCGAAGCCATGGCGTGCTCATGTCGGAAAGCGTCACCCGGGGACGCTGATACGGGCGATAGTGCCTGAATCCGCGGCGCCGCTCACTTCAAGACCACCGAACTGTCGCGACTGCCCGCAGTCGAGCTCATGCAGACGACGCGCCCAGGGGCGACAACTTCGCCGCTGCGCACCCATTCCTCGATCACCTTTCCCCTTCAAGGCATTCATTCCCCCTTCCGTCCCTTTACTCACTCGAACCGGAGATCACCATGAAGAACACCGTCCGCAGCACCTTTCGCCTGCGATGGCTGGTCGCCGCGCTCGCGGTCCTGACCTCGGCCACCGCCCCGGCCGCTGAACCGAACAGCGCAGAGCCGACCGCGCGCCCTGCTGGCACCACGCTCAAGGAAGTCGTCGGCCTGACCAACCCTGAATCGGCGGTCGCCCACGCGGACGGCCGCATCTTCGTGACCGAGATCGGCGCGTTCAACAAGGCGGGTGACGGCAAGGTGACCGTCGTGCATCCGGACGGCCGCACTGAAACGCTGGTCGGCGGGCTGAACGACCCCAAGGGCATGGACCTCTTCGGCGACTGGCTCTACGTCGCCGACGTCGACCGCGTGCTGCGCATCGGCCTCGACGGCACGGTGACCGAACTGGCAAAGCCCGGCGACTTCCCGAACAAGCCGGTCTTCCTGAACGACATCGAGATCGACGGCGACGGCGTCGTCTACGTGTCCGACAGCGGCGACGACAAGGGCCAGGGCGCGGGCATCTACGCGATCGCGCCCGACGGCGGCATCCGCACGGTACTCGGCGCCAATGCAGGCATCATGCGCCCGAACGGCCTGCTGCTCGACGGCCCGCGCTCGCTGCTGGTCGCCGACTTCGGCACCGGCGAGCTGTTTCGTCTGGTGATGAAGAAGGCCGACGGCAAACCGACGCTCAAGCTGCTCTACAGCGGATTCGGTGCCGCCGACGGGCTGCTGCGCGATCGCGACGGCGCGCTCTACGTGAGCGACTGGAAGGGCGGCAAGGTGTGGCGTCTGAGCAAGCCCCGGTCGGCGCCGCAACTGATCACCGAAGGCCACAAGTCCTCTGCGGACATCGGGCTGTCGGCGGACGGACACTACCTGCTGATGCCGGACATGATGGCCGGCACGCTGGTGTTCGTGCCGCTGAAGTGAACGCACCGCGGGCGGCTCAGCGTCCGCGGTAAGGCTCGCAGCCGATGCCGTCACCATCGCGGTCGAGGTGCGGGCCGTGATCGGGCTCGCCTGCGCGCACCGGCGCCGCGATGGCAGTGGTCGTCCCCAGTCTTGCGGTTGTTGTGGCATCCCTCGGCATTCAAGCGCCCGGATGCGCGGCCGCCGTGACAGCACCGCGTCGCGCAGGCCGGCGTCGACCACGCGGCCAGCTTCCACCACCACCGTGTCGAAGCGTGCGAGCAGGCTGGGCCAGTGCACCGACGCAACGATGCAGGCATCCGGAAACGCCGCCACCGACGACGGACGGACGGCCCGCTTCAAATGGCTGCACGGCGTGTCGGTGCGGGTGTCGCTGGCACATATCGCGGTATCGGGCGTGGTGCTCACGCGCTTCGTCTGAAATCGCACGGAGCGCTATCCGCTGCGCATGCGGGCTGCTTTAATGGATGCACTTTGCGTGCTGCGCGAAGCCGGCCGCCCGGCGTCCGCCCCGATGGCCGTCACCCACTCGACAGGGAGATTTCCATGCGCGTTCCGACACCGTTCCGCCCCGTACTGATGGCCGCCTCCGTCGCGCTTGCGCTGTGCGCGGGTCAGGCGCAGGCGGGTTTCGACTACTTCCTGAAGCTGGACGACATCAAGGGCTCCAGCACCGACGACAAGCACCCGAACTGGAACGAGATCGACACGTTCACCTGGGGCTTCGGCATCGAAACGGTCAGCGGCGGCCCCACCAGCGACATCACGATCCGTCGCCCGGTGTTCCGCGACTTCGAATGGACGCAGGCGCTCGACGCCAGCGTGGCCAAGCTGTTCGCGCGGGCCAGCAGCGGTGACGTGCTGGACACCGTGACGCTGCACGCGACGACGGACATCGAAGGCCAGCGCGCCACCTTCTTCGAGATGGTGTTCACCGACGCCTTCGTCACCACGTTCGACCTGACCGGCAGCAGCGGCAGCGCGCCGGCCCTGTCAGCGGCCTTCGAATACCGCACCGTCACGCTGAAGTACATCACCCTGAAATCGTCCGGCGCCGTCGGCGAAGAATTCGTCAGCAGCTATGACCTGTCGACGCGGACCGGTTCGGCCGACGCGCTGGCTGCGGTGTACGCCATGGGACTGTCCGGACCGACCGTGCTCATGGTGCCGGAGCCGGAAAGCTGGGCGCTACTGCTCGCCGGCCTGGGACTGACAGGTTTCGCGGCGCGGCGGCGTGCGCGGCAACATGCCGCCGGCGCGTTGGCGGCAGCTCAGCGTCCGCGGTAAGGCTCGCAGCCGATGCCGTCACCGTCGCGGTCGAGGTGCGGGCCGTAACCCGGCTCGCCCGCCCGCACCGGCGCCGCGCCCGCGGCACGCGCTTCGGCACAGTTGCGGAAGGCGGTGCCTGCCGGCACCGCGGCCGCCCCTTCCGTCGCTGACGATGAGGTGCGCGCCGGCGCGCCGCGGTGGCAGTGGTAGTCCCCGGTCCTGCGGTTGTTGTGGCAGCCCTCGGCGTTCAGGCCGCCCGCGTGGGCCGCCGCGCCGGCGCACGCCAGCAGCATCAGCGCGCCGGGCAACATCCGCAGGGGGCAAGGACTGAAGCGCATCGCGACGGCGGGAAATGGATGACCCGCAGTCTAACCGCGGCACAGGGCGAGGCGAATCGGCCGCGGATGAGGCGTCCGAGAGGCCACGCCATGACGCACGCACCGACAGCGCCCCGGACCCGGCAGCGCTGCCGGCCGCCTGCGTCACGACGGTCGAGGCATTCCTCTCCGACAGGACGCGCTCTTCGTCGCGGAGGCGCGCGACGGTCGGGCGCGTGCCATCAGGCCGCTTCCTTCGCGCGCAGACCGGCGAGCACCTGTTCAGCCTGCACGGCGAGGCGCGAGCCGTCGATGGGCTTGCCGTAGAGCACGCCCCAGATGAGCGCGCTCAGGGTTTCTTCCAGCTTTGTGGCGTCGTCGGCGCTGACATAGCTGCCGGCGGGGGCGCCGCTCGCGGCGTCGGGGGTGATGCTGTAGGTGCGAAGCGTCATGGTGGGTCTCCTGTGGCGTTGGCGGCGCGGGCTGAGGGCGTGCGAAGAACCGGCGCGGGCAGCCGACGGGCCGCACCGGCGCCTTGTCTTCATCGCAGGCGCGGCAAGCAAGCGCTCACCGGCTTGCGACAGTCACGACAAGGGCGACATGAATTCATGCCTTCGGAGCGATCCGAGCAAAATTTGATCCAGATCAAATCCACCTGAGACCTCTCAGTGCGTCCGCCGCGCCAGCACCTCGTCGCGCGGGCCGGCGTCGACCACGCGACCGGCCTCGACCACGACCACTGTGTCGAAGCGCGCGAGCAGGCTGGGCCGGTGTACCGACGCCACGATGCAGGCCTGCGGAAACGCCGCCACCATGCGGTCGAACACCCGGCCTTCGGCCTGCGGGTCGAGCGCGCTGGTCGGTTCGTCGAGCAGCAGCAGCGAACTGCCCTGCGCCGCCAGCGCACCGCGGGCCAGCGCCAGGCGCTGCCGCTGACCGCCAGAGAGGTTGCCGCCGCGTTCGCTGAGCGTGCTGCGCAGACCGTCCGGCAGGCGCTCAAGCACTTCGTCGAACACGCCGGCGTGCATCGCCGACTGCAGCGCCGCCGCATCGGCCGGCTGGCCGAAAGTGAGGTTCTCTTCGACGCTGGCTTCGAACACTTCGGCTTCCTGCGGAATCAGCGTGGCCAGCGTGCGCAGTTCGCCCCACGGCACCGGTACGCCGTCGCGCAGCAGTTCGCCCTGCTGCGGCAGATAGAGGCCGGCCAGCGTGCGCAGCAGCGTGCTCTTGCCGCCGCCACTCGGGCCGATCAGCGCCACGCGCGTGCCGCGTCGCAGTTCCAGATCCACGCCATGCAGACCGCCGCGCGCGTCGTCGCCGTAGCGCCAGGTGGCGCCGCGCAGTGCCAGCGTCTGCCATGAGGCGTCCGCCTGCACCGCGGGCACCGCCGCATCCGGCTCGCCGGGCGCGGCCCAGATCGGCTCGGCGCTGCAGTAGTCGGTGTGCATGCGCGCGAAGCCCTGGAAGTTCGACGCCAGCGACGCCACCACGCCGGCCGCCTGCTGCGCGTACTGGTAGATCATGAACACCGTGCCCAGCGCCACCGCCTGCCCCGGCTCGCGCACCTGCATGACATACACCACCACCAGCACCCAGGTGAGCCCCATGCCGAGCAGATCCACGGCGAACCACTTGCCCTCGTTCACCATCACCGCGCGCCGCAGCGGCGCCATCACCGCCTCCATGCGCCGGCCCAGCAGCACACGCGACGCCGCCTGCAGCCGCAGCCCGATCACCGTGCCCGCGTTTCCGACGAAATCGAGCAGCGCCGCGGCATAGCGGCGGTCGGCATCGTTCTCGGCGCGCGCGAGCTGCATCAGCGTGCGGTCGAAGCGCAGAATGATGAGCGCGATCACCACATAGCCACTCACCGCGATCGCGCCACTGGTGCGCGACAGCAGCGCCAGCGCGACCAGGGGACCGACGAAGTTGAACGCGCTCTGCAGGTAATCGAACTGGTTCTGCGCGAAGTCCGACAGCGCCCGGCTCGCCTGCATCACGCGGTGCTGCAGCTCACCCGAATGCCGCCCGTCCCGCCAGGCCAAGGGTGCGGCCGCGAGGCGCGCATACAGCGCATCCGCCAGCCGCACGCGCACCCGCACGCCGACATTCCGCTCCAGCACCCGCCCCGGCCCGTGAAGCAGCCAGGACAGCAGATAGATGCCGACCAGATAAAGAATCCACCGCCCCGCCGTCGCCATATCGCCCTGCTGCAAGGCATTGATCGCCTGCGCCGCCAGCCAGGGCATGGTGAGGCGCAGCAGCTGCGCGCCGGACAGCAGTGCCGCGGCCCCGAGCATCTGCGCGCGTGCGCCGCGGGCGTGGAGCCAGAGGGCGCGGTAGAGGTCGCGGGCGGCGGTGGGGAGGGTGATGGCAGATGGCATAGGGATGATGAAATCATGGTCAATTGCATCTCTGATTGTGGCCCACGCACGCCTCCTCCCAGCAGGAAATGGGGCGCCCAAGATCACGAGCCGACCTTGCCGGATCCTCAGTCGGCTCCTCATGGCGCAAGCAGCAGGCTCTCGAAACCACGCGCAATAGATGGCGTGGCGGAGCGTAAGCCGTCACCGCATCCAAAGAGGCCAGCGCTTCAACCTGCCGCAAGAAAGCAGAGACACCACCCACGTACTAGTGATGCAGTTGGCCTGCGGCGCTACCGGACAACCTCGGAGCGCTCGATCACCAACTTTCATCAGATCTGCCGCGTGGTACTCATTGAAAGCGTCCGCAGAGGCATATTCTCGAGCAGCCACGTCTACAAAAACGGACGCAGGCTCCAAGCATCAAGGTGACCAAGAGACTATGAATAGCTCCTTCAAGAACCAAATCTTCCATGGTGCAGGGCCCACTTGGGCAAATGCTTGCGTAGGAGAAAATGGAGATCCAAAGATATTCGAGTACGCGCTTGGGTTTGCATCTGCGGCCACAGCATTGCTCGACAGCGCGATTGAATGCGAAGGAACAACCCTAAAAGTAGACACGTTGGTCTACCCGATATGTTTCTCAATGCGTCATTCCGTAGAACTTTTCTTGAAATCATTTGCCGCTTCCTTAGCCACGATTTCAGAAATTCGCAGAACACGGCTTCAGAAATTCAACGCCGCGGCATCTCACGATCTTGCATTAATATGGAGGTTCGTGAGGGAAAGCGCGCAAGAAACTGACAACCGCCTCATGGAGCCAATAAACAAGCTCGAAAGGTACATTCAAGACCTATCACAAATTGACGCAACAGGGCAAGTATTCAGATACCCTTTCGACATCAACAACAAGAAACACCTAAGCGAAGTAAGCATAGTTAATTTCTATGTGCTAAGGGAGCAGTTCGAGATAACAAAGGAATTGTTGATATCAATTGACAGTCTAACCGAACGCCTTATTGAGGAGTACGGTCAAGGAACGTTTACGAGATCACTTTCTCGGCATCAATTGTGCCATCTAGCAACCGAACTTCCCGCTCGGGAGACCTGGACAAACGAATCTTTCCGCGACATCAAGAAGCACTTGATATCTCAATACAATCTCAGCAGCACCGAATTTAGCAAGGCACTCCACCTTATCCAAACCAATCACGAAATGGCATCACACATTGGGATCCAAGTTCCAATTGAAGGACTAAAAATAGAAAAATTGCTATGTTTTTTTGACGGATGGTTTCAAGTCCACGATCGGAAAAATGTCATCACACCACCACCGCCAACCATCGTAGACGGACTTGATTTTATTGAGGTAAACAAACGCTGCACTCAGCGCCAGGTGATCGCCAGAGATCTCGCCAAAAAAATCAATTTCGTTGATTTTTCAGCAATTGAAGCACTATTCCATTTTGAAGAAGAGGCGCCATTCTCCGAGGCTTTTGAACGACTACTAAAAATTCACCAGAGAAGAACTAACCGCTACAAGAATCACGCAGACGAGTATCAGATAGCGTTAGACAAGAAGCTGGGAAGCATCAGAGCATTAGAGCGCATCCTATATGCCCTGGACATGCTCGGACAGCGTGATTCAATAGAAGCGTTAATGGATCGCTATGATCTCGGGGCCGCGCGTGACAGACTCCTTGAGCGCAGCCGCCACTTTAGGAATCGGACTTAAGGCGACACACGCTTGTGTTTCGTGAGTACCTGTCGGCTGTCTCGAGAAGGTCACGAAATACGTATTAGTCGTGAGGCAAGACGTCTTTCTTGACCGAGAAATCGAGTGGTACGCCGAGTACGCCTATGTGGCACTCAAACTAAGCGTCACTTCACCGTCACGCTCTTCGCCAAGTTCCGCGGCTTGTCCACATCCGTACCCGTCACCAGCGCCGCGTGATACGCCAGCAGCTGCAGCGGCACGACGTGCAGCACCGGTGACAGCAGGCCATAGTTCTCCGGCATGTTCAGGATGTGCACGCCCTCGCCTTCGACCGTTCCGGTGCCGGCGTCGGCGATGACGTAGCGCTCGCCGGCGCGGGCGCGGACTTCCTGATTGCTCTTGAGCTTTTCGATCAGCGCGTCGTTCGGCGCGGTGGCGTTGCCCGGCATGTCGCGGGCGATCAGCGCTTGCGAACCGTACTCAAGCGCGGCCCGCCGTGATCAGGCGGCAACCGGACGAAATCCGCGCTGCGCTCAACTTCCCGCCGGCCAAAGCCCCGCAATATCGAACGACAACTGCCGATGGTGGCGGATCGTCAGCAGATAGACCGTCGCCAGCTCATCGGCCACGGTGTAGAGCATGAGGTAGTCGCCGTGCAGATACTCGCGAAGGGAATCGGCGGCCCCTGTCGGCATGGCGGCGAGCAAGCTGATTGCCTCGGCGGATTGGGGCGGGTGGTCGAGATAGCGCCGACCGATGCGAGGAAAGCGGGCCAGATTGGGGATGACCGTGCTGCGCAACTGATCGAGCAGATCGTCGAAGGCCGCGCCTGCATCGGCTTCGATCAGAAAGGCTTCGATGGCTTCGAGGCGCGCCAGGAAGCTGTCAGTCAGCTCAACCCGGTGAAGGTCTTCAGCCACGTGTCTTCGCGCGACGCTTCTCGAGACCGGCGATTGCGGCATCGGCCGGCCGGGTTCGTCCCGCTGCAATGTCGTCCAGACCGCGACGGGCGTCTTCAAGCAGAAGCAGATGGATGCGCTCGCGTTCCAGCCGGTGGTAGTAGTCCAGCCGGTCGGCGTCGATCAGCGCGACATAGCTTTCGCCGTTCTTGGTGATGATCTTCTCGGCGCCGGCCTTGGCCTGCTCGGCCAGTTCCGAAAGATTGGCGCGTGCCTGGGTGAAGGGCACCACGTCGCGCGCTGAAATGCCCATGGCAGGCTCCCGATGGAAAGGTGTCAGAATTCTGTACAGTTTATCGGGTCAAGTGCGGTGACGCCAGATAGGTCGACGATCCGGCGGTGAGCGCGCGAGGTAGGAATGCAAGTCCCGGCGCCGATTCATGACCCAGCGAGAGTAAGGCGGTGGTTGTGCGATGACCGGCCCCACACCGCGTACGGTGCGGATATTCGAGATGCGCATGAGAGACATCGCAGAAGAAGCCCCGGGGCTTTCAAGATGTTTTTCCCGGGCTAGATTTCAGGCAGTTGTTTTCAAGCTTCTTTTCTCACCCTCTTACAGATGTCCGGATCGTCGATTACAGATCATCCGCGGCGTCGGCTTCGTTTCGGCACTCGGGTCGCTCATGCCCGCCTGCCGCCATCACGACCTGACACTGCTCCTTCCTGCCATCGGCCGCTGCGGTAACGACCTAGGTGATGACCTGGAGCTCCCCGCAGCGGGTACGGACTTCCTCGACCTTGCTGTTGAGCTTTCCGATCAGCACATCGTTCGGCGCGATGGCAACGATCGGCATATCGCAGTTCGCTAACGCCAGGACTGCTGGAAAACAACAACTGCGGAACCTCGCCCGGCTTCTCAGTTCAATTTGACGAATCTTCACAGAATTCCATATGGATAAGAAATATTGTCCTGCTATAACGGAGGCAATCATCGCAGCTGAGAGTTCATGCGGGACAATTATTCGAAAGAGATCATGCAGCCCCACTTCCTCGGACTTCCTTTGCTGGCGCTTCTTCTCAGCGTCCCTGCTTCCACACAGGCTTCAACGCACACGCTCACACTTCTGAATCCGTTCGGAAGCACGAATGCCATGGCCAGTGTGATCAACGATCACGGCATGGTCGGCGGCGGCGCGTTTACGCAAGACAATGCCGAACATTTTGGCTTTCTGTGGAGCAACGGCGCTTTTCATACGGTTGTCGCCCCCGGTGTGGAATATAGCGACATCCAGGGTCTGAACAACGACGGCGTTGCAGTCGGCACGGTCGTACTGGTTGGCCAGGACGGCGCAAACGCATATGCATGGCGCGATGGAACGATTAAGGTCTATCCGTCCGACGTGAGCACGTCACATGGACCGGGTTGGGATTTCCGGTCCGTCCGTGATATCAACGCACATGGTGACATCACCGGCACAGTCGTCAATTGGCAGCCCCCTCGGCCGGAACCTCAGTTAGCGGGATACATGTCTTCGGGGTCAAGTCTGGTGTCCTACACACTTGGGCTTGGCACCTACGCAACAGCACTCAACGATCATGGCGAGGTCGTGGGTTTCGCAGCCAGCAGTGGAATGTATTTTCATGCTTCGGCTTTCCGCTGGAGCGCCGGGAATCCGTATCCAGTCGAACTGGAGTCGCTGGGTGGAAACGACAGCGGTGCGAATGACATCAATAACAACGGACTCATTGTCGGTCTCTCGACTGATCTACTCGGCATCTCGAGAGCAGTCTTCTGGGACGACAACGGGCTATCAGTACTCGACACTTTTGCGGGCGCTGAGCGATCCGTCGCAAATGCCGTGAATGAGTCCGGCCTGATCGTTGGAGGTATTGAAGCTTCGGCAGGTCACTGGGTGGCCAGCATGTGGCAGGACGGTGAGGTAGTCGACTTGAATACCCTCCTGTCCGATGAAATGCGTGACGCAGGCTGGCGTCTGCACCAAGCTCACGATGTGAATGAATCCGGATGGATCGTCGGCGAAGCCTTCAACAGCAGAACCCTGGTTGCGGCCGCATTCGTTCTGGCGCCTGTGCCTGAGCTGGACCGCGCTTGGCTGATGCTTGCCGGCCTCGGCGTGCTCGCCCTTCGCAGAAGACCTCTCTCAAGAGACCGCTAGCGATTTCTCGGCAAATCACGCCGATCGATGCTGCGCAGTTTGACCAGCTGGAGCTTCCGCCGCAGGTCGACTCCGGAATAGATAGGGCCACGCTCGCAGCGTGGCTTCTTTTCGCGGATGAACCGCCTCACTCCACCGTCACGCTCTTCGCCAGATTCCGCGACTTGTCCACATCCGTGCCCTTCACCAGCGCCGCGCGGCAGGCGAGCAGTTGTAGCGGCACGACGTGCAGCACCGGCGACAGCAGGCCGTAACTCTGCGGCATGTTCAGGATGTGCAAGTTCTTGCCTTCGACCATTTCGCTGCCAGCGTCCGCGATGAAGTAGAGCTCGCCGCCGTAGGCGCGAACGGA
The DNA here is from genome assembly GCF_038066675.1 of Methyloversatilis sp. NSM2. Taxonomy (NCBI): domain Bacteria; kingdom Pseudomonadati; phylum Pseudomonadota; class Betaproteobacteria; order Nitrosomonadales; family Sterolibacteriaceae; genus Methyloversatilis; species Methyloversatilis sp. NSM2. The sequence goes on from NZ_JBBUKV010000006.1 coordinate 125,845, forward strand.
CAGTGCTTCATCTCGCCGGCCGTGTAGTTCGCAGACATCTGCCTGGATCTGAGCGCTGCTGGTGCGGCAACCTGACTGCAGGCATTCCCGGTGACGACTCCCATGCCCAGAGGCTCGGAGCCGAAGGTAGGGCCCCACACCTCATCGGGGCTTCCGATCCGATTTGACGAAATTTCACCAATGCCGCGGGCATGACCAATGCCATGGTGCTATAAGAAGGCCGGATCGTCGCGGCCGAGGACGGTTGCGAGACAACAACTCCAATAACAATCATGTCACTTCGTCTGCCCGGATTCCCTCTACTGGCCCCAGCCCCTGTCATCTCTCCGTCTTTCCGTGCGTCCGCTCATGAAGTCTCGCTTCTGACGTCCTTCGGAAGTGTGCGAAACAGGACAAGCACCCTCAACGATCACGACGTGGTTGGGGACGGCGCCGCGATGCAGGACGAAACCCGCGACCTGCAACTCGTTTTCACCATCAGCGCCGATTTCCATTCGGCGCAAACCGCTTCCGCCTGCTGAACCCACAACACCCAAGGAGATAACTTGAAGAGGAGCCTGTTTGCCCTGCTCGCTGTACTCGCCCTGATGCTTTCGGGATGTGCAGTCAATCGGGCCACCGCAACGGTCGATCCGTCTGCAGATCTCGGCAGCCTCAAGTCGTTGCATGTGAAAAAGAAAGCTGACGACGACCGCGCAATAGACCAACTCATTGCTACCGAGTTGAGATCTCGCGGTTACACCGTGACCACCGATCCCGACGTATCCCAGACACCCGATGCCACCGTGTCCTACGTAGACAAGTGGTTCTGGGACATCACGATGTACATGCTGGAGCTGACCATCATCATCAGCGATCCGAAGGACGACTATCCGCTCGCAAGCGGAAACTCCCTGCACACATCCCTCACGCGGAAGTCACCGCCGGAAATGGTGACCGAAGTTCTCGACAACATTTTCAAGAAGCAGGAGAAGTAAGACATGCGCACCGCTCCCCTCCAACGCCTTAAGGCAGCGATCATCACCTCGATGGTTCTCGGGCTGACGGCCTGCGCCTCGCCTGTGAGTCGCGATGCGATCACGGTGAAGCTGGAAGGCCTCAAGACGAACCCGCATAGCGTCTCGGTAGCTACGCAGGGCGGCACCGAAACCTCAGCCATGACCGGTACGCACCTCTCCGACCAGGAGCTCAAGGCTGCGATCGAGGCCTCGATTGCCAAGTCGGAACTGTTCCAGAGCGTCGTGCAAGGGAAGGATGGGGACTATCTGCTGACGGTGACGGTCACCCGAATGGATCGCCCGATGTTTGGCCTGGACCTGATGGTCGAGATGGAAGCGGGTTGGGTGCTGAGCAAGGTTTCCGACAAATCAGTGGTGATGCGGAAGGTCGTCAAATCATCGTTTACCGCGACCTTCAGCGATGCCTTCGCTGCCGTGACGCGCCTGCGCCTCGCCGTCGAGGGCGTTACGCGGAAGAACATCGAAGAAGGTCTGAAGGCGGTCAGCGAGGCCAGCCTCTGAGCATTGCAGGGCTGCGCACATACGAGGCACGTTACTCGGCGCTTCGCTCTGCAACGAGGCACTCAGCAGTGATGATTGCCCCGATGGCCGCGCAACGGAAGCGCCTGTCGCAGGCTTCCTGATCAAAAAAAGGCCACGCACTCAGCGTGGCCTTTTCATTTGCTGCGGTCCGGCTCACTCCACCGTCACGCTCTTCGCCAGATTCCGCGGCTTGTCCACATCGGTGCCCTTCACCAGCGCGGCGTGGTAGGCGAGCAACTGCAGCGGCACGACGTGCAGCACCGGTGACAGCAGGCCGTAGTTCTCCGGCATGTTCAGGATGTGCACGCCCTCGCCTTCGACCATTTCGGTGCCGGCGTCGGCGATGACGTAGAGCTCGCCGCCACGGGCGCGGACTTCCTGGATGTTGCTCTTGAGCTTTTCGATCAGCGCGTCGTTCGGGGCGATGGCGATGACCGGCATGTCGCGGTCGACCAGGGCCAGCGGGCCGTGCTTCAGTTCGCCGGCCGGGTAGGCTTCGGCGTGGATGTAGGAAATCTCCTTGAGCTTGAGCGCGCCTTCGAGCGCGATCGGGTAGTGCTGGCCGCGACCAAGGAAGAGGGCGTGGTGCTTCATCGCGAAGCGTTCGGCCCAGGCCTGGATCTGCGGTTCGAGCTCGAGCACGCGGGTGACCGCGCCCGGCAGGTGGCGCAGCGCGCCGAGGTATTTCTCTTCCTGCGCGACGCTGAGCGTGCCGCGGGTCTTGGCCATGGCCAGCGTGAGCAGCGCGAGCGCGGCGAGCTGGGTGGTGTAGGCCTTGGTCGAGGCGACGCCGATTTCCGGGCCGGCGCGGGTGATGAAACGCAGGCTGGATTCGCGCACGATGGCCGATTCCGGCACGTTGCAGATGGCCAGCGTGCGGGTCATGCCAAGCGACTTGGCGTACTTCAGCGCGGCCAGCGTGTCGGCGGTTTCGCCGGACTGCGAAATGGTGACGACCAGCGTGTCGGGGTCGGCCACCGGCTTGCGGTAGCGGTATTCGCTGGCGATCTCGACCGAGCATTCGATGCCGGCGATGTCTTCCAGCCAGTAGCGGGCGACCAGGCCGGCGTGAAAGCTGGTGCCGCAGGCGAGCACGAGCACGCGGCGCACCGAGCGGAACACGCTGTCGGCTTCGACGCCGAACAGGTTGGGCGTGATCGAGCGCGCCTGGGCCAGCATTTCGAGCGTGTTCGACAGCGCGGCCGGCTGCTCGAAAATCTCTTTCTGCATGTAGTGGCGGTAGCTGCCCAGTTCGACCGCGTCGGCCGACAGCTGGCTCACTTGCACCGGGCGTTCGACCGGCGTGCCGTCGAGACGCATGATGCGCATCGAGTTGCGGGTGAGTTCGGCCATGTCGCCGTCTTCGAGGTAGATCATGTTGCGCGTGACCTGCAGCAGCGCCGAGGTGTCGGAGGCGGCGTAGTTGCCGGAATCCGACTGGCCCAGCACCAGCGGCGAGCCGTGGCGGGCGACGACGATGCGCGAGTCTTCGCCTTCGGTGACGATGGCGATGGCGTAGGCGCCGATCAGTTCGCCACAGGTGGCGCGCACGGCGTCGAGCAGGTCGGGCGTGGTCTTCAGGTGGTGGCGCACCAGGTGGGCGATCACTTCGGTGTCGGTTTCCGACGTGAAGGTGTAGCCGAGGCCGGTGAGGCGGGCGCGCAGCGGCTCGAAGTTCTCGATGATGCCGTTGTGCACGACGGCCAGACCGTCGCTGATGTGCGGGTGCGCGTTGCGCTCGGACGGTACGCCGTGCGTGGCCCAGCGGGTGTGGGCGATGCCGATGGCGGCGTCGAGCTGCTGTTCGCTGGCCTGGGTGGCCAGTTCGGCCACGCGGCCGACCGAGCGCAGGCGGCGCAGTTCGGTGCCGTTGGCGCCATTCAGCACGGCGAGGCCGGCCGAGTCATAGCCCCGGTATTCGAGCTTGCGCAGCCCTTCGAGCAGGACGGGAACGATGTTCTGGCCGGCGATGGCCGCGACGATGCCACACATGGGAAATCCTTTGCCGTTGCGATGCGTTGTGTGTCGGTTACTGCCCGGTCATTTCTTTTTCTTCACCGGCCGGGTCCAGCCGGTGATGGTGGTCTGGCGCACGCGCGAGATCGTGAGCTCGCCCGGCGGTGCGTCCTGCGTCAGTGTGGTGCCGGCGCCCAGCGTGGCGCCGCGGCCGACGGTGACCGGCGCGACCAGCTGGGTGTCGGAGCCGATGAACACGTCGTCTTCGATGATGGTGCGGAATTTGTTGGCGCCGTCGTAGTTGCAGCAGATGGTGCCGGCGCCGATGTTCACGCGGCTGCCCACGGTGGCGTCGCCGACGTAGGCAAGGTGGTTGGCCTTGCTGTGTGCGGCGATGTCGCTGTTCTTCACTTCGACGAAGTTGCCGATGTGGACGTCTTCCGCCAGGTTCGCACCGGGGCGCAGACGCGCGTAGGGGCCGAGCTGGCAGCCGGCGCCGACCACGGCGTCGTCGAAATGACAGAAGGGCGCGATGACGGTGCCGGCGGCGACGGTGACGTTGCGCAGCACCGAGTGCGCGCCCACCTTGACGCCGTCGCCCAGTTCGACGCGGCCTTCGAAGATGCAGCCGATGTCGATCTCGACGTCGCGGCCGCAGACCAGCTCGCCGCGCACGTCGATGCGTGCCGGGTCACGCAGCGTGACGCCTTCGGCCAGCAGACGCTCGGCGTTCTCGCGCTGATGGATGCGTTCGAGTTCGGCCAGTTGCGCCTTGTCATTCACGCCCAGCGTTTCCGACACGCGCGCCGGCTGCGTGCTCACCACCGGCACGCCGTCGCGCACGGCGGCCGCGACCACGTCGGTCAGGTAGTACTCGCGCTGGGCGTTGTCGTTCGACAGCTGGTCGAGCCAGCCGGCGAGCTTGCCGCCGGGCACGACCATGATGCCGGTGTTCACTTCGCGGATGGCGCGCTCGGCCTCGGAGGCATCCTTCTGCTCGACGATGCGCACGATGCGGCCCTCGCCGTCGCGCACGATGCGGCCGTAGCCGGTCGGGTCGTCGAAGCTGACGGTAAGGATGGCGAGCTTGTCGTTGCCGGCCGCTTCGGCCAGCTTGACCAGCGTGTCGGCGCGCAGCAGCGGCACGTCGCCGTAAAGTATGAGCACCGGTTCGTCGCGCGACAGATGCGGCAGCGCCTGGCGGACGGCGTGACCGGTGCCGAGCTGTTCGGCCTGCAGCGCCCAGTCGACCGCGAGATCGGGGAAAGCTGCGCGCACTGCGTCGCCACCGTGGCCGTACACCACGCAGGTGTGCGACGGGTTCAGGGACGCTGCGGTGCGCAGCACATGCCCGAGCAGCGGGCGGTCAGACAGGGGTTGCAGCACCTTGGGCAGGGCGGAGCGCATGCGCTTGCCTTGCCCGGCTGCCAGAATGACGATCTGCATCGGACACCATATGGCGGAAAACCGCGTGGATTCTAGCATTCGGGGTACGACGGCCTGCTGCGCAGCAGTTCTCGCCCACCGCGTGTTTGCAACCTGCCGACGTGCGCGTTGCCATAGATTTAACAATTCAACCGGGAGGTCTACGACATGAAAGCCGCCGCCCTTTACGCCGCCCTCTGCATGCTGCCCGTGACGCTGTTCGCGGGCGACACCGTGCACCGCTGGGTCGATGAACGCGGCGTCGTGAATTACGGCGACGCGCCGCCCGAGGGTCGCAAATCGACGCCGATCCGCACCGTCGATCCGCTCACCGTGACCGGCTCACCGCCCCCTGCCCGTGCTGCGACGCCGCCAGCCCCGCCAGGTGGAGTGGCAGACCGCGACGCGGTACAGCGCGAGGTCGAATCGGCATTGCAGCGGGAACGTGCATCGGTCGCGCGAGAGAGCGCCGCGCGGCAGGAAGCTGCGATGGCGGAAGCGCGCCGTCGCTGCCTGGAACAGAGGCGTGTGGATTGCGACGATCCGGCGCTGATCGAGGAAACCCTGTACGGCGTACCGCCACGCATCATCCGTCGCCACCCTCCCCTCTACCCGCCGATAGCCCGTCCGCCCGCACCGCCCCCGGAGCCGCCGGTGCTGATGCGAAAGTTGCCGTAGGTGGGCGTTTGAGCGGTCGCCGGCGAGTGGGCGGGGCTCTGTGGGAGGGGTCTTGACCCCGACAGCAGCCTGCGTCGAAGCCGGCGGACTGCAGCGGCCGCGTCGCGGCCAAGGCCGCTCCCACAGGGGGGGCGCCAGACCTGCGGCCCGAGGCGGAATCAGGGTTCTGTGGGAGGGGTCTTCTGACCCCGACGGGGCCTGTGATCAAGCACCGCTTCCTACTCAGGCGCCGCAGTCGCGGTCGGAAGACCGCTCCTACATGGGAGGCGCCTGACCCGAGACCCAACCCGAGCCAGGTCTTGTGGGAGCGAGCTTGCTCGCGATTGCGGCCCTCGCGCCAACACCGGCCCGGCGGCCGGCGTTCCCCTGTCCCCGCCTGTGGGCGGTCAGAGAGGGGCGGAGAGATCAACGCGGCAGAGTGGTCGAACCCAGGAGGAACTGATCGACTTCGCGTGCGCACTGCCGGCCCCGCGCCAACGCCGGCCGGTCGGCCGGCGTTCCCCACTCCCCGCCTGTGGGCGGTCAGAGAGGGGCGGAGAGATCAACGCGGCAGAGTGGTCGAACCCATGAGGAACTGATCCACCTCGCGGGCGCATTGGCGCCCTTCTCTGATCGCCCACACCACCAGCGATTGCCCGCGGCGCATGTCGCCGGCGGCGAATACCTTGGGCACGTTGGTGGCGTAGCAGCCTTCACCGTCGGTGGTGGCGCGGGCGTTGCCACGGCCGTCCTTCTCGACGCCGAAGCTTTCGATGATGCTGCCAGCCGGGCTGACGAAGCCCATCGCGAGCAGCACGAGGTCGGCCTTCAGCAGTTGCTCGGTGCCGGCCACTTCCTGCATGCGACCGTCCTTCCACTCGACGCGCACGGTCTTGACCTGGGTGACCTTGCCGTTCTCGCCGATGAATTCCTTGGTGGCGATCGCCCAGTCACGCTCGCAGCCTTCTTCGTGGCTGGACGAGGTGCGCAGCTTGATCGGCCAGTAGGGCCATACCAGCGGCTTGTTCTCCGACTCCGGCGGCTGCGGCATCAGTTCGAACTGGATGACGCTGGCCGCGCCGTGACGGTTCGAGGTGCCGACGCAGTCGGAACCGGTGTCGCCGCCGCCGATCACGACCACGTGCTTGCCGGTGGCCATGATCTGGTCGGGCACGGTGTCGCCGGCAACGACGCGGTTCTGCAGCGGCAGGAAGTCCATCGCGAAATGCACGCCGGCCAGTTCGCGGCCCGGCACCGGCAGGTCGCGCGGCTGTTCAGCACCGCCGGCGAGGATGACGGCGTCGAACTCGGCCTTGAGCTGCTCCGGGCTGACCACGGTGGCGGCGTCGCTGTGCACCGGCGAACCTTCAGGCAGCGGGCCGACCTGCACACCGGTGCGGAAGGTCACGCCTTCGGCTTCCATCTGCGCGATGCGGCGGTCGATGTGCGACTTTTCCATCTTGAAGTCGGGGATGCCGTAGCGCAGCAGACCGCCGACGCGGCTGTTCTTCTCGAACACGGTCACGTCGTGACCGGCGCGCGCCAGCTGCTGCGCGGCGGCCATGCCGGCCGGGCCGGAGCCGACGACCGCGACCTTCTTGCCGGTCTTCGTCGCCGGCGGCTGCGGCACCACCCAGCCGTTCTCCCAGGCCTTGTCGATGATGGCGTGCTCGATCGACTTGATGCCCACTGCGTCGCTGTTGATGTTCAGCGTACAGGCGGCTTCGCACGGCGCCGGACAGATGCGGCCGGTGAATTCCGGGAAGTTGTTGGTCGAGTGCAGCACCTCGATCGCCTGCTTCCAGTCCTGGCGGTAAACTAGGTCGTTGAAGTCGGGGATGATGTTGTTGACCGGGCAGCCGCTGTTGCAGAACGGGATGCCGCAGTCCATGCAGCGCGCGCCCTGGATCTTCGCTTCCTCGTCGCTCAGGTGGAGCACGAACTCCTTGTAGTTGCGCACGCGCTCGGCGACCGGCAGCGATGCTTCGGACAGACGCTGGTACTCAAGAAAACCGGTGGACTTTCCCATGTTCGATTCTTTTCCTGTTACTTGGCCATCGCTGCAGCCGGCGCATCCGCCTTGGCAGCCATTTCACGCAGCGCGCGGCGGTACTCGACCGGCATCACCTTGACGAACTTGCCACGGGCGTTCGCCCAGTCGGCGAGGATGTCGGCGGCACGCTTCGAGCCCGAGAAGGCGGCGTGACGCGCGATCAGGCGACGCAGGATGGCTTCGTCGCTCATCGTCAGGTGGTTGATCGCCGCCTCGCCGATGATGTGGTCGTCGGCGTCATTGGCCAGATCGCCACTGATCGTGTCGAGTTCGACCATCGACATGTTGCAGCGCTTGGCGAAGCTGCCGTCCTCGTCATAGACGTAGGCGACGCCGCCCGACATGCCGGCAGCGAAGTTGCGACCGGTCTGGCCGAGCACGACCACGGTGCCGCCGGTCATGTATTCGCAGCCGTGGTCACCGGTGCCCTCGACCACCGCGATGGCGCCCGAGTTGCGCACGGCGAAACGCTCGCCGGCAACGCCGCGGAAGTAGCACTCGCCTTCGGTCGCACCATAGAGCACGGTGTTGCCGACGATGATGTTCTTCTCGGATGCGCCGCGGAAAGCGTCCGACGGCTTGATCACGATGCGACCACCCGACAGGCCCTTGGCGACGTAGTCGTTGCCCTGACCGGTCAGTTCCAGCGTGATGCCGCGCGCGATGAAGGCGCCGAAGCTCTGGCCGGCGGTGCCGCTGAGCTTCACCATGATGGTGTTGTCAGGCAGGCCCTTGTGACCATAGCGGCGCGCCACTTCGTGCGACAGCATGGTGCCGGCGGTGCGGTTAACATTGGTGATCGGCGATTCGACGACGACCGGCTTGCCGGTTTCGATGGCGTCCTTCGCCTTCGCGATCAGGCTGTGGTCGAGCGCGCGGTCGATGCCGTGGTCCTGCGTTTCGCTGTGCACGCGCGACACTTCGGCCGGAACCGGCGGCATGTAGAAGATGCGCGAGAAGTCGAGGCCGCGCGCCTTCCAGTGTTCGATGCCGGCGCGGGTGTCGAGCAGGTCGGAGCGGCCGACCAGATCGTCGAACTTGCGCACGCCCATCGAGGCCATCAGTTCGCGCACTTCTTCGGCGACGAAGAAGAAGTAATTGACCACGTGTTCCGGCTGGCCGGTGAACTTCTTGCGCAGCACCGGATCCTGGGTGGCGACGCCGACCGGGCAGGTGTTCAGGTGGCACTTGCGCATCATGATGCAGCCCTCGACCACCAGCGGTGCGGTGGCGAAGCCGAATTCGTCGGCGCCCAGCAGCGCGCCGATCAGCACGTCGCGACCGGTCTTCATCTGACCGTCGGCCTGCACGCGGATGCGGCCGCGCAGGCGGTTCAGCACCAGGGTCTGCTGGGTTTCGGCCAGGCCGAGTTCCCACGGCGTACCGCAGTGCTTGATCGACGAGATCGGGCTGGCACCGGTGCCGCCGTCATGACCGGCGATCACCAGATGGTCGGCCTTGGCCTTGGACACGCCGGCGGCCACGGTACCGACACCGATTTCCGACACCAGCTTGACCGAGATCGACGCGGTCGGGTTCGAGTTCTTCAGGTCGTGGATCAGCTGGGCCAGATCCTCGATCGAGTAGATGTCGTGGTGCGGCGGCGGCGAAATCAGACCGACGCCCGGCACCGAGTGGCGCAGGAAGCCGATGTATTCCGACACCTTGTGGCCAGGCAGCTGACCGCCTTCGCCCGGCTTCGCGCCCTGGGCCATCTTGATCTGGATCTGGTCGGAGTTGGCCAGGTATTCGGCGGTGACGCCGAAACGGCCGGACGCGACCTGCTTGATCTTGGAGCGCAGCGAATCGCCCTTCTTCAGCGGCAGCGCGACTTCGACGCGCGACGAGCCGATCAGCTTGTCGAGCGTGGTGTCTTCGGTCACCGGGTTGAAGCGGATCGGGTCTTCACCGCCCTCGCCGGTGTTCGACTTGCCGCCGATGCGGTTCATCGCGATGGCCAGCGTGGTGTGCGCTTCGGTCGAGATCGAGCCGAGCGACATCGCGCCGGTGGCGAAGCGCTTGACGATTTCGGTCGCCGGCTCGACTTCGGACAGCGGCACCGGTGCGCCCGCCGGCTTGATGTCGAACAGACCACGCAGCGTCATGTGACGCTTGGTCTGGTCGTTGATGATGCGGGCGTATTCCTTGTACGTGTCGTACTTGTTGGTACGCGTCGAGTGCTGCAGCTTGGCGATCGCGTCCGGCGTCCACATGTGCTCTTCGCCGCGGATGCGGAAGGCGTACTCGCCACCGGCATCGAGCGCATTGGCCAGCACCGGGTCGTTGCCGAAGGCCTGGGCGTGCGTGCGCAGCGCCTCTTCGGCCACTTCCTGCAGGCCGATGCCTTCGACCTGGGTGGCGGTGCCGGTGAAGTAGCGGGCAACGAAGGCCGAGTTGAGGCCGATCGCTTCGAAGATCTGCGCGCCGCTGTACGACTGGTAGGTCGAGATGCCCATCTTGGACATGACCTTGTTCAGGCCCTTGCCCACCGCCTTGATGAAGCGCTTCGACGCGTCCTTGGTCGACAGACCGGACGGCAGCTCGTTGGAAATTTCGGCGATCGTGTCGAAAGCGAGCCACGGACAGATCGCTTCTGCGCCGTAACCGGCGAGCAGCGCGAAATGGTGGGTTTCACGCGCCGAACCGGTGTCGATCACGAGGCCGGTCAGCGTGCGCAGGCCCTTGCGCACCAGGTGGTGGTGCACGGCCGACGTGGCCAGCAGCGCCGGGATGGCGACGCGCTCGCGCGAGGCCGCGCGGTCGGACAGGATGACGATGTTGAAACCATCGGCCACCGACTTCTCGGCCGCTTCCTGCAGGCGCTTGATCGCCCCTTCGCAGGCAGCGGCGCCGTCGGCCGCCGGGTAGGTGATGTCGAGCACCAGCGAACGGTACTTGCCGCCGGTCAGGCGCTCGATGTCGCGCAGGCGCAGCACGTCTTCGTTGGTGAGCACCGGCTGGGTGACTTCCAGGCGCGGCGTCAGGCCGTCCTCGTTGTCGGCCACACCCATCAGGTTGGGACGCGGGCCGATGAAGGAGGCGAGCGACATCACGATCTCTTCGCGGATCGGGTCGATCGGCGGGTTCGTGACCTGGGCGAACAGCTGCTTGAAGTAGGAATACAGCGGCTTGTTCTTGTCCGACAGCACCGGCAGCGCGGAGTCGTTACCCATCGAGCCGATGGCTTCTTCGCCACCGGCCGCCATCGGCGCCAGGATGAACTTGATGTCTTCCTGCGTGTAGCCGAAGGCCTGCTGCGTATCGAGCAGGGTTTCGCTGCGCTCGGTGGCGTACTTGATCTCTTCCAGTTCGGTCAGGAAGAAACGCGAATCGGTGATCCACTTGTCGTACGGGTATTCAGTGGACAGCTCGTGCTTGAGCGCGGCGTCCTCGATGATCGCGCCCTTTTCGAGGTCGATCATGAACATCTTGCCCGGCTGCAGGCGCCACTTCTGCACGATGCGCTCGTCCGGAATCGGCAGCACGCCCATTTCGGAGGCCATCACGACCATGTCGTCGTCGGTGACCAGGAAGCGCGCCGGACGCAGGCCATTGCGGTCCAGCGTGGCGCCGATCTGGCGGCCGTCGGTGAAGGCCACGGCGGCCGGGCCGTCCCACGGCTCCATGATGGCGGCGTGGAATTCGTAGAAGGCGCGACGCTCTTCGTCCATCAGCGGATTGCCGGCCCAGGCTTCGGGGATCAGCATCATCATGGCGTGGGCCAGCGAATAGCCGCCCATCACCAGCAGTTCGAGCGCGTTGTCGAACGAGGCCGAATCGGAGCCGCCTTCGTCGATGAGCGGCCACAGCTTGTCGAGGTCGTCGCCGAGTGCAGCCGACTTCATCGACTTCTGACGCGCCTTCATCCAGTTGATGTTGCCGCGCACGGTGTTGATCTCACCGTTGTGGGCAATCATGCGGAAGGGGTGGGCCAGATCCCAGGTCGGGAAGGTGTTGGTCGAGAAGCGCTGGTGCACCAGCGCGAGTGCGGACTGGGCGCGCGCGTCCTGCAGGTCGAGGAAGTACTCGCCAACCTGGTGCGCCAGCAGCATGCCCTTGTAGACAATGGTGCGCGAGGACAGCGACGGAATGTAGAACTGCTTCACGTCAGCCAGCTTCAGCGCGCGCACGGCGTGCTCGACGCGCTTGCGCACGACGAACAGCTTGCGTTCGAAGGCGATCTGGTCGGCGACGGCATCGGGACGGGCGATGAACACCTGACGCATCTGCGGCTCGATCGCTCGCGCGGCTTCGGCCAGGATGCTGCTGTCGCGCGGAACGTCGCGCCAGCCGAGGAAGGTGAGGCCTTCTTCGTGGATGATGCGCGCAACGACCGACTCACAGGCGGCACAGCCATTGGCCGATTGCGGCAGGAAAACGGTTCCACAGGCGTAGTCGCCGGCGGGCGGCAGCGTGATACCGATCTTCGCGGCCTCGGCGCGCATCAGCGCGTCAGGCATCTGGATCAAAATGCCGGCGCCATCGCCGAGCAGCGGGTCGTAACCGGTTGCGCCACGGTGATCGAGGTTCTTCAGGATCAGCAGACCCTGTTCGATGATGTCGTGCGATTTGCGATTCTTGATGTTCGCAACGAAACCCACACCACATGCATCACGCTCGTTTTCGGGGTCGTACAGACCCTGAGTATGGGGAAGACCCATTGCTTTCGTCCTCGAAACTCGTTTGCCAACCGCGCGCGGCATCGCTCTGATCGCTCGCCACTGCGGGAATTCGCACCGCCGCATCCACGAAAAAGCCGGTTTCCGCGGTCATCCTCTAAAGGGGATTTGGCGGGCACCGGCTCGGGTGGCCTCGCCGACTCGTCGGTGAGACCGGCACAGGCACTTTGGGGGTGGACGACGGAGTATAAAACCTTGATCCGCTGCGTACAACACCCGTGCGGCAGCGCATCAAACAGCGCCGACCGACGGGGTCAGATCTCGCCGACCGCGAACAGGCGGCGGTGCTCGCGCATCGCGTAACGGTCGGTCATGCCGGCGATGTAGTCGGCGATGGCGCGCGGCTTGTCGTCGCGGGCCATGAGCTGGTACTGCGGCGGCAGCAGGCGCGGGTCGTCCATGAAGGCGCCGAACAGTTCGGCGATGATGCGGCGCGCCTTGGCGGTCATACGCAGCACCTGATAGTGACGGTACAGGTTGTCGCGCAGGAACTGCTTGAGCTTGAGCTGCTCGGCCCGCATCGTTTCGCTGTAGGCGACCAGCACCGGGGCAGCGCGCACGTCGTCGATGGAGCGTGGCGCCACGGCTTCGATGCGGCCCGTCGTTTCCCCCACCAGATCAATCACTTGCGCATTGATCATGCGGCGGATCGCCTCATGGATCAGACGCCGGCCGGCGATCTGCGGGTACAGATCGACCACTTCGCGGCGGAAGCGGGCGAAGATCGGAACCTCTTCCAGCTGTTCCAGCGTGATCAGGCCGGAACGCAGCCCGTCGTCGACGTCGTGGTTGTTGTAGGCGATTTCGTCGGCCAGATTGCAGATCTGCGCCTCGATGGTCGGCTGCGTGCGGTCGAGAAAGCGCTTGCCCAGTTCGCCCAGTTCGCGCGCGCGCGTCGGCGAACAGTGCTTAAGGATACCCTCGCGCGTCTCGAAGGTGAGGTTCAGGCCATCGAAGGCGCCGTAGCGCTCCTCCAGCAGATCGACCGTGCGCAGGCTCTGCAGGTTGTGCTCGAAACCGCCGTAGTCGCGCATGCATTCGTTCAGCGCGTCCTGACCGGCGTGGCCGAAAGGCGTGTGGCCAAGATCATGGGCAATCGACACCGCCTCGGCCAGATCCTCGTTCACCCGCAGTGCCCGCGCGATCGAGCGCGCGATCTGTGCGACCTCGATGCTGTGCGTGAGCCGGGTGCGGAAGAGGTCGCCTTCGTGATTGACGAACACCTGGGTCTTGTATTCGAGCCGGCGGAAGGCCGTGCTGTGCACGATGCGGTCGCGGTCGCGCTGGAACTGGCTGCGCCCGTGCGGCGAATCTTCCGGAAAGCGGCGTCCGCGCGAATTCTCGTCGCAGGCTGCGTAGGGCGCGAGTTCAGGCATTCGCGCAGCAGTGCTCGATGGAAGCGGCGATGTCGGCTGCCGGGGCATCGCCGTACACGACGGCCTCGCCAATGCGCTTGAGCAGCACCAGCCGCAACTTGCCGGCCTCGACCTTCTTGTCGTGCGACATCAGTTCGAGGTAGCGCTCTACGCCCAGCTTCGGTCCGCGCAGCGCCAGACCGGCGGATTCGTGGATGCGCTGGATGCGTGCGACGTCGTCGTCGGTCAGCCAGCCGAGCCGGCGCGACAGCTCGGCCGCCATCAACGTGCCGGCCGCAACGGCCTCGCCGTGCAGCCACTCGCCGTACCCAAGACCGGTTTCGATCGCGTGGCCGAAGGTGTGGCCGAGGTTGAGGTGGGCGCGCACGCCGGCTTCGGTTTCGTCCTCGATGACGACTTCCGCCTTGTTGCGGCAGGAGCGCTCGATGGCGAAGGCCAGCGCTTCGGTGTCGCGCGCCAGCAGGCGCGGCATGTTGATTTCGAGCCAGTCGAAGAACTCGCGATCGCGGATCAGGCCGTACTTGATCACTTCGGCCAGACCGGCCTTCAGCTCGCGGTCGGGCAGCGTGTCCAGCGTATCGATGTCGGCCAGCACCAGTTTGGGCTGGTAGAAGGCGCCGATCATGTTCTTGCCGAGCGGATGGTTGATCGCGGTCTTGCCACCGACCGACGAATCGACCTGTGACAGCAGCGTGGTCGGCACCTGGATGAAGGGCACGCCGCGCTGGTAGGTCGCCGCGGCGAAGCCGACCATGTCACCGATGACGCCGCCGCCGAGCGCGATCAGCGTCGTCGAGCGCTCGACGCGGGCGCCGAGCAGCGCGTCGAAAATGAGGTTCAGCGTCGGCCAGTCCTTGTGTGCCTCGCCGTCAGGCAGCACGACCAGCTGGCGGGCAACGCCGACCGAGTCCAGCGCATCGAGCACGCGCGCGGCGTACAGCGGCGCGACGATTTCATTGCTGATGACCACGGCGCGCTTGCGCTTCAGTACCGACGCGAACAGGTCGCCGCGGTCTATCAGACCACGACCGATATGGATGTCGTAGGCGCGCTCGTCGAGCGCCACGTTCAGGCTGCGCATCGGTTCAGGTATTCCCGTTCAAGTTTCCGCACGATGGACAGCGGGCTGCCCTGGCCGCTTTCGGCGATGAAATCGGCGACCTCCCGGTACAGAGGGTCGCGCAGGCCGTGAAGTTCGCGCACGCGGGCGCGCGGATCGTCGACCTGCAGCAGCGGCCGGTTGCGATCGCCGCGGGTGCGCGACCACAGTATGTCGGGCGGCACGTCGAGATAGACCACCCAGCCACCAGCCTTCAGGTTCTGCCGATTCATCGGGTCGAGCACCGCACCGCCGCCGGTGGCCAGCACCAGCCCGGTTTCGTGGGCCAGTGCTTCGATGGTCGCAGCCTCGCGCCTGCGAAAGCCGGCTTCACCCTCGATTTCGAAGATGGTCGGAATGCTGACGCCGGTGCGCGCCTCGATCTCGTGATCGCAGTCGACGAAGCGCTTGCGCAGCCTGCGCGCGAGCTGGCGGCCGACGGTCGTTTTGCCGGCGCCCATCATGCCGACCAGAAAAATGTTGTCGCTATGTTCCACCGGCCGGATTCTAGCAGCGCAAAAAGAAAGCGGCCCCGTTGCCGGGGCCGCCCGATGCCACGTCGATGAGGTCGCTCAGCGCAGCGTCAGGTTGTCGCTGACGATGCGCGGCGTCACGAAGATGAGCAGTTCCGCGCGGTTGTCACGGGTTTCCGTATTGCGGAACAGAAAGCCGACGTAAGGCAGATCGCCGAGGAAAGGCACGCGCGTCTGGGTGCGGCGCTCGTCCTGCGTGTAGATACCGCCAATGACCACCGTACCGCCGTTCTCGACGAGCACATCGGTCTTGACGTGCTTGGTGTCGATGGCCACCCCCGAACCCGTCGAGAGCTGGGTGTTCGGCGTGTCCTTGTTGATGTCGAGCGCCATCTGCACACGACCGTCCGGCGTGATCTGCGGCTTCACCTGCAACTTGAGGTTGGCCTTGCGGAAGGACACGCTGGTCGCGCCAGAACTGGTTGCCTGCTGGTAGGGGATTTCGACGCCCTGCTCGATCAGTGCCTCGTTCTGATCCGAGGTCATGACACGCGGACTGGAAATCACCTTGCCCTTGCCGTCCTGTTCGAGCGCCGACAGTTCGAGGTTCAGGAAACGCGTCGCCGCCGAATTGAACAGCACGAAGGACAATTGGCCCGGCGTACGCGGCGTGATGTTGTTTGCACGCAGATTCGTACTCAACGAATCGGTCAGGAAGTTCGGCTGGGTCTGCACCTGGCCAGTCTGGAAACCGGTCGCCGCCGCGGAACCACCGATATTGAGACCCGCGCGACCCAGCTGCACCGAACCAGCGGCCGTCTGGTTGATACCGAGACGTGCGCCGAGGTTCTTCGCGAAGTCCTCGTTCGCTTCGACGATACGCGCCTCGATCAGGACCTGGCGGGTCGCCACGTCGAGCTCGATCAGGATGCGGCGGATGTCTTCGAGTCGCGACGGGATGTCGGTCACGATGAGCTTGTTGGTGCGCGTGTCCATCACGATCGACCCACGCTTGGACAGGAAGCGCTTGTCCTTGTCGTCGAGGATGGATTTGTACAGAACTTCCGCCTTGTGATAGTTCAGCTGGAAGGTTTCGGTACGCAGCGGCTCGAGCTCGCTCACCTGCTGCTGGCTTTCGAGCGCCAGCTTTTCCTTTGCCGTCAGCTCGTCGCGCGGCGCGATCCAGATGACGTTGCCAGTCTTGCGCTTGTCCAGCCCCTTGGCGTCGAGAATGATGTCGAGGGCCTGGTCCCAGGGGACGTCCTTCAGTCGCAGCGTCAGCGAACCACCGACGGTGTCGGACGTGATGATGTTGTTGTCGGTGAAGTCGGCGATCACCTGCAGCACCGAACGCACGTCGATATTCTGGAAATTCAGCGACAGCTTCTCGCCCTGGTAGCCCGGCTTGCTGCCCTGAACCAGCTTGTTCGGATCCTCGACCAGACGCTTCACCTCGAGGATGAACTGATTCTCGCTCTGGTAGGCGTTGTGCTCCCAGAGACCGGTCGGAGTGACCGTGAGGCGGGTATTGGCACCCGAGCGCACGACTTCCATCTGCGTGATCGGCGTGCCGAAGTCGGTCACGTCATAGCGCTTCAGGAATTCCTCGGCCACCGAGGCGCGCAGGAATTCGACCACCAGCTTCGTACCCTGCTGGCGGATGTCGATACCGATGTTCGGATCCGACAGTTCGACCACGACGCGACCTTCACCATCCTTGCCGCGGCGGAAGCCGACGTTGCGCAGGGTCTGCGTACCTTCGTTCGCAGCCGGCTCGGCGAATCGGGACGTTTTGTCGGACTGGGCGACAGCCTCTGCGTTGGTCGGCATCGCCAGGCTGATGTACAGGTCGCGCCCGGACAGCCGGGTATTGAAGGTGGACAGCTTGTTGAGGTTGAGCACCAGTCTCGTACGGTCACCGACCTCGACGATGTTGAAGCTGCGCAGGTGCGCTTCGTTCAAGTTCTGGGACGAGCGGCCGAGCGCGTTTCCGGTCGCCGGGAAATCGAAGGCGATGCGCGCGGGCGAGGCGACGCTGAAGTTGGCGGGCACCGTGGCCAGTTCGGACTTGGTCGTCACCTTGACCAGCACCTCCCCGCCCTGCTGCGACACCAGGATGGACTCGATGCTGTTCGGCTGTGCCTGTGCGACGGCAAGTGCCGGTATCGAAGCGACGGCGAGCGCGCACAGCAGGCCGGCGAGTTTGCGGACGAAATTCATTTTTTTGCCTCCTGCTCCTGCAACTGGAGCGTACTGGTACGTTCGACCCATTCGCCGTCCGCGTCCTGAACGATTTCCTTCAAGGTGATGCCATCGCCGGATATCGACGTGATGACACCGAAGTTCTGACCCATGTAATTGCCGCTGCGCACGCGATGCAAGGTCGTGTCCGCCTTGATCAGCGCATAGGTGACCCGCCCCTGCTCGAGCAGACCGACCATGGCCAGCGTGTCGAGCGGGTACTGCTCCAGCGGCTCCTTGCGCCGGTCGAGGTCGGGCGTGATGCCACCGCCACCGCCGCCGCCCTTCTTCCGCTCGGGCTCGATCTTCTGCACGCTGAACGGATCGAGCAGATTGCCCGCTTCGTAGGCAACGATGATCGAAGGCTTGATTTCGGGCAGCGGCTTCACCTGCCCCTTCAGGCCCTGGGTGTTCTCTTCCATCCACGAGCGCAGGTCTTCATGGTCTTCGCTACCGCAGCCCGCCAGCGCCAGACTGGCCGCCAGCATCGTCAGGAGGCGCTTCATTTATTGGCCCCCTTGGCCTTGTCGGCCTTTGCCTTCTTGATTCGGGCAATCTCTTCGTCGTCGAGATAACGGTAGGTGGTCGCCACGGCATCCATCTTCAGGCCGTCCTTGCTTGAATCAATGACGATCGAACCCAGGGTCACGATGCGCGAGAGCTTGGCGACGTCACCGGCAAAGTTGCCGAGGTCGTGATAGCCGCCGGTGACGCGGATCGTGATCGGCATTTCGGCGTAGAAATCCTTGACCGCTTCGCCACCCGGCTTCCAGGTTTCGAACTGCAGGCCGCGGCTCAGACCGGCCTGACTGATGTCGACCAGCAGCGATTCCATCTCGGCCTTGTTCGGAAGCTGCTTGAGCAGCGCACCGAAGGACTTGTCGATGTCGGCCAGCTGTTGCTGGTACTGCTCGAGATTCACCGCCTGACGCTTCTTGTTGAGCCATTCGTCCTTCAGCGTCTGTTCCTCGAGTCGCTTCTGTTCGAGCTCGACGCGCAGCGGATCCCACAGGAACCACCAGCCTGCGGCCAGCGTTGCGACCAGCACACCCAGCAGGACCGCGGCCTTCGGCGCGGTGGCCCAGTTGCCGACGTCCTTCGGGTCGAGATTCTTGAAATCGTCCGCAATGCGCGTGAAATCGATCTGGGGCATCTGGATCTGCTTCATGTCTTGCGCCCCTTCGCCGTCTTGCTGTCGGCCTCGTCCACCGCGCGCGTGATGAACAGATCGAGGCTGAATTCGTTCATGCGGCGCTTGTCGACAGTGGCGCCCTTGATTTCGATGAGGGTCGGGCGCTCGAGCAGCGGCGACGACTCCAGATTCCGCATCAGGCTGGACACCCGCGCGTTCGATTGCGCATACCCGACCAGATTGATCTTGTTCGCCTGCTGCGAAACCTTCTTGATATAGACGCCTTCCGGCACGTTCTTCGCGAGTTCGTTGAACAGGCCGACCGCCTCCGACCGGTTGCCCTGCAGCGACTCGATCACCCGCTTGCGCTGCAGCAGCGCGTCGGTCTGCTCGCGCAACCGCTTGATCTCGTCGATCGACTTGTCGAGCGCAGCGATTTCGGTCTTCAGGAAGGCGTTCTTTTCGTCCTGGGCCGACACGTAACCGCTGATGATGCCGTTGCCGAGCGCCACGATGAGACCGCCGAGCACCAGCGTCAGGCCGGTCAGCGCATAGAACTGCTGGCGCCGAGCCTTGCGCTTCTCCTCGCGATGGGGAAGAAGGTTGATGCGTATCATGCGTCGAACCTCCTGAGCGCAAGGCCGCAGGCCACCAGCAGTGACGGCGCGTCCTGGCTGAGACGCTTGGCGGTGACCGTCTGCGACAGCTGCATGTCGACAAAGGGGTTCGCGATACGGGTTTCGACCTGGGTACGGTTGGCAACCACTTCGTCCAGACCGGGGATCACCGAGCACCCGCCGGCGAGCACGATGTGGTCGACGCTGTTGTACTGCGTCGAGGTGAAGAAGAACTGCAGCGCACGCGACACCTCGAGCGCGAGGTTGTCCATGAAGGGACGCAGCAGATCGTTCTCGTAATTCTCCGGCAGCGTGTTGGTGCGCTTGGCGGCTTCGGCCTCTTCCGGGCTCATGCCGTAGTTGCGCATGATGTCCTGCGTCAGCTGGTAGCCGCCGAACGCCTGCTCGCGCGAATAGACCGGCTGGTCGTTGCGCAGGATGATCACGTTCATCACGTTGGCGCCGACGTCGACCAGCACGATGTTGGTGTCCTTGCCGCCGTCCGGCAGCTGCTTCTCGACCAGTTCGAATGCGGCCTGTGCCGCGTAGGACTCGACATCAACCACGACTGCGCGCAGGCCGGCCGCTTCGGCCACCGCGACGCGGTCCTCGACCTTTTCCTTGCGCGAGGCGGCGATCAGCACCTCGACCTCGTCCGGGTTGCCGGGCGCCGGGCCGACCACCTGGAAATCGAGATTCACCTCGTCGAGCTGGAAGGGGATGTACTGATTGGCTTCCGACTCCACCAGCACTTCGAGCTCCTGCTCGCGCTGATTGGCCGGAACGATGATCTTTTTCGTGATGACGGCCGCCGCTGGCAGGGCCAGCGCGACATTGCGCGTCGACGTGCCCATGCGCTTCCACGCCCGACGCACGGCGTCGGCGACGTCTTCGAGCTTGGCGATGTTGCCATCCACCACCGAATCGCGCGGGAGGTTCTCGATGGCGTAGCGCTCGATGCGGTGCTCGCCCTTCGCTGTCCGGGACAGCTCGACCAGCTTGACCGCCGAGGACGACACGTCCAGCCCCATCAGGGGACGCGCTCCCGGGTTAAATACCGACAGGTCGAAAGCCAAGCTTTTTCCTTTTAAGACAGTGAATTAGGCCCAATACGCACAAATTACATTAAGATGCTAGCAGCAAGGTATCGACAAGTAAACAAATTTTGGGTAGGCGTAACGAGAAGCTTCACACGGTCGGCCGGCTATACTTTCGGCCTCAAACCCCCTCCGGAAACCCATCCTCTTGCTCTCCAAATTCCGCTGGCTGCTCTACCCGTTGACCGCCCTCACCGGCCTCGCACTGATAGGCGCGGCCCTCGCGCTGATCGTCGTACTGCTCGCCTACCCTCAGCTCCCGTCGCTGGACATCCTGACCGACTACCGGCCGAAGATCCCGCTTCGCGTCTACAACGCCGACGGGCAGCTGATCGGCGAATTCGGCGAAGAACGCCGCTCGGTCGTGCCGATCGAACAGGTGCCGGACGCGCTCAAGCACGCCATCATTGCCGCCGAGGACGAGCGCTTCTACCAGCACTCGGGCATCGACTACATCGGCATTGCCCGTGCCGCGCTGGCCAATCTGACCAGCGGCGGCCGCAGCCAGGGCGCCAGCACCATCACGATGCAGGTGGCGCGCAATTTCTTCCTGTCGAGCGAACGCACCCTGCGCCGGAAAGTCTATGAAGCACTGATGGCGTTCAAAATCGAGAACAGCCTGACAAAAGACCAGATACTCCAGCTCTATATCAACCAGATCTATCTCGGTCAGCGCGCCTACGGTTTTGCCGCCGCCTCCAGAGCCTATTTCGGCAAAAACCTGAAGGACATTAGCGTCGCCGAAGCAGCGATGCTCGCCGGTCTGCCGAAAGCGCCTTCCAAGTACAACCCGGTGGTGAACCCGAAGCGCGCCGCGCTGCGCCAGTCCTACGTGCTGCGGCGCATGCAGGAGCTGGGCTACATCGACGAAGCGACCCGCGCTCGCGCGGTCGAGGAAGAGCTGGTCCTGCGTCGCGACAGCAGCAGCACCGCCAGCGGGCCGAAGCCGGCGGATTTCGTCGCCGAAATGGCGCGCCAGATGGCGGTCGAGCGCTTCGGCGAGAACGCCTACTCGCTCGGCCTGCGTGTGGTGACGACGATACGGCGCGCCGACCAGGACGCCGCCATCGAGGCCGTCCGCAAGGGCGTGTTCGACTACGACCGCCGGCATGGCTATCGCGGCGCGGAGTCCTTCGTCGACATGAAGGACGTCGGCGCCGACGACGACGAACTGCTCGACGATCTGCTGCAGGACGTGCCGGACGCGGTCGGCCTGCACGCCGCCGTGGTGCTCGCCGCCAGTCCGACGGCGGTAAAGGTCTACAAGCGCGGCGGCGAAGTGCTCAACCTGGGCGCCGACGCGATCAAGTTCGCCAAGGCGATGCTGGACGACAAGGCGCCGCCGGCCCGCAAGCTGCGTCGCGGCGCGGTCGTGCGCGTGATGCAGGACGCCAAGCTCGGCTGGACGCTGGCGCAGATGCCAGAAGTCGAGGCGGCCCTGCTCGCCATCGACACCAGCGATGGCGCGGTCCGCGCGCTGGTCGGCGGTTTCGACTTCAATCGCAGCAAGTTCAACCACGTCACCCAGGGCTGGCGTCAGCCCGGGTCGGCATTCAAGCCCTTCATCTACTCGGCGGCACTGGAGAAGGGCTACGGGCCGGCGACCGTCGAGGAGGACACGCCGCTGGTGGTGTCGGCCGGCGAAACCGGCAGCCAGAGCTGGCAGCCGAAGAACTACGACGGCAAGTACGACGGCCCGATCTCGCTGCGCACGGCGCTGGCGAAGTCGAAGAACATGGTGTCTATCCGCATGCTGCGCTCGATCGGTCCGCGCTATGCGCAGGACTATGTTTCACGCTTCGGATTCGACGCCGCGCGCCACCCGCCCTACCTGACGATGGCGCTCGGTGCGGGGTCTGTCACCCCGTGGCAGATGGCGTCCGCCTACGCCGTGTTCGCCAACGGCGGCTACCGGGTCGAGCCCTATGTGGTGAGCGAGATCACCGACAGCGAGGGACGCGTGCTGGCGCGCTTCACGCCGCGCAAGGCCGGCGACGAAGGTTTGCGCGTCATCGACGCGCGCAACGCCTACCTGATGGACAGCATGATGCAGGACGTCGTGCGCCGCGGAACGGCCACCCGCGCGCTGGCCCTCAAGCGCGGCGACCTCGCCGGCAAGACCGGCACCACCAACGACTATCTCGACGCCTGGTTCTGCGGCTACCAGCCCTCGCGCGTAGCCGTTGCATGGATAGGCTTCGACAACCCGCGCACCCTGGGTCGTGGCGAAACCGGCGGTTCGGCAGCGCTGCCGATGTGGGTGGATTACATGCGCCACGCACTGAAGGACGTGCCCGAACAGCGGCTGCCGCTGCCCGACGGCCTGATCAGCATCGATGCCGGCGAGGACAGCAAGGGTAACCCGCGCACCGACCTGATGTACGAGGAACACCTGCCGCCGCCGCCCGAATCGCTGCCGGAAGAGCCGGAAACGCCGGCTTCGGAAGGTGAGCTGCAGCCCGGCCCGCCGCCGCAGTCGCCGGCACCGATTCCGACGCCGCCACGCTCGCCGACCGGCCACATCGTACCGAGCGAATCGCGGCTGACGGTGCCGGAAACGCTCAGCCGCGCAGCTTCACCGGCTCGCCCGCCTGCTGGCTGAGCAGCTCTTCCAGTGCCTGCATCAGTTCCTTGCCGTCGCGCGTGCCTATCCAGCGGCCGCCGTCGGCACGGAAGTGGAAGCCGCCGGAGCGCGCCGCGACCCAGATTTCCTGCGCGACGCCGTGACGGTTGATCACCATTTTCGAACCGTCGTCGAACTCCAGTTCCAGCACGCCGCCGGCCTGCAGTTCGTAGTCGATTCCGGCGCCGCTGCGCTCGATGGCCTGCTCGATCGCAGCCAGCGTCGCATCGGCCAATTTGTTAAATTCACTCTCGTTCATATTCCGGCCATCCGACATGTTTTCCAGCCCGCTCGTGCGCATCGTCGCACTGACCCTGACGCTCGCCGCCTGCGGCACCAAGGGACCATTGACGCTGCCGCCCAAGCAGGGCGCCCAGCCGGCGGCCGCGAAGCCCGCGCCCGCACCTGCTCCGCAAGATACTAACAAGGCCGACAAGCAATGAAGCATTTCGAAACCCGCGACGGCGCGCTGTACGCCGAAGGCGTTGCGCTCGAGCGTATTGCCGCCGAGTACGGCACGCCCACCTTCGTATACAGCCGCGCGGCGCTGACCGAAGCGCACGCTGCCTACGCCGATGCACTGTCCGGCCGTGACGCCATGCTGTGCTACGCGGTGAAGTCGAATTCCAACCTGGCGATCATGAATGTGTTCGCGCGGCTGGGCACCGGCTTCGACATCGTGTCCGGCGGCGAACTGGCGCGCGTGATCGCGGCGGGCGGCGATCCGGCCAAGGTGGTGTTCTCCGGTGTCGGCAAGACGCGCGACGAAATGCGCGCTGCGCTGACCCACGGCATCTACTGCTTCAACGTCGAGTCCGAAGCCGAACTGCACCGGCTGGCCGAGGTCGCCGGCAGCCTGGGCAAGCGTGCGCCGATCGCGCTGCGGGTGAATCCGGACGTCGACCCGAAAACCCATCCGTACATATCCACCGGCCTGAAGTGCAACAAGTTCGGCGTGCCCATCGCCGACGCACACCGCATCTATCTCGATGCGGTGAAACTGCCGCAGCTGGAGATCCGCGGCATCGCCTGCCACATCGGCTCGCAGCTGCTGGACCCGGCGCCGGTGGCCGAAGCGGCCGCCAAGGTGGTGGCGCTGGCCGAAGCACTGAACCGCGACGGCATCGAACTGCGCCACCTCGACCTCGGCGGCGGCCTCGGCATCCGCTACGACGACGAGGACGTGCCGGCGACGCGTGACTACCTGGCGCCGTTGCTGGCCGTGCTGGCCGGCCGCAAGGAGAGACTGCTGCTCGAACCCGGCCGCTCTCTGGTCGGCAACGCCGGCGTGCTGCTGTCGAAGATCGAGTACCTGAAGCGCGGCGAGGAGCGCAATTTCGCCATCATCGACGCGGCGATGAACGATCTTGCCCGGCCGGCGCTGTACGACGCCTGGCACCGCATCGCCGAGGTACGCCCGCGCGGCGAGGCGGATACCTACGACGTGGTCGGCCCGGTCTGCGAAAGCGGCGACTTCCTCGGCCGCGCACGTGAACTGGCGGTCGAGCCGGAGGACCTGGTCGCCATCTTCTCCGCCGGCGCCTACGGCATGACCATGAGTTCGAACTACAACACGCGGCCGCGCGCCGCCGAAGTGATGGTCGATGGCGACAAGGTGCACCTGATCCGCGCGCGCGAACGCATCGCCGACCTCTATGCCGGCGAACGCCTGCTGCCGTGAGCCAGGACGAAGAGGCCGCGCGCGAACGGCTGCGGCTCGACAAGTGGCTGTGGGCGGCGCGCTTCTTCAAGACCCGCACGCTGGCCTCCGACGCCATCGACGCCGGCCGCATCCAGCTGAACGAGGCGCGCGCCAAGCCGTCGCGCGAGGTACGCCTCGGCGACCGGCTGGACATCCAGACCGGCGAAGTGCGCTACACGGTGATCGTGCAGGCGCTGTCCGGCAAACGCGGCCCGGCCGAAGAGGCACGCAAGCTTTATGAAGAGACCGCCGAGAGCCTCGCCCGGCGCGAAGCGGAACGCGAACGGCGCCGACTTGCTCCGGAACCGTCACACATGCTGCACGGACGGCCCACCAAGACCCAGCGGCGTGAAATCGACCGCATGCGCGCTAAACTTCGCGGCGGCTGAGCCTTGCGCGCCAACGAATTGAAAACACTGTCAAAAGGAATCGAACCATGTCCGAACGTATCGTGATGAAGGTCGGTGAAGCCACCGTCTTCGCCAAGGAAGGTCAATACACCGATGCCATGCCGGAAATCGTCATCGGCTCGATCGACGGCCCGGTCGGCCAGGCCTTCGCCCAGATGATGGGTCAGACCGCCGGTCACACCCGCATGCTCGCCGTGCGCGACTGCAACCAGATGGCCAAGCCGGCGACGATGATGGTGCCCAAGGTCACGATCAAGAACTCGCGCACCGTCGAACTGCTCGGCGGCGTGGTGCAGTCGGCCACCGCCGACGCGGTCGTCGACTGCGTGTCGGAAGGCATCATCCCGAAGGATCTGGTGGACGAGCTGGTCATCATCGACCTGGTGTGGCTGGACCCGAACGCGGTCAAGGATCCCAACCTCGACATGAAGGATCTGTACCGCACCAATTACGAAGCAACCAAGATCGCGATACAGCGTGCGATGACCGGCAAGCCGACGATCGACGAGCTGATCGCCAACCGCCACAAGATCAAGCACTGCATGTACGACCCGGAAGCCTGATCACGGCGCAAAGCCACAGCCAAAGCCCCTGCCAGCCGCAGGGGCTTTTGTTTTTGTGCAATCGAAACGAAGGGCAACACGACCTTGTCTTGACGCACGCGGCCATCCAGAATGAATGAGCCCGAAATGAGCGCGGGCTCACGGAGGATGGCCGATGGATATCCGTACCGATGGCACACCGGCGCACGATGCCCCGCCGATGCCGCAGATGAACGACGACGCCTTCCGCCGCGTCGTCGAGTACGCGCCCAGCGCGATGGTTCTGGTCGATGGCCGCGGCATGATGGTGCTGGTCAACGAGCAGACGGAAAGACTGTTCGGTTACCCGCGTACCGAACTGATAGGCCGCTCGGTCGATATGCTGGTGCCGTCGGCCGCGCGTGCACACCACGCCGACTTCCGTCACAGCTTCCTGTCATCGCCCAGCCCACGTCCGATGGGCGGCGGCCGCGACCTGTTCGCCTGCCGTGCCGACGGCAGCGAGTTTCCGGTCGAGATCGGCCTGAACCCGATGGATACCGGCAGTGGGGTCATGGTGCTGGCATCCATCGTCGACATCACCGAACGGCGCCGCGCCCAGCAGGTGCTGGAACAGGCGCTGCAGGAAAAGACGGTGCTGCTCAACGAAGTTCACCACCGGGTCAAGAACAATCTGCAGGTCATCACCAGCCTGCTCAACCTGCAGGCCAACAATGTCGACGACCCGCGCGTACGCGACATCCTTAACGAGAGCCAGAATCGCGTGCGAGCGATGGCGCTGACCCATCAGCTGCTGTACGAGCGCAAGGATTTTTCGCGCATGGACCTCGGCGACTATCTCGACCGTCTTGCGCAGTTGCTGCGCGGTGCCTACCGCAGCAGTGCGAGCGGCGTCGAACTGCGGCTCGAACGCCCGCCGCAGCCGGTCTATCTCGATCTGGAACGCGCGATCCCGTGCGGGCTGGTGGTGAACGAACTGGTCACCAATGCCTTCAAGCATGCCTTCCCTGCGCAGCGCGCCGGCACCATCACCGTTTCGCTGCACGGCAGCGACGATCGGCTGACGCTGGGCGTGCGCGACGACGGAGTCGGCCTGCCGGCCGGTTTTGACTTCGACACCGTTAAGTCGCTCGGCCTGCAGCTGGTGCCCCTGCTGATAGATCAGCTGCACGGCGAACTGCAGATGGCGCGCGACGGCGGCGCCTGCTATCTCATCACCTTTCCGGCATCACTCAACGTGCGAGGTACGACATGAACGCACCGCTCCCGATCAATCTGATGCTGGTCGAGGACGAACGCGTGATCGCTTTCGACCTGAAGAACCAGCTGCAGTCCTTCGGCTACAAGGTTGGCGCGGTGCTGGCCAGCGGCGAGCAGGCGGTGCGCAAGGTCGGCGAGGTGGCGCCCGACCTGGTGCTGATGGACATCCACCTCGAAGGTCCGATCGACGGCATAGACGCGGCACTGCAGATCCAGTCGCAGCACCGCGTACCGGTGGTCTTCCTGACCGCCTACGCCGAGGACGACACGCTGCGCCGCGCACTCGACTGCCGGCCCTTCGGCTATCTGGTCAAGCCGTGCGAAGCGCGCGAGCTGCACGCGACGATACAGATGGCGCTTGCGCGTCGCGAAGTCGAGGTGCTCGTGGAGCGCAGCGAACAGCTGTTCAAGCAGGCGCTGGATGCCGCCTCGCTCGGCGTGATCGAGTGGCAGGGCGATTCGATGCAGTTGCACGGCGACGGCCACTTGCGCAGCCTGTTCGGCGACCGCCCGGTCCCGCTGGATGAATCGTGGAATCTCTTTCTGTCGCGCGTCGATGCCGGCGACCGCGAGCGCGTGTCGGCGGCGCTGAACGCGGCACTGCAGCGCGGCGATCCGGTGCGCATCGAATTCCGGACGGTGGGCAATGGCGGCCCACGCAGTCTGGAAGCGCACGCGCGCGCTTACGGCGACCCGGCCGGCGAGCAGCGCATCGTCGGCATCCTGCAGGACGTGACGCAACGCCGCCGCGACGAGGAGCGCCTGCGCCAGTCCAGCGTCGTATTCCACACCACGGCCGAAGCCATCGTGATCGCCGACGCGCGTCGGCGCATCGTCGCGGTCAATGCCGCCTATACACGCATCACCGGGCACGACGAGACCCAGGTACTCGGCCTCGACCCTGACGCGGTGCTCGGAACCGGCCACGGCGACGATTTCTACGCCGCGCTGGTCGCCCCCTCGAGCACCGGCTACTGGCAGGGCGAGGTGCTGTGCCAACGCGCGTCGGGCGACAGCTTCCCGGCCTGGGAGAGCATCAGCGCGGTGCGCAACGACAACGGCACCGTCACCCATTTCGTCGCTGCCTTCTCCGATTTCAGCGCCATCCATCAGGCCGAGGAGAAACTGAATCATCTGGCGCATCACGACGCGCTGACCGGCCTGCCCAACCGCCTGCTGTTCGACGACCGCTTCGAGCGCGCCATCGAACAGGCACGTCGCGCGCAGCAGCGCTGCATCCTGCTCTTCCTCGACCTGGACAGCTTCAAGGGGGTGAATGACACACTGGGCCATGGCGTCGGCGACGAGCTGCTGCGCGCGGTGTCGGTGCGTCTGCGTGAGGCGCTGCGCCGCAGCGACACGCTGGCCCGCCTCGGCGGCGACGAATTCGTCGTGCTCACCGGCAGCGCACAGCCAGAAGACGCCTCGCATCTGGCGATGAAGCTGCTCGGTGCGCTGCGTGATCCGTTCGACCTCGGTGGCGAGCAGATACGCATCACCGGCAGCATAGGCATCGCCGTGTTCCCCGACCACGGCACCGATCGCAACGTGCTGATGCGCGCAGCCGACATCGCGATGTACTCGGCCAAGTCGCAAGGACGCAACCGCTATCAGTTCTTCACTGCCGACATGTCGGAGCGCACACAGGAACGCATGCAGATGGAACAGGGCCTGCGTCGCGCCATCGATAACGACGCGCTGGAGGTGCACTACCAGCCCCAGCTCCGGCTGTCCGACGCGCACGTGATCGGCGTCGAGGCGCTGGTGCGCTGGCCGCATCCGGAACTGGGCATGATTTCGCCCGCGCGCTTCATTCCGGTCGCCGAAGAGAGCGGCATCATTGAAACGCTGGGCATGTGGGTGCTACGCCGCGCCTGCCATGACATCGTCGGCCTGCCGGACAACGATGGCCGGCAGATGCGCCTCGCCGTCAACGTGTCGGTCAGGCAGTTCATGCGCGAGGACTTCGTCGCCCATGTGCTGGAGGTGCTGACCGAAACCGGCTTCCCGGCCGAGTCGCTAGAGCTCGAGATCACCGAGTCCACGCTGCAGGTGATCGAGCAGAGCGCCGGCATACTCGATGCGCTGAAGCGGCTTGGCATCTCGATCAGCATCGACGATTTCGGCACCGGCTACTCGTCGCTGAGCGTGCTGCGCGGCCTGCCGATAGACCGCATCAAGATAGACCGCTCCTTCATCATCGACCTGACCGAGAACGAGGACGCGCGCGCGATGATAGAAGCCATGCTGGCGCTGGGTCGCTCACTGCGCATGACCACCATCGCCGAGGGCATAGAGCTGTCCGAACAGGCCGAACTGCTGCTGCGGCTCGGTTGTTCGGAGGGCCAGGGTTATCTGTTTGCGCGCCCGATGTCGGCAGGCCAGCTGCGGCAGTCGCTCCGGCACCCGCCAGACGATATCTAGACGGTCTCGACCGCGTCGGCCGGCAGTCCGTCGAGGTGGCGGCGCAGGATGCGGTAGTGGTCATAGTCGAAGCGCGCGTCGCGCTGCAGCGGCGCCGCGTCGTCGCTGTCCTCCGGCGCGCTGCCCAGATAGCACCAGTGCGCCAGCCAGTGCCGGTCGCCCCGCTCGGCGCCCGGACGGCGCTCGCGCACCGCCACGGCGTCCGGCCACGGCCAGTCGGGCATGCGCAGGCCGTCGAGTGCACTCATCAGCCGCATATCGTGCTGCCGCGGGTCTTCGCGACCGCAGCAGACACCACGGCAGCGCTTGATCTGCACATTGACGCAGGCGGCGGTGCGCCGCTCGTAGCCCTGCAGACCGATGCGCTTCGGACACAGCTGCCAGGCAGTCGCCAGTTCGCGCAGCGTGGTCAGACAGTCGCGGCGTGAGCGGAAGGGACCGTACAGTCCCGCCAGCTGACGCGGCGTGACGCGGTCGAGATCGACCAGCGTCAGCGCCGCTTCGCCGGCCGCCACCTCGTTACCGGGGCCGCCGCGCAGCGCCAGCGCCACGGCGGGTCCGCCGGCCCGCAACTGCTTGTTGTACAGCGGCTGCAACTGCTTCACCAGCTTCGCTTCCAGAAGCAGCGCCCCCAGCTCTCCCGCCGTTTCGACCCAATCGATGCGCTTCGTTTCGCGCAGCATGCGCGCCGCCTGTCCACCCTTGTGCGAACCGGTGAAGTGCGCCAGCACGCGCGAACGCAGGTTACGGCTCTTGCCGATGTAGAGCGGCAGCTCGGCCGGCGCCGGCAGCAGGTCGGTCGACTCCGGCGCCGCACCGTAGAACAGATAGACGCCCGGCGCCTCCGGCACGTCGTCGAGCGCGCCCGGTGCCATCCCCGGCGGCGCTGCCGCGGTGCGCCCGGCCTTTTCCATTGCCGGACCGATCACCGCCGGCGGAAAGTCGCGCGCGACGATGTCGAGAAAATCGCGCACCAGTCTCGCGTCACCGATGGCGCGGTGGCGGGCGTCGCAGACCAGCCCGAAGCGCTCCATCAGCGCGTCCAGCCCGTGCTTCGGAAAGTGCGGATAGAGGGCGCGCGACAGCTTGACCGAGCACAGCACGCGCGGCGCGAAGTTCAGGCCGACGCGGGCGAACTCGTTGCGCAGGAAGCCGTGGTCGAAGCGCGCGTTGTGCGCGACGAACAGGCGGTCGTACAGCAGCGCCGCCAGTTCTTCCGCGATATCGGCGAAGCGCGGCGCACCGGCGACCATGCCGTCGGTGATGCCAGTAAAACGCTGGATGGACAACGGAATCGACACGCCCGGATTGACCAGGCTGGACCACTCGCGCCGCTGCGGCCCGTCTATCAGCACGACGCCGACCTCGGTCACACGGTCGGCGCGCGGGTCGCCCCCTGTCGTTTCCAGGTCGACGATGGCCAGCGGCTGATCGAACACGCTCATGCGGTGGTCGCCGCCCTGCGCGCCCGCTCGGTGGCGCAGCGCACGGGGCAGCCGAAAGTGGGACGGTGCGGCTTCAGTGCGCGTCGGTGGGCGTCAGGTCGGTCTGGTAGGGATAGGGCTTCTGCGCGACGCGTGCTTCGTTGAAGCGGCGCTGCGCTTCGAAGTCCTGCGGCTTGTCCCACCACAGCGCGCGACCACGACGCTGCTCTTCGATCTGTTCCGGGTGCTTTTCGAGGTACTCGCGCATGAAACGCGTGTGATCGGATTCGTAATCAGCCAATTGAAACTCCGTTGGAAACGACTCAATGTGTCTTGCCGCGCGATTCGTCGGCCTTGTCGCAGGCCCGCACGCGGGCGATGCGCACGACCTCCGGCACGCGGCGCAGGCCCTTCATGATGCGCGCAAGATGGACGCGATCACTGACCTGCAGCGTGAAGTGGATCTGCGTGTAGAGGCTGCCGTCCTCTTCCATGCCGACATTCTGGATGTTGGCGCCGCATTCGGCGATCTCGAATGCGACCTTGGCCAGCACGCCCGGGCGGTTCGCCGCGATGACGCGGATGCCGACCTCGAACACGCGGCTGCTGTCGCGTTCCCACTCGACGTCGACCCACTGGTCACCGTCCTTGCGGTTGCGGCGCAGCGTCGGGCAGTCATGCGCGTGGATCATCAGGCCGGAACCAACGCGCAGCTGACCGACGATGGGGTCGCCCGGTATCGGCTGGCAGCAGCGCGCGATCTGCACCGCCATGCCTTCCGAACCACGGATCAGCAGCGCGCTCTCCGGCGCCGGCAGCGGCGTGCCCTGCTGCTCGCTGGCG
Source organism: Methyloversatilis sp. NSM2 (assembly GCF_038066675.1). NCBI lineage: Bacteria > Pseudomonadati > Pseudomonadota > Betaproteobacteria > Nitrosomonadales > Sterolibacteriaceae > Methyloversatilis > Methyloversatilis sp. NSM2. The sequence goes on from NZ_JBBUKV010000006.1 coordinate 157,419, forward strand.
GTCTGCAGCTTGAGCAGACTGCGCGCGACGAAGGTGGCCGAACTCTTGCCCTGGCCGATGTCGGCCAGCGCCTCCTTGCGGCTCTTGACCTCGGTGGTCTCAAGCCACTGCGCCCACGAGGCATCGCCGATCTCGTCCGGCGTGACACCGAACTGGCGCAGTGCCTGGGTGAGCAGACGCTCGCCCAGCTGCGCCGATTCCTCGACCTGCATGGTCTTCAGGAAGTGGCGGATCTGCGCGCGCGCCTTGCCGGTCTTCACATAACCCAGCCAGGCCGGGTTCGGGTTCGGGTGCGAGGCGGTGATGATTTCGACCTGATCGCCGCTGCTGAGCTCGCTGCGCAGCGGCATCAGTTCCTGGTTGATGCGACAGGCCACACAGCAGTGGCCAACGTCGGTGTGCACGGCGTAGGCGAAGTCGACCGCGGTCGCGCCGCGCGGCAGCGACATGATCTTGCCCTTGGGCGTGAACACGTACACCTCGCCCGGGAAGAGATCGATCTTCACGTGTTCGAGGAATTCGGCAGAATCCGGCGCCGAACTCTGCAGTTCCAGCAGCGACTGCAGCCAGCGGTGGGTGTTGGCCTGCAGGTCGTCGAGCGACTGTTCGCTGTCCTTGTACAGCCAGTGCGAAGCCACGCCGTTCTGCGCGATCTGGTGCATTTCGGCGGTGCGGATCTGCACCTCGACCGGCGTGCCGAACGGACCGATCAGCGTGGTGTGCAGCGATTGGTAGCCATTGGCCTTCGGGATCGCGATGTAGTCCTTGAACTTGCCCGGCACCGGCTTGTACAGCGCATGCAGCGCGCCAAGGGCCAGATAGCAGGCCGCCACGTCCTTCACCACGACGCGGAAACCGTAGATGTCGAGCACCTGCGAGAAAGTCAGGTGCTTGTCGCGCATCTTGCGGAAGATCGAATACAGGCTCTTCTCGCGGCCGAACACGTCGGCTTCGATGCCACGCTCCGGCAGGCGGGTGCGGATCGCTTCGGTGATCTTGCCCACAACCTCGCGCCGGTTGCCACGCGCCGACTTCATCGCGCGCTCCAGCACGCGATAGCGCATCGGGTGCATCGCGTGGAAGGACATGTCCTGCAGTTCGCGGTACACCGCGTGCAGGCCGAGGCGGTTAGCGATCGGGGCGTGGATTTCCAGCGTTTCGCGGGCGATGCGGCGCTGCTTGTCTGGCCGCATCGAACCCAGCGTGCGCATGTTGTGCGTGCGGTCGGCCAGCTTGATCAGGATGACGCGCACGTCGCGCGCCATCGCCATCAGCATCTTGCGGAAGTTCTCGGCCTGCGCGTCTTCCTTCGACTGGAACTCGATCTTGTCGAGCTTGGACACGCCATCGACCAGTTCCGCCACCACCTTGCCGAAGCGCTCGGCAATCTCCGCCTTGGTGATGGCGGTGTCTTCCATCACGTCGTGCAGCAGCGCCGCGCACAGCGCCTGGGAGTCGAGCTGCCAGCCGGCAAGGATTTCGGCGACCGCCAGCGGATGCGACACGTAAGGCTCGCCGCTCATGCGGAACTGCCCGGCGTGCGCACTGGCCGACAGCGCGTACGCGTCGCGCACGCGCTGCACGTCTTCGTCGCGCAGATAGGTGGAAATGTCGGCGATCAGGCGTTCGAGATCGGCGACCGTGGAACAGGGGGGCGCCGGCGTACCGGCGTCGGGATCGTTGTCAGCCGGGCCGAGGCTGACGATGGGCGGTGCAGGCGTAACGTGGGCGACCGGGGTGGGCATGATGAGGTCGTCCACCGGTCGGTTCATTCAGTTCAGCGCTGACAGCCCGGCCTCATCAGGCCTGGCCTCGATTCAGGATTTCCAGACCGACCTTGCCGGCGGCGATTTCACGCAGCGCGACGACGGTGGGCTTGTCCTTGTCGCCATCGACCTGCGGCGTGCTACCTGCGGACAGCTGGCGGGCACGGTAGGTAGCGACCAGCGTCAGCTGGAAACGATTCGGAATGCGCTTCAGACAATCTTCGACGGTAATGCGTGCCATATCAATTCACACCCAGGGATTGGAAGAACTCAGGATGTCGGGCCATCTGGCTCGATCGGAGCAGCCGCGCAGCGCGTGCGACGGTGACCATTTCGTCCAGCGCCTGACTCAGTATGTTATTGATTATAACGAAATCAAACTCGCGAAGATGACCGATCTCTTCGCGCGCCGCAGCCAGCCTTCGTTCTATCACCTCCGGCGCGTCCGATCCGCGACCGGTCAGCCGCTGCGCCAGCGCCTCGAACGACGGCGGCAGGATGAAGATGCTCACCGCCTCCGGAAACAGCGCACGCACCTGCTGCGCGCCCTGCCAGTCGATTTCCAGCAGCACGTCATGGCCGGCATTGAGCCGTTCTTCGAGCCAGCGGCGCGAAGTGCCGTAGTAATTGCCATGCACGTGCGCCGACTCGATGAAGTCGCCCGCCGCGCGCATCGCGCTGAAAGCGTCGGTGCTGACGAAGTGATAGGCAACGCCATCCACCTCGCCCGGACGCGCCGCCCGCGTGGTGTGCGACACCGACAGTCCGATCTGCGGGTCACGTTCGAGCAGACCGCGCACCAGCGTGGTCTTGCCTGCACCGGACGGTGCGCTGACGATGAAAAGTACGCCGCGTTTAGCCATGTCTTGCAATGAAAAGGACGAAATCCGCCGGAACCGCGTCAACGGCAGGCCGGCGTGAATCTGGAGCCGCCAAGCGACTCACTCGGGCTCACTCGATGTTCTGCACCTGCTCGCGCATCTGTTCGATCAGCAGCTTGAGCTCCATCGCGACGCCGCCCACGTCCTGCGCGACCGACTTGGACGCCAGCGTGTTCGCCTCGCGGTTCAGTTCCTGCATCAGGAAGTCGAGCCGTTTGCCGGCGCTGCCGCCCTTGGCGAGGATGCGCTCCACTTCGTCGAGATGCGCGGACAGCCGGTTCAGTTCCTCGGCAACGTCGATGCGCACCGCGAACAGACCGACTTCAGTGCGGATGCGCTCATCGTCGGCGCTGCCTATGGCTTCCTGCAGCTTCTGCACGAGCTTGGCCTGGTACTCGCGCACCACCTCGGGCACACGCGGCGTTACCTGCGCGACCAGTTCGCGCATGCGGGTGACGCGCTCCATCAGCATGCCGGCCAGTCGCACGCCTTCGCGGCTGCGCGAGGCGGTGAGGTCGGCCAGCGCCTGCCGCACCGCCCGTGCCCCGGCTTCGGTCAGCGCCTCGGCCGGTATCGTGTCGTCGCCCAGCATGCCGGGCCAGCGCAGCACCTCGGCGACCGACAGCGAGGCGGCCTGTGGCAGTGCCGCGCGCACGCCGGCTTCGAGCGCCACCAGCTGGGCCAGCAGCTGCGGGTTCAGTGCCAACTCCCGGCTGGATTCGCCACTCGCCTGCAGACCGGCACGGCAATCGACCTTGCCGCGCGACAAGGCGCCGGTGATCTGCTCGCGCAGCAGGGGCTCGATCACACGCAGTTCGTCGGGCAGCCGGAAATGCAGGTCAAGGAAACGCGAATTAACGGTTCTGAGCTCAAGGTTCAGCGTTGCTGCGCCGACACTGACTGCAGCCGTCGCGAAACCCGTCATGCTGTGTATGCTGCCTGCCACGCGTTCTTCCCCTGTTGATCCATCGGTCATCAACGCGTGCAAACGCTGTCGACAGCACCTGTCGGGCAGCTTTACAGCCTGTGGGCAAACGCCCAGAATCGCGCCGAAACAAGGATCATAGCGGCCCGCAGAATGCCCCCACAAGTCAATTGCGCCCTGCCGCCGGGCTTTGAACTGGACCAGTACCGCATCCACAGCCAATTGAGCCTGGGCGGGTTTTCCATCGTCTATCTGGCGCACGACCGCGACAACACGCCGGTCGCGATCAAGGAATACCTGCCGAACGCGCTGGCCCTGCGCGAGGAAGGCCATATCCAGCCGAAGATTCCCGAGGAATTCCTGCCGGCCTTCCGCTATGGCATGAAGTGCTTCTTCGAGGAAGGGCGCACGCTGGCCGGGCTGAATCACCCGAACGTGGTGCGCGTGCTCAACTTCTTCCGCGCCAACGACACCGTGTACATGGTGATGCGCTACGAACGCGGCCGCACGCTGCAGGACTACATCACGCGTCGCCGCGGCGAGATTCGCGAAAGTTTCATCCGCTACGTGTTCACGCGCCTGCTCAACGGCCTGCGCGAAGTGCATTCGCACAAGCTGCTGCACCTGGACATCAAGCCGTCGAACATCTACCTGCGCAACAACGGTTCGCCGGTACTGATCGACTTCGGCGCCGCACGCAACACGCTGATGGTCGACACGCCGATGCTGAAGCCGATGTACACGCCCGGCTTTGCCGCCCCCGAGCACTACCGCAACCGCGACCTGCTCGGCCCGTGGAGCGACATCTACAGCATCGGCGCCAGCATGTACGCCTGCCTGTCGGGCGGACCGCCGCAGGCGGCCGACCAGCGCATGGAGAACGATACGGTCATCCTCGCCTCCGAGCGCTGGATAGGCCAGTACTCGAAGCAGCTGCTCGAAACGATAGACCTGTGCATGCAGCTCAATCACCTGAAGCGGCCGCAGAGCGTTTTCGCCCTGCAGCGGTCGCTGGCCACCTGGGATCGCGAGAACGAGGAAGCCGAACTGACGGCGGCGGGCAGCGCCAGCACCAACGCCTCGGAACACTGGCTCGACCGCGTGCGCGCACAGTTCAGCCGCTTCAGTACCTGGATGAGCAAATGAGATTCACCATCTTTCAGGACAGTCGGGTCGGCAAGCGCAAGTCCAATCAGGACCGCATGGCCTACTCGTATTCGCGCGACGCACTGCTGCTGGTGGTGGCCGACGGCATGGGTGGTCACTTCCAGGGCGAGGTGGCGGCGCAGATCGCGGTGCAGTACCTGGTCGAATCCTTCCAGCGCGAAGCCAAGCCGCGGCTGAACGATCCCTTCCTGTTCCTGTCGCGCGGCCTGACCAACGCACATTGCGCCATCCTCGACTACGCCGACGAGCGCGACCTCGAGGATGGTCCGCGCACCACCTGTGTCGCCTGCGTGATCCAGGATTCGGTCGCCTACTGGGCGCACGCCGGCGATTCGCGGCTGTACGTGCTGCGCGCCGGCCACGTGATGACACAGACGCGCGACCATTCGCGCGTGCAGCGCATGATCGACCGCGGCCTGCTGGACGAGGACGGTGCGATGACACACCCGCACCGCAACCGCATCTACAGCTGTCTCGGCGGCCCGATCGCGCCGCAGATCGAGTATTCGCGCAAGACGCCGCTGCTCGCCGGCGACACCGTACTGCTGTGCAGCGATGGTGTGTGGGGTCCGCTGGGCAACGATGTGCTGCTGAAGACCTTCGAGAACCCCGATGTGATGACCGCCGTGCCACGGCTGATGGATCAGGCGGAGGCAGCGGGCGGAGACACGGCCGACAACCTGACCACGGTGGCGATCAACTGGCACGACAACTACGCCGACGAGCCTCAGGGCTCGGTCACCACCCGCACGCTGCCGCTCGACCGTCACACCACGGTGATCGAAAGCTTCGGCGACCGCGCGTCGATGCGCGAAGAGTGGGACGAATCGGCAATCGAATCCGCCATCGCGGAAATCAATTCCGCGATCAACAAGTACTCGAAGGGACAATGACGTGACACGACCCAGCGGCCGCCGGCCCGACCAGGCGCGCGACCTGCGCATCACCCGCAACTTCACCTGCCACGCCGAAGGTTCGGTGCTGATCGAGGTCGGCAACACGCGCGTGCTGTGCACCGCCAGCGTCGAAGAGAGCGTGCCGCCCTTCCTGCGCGGCAAGGGCCAGGGCTGGGTGACCGCCGAATACGGCATGCTGCCGCGCTCCACCCATACGCGCAGCGCGCGCGAGGCGGCCAAGGGCAAGCAGACCGGCCGCACCCAGGAAATCCAGCGCCTGATCGGCCGCAGCCTGCGTTCGGTCACCGACCTCGCCGCGCTCGGCGAACGCCAGATCACGCTGGACTGCGACGTGCTGCAGGCCGACGGCGGCACCCGCTGCGCCTCGATCACCGGCGCCTGCGTCGCGCTGCACGACGCGCTGACCGGTCTGGTGAAGAAGGGACTGCTGCCCGCCAACCCGCTGCGCGAACTGGTCGCCGCGGTGTCGGTCGGAATACACGAAGGCACGCCGGTGCTCGACCTCGACTACGACGAGGACTCGAACTGCGACACCGACATGAACGTCGTGATGACCGCATCCGGTGGCCTGTGCGAAGTGCAGGGCACGGCCGAAGGCGTACCCTTCACCCGCAACGAACTGAACGCGCTGATGGATCTGGCCGAGAACGGCATCAACGGCCTGATCGCCGCCCAGCGCCGCGCACTGGAGATCTGACCCCGATGACGATCGAACGCCTGGTCCTCGCAAGCAACAACGCCGGCAAACTGCGCGAGCTGTCGGCCATGCTGGCGCCACTGGGCATCGAGGTGGTCACGCAAGGCTCGCTTGGTGTCAGCGAGGCGGAAGAACCCCACCCCACTTTCGTCGAGAACGCGCTGGCCAAGGCACGCCACGCGGCGCGCGAAACCGGGCTGCCTGCGCTGGCCGACGACTCCGGCCTGTGCGTCAGCGCACTCGGCGGCAAGCCGGGCGTGCTGTCGGCGCGCTACGCCGGCGAACCGAAATCGGATCTCGCCAACAATGCCAAGCTGATCGCCGATCTGCACGGCGTCGACGACCGTCGCGCCCACTTCTATTCGGTCATCGTGCTGGTGCGCTCGGCCGACGATCCGCAGCCGCTGATCGCCGACGGCGAATGGCATGGCGAAATCGTCGCGCAGGCACGCGGTGACGGCGGCTTTGGCTACGATCCGCACTTCTTCGTGCCTTCGCTCGAACAGACCGCCGCCGAACTGGCGCCGGAACTGAAGAACACGCTGTCGCATCGCGCAGCGGCGATGCGACATCTGCTCGACCGGCTCAAGACGCCGTCATGAGCCGCGTCATCCCGCTGAAGCCGGCGCGCGCCGCGCAGCCGGTTGCGGCGGGCGCAGCAACATCTGCACCGGTCTTCACCGTTTCGCCGCCGCTGTCGCTGTACATCCACTTCCCGTGGTGCGTACGCAAATGCCCCTACTGCGACTTCAACTCGCACACGGTGCGCGACGGCATTCCCGAAACCGCCTACATCGACGCGCTGATCGCCGACCTGGAATCGTCGCTGCCCGACATCTGGGGCCGCCGGGTGCAAACCATTTTCTTCGGCGGCGGCACGCCCAGCCTGATGACGCCGGACGCGCTCGACCGCCTGCTCACCGCAGTGCGCGCACGCGTGAATCTGTCGCCGGAAGCGGAAATCACGCTGGAGGCGAATCCGGGCACGGTGGAAGCCGACCGTTTCAAGGGTTTCCGCGACGCCGGCGTGAACCGTCTGTCGATCGGCGTGCAGAGCTTCGACGACCGCCAGCTCGCCGCGCTCGGCCGCATCCACGACACGCGCGAGGCGCGGCGCGCCATCGACCTCGCGCTGCGCACCTTCGAACGGGTGAACATCGACCTGATGTACGCGCTGCCGCAGCAGACGCTGACCGAAGCGCTCGCCGATCTCGACACCGCGATCGCCACCGGCGTGACCCACCTGTCCTGCTATCACCTGACGCTGGAACCGAATACGCCGTTCGCGGCGCAGCCGCCCGACCTGCCGGACGACGACGTTTCGGCCGATATGCAGGAGGCGATAGAAGCGCAGCTGGCCGACGCCGGTTTCATGCACTACGAAACCTCGGCCTTCGCCAGGCCGGGCCAGCAGTGCCTGCACAACCTGAATTACTGGCAGTTCGGCGACTACCTGGGCATCGGCGCCGGCGCCCACGGCAAGCTGAGCTTCCACGACCGCATCCGCCGCGACATGCGGCACAAGCATCCGAACGCCTATCTGGAAGGCGCGGCGCGCGGCGATTTCGTGCAGGAGTCGCGCATGGTCGGCAGCGATGAACTGCCCTTCGAATTCATGATGAATGCGGCGCGGCTGAACGACGGCTTCCACGTCGACCTGTTCGCGCGTCACACCGGCCTTGCGCTGGAGCAGCTGATGCCGCGACTGCTCGAAGCGCGCGAAGCGGGGCTGCTGGCACTGGACAGCGGCCGGGTAAAACCGACGCTGCGGGGGCGGCGCTTCCTGAACGAGCTGCTGCAGCGATTTCTCGACTGAGGATGCCTGCGGGTCGTCGCAGTGCGAGGACCCGCAGCTGCGGCTTCAGCCCCTGCGCCGGAAGATCACGTCCCACACGCCGTGACCCAGCCTGAGGCCGCGCGCCTCGAACTTGGTCAATGGGCGGTAGTCCGGTCGCGGGGCGAAACCGTCGGCGGTGTTTTCGAGCAAGGGTTCGGCGGACAGCACGTCCAGCATCTGCTGGCCGTAATCCTCGATGTCGGTCGCGCAGTGCAGATAGCCGCCGGGCGCCAGCTTGGCGGCGAGCTGGGCGACCAGCGGTGCCTGGATCAGGCGGCGCTTCAGATGGCGCTTCTTCGGCCACGGGTCGGGAAAATACACGTGCACGCCGGCCAGCGAACCATCGGGAATCATGTCGCGCAGCACCTCGACCGCGTCATGCTGGATGACGCGGACATTGGCGAGCTGCTGTTCTGCGATCAGCTTGAACATGTTGCCGACACCCGGGCCATGCACCTCGATGCCGATGAAATCGGTATCCGGTCGCGCGGCCGCGATTTCGGCGGTAGTGAAACCCATGCCGAAACCGATTTCCAGCACCACCGGCGCGGTACGCCCGAAAGTAGCGGCGTAGTCGATCGCCTGCGCCGCGTACGGAATGCCCCAGCGCGGCATGCCTTCTTCGATATTGCGGATCTGGGCGGGCGACATGCGGCCCTGGCGCAGCACGTAGCTGCGGATGTGGCGTTGCGGGCGCGCGTCGTCAGCGCCCTCCGAGGTGTCCGGCGTGTTGTCGTCGTTCATGCGAAAAATCCTGCAGCGCGACGCGTCAGGCGCCGCGCGAAGTGGGTTCAGCCGGTGATCAGGCCGCTGGTCGGCGAGCTGGGCGCGCCGCTGTAGAGCTTGCGCGGCATGCGGCCGGCGAGGAAGGCTTCGCGGCCGGCCTCGACGCCCTTCTTCATCGCGCTGGCCATCAGCACCGGGTTCTGCGCCTTGGCGATGGCGGTGTTCATCAGCACGCCGTCGCAGCCGAGCTCCATCGCGATGGCGGCGTCCGACGCCGTGCCCACGCCGGCATCTACGATGACCGGCACCCGCGCGTTGTCGATGATGAGGCGCAGGTTCCACGGATTCAGGATGCCCATGCCGGAGCCGATCAGGCTGGCCAGCGGCATCACCGCGACGCAACCGATCTCTTCCAGCCGTTTGGCCATGATGGGGTCGTCCGAGCAGTAGACCATCACGTCGAAGCCGTCGCGCACCAGTGTTTCGGCCGCGGCCAGCGTCTGCGTCATGTCCGGGAACAGCGTGTCGGCGTCGCCCAGCACCTCCAGCTTGACCAGGTTGTGGCCGTCGAGCAGTTCGCGCGCCAGCCGCAGCGTGCGCACCGCGTCGTCAGCGGTGTAGCAGCCGGCGGTGTTGGGTAGCAGCGTGTAGCGGTCGGGCGGCAGCACCTCCAGCAGGCTGGGTTGCCCCGGCTCCTGGCCGATATTGGTGCGGCGGATGGCGACGGTGATGATTTCGGCGCCGGAGGCCTCGACCGCTTCGCGGGTTTCGTCGAAGTCGCGGTACTTGCCGGTACCGACCAGCAGACGCGACGAGAACTCGCGCGTGCCGATCTTCAGAATGTCCTTGCTCATGCGAATGTTCCGGGTTCAGCCGCCGCCTACGGCAACGACGATTTCGAGGCGGTCGCCGGCGCTCAGCACGGTCTGCGCGTGCGACGCGCGCGGCACGATTTCTCCGTTGCGCTCTACCGCGATGCGCTTGCCGGTCAGCGCCAGTGCGGCGACCAGGTCGGCCACGGTCTGCCCGGGCGTGATCGGGTGCGGCTGGCCGTTCAGATGGATGGATACGGTGGGTGCGCTCACCGCACAAGTGTACCGGTATTGCAGCGCAACGCACGCCGGGCCGGGCGGATGCGCCGGATCAGGTCGGGAGTTTGTCCCTTAACAATTCGCGCACTACTGATCATAGTCGCGACGCGCCCGATGTCTGTCCATGCACCCGCGAGAAGGTGCGCCCGGGCGCGCAACACAAGCCACCCGTGCCGTCCGGCTGCGCACTCGCATGTGCAGGCGTTCGCGCGCGACAACGGAGAATCAGAGACGTGAGAACCAGAAAAATCGCGAGGAGTCCCGCCCCCACCCTGATCGCGCTGGCGATCGGCTGCATCGGTGGCGTCGCCCACGCCCAGAGCAGCCCGACCGCGCTGCCCGCGATCACCGTGATCGAAGCCCTGCCGGACCGGCTCGAAGCCATTCCCGGCTCGGTCCATGCGATCGGTCCGGAACAGCTTGAAGCGCAGCGCCCGCTGTCGATCATGGAAGCGGTGCGTGAAGCGCCGGGCGTACATGTCGTCGGCGAGGACGCCTTCGGTCTGAACCTGAACATCGGCGTGCGCGGCCTCGACCCGCGCCGCAGCAGCCGCACATTGCTGCTGGAAGATGGCGCACCGATCCAGCTGGCGCCGTACGCCGATCCGACCACGCACTACCACACGCCGCTCGAGCGCATCCGCCGCATCGAGGTGATCAAGGGATCGGGCCAGATCGTGCACGGCCCGCAGACGGTGGGCGGCGTGATCAACTTCGTCACGCAGGACGTACCGCGCAAGTTCCAGGGTTCGGTGCAGGCTTCGGCCGGCAGCCGCGACTTCTACGGCTTGTCGGCCAGCGTCGGCACCGGCGGCGACTGGGGTGGCGTGCTGCTCAGCGCCAGCCAGAAGGAAGGCGACGGCACCCGCCGCGGCAACGAGCACAAGATGACGGACGTGTCGATCAAGGCACTGCTGAACCTGAATGCGCGCAACACGCTGATGCTGAAGTACGGCTACTTCGAGGAGGACTCGAAGTTCGGCGAAGCCGGCCTCGACCAGGCCCGCTACGAGCGCGACCCGTATGCCAACCCCTTCCGCGACGACCGCTTCGAACTGGAACGCAACGCCGCACAGGCGGTGCACACCTTCCAGATCAACGAAGAGGCGAAGCTGACCACGAATATGTATTACAGCAAGGTGGATCGCGCCTCCTACCGCCAGCTCGACGCCATCGCCGAGGAGGACGAACTGGAAACGCTGCGCGACGGCGACCCGGTGCCGCTGTCCGGCGCCTGCCCGGCGAACATCGACTACACGGTGCCGAACGGCTTCGAGGACTTCGCCCGTCTGTGCGGCAACAACATGCGTCCGCGCACCTATGAAACCTTCGGCATCGAGCCGCGGCTGGACCTGAAGCACAACACCTTCGGCATCCAGAACGAGCTGGTGATGGGCGTGCGCCTGCACTGGGAGGATGTCAGCCGCAAGCGCTACAACGGCGCCTTCTCGACCGCGCGCGAGAACTCGATCGGCACGCTGCTGCGCGACGACTTCCGCATCAAGACCGACGCGCTGTCCGGCTACGTGCAGAACACCTTCTACGTCGGTAACTGGTCGCTGACGCCGGGTGTGCGTTACGAACAGTACCGGCAGACCTTCAGCGCCTCGACCGAGGACTTCAACCCGGTCAATGCCCGCCTGTCCGACAAGAACGACAAGGTGCTGCCCGGTTTCGGCGTAACCTGGTTCGGCATGCCCGACACCACGGTGTTCGCCGGCGTGCACCGCGGCTTCGCGCCGCCGCGCCCGGACGCCACGCTGTCGCCGTTCGACGCCGACTACGTCGCGGTGAGCCCGGAACTGAGCACCAACTACGAGCTGGGCATGCGTTCGGCGCCGCTCAAGGGCGTGCAGCTCGAAGCCACGCTGTTCCGCATCGACTTCAAGAACCAGATCGTGCCCGGCCAGTCGCTCGGCCTCGGCCAGACCTTCGCCAACGGCGGAGAAACCCGCAAGGAAGGCCTGGAGCTGGGCGGCCGCATCGACTTCGGCCGCATGAACGGCAGTGCGCACAACGTCTACCTGAAGGGCTCGTACACGCATCTGTGGACGGCGCGCTTCGAGAACGACGTGCTGAACACCGTCTATGACGCTGCGCGCAACGAGATCGGCGAGGTCAACGTCAATGGCAACCGCACGCCGTACGCGCCGCGCCACCTGCTGGCCGCGGCGATCGGCTACGAGCACGCGTCGGGCTTCGACATGCGGCTGGGCGTCGAGCACATCAGCGAGCAGTACACCGACGGCCTGAACTCGAAGACGCCGCTGCCGGACGGGCAATCGGGCGAGATCGATGCGCAAACCATATTCAACGCATCGGCCAACTACCGCCTGAAGCCGCAAGGCATGACGCTGTTCCTCAGTGCCGCCAACCTGACCGACCGCACCTATATCGTGAGCCGCGTGAACGGCATCCACGTGAACCGGCCGCGGCAGGTGATCGCCGGCGTGCGCTGGGACTTCTGATCCACGTCCGCCTCTGCCCAGATTTCCCGTCCGCGCGAGCGGACGGGAACTGACGGCGCCGGCATGACTCTTTTCGACAGTCCCGCAACGGAGTGCCCGATGAACCGTTACTGCATCGCCACCGCACTTTTGCTGCTGTCGCCTGTCGCCTTCGCCGCCGGCGATCTGAGCAAGCAGGAGCCGACGACCGTCACCATCCAGATGGGCGTCGACAAGGGCCAGCACCGCTTCACCCCGGACGCGCTGACGCTCGAAACCGGCAGGCTTTACGCGCTGCGCATCGACAACACCGGCAGCGAACCCTATTACTTCGGCTCGAATGGCCTGGCCGATGCCGTCTACACGCGCAAGGTCGTCGCCAAGGACGCCGCCGGCAAGGTAGTCGCCGAGATCTACGGCCCGATCCGGCGCATCGAAGTGGCGCCCGGCCACAGCGTCGAGTGGTGGTTCCTGCCGATACGCACCGGCAAATTCGACGACGTGATGTCGAAGCGCTCGCAGGCCGAAGCCGGCATGCGCGCGACCATCGAGGTGAAGTAGACACGCATCCGGCGTACAATCCGCAGCGCCCCGGCACCTGCCGGGGCCGCGATGCGGGTGTAGCTCAATGGCAGAGCTGAAGCTTCCCAAGCTTAAGACGAGGGTTCGATTCCCTTCACCCGCTCCACTGCATCATTCTGCGGACTTCCGCAGAAGTCCAAGAGAGTCTGCAAGTCGTTGCCACACAAGGACTTTTCCTCTCTTTGACGTTCTGCCGCGGTCCACTGCGATCCATCTACAGCCGGGACTTTTAAGTCCACAAACAAGTCCATTTTTGCGGGCGCGGCTGATTCCGGATTGTTGATGGAGGGGCGAGGTCGACGTGACCAGCATCTGGTTCCTGACTCATGTTCAGGAGCAAGAGCATGGCACTCTCAGACCTGGCCGTTCGACAGGCCAAGGCAACTGGCAAGGCATACACCCTCCCTGACTTGGATGGCCTCTCCCTGGCCGTCACGGCTGCAGGGGGCAGGACTTGGCACTTCCGCTACTACTGGGCGGGCAAGCAGAAGCGGATGTCGCTCGGCACCTATCCGGAGGTGACGCTTCGCGAGGCCCGCAGCCTGCGCGACGAAGCGCGCGCCCTGCTGGCCAAAGGCACCAATCCTCGCGTTCACCGCAAGCAGAAGCGCACCGCTGTCCGGCTCGCCGACGAAAACACCTTCGAGGCGGTGTATCGCAAGTGGCTCAAGCATCGCGGGCTCAGCCTCAAGGAAGGCCGGCAGACGACCCTCTCGATACTTCCGCGCATCTTCGACAAGGATGTGCTGCCCGCCTTGGGCAAGCGGTCGATCTATGAGATCAAGCGTCCCGACCTCTTGGAGGTGATCGCCAAGATCGAGAAGCGCAGGGCGCTCTCCGTCGCCGAGAAAGTCAGGACGTGGTTCAACCAACTGTTCCGCTACGCGCTGGTGATCGTGCCGGGCCTGGAGCAGAACCCTGCCTCCGATCTCGATGTGGTGGCGCTGCCGCTGCCACCCGTCAACCACAACCCGTTCCTGCGCATGGCCGAGCTGCCGAAGCTGTTGCAGCGGCTGCGCAGCTATCGCGGCAGGCGGCAGACCCAGCTCGGGCTGCGGCTATTGCTGCTGACCGGCGTGCGAACCGGAGAGCTGCGACAGGCGACGCCGGATCAATTCGATCTGGACCGTGGGTTGTGGATCATCCCGCCCGACGTCGTGAAGCAACTCCAGTTGGATATGCGCAAGAAGCGGCAGCAGGCGAAGGACATCCCGCCCTACATCGTGCCGCTGTCGATTCAGGCCATGGAGATCGTCCGGCACCTGCTGGATGAGTTCAAGCCGGCCCAGCGCCACCTGTTCCGGCACGACAGCGACTTGAAGAAGCGCATCAGCGAGAACACGCTCAATGGTGCGCTCAAGCGCATGGGCTATCAGGAACGCCTGACCGGACACGGCATCCGCGGCACGATGTCCACTGCGCTCAACGAGATCGGCTACCCGAAGGTCTGGGTGGATGCACAGCTCTCGCATGTCGATCCCAACAAGGTCAGCGCGACCTACAACCATGCCGAGTACGTGGAGCAGCGTCGCCGCATGATGCAGGACTGGGCCGATCGGCTCGACCTCTTCGAGCAGAACCAGGTCGAGGCAGCCAGCATGCCGCTCACCGTGCATCTGGAAGGCGTGCCCGCGTTCCCGTGTGAGCAAACCGCAAGCGCGCCCTCCACGCCGGTTGCCGCTTCGCCAATCCTGCTCGTGACGAAGCCGGGTGACGCCATGCCGTTGGTTTCTGCCGCCGCACATCGGCTGCCGGCGGTTCCGCCCCCTCGATCGGCCGCGCCGCTGGTGCCTTCGGACATTCAGCGCGAGAGGATGGAACTGTTCGATGTCTTCGAGGCGCCGCACAACCTTCCCGTCGCTGCGTTTGCCAGGATGGCAGGCAAATCCCGCAGGTGGATCAGCTACGAGATCAAGGCGGGCAACTTGCTGGCGTTGAACGTAGGCAACCGCGGCCAGCGCGTGCCGGACTGGCACCTCGACCCACTCAAGCACGAGCTGATCCAGTCCGTCCTGAAGCTGACCAGGGGTGCGGACCCTTGGCAGATCTACCATGCACTGCTGCAGCCGCGCTCGATGCTGCGGGGGCGTTCGGCACTGGAGGGCGTGACGGCCAGCAATCTCGACAAGCTCGTCATGGCCGTGAGCACAGCCGTGAAGGAAAGCGAATGGACCCTGCCGCGAGTCGGGGTCGCCTAGCAGGGGAAGCCACAGAATTTGGGAAAAATCGTACGCTAAACGCCAGCGCTGGCCTCGTCTCGGGTGCTGACGGTATGGCAAGAACAATTCACGAGCCCTTGAAGAATGCCGCACGCCTCGACGGGTCGTGCGCCGGCGCACTTTTCACGCAAGGCCGTCAAATGCAGCCTTAGCTGCAACAACGCCTCGACCCGCGCCTCCACCTGCCGGATATGGTCATCCAGCAGGGCATTCACTTTTCCGCAATCCTGGGTGGGGCTGTCCCACAGGTTCAGTAAGGTCCGAATCTCGCCCAGCGACATGTCCAGCGAACGGCAGTGGCGAATGAACTGCATGCGCTTGACTTGCTCCTCGCCGTACAGCCGATAGTTCCCTCTGCTTCGCGCCGGCTCAGGCAATAGCCCTTCCTTTTCGTAGTAACGAATGGTCACGACCTCGCATCCCGTGCGCTGCGCCAGTTCGCCGATCCTGATTTCCATGCTGGTCCTCCAATGCTTGACCCTATAGCCACTATAGGGATTTTAATGCATTTGAACGAATGACGACGCCGAGGAATTGCTATGAGTTGCGGATCAAGCGGGTACGGTTGTGCTGATGCTCCCGTTCTCAAATCAGAAACACAGACCAGCGCCACTACCGGGGTGGCGGTTGCCGTCTATCACATCGAGAACATGGACTGCCCCACGGAAGAAGCGCTGATCCGGGGCAAGCTGGGCGGCGTGCCCGGCGTGGTGGAGCTCGATTTCAACCTGATGCGGCGCACCTTGACCGTGCGGCACACCCTGGCGTCGTTGGCCCCCGTGGAACAAGCCTTGGCGGCTGTCGATATGCAGGCGGTGCGACAGGACGACCGCTCGGCGGTGCAGACCACCCGCCTTGCCATCGCCAAGATGGATTGTCCGTCCGAGGAGGCGCTGATCCGCAGCAATCTCGCCACGCTGGCCGGTGTGATCGATCTCGACTTCAACCTGATGCAACGCACGCTCACCGTGCGCCATGCCCCAGCCGTGCTGCCTGACGTGCTGGGTGCTCTGCAATCGCTCGGCTTCGAGGCCCAAGTGCTCGAAGAAGCCAACCGCACGCCTGCGTCATCAGCACCGGGGCAGACCACGACCCATTGGTGGCCGCTCGGCATCTCGCTAGTCGCCGCTGTTGCGGCGGAGGCCGTGTACTGGCTCCAAGGCGGCAATCATTGGTCGGTGATGGTTCTGGCTCTGGTCGCCATCCTCACCGGTGGCCTGTCCACCTACAAGAAAGGATGGATTGCCCTCAAGAACCGCAACCTCAACATGAACGCCCTGATGTCGATTGCCGTCACCGGGGCCATGTTGATCGGGCACTGGCCGGAGGCGGCGATGGTGATGGTGTTGTTCGCTTTGGCCGAGGTCATCGAGGCCAAGTCGCTGGACCGCGCCCGCAACGCCATCGCGGGGCTGCTCGATCTGGCCCCGGAGCGAGCCACGGTGCAACAGCCTGATGGCTCATGGCGCGAGGTGGATGCCAAGCAGGTTGCGATCGGCAGCCGGGTGCGAGTGCGGCCTGGCGAACGCATCGCCCTCGATGGGGAGGTCGTAGAAGGCCGCTCGACCGTGAACCAAGCGCCGATCACCGGGGAGAGTCTGCCCGTCGACAAGGGCCTAGGCGATCCCGTCTTTGCGGGTTCCCTCAACGAGTCAGGCTCGTTCGAGTACCGTGTCACGGCGCTGGCGAACAACTCCACGCTGGCCCGCATCATTCATGCGGTGGAGGCCGCACAAGGCAGCCGCGCGCCGACCCAGCGCTTCGTGGATCAGTTCGCGCGCTGGTACACGCCCGCCGTATTCGCCTTGGCCGTGGTCGTCGCACTGGTGCCGCCGCTCTTTGTGGGAGCGGCATGGCTGGATTGGATCTATCGGGCGCTGGTTTTGCTGGTGATCGCCTGCCCGTGCGCGCTGGTGATTTCGACACCCGTCAGCATCGTCAGCGGGTTGGCCGCAGCGGCACGCCACGGCATTCTCATCAAGGGCGGCGTGTATTTGGAAGAGGGCCGCAAGCTGCGCTGGCTGGCCTTGGACAAGACCGGCACCATCACCCACGGCAAGCCCGCGCAGACCGACTTCGTTGCCTTGGGTAACGCTTCGCCCCAGCACGCCCGTAGTCTCGCGGCCAGCCTGGCCAGCCGCTCCGACCATCCGGTGTCCAAGGCAATCGCGCAAGCCGCCCTTGCCGACGGCGTGGCGCTGCGCGAAGTCGCGGAATTCGCCGCATTGCCCGGCCGAGGCGTGCGCGGCGTGATCGACGGAGTGGCCTATCACCTCGGCAACCATCGGATGCTCGACGAGCTGGGACATTGCTCCCCCGCAATGGAACAACGCATCACCGCACTGGAAGCCGAGGGTAAGACGGCGGTGATGCTGGTGGAGCCCGAGGGCGTGCAGGCGCTCATGGCAGTGGCCGACACCATCAAGGACAGCAGCCGGAGCGCCGTGGCCGAACTGCACGCGCTGGGCATCCAGACCATGATGCTGACCGGCGACAACCCACACACCGCCAAGGCGATTGCCACACAGGCCGGGATCGACCGCGCACAAGGCAACCTGCTCCCCGATGACAAACTGCGCGAGATCGAAGCGCTTGCCCAGTCCGGCGGGGTCGGCATGGTCGGTGATGGAATCAACGACGCTCCGGCGTTGGCTCGTGCCGACATTGGCTTCGCGATGGGCGCGGCGGGCACCGACACGGCCATCGAGACGGCCGACGTGGCGCTGATGGACGATGACCTGCGCAAGATTCCGACCTTCGTGCGGCTGTCCCGCACCACGGCACAGGTGCTCACACAGAACATCGCGCTTGCGCTGGGCATCAAGGCCGTGTTCCTGGTGCTCACCTTCACCGGCCACGCGACCATGTGGATGGCGGTGTTCGCCGACATGGGAGCTAGCCTGCTGGTGGTGGGCAATGGCTTGAGGCTGCTGCGCCGATGAGTTGGAAATTCGTGCTGTATGACTGGGCCGGTCTGAATCTCGCGCTATTTCAAGCGATCAATGCTGGGACGCCCGCAGTGCTGTGGCCGCTGGCGTCGCTCTTCAGCCTAATCGGCAGCTACTGGACCGCGCCCCTAACCGTACTGGGCCTATGGGCATGGTCAAAGGCATCTTCCGATCCGGCCCGCGTTCGGCTAGTGCGGAGCCGTTTGTTGCACTTCGGCGTCGCGTTCTTGCTGGCCTTGGCGGCGGCGTCGGCCTTGAAGTGGTGGCTCGACTTTCCGCGCCCGCATGCGGTGCTGGGCGCAGCGGTGCATGTCATCGGCGCTGTGGAGCTGCATTACAGCCTGCCCAGCGGGCACGCGACCTACGCGGCGCTGGTGGCCGCTGCGTTGTGGCCGCTGCTGGCCTGGCGCGGTCGCGGTTGCCTGTTGATGTATGCCGCCCTGGTTGGCTGGTCACGCATGGCGGCAGGTATGCACTTCCCGGGCGACGTGCTGGCAGGCTGGGGGCTGGGCTTGGGCTGCACCGTGCTCTCGCGGTGGCTGATCTCGTTCGCCACTGCGGCGCGCGCAAAGGGGCTGCTCGCGCCGGCCTTGCCGTGGTACGGGGTGGCTGCGGCAGCGGTTGCTGCTGATCAGGCAGCCAAGCTCTCGATCGAACGGGCGTTCGTCTATGGCAAACAGGTCGAGATCACGCCGTTCTTCAACCTCGTGCATGTGCTCAATCCGGGCGCCGCGTTCAGCTTTTTGGCCGGAGCGAGTGGCTGGCAACGTTACTTCTTCATCACGTTAGGACTGCTCGTCGCGGTCTGGCTCATCCGACAACTGAAGCAGACGCTGCCGCGCTTCGAAGCCGTCGGCTACAGCCTCATTCTTGGCGGGGCACTTGGCAACGTGGTGGATCGCCTGCTGCGCGGTCAGGTTGTGGACTTCCTCGACTTCCACTGGCAGGGCATGCACTGGCCCGCGTTCAACCTCGCCGATGTTGCGATCTCCATCGGAGTCGGCTGTTTGATCGCTAGGTTCCTTGAAATTCGAGACAAGGGTAACAAGGGTAGATTGTTGTCAGGATGAGCTGCGACGCAGGCGCTGCGCGACTCCGGCAACGGGATCGACGACGGGTTGCTGCAATACCTGTCGCCGCTGGGCTGGGAGCACATCAATTTGATCGGCGACTACGTATGGCGGCAGAGCCGGAGGGCCGAAGACGTGCAGTTCCGGCCGTTACGCATCAATGGGAAGGCCAGCGCATCAGTCAGGACACCAAGCGCGCGCGGCGGGCGAATCTTGCCTGGGTGTCCGACAAGGTAGCGTTGCGGCGGAGCAGGTAAGCCATCACGATCATTGGTGCGCCGGCCAGCGGCCGTACGGCGATGCCTCGGCGTAGGTAGCTCGCCAGTCTCGCGGCAGGCGCAATGGCGATCCCGTACCCGGCAGCAACCAGCGTCATCGCCACATCGAATGTCTCCACCGTTTGCTCCCGCTCCTGCAGCGCGTTTTCGAACACGCGCTGCACGGTCACGCGCCATGGTTCATCGGCCGTGGACTGCGAGCAGATCAAGGGCTGCTTGAGCACTTCCTCGCACGGCACTTCACGGTAGGCCAGCAGGTGGGAGCGCTTGGCCACGGCGACCGCCAGCGTGTCATGCCACAGCGGCTCGCATATCCAGCCAGGCCACTGCCGGGCAGCCGCAGACAAGGCGAAGTCGAAGCCGTCGCCCGGCAGCTCCGCGCCTCGACCGGGATCTGTCCATCCGGCCAGGACGGCATGAGTCTCCGGCTCTTCGGCGCGCTGCAGGGCGAGCACGTCGGCGAGCTGGGGAGGCACCCATTCGCCGAGGACGGCCATGCGAATTTCGGCGGTGATGTCACTCGATTCCACGTCCAGCTCCCCCCAGGCGGTGAAGTCGTGGCAACTGATCTCGAAGCCGTTGAATGAGTTAAGTTTAACGTGGTTTAAATCGTGACCGTGTTCGACGCTCTTGGCAATGCCAAAGCGTTCGATCCAAAGGGGCCGCCCCACCGGCACCACTACCTACGAAGCGGAACCAGCCATCGCGTTTGGGGCTGCCGTGCGGGAAGAAAGAACCAACCAGGGTATCGCTCAGGAAACGCTGGCCCACATGGCCGGCATCGAACGGTCGCACATGGGCAAGATCGAGCGCGGCGAGCATGTCCCCACGCTACCTCTCATCCTCAAGATCGCCCGTGCGCTGAAATGCAGTTCCGCCCACTTGATGACTCTGACCGAAGCCAAGCTGGCAGAGTCGGCCCCATCCGCAGATTGAAGCCGGCCCGCACAGCGGTCGCATGCCTACGCCTGATCGTCGTCCTTGCCCCCAAGGGCTGAATCTTCGCGCTTTGCGGCCTCGTTGACGAGCCGCAGGTATGGGTTGTCTGGCGGCGTCTCCTGGAACAGCGCATCCGGGCTGGCGAGCAGGTAGCCGTGCAGCCGGCGCGACTTGCGCGGCCCCGTGACTTCGCAGGTCCAGATGTTCAGCCCGCTCGGCTGCTTGCGGTGCTGTCCCAGCTTCTCGAAGCGCTTCTGTACCCACTGCCACCCCTCCAGCTTCTCCTGCTTGGCCAGCGCGGCGACTTGAAGGTACTCCTGCTCGTAGCGCTGGAACACGCCGGGGCTGACGAGGTAGGTCGTACCGGCGACGGTATGCACCAGGGCCTTGGCGTCGTTGATGATGAGCTTGCGCGTCTGGATGCTCTGACGCAGCCAGGCCATGAAGTGCGCCCCGGAGGGCTCCGCGCGATTCTGGGAAGGCGCGGGTCTCACCTGCGGCGGGGGCACGGTCGAAGGGGCCGGCTCGGGCTCGGCAACAGGGGAACTCGGGATCTCCGGTGCCGTGGGTGGAGCGGTGTCGCCCAGCAGGTCGAGCAGCGCGGCCACGCCGGTGTCTGTGGCTGCGGAAGCGATCGGCGCCGTGCTCGCGGGTGCAGCTTCGGTGCCTACCACGTGCGGCCCATCGGCAACCGCCGGCGCCAGCGGCGGCGGCTCCGCCTGTTCCTCTTCGACCTGCACACGGCCTGCGAACGGCGCCGGCCGGTCGGCGGCATCCCAGATCATCGCCGGCGAGAGTTTCAGGAAGGTGAAGGCGTGCGACCAGCCGGAGTCGCTGGTGACGGTAGCCTTCCAGATCGCCTTGCCATCCGGTGTCGGCTGCACGATGCCGTGATCCTGCAACACGTTGAACACCGCCGTATTGCTCGCCGGGATGCCGTCGATGCCCTGCGACAGCAGATGTGCGCGCAGCTTGTCGGAGACGGTCTTGCTCACCAGCCACAAGGCGTCTTGGGTCAGCCAACCGTCCGCCGGGCCGGCCTGGTTCAACTTGAACGCTTCCTTGAGCAGGTAGCGCAAGCCGTCGAGCAATTTGCGTTGCAGCGCATGCTTGGGCGCCGCCAGCGCCTTGCTGGGATCGCCGCCGAGTTCCTGGGCGACCGATGCCTGGTCGGCCTGCACGACCAACTCGCCGAGCGTGCCGGCGTGCTCGTACTGGCCGGCCAGCACGTAGAGCAGCGCGGCCCAGAGGTCGGGATAGCCGCTGAGCCAGTCGAAGATGTCCCGATCGAGAAGGCGCGCGTAGAGCAGCCCGGTGGCGGCGCTGTGCAGGCGGTACTCGCGCTCCTTTCGGTAACGAAAGCGGTAGGGCTTTCGCAGCGGGCCGTGCCAGGGATACCAGACGCTGCCGTCGGCATGCTCGACGTGCAGATCGACCGCAATCTTGCCGATGTCGTGCAGCAGGGCCGCGTAGGCCGTGCCTGCGGTCCAGGCTTCGGCCTGGGCCGCCTGTGCCTCCGGCGTGACGCCCGCAGGCAGCAGGTATGACTGCCGCAATTTCAGCGCATAGGCGACGATCTCCAGGCCGTGGTCCAGCATGCCGCCCGGATAGGCGTGGTGGTGGTTCTCGGAGGCCGGGAACTGCTGGACCAACTCGGCGTAGCGCTCCAGTGGGGCTAGGTAGAGCGTGGCGAACTGCCGGCGCGAGAGCGATGTGCGCTGCCAGATGTGTTCCAGGAGTTTCTGCCGGCGCGGCGTGGCCAGCAGCGATGCGGCCGACTCCGGCCGCATCAACCCTTTCGGAGTTTCGATGGCGGAAGTGGGCGGTGTGCCGGCGGTGGGTGGCACCCTTTTGCGCTGGAACAGCGAGAGCATGGCGAACCCCGGATGACGGGCTGCTCAGGGGCGCCTTTTGGCCTTTTCAGGATAGGGCCTTTCCCCTTGGCGCCCTTCCTTTGCCCCTTCCCAGCCCTTTGGCCTTTGTCGGAAGCCTTTGGGTATAGGGCCGCTGCTGCGCGGGTGCCACGATGAATGCGGCATGGGGCAATCCCGGCAAGTGGGGCGCTGCGGGACGTTCGTCAGCTCTGGCCCAAGCCGGTGTCGAGGGCGGCGGATTGCGCTGCGAAGTCGTCGGGACGGCGCTTGCGGAAGGTTTCGAGATTGGCGAGCTTCCAGCGCAGTGCCGGCAGTTGCGCGGCGTGCTGGCACTGCACCAGCGACCAGTCCGGTTCTGCGCGCGCCAGCCCGCTCAGAAACTGCTTGTGCGCGGTGCTCAGTCGCTGTGGCAGCTCGCGCCGCATCCTGGCGCGAGCGTCGAGCAGTGTCTCCAGGGAGCAGTCCACTTCGGTCATGCCGACAAAGGCCCGCTCGTACTCGCCGGCGATGTCCTTGTCGTTGCCGAACAGCACTTCGTGGGGCGGCCGGTTGTGGCCCGCCAGATAGATCACGAAGCACTCGACCATGCCGTCGCTGATGTCGCCCGATTCGTAGAGCTGCCACACGTCGAACAGGTCGCGGGGGTGCTGTCGATCCAGCGCGGCCACCAGCTTGCTGGCGTACAGCTCGTCCGGTGCCAGAACCGGCAGCTCGAACTCGACGCCGAACAGATCGCTGGTCTTGGCGCTCAGCGGCCGCCGCTCGACGGGCAGCACGCTGCCGCGGAACACGACATTGACCTCGATCTTCACCTGGCTGGCGTCGTTCTCGACGATCAGCTTGGTGTCTCCCAGGTCCTTGGCGCGAACCAGGCGTGTCTGCACGCCCAGTGGCGCAACGCGCGTGGCGATGGCGGCCAGCTCCTGGTTGATGGCTTGCAGCGCTTCGTCGCGCGGCGTCTGCCACGGGAGGTACACCACGTCGATGTCCACCGAAAGGCGCGGCATGTCCCGCACGAAGAGGTTGATGGCCGTGCCGCCCTTCATGGCGAAGATGTCGTTGGCGAACACGTCGGGCGCGACGGCCAGCAGCAGGCGAACGGTGTCCGCGTAGGTCTTATCCATGAGGTCTCAGGCTCAGCAAGGTGCCGTCATCGAGCCGGCTCATCCAGCGCGTGTTGCTGCCGGTGCGAACCGGGTACTGCTCCAACAGGGCATCGACATCCACGAGGCTGGTCTCGCGCGCCCAGGTCAGGAACAGGCGCACGGCCTTCACGCTGGTGCAGCAGGACAGCAGTTGTCCGAGCAAGTCCTTGCGGGGGGAACGCAGTCCATCAAAGAGGTTGCGGGCCTCTTCGAGGCTCTGCTTGACGCCGGCTTCGTACAGCAGTTCCAGAACGGCACGCTCGGAGGCAGCCACCCGCAGATCCTCGGGCAGGCCAGGCGGCGTGGTTAGGGTCTTGCTGGCCAGCGCCGTGTCCGGCCAGTCGAACAGGCGGGCGTGGACGTAGCGGGCCGGAAAGCGCGAGGTGAACCAGGCCGGCAACGCGAAGCGACCGTCGCCCCACAGCACCAGCGTCTCCCGGCTGCCCAGGTTGTGCCGCACGCCCTGCAGGGCCAGGGCGCTCTTGCCGCCGACGTGCAGGCCGGGCACGCGCTGTTGCAGGAACTTCAGCGCACCGTAGACCCCGAATTCATCGTTCGGGAAGGCATAGATGCCATGGGCCAGGCGCACGAGCCACCCGCCGTCGGCATAGTGGGCGGCGAGCTGGGGCGACACCCCGAACTGGCTCAGGGTGGCAAGGTCGAACGGCGCCCCGCGGGGAAGTCCCGCCTGCAGCCGCTTGATTATCTGGTGCCTAGAATTTCCATCCATGCTATAAAAATAGCACGGAATCCAATCAGCCCCTAGAGCTATCGCAGGAACGTGCATGGAAAGTAGCATAAGGTTTGATTTATAGTGCAGAATCTAATCGACCTGCGACCCAGGCCGACCCGGCCCTGCCAGCCGCAACCCGCCCTCCTGATCGCGGTCTATGCTGGAGGGCAAGCCACAACCGGCCGCTCCATGAGGTGAGGCACCACTGAAGCCGAGGCACATGAGCATGACCACCAACACGCACAACGGGCGCTGGAGCCACCGGCTGGGCCGGGGGGCTGGCCGTGCCTGGCGTGGATACCTGCGCCGCGAGCAGCGTGTCGCCGGCTGGCTGGTGACGCGCGGGCTGCCCGCAGGCGCGGCGACGGCGGTGCTCTGGATCGTCAAGCTCGCCGTGCTCGGTGCGCTGCTCTACTCCGCGTTCTGGCTGGCCCTGCTGCTTGCCTTTGCGGTGACTGCTGCATGGTTCGTGCAGCACGACGACCCTGATCAAGAGGAACCGCAACCCGAGTGGAGGGAAGGCCCCAACGGCTTCGGGCTTTATGACAAGAGCGACTGGCGCATCGACCCGCATGTGACCGACGACGACTGAACGGCGGTCACTTCTTCGATACGGCGCTCATTGCCATGCCAGCGCCACGCCCCCCAGCGCCCTTGGCGTCCGACGTGGCGGTGGACAACCCCTGCACGATATTTCCCGTGCGCACGCCTGCCCAAGCCAATGCCATCACCCAAAACGTCGGCAGCACGATGAACATCATCGCCATGACGAAGTTCAGCAGCATATCGCCGAAAGCGTTGTTCAAGCCGATCAGCGGATCGAAGTTGGCGTGCGGCCTGTCCGCGCCAAACCCCCAGCCGTAGAGCGCGTCCAGGATCGTGCTGTCGATCCAGCGCGCGAGCTGGAACCAGAAGTCCACGAAGAACAGCGCGAACTGGACGCAGCTCACCGTCATCACCGTCTTCAGGTCGTAGGTGCCGATCAGCAGCACTAGCGGGATGCAGATGACGAGCGCCATCTTGAGCATCGTCAGCACCATCGGCAGCGCTTGGCGCACCACGTCCATCGCCGGAAAGAAGCCCAGCGAGCCGACGGTCAGCCCCAGGTCGCTCGCGCCGCGCGTGACGATGTTCGGCAGCGTCTTGTCGATCTGGCCGCCGTAGTCGGTGTAGACGGCGCCCTGGTTCATCTTCTGCTGCCGCGGTGAGACGACGGCGCGGATCACCGAGTCATTGACCTCGCTCTGCGACAGGAAGCCCACCCAGCGCCCGATGCGGGTCAGCAGGTCCGGGTCGACCTGTGCCAGCAGCCGGCTGCGCAACCCTTGACCGCCATCGGCCCACCACTGTCGGCAGGACGGATAGCCGCCGCCGCTGTCCACCTGTGCCAGCCCCGCATCGCGGGTCGCGTCGTAGGGCCAGGCCGTGCGCGGCGTGCGGGAGTGGTAGGTGTCGTAGAAGCCGGCCGTGTCGAGGAAGTAGCTCGACCCAATCCAAGTCACGTCGTTCACCTGCTCGTCGGAGAGCGTCGGCCGATTCATGAACAGCTTGGCGCGCGACGGCCCGTAGCAGTCGTGCGTAAAGTCGGCGACCTCCTGTGCCAGCACCGGATCGTCGATGCGCGTGGCATCGACTTCCATGCGAATCTGACGCAGGTCCGTGCCGCAGGGAATCGCCGCCACCGCGGCGCCGGTGACCGCCTTTGAGATGGCGTGCATGAAGAACCACCACACCGGCACCAGCGCACTCTGGTTGTTGAGCGCCGTGTAGACGTTGGACCAGCCCGTGTCGTTGGGCAGCGGGACGTTGACCTGGCATTGCGCGGAGCGCGTGGTGTCGAACTTGATCGTGGCGAGATCTACCGGGATCAACGGGATGCCGGCGAACATGATGACCACGATCGCCACCCACACCCGGTTCTCGATGCGCATCGACGACAGCACGCCCTTGTTGCCCTCGTCCGCACCTTCGCTGCGGGCCTTGAGCCATTCCTGGATCACGATGGCCACGAACGGCAGCGCGAACACGCCGCTGGCCACGAGGATGCTCCAGATGCCGTTGTTGACCACCCAAGCCACCAGGGTCAGGTAATACTCCAGGTAGTCCGTGGTGTAGAGCGTCATGCCTGCCTCCCGGTCTCAGCCGTGCCGCAACAGTTGGCTGGCTTCCAGCGCGACCACGGCGATCACGGCCGCGATCTCCGTGCGCAGCAGGCGCTGATGCGTCTCGCGGGACGGCTCCCGCCGCAACAGGCGCCGACGCATCCACCACCAGCCGTAAGCCGTCGCTCCGTAGAGGCACAGCCGCCACACGAAGAAGTGGCCGGCGTGCGCCTGCAGCCAGTGCTGCCAGCCCTCGACGCCGCCGACCACGTGGATGCCGGCGATGTTCACCGCCACCGCCGCGGCCACCACCAGCAAGGTCCACAGCAGCGCCACGCCGACGCGGCGGTTGAACAGCCATGGCAGCCGCAGCCAGGCCAGCCGGCTCATGGCGTACCGCTCCGCGGCTTCTGGACTTCCCGCAGACGGTCGCGCGTGGTGTCGCCCTCGAAGATGCCGCGCGAACCGGCAGCGCGGGTGCTGTGGCGCTGGATGATCGCCATCGCCGAGTTGCCGGCCAGCGTGCGGCGCAGCTCCAGCTCGGTCTTGAGGTTGTTGATCTCCTGCTCCAGCGCGCTGTTCTCCTGGTCGACCGCACGCACGGCCAACTCGTTGGCGGCCACGTTCGGCTCCTTCTTGCCGGTCAGCAACGTGCGTTGCAGCAGCAGGGCCTTCTCCAGCACGCTGGACAGCGCCGCCTCCGACGCCAGGCGCTTGCCCAGCACGTCCTGGTCGGGTTCGTCCCGCAGGGCCTCGATCACGCCGCGGGTGATCGGCAGCGAGCTGCTGCCGGCCGCGTCGAGATTGGCCGGCGTCGTCGGCCGGGCGCCCGTCACCAGCTCCTGCAGCACCTGCAGCTTGGTCTCGTACTCTTCCTGGATCACTGGCGTGAGCCCGACGCCAGGCGTGGTCTGGGTCTTCGTGCAGTTTTCGCAGGTGCGTTGCTCGCGTTCGCCCAGCACGCGGTTCGCAAAGGCTGCGGCCGCACCAGGCGACGACCAGGTCTGGCAGGTCAGGCGGTTGCCGCAGGCGCTGCGCGCGATCGACGAGGTATCGGTGACGCTGCGCCCGTTGAGCAGGTTGTAGCCCGCGCGTGTCACGTCGCCGACCACCTTGATCGAACTCTGGCCGGAGCCGCCCGCGTTGCCGCCGCCGACCCAGGGCACGCCGTTGTTCCCTTTGTTGGACTCGGCCTGCTCGATGGCGGAGACGGCATCGGTGCTGCTGACCGCATCCCGCAGCGCCATCCCCTCGGCGAGTTGGTCCCAGCCGGCTTGGCCGCCGGCCATGTCCGCCATCCGGTTTGCGATGGCCCGGCAGGTCATCTTCGAGCGGTCGAAGTCCAGGCGCGCCTGGAGGATGCCGTTGGTCAGCAGGTTGTAGAGCCCCGGGTCGGCGCGCTGGATGATCAGGGCCGGCAGCGAGGCCACGGCGCTGGTGGCGTTCTGGATCACGTTGCTCATGATCGTCTGGAAGCCGTTGGTGATGCCGTTGAGCTGGTTCTGCAGCGTCGTGGTGATGCTCATGTCGCCGCAGATCAGGTTGCTGTTCCAGCCGACGCCGACGCCGATGCTCTGCATGTTGCCGGCACCACCCATCGACACGGCCCGGCCGCCGCCGATGCTGTAGAGCACGTCGTCGCCGATCGCGCTGCCGCTGACGTTCACGCCATTGGGATCGATGCGGGTCTGCGCCCAGGCGGCGCCGACGACCAGCGTGATGGTCGCCACGAGCAGCGTGGGCCGCAGGTGCGACTTCGCGCGGCGCAGGAAGTCAGGGAGGGAGGCGTTCATCGTGGGTTCCTCACATGAAATCGACGCTGCCGAGGAAGACCTGGCCACGGCGCCGGCAGCAGGAGTACGGCCGCCACAAGGCCCAGGCGTAGTCGCCTTGCTGGGCTTGCACGCGGGTGCGGTTGTGCGGGAAGACCACGCAAGTGTTCGAGAGCGTGGGCGTCAGCTCCTGCCACTTGCCCGTCGAGGCGTCGGTCTCCATCAACGCGCCGGCCGGCCAGTACCCGTCGCGGGCGTTGGCCAGCAGGGGCTGGTACACGTGGATCTGGTTGCGGCGCGTCACGATGTCGCCCGCGCGCTGCGCGACCACGGCGCCGCTCTTGTGGTCGTCGGTCTGGTGCAGGAAGCCGCCGCGGGGATACACGTTGCCCCAGAGGTTCAGGCCGGTGCGCGTACCGATTTCTCGCCGGCCGGGGATGAGCGCTTCGGGGTAGAACGCTTCCGGGATGTTGTAGCGCCAGGCGATCGTGTCGAGCGTGCTCAGCAGATACGGCATGAAGGCCATGCCCGCGCCTTCGCAGGTGTAGCCGGAGGCGCTGGCGAACTGGCTGAACACCATCCCGGCCGGATGACCGATGACATCGGCGTTCTTGAACTTGGCGAGGTTGTTCTCGTTGTCGTGATTGGTCGTGCCGTCACCGCCCGCCTTGGCGCTCGGGTTGGGCATGCTCATCGCCCTGACTTCCAGCCACGGGTTTTCGCCGGTGTTCGAGTAGCTCGACACCACCGCATCGGGGACGTAGTGGCGCACCTTGACGGAGGTGCGAACCGAGCAGCCGAAGGGCGTGCAGTACAGCCAGTAGCAGATTCCGACCACGCGGTATTCGAGACAGTCGGGGGACAGCGTCGACGAGACGATGGTGGCGGTGTCCAGGGCGAATGTCGACGTGGCCGCGCTCAGCAGCAGCGAGGCGACGGTGGCGCGCAGGCGCCGGGACGCCAGCAGGAGGCTCATGGCTGCGTGCTCCGGTAGGCGTTGATGCGCGCGACGGCGCGGGGCACGTCGGGCTCGCCGTAGACCACGTAGCGTCGATCGACCACCACGGCGGGAATCTTGGCGATGCCCAGCCCCCAGGCATCCGCGACACCTTGGTAGGCATGGCCGATGCGGCGCTGCAGGGCCTCGCCGCCGTCATGCAACCGCTGCCGCACCAGGGCCGCGGCCTGTTGCGGGTCGGCCGGCAGGTGCGCGGCGAGTTCGACCTCGATGCGCGTGGCCTGGTCCAGCTCGATGACCCGCACGCCGGCCGGGGCCTGCACCGGATGACGGCTGTCGGTGACGACGAGCACATCGGCGGCCGCCGCGATGGGACCGAGCAGCGCGGCGCACAGTCCAGCGGCCAGCCGGGCGGCCAGGGGGCGCCGCGAGGCGGCAGGAAGGTTGAGGGAATGAGCCGGCATGTCGCGCCTCCGCGGAGTCGATGCAGACTCGTAGTCGAGCGCAACGCAGATCAGGGGACGACAAAGAAACCGAAACCGGTCAGTCCCGATTTCCTGCGCACCGGCGAAAAGAAACGGGAGCCAAGGGCTCCCGTGGTGATGAAAGGAATGCGCGTGGGGTGGTGCTGCTACAGCAAGCCGGCTTCGGCGAACGAGTACGGGCTGCCCTTGCCGACGATGAAGTGATCCAGTACCCGGACATCGACGGTGGCCAGGGCGCTCTTCAGCCGCTCGGTGATCGCACGATCGGCGGCCGATGGCTCGGTGGTCCCCGAGGGGTGCTGATGCGCCAGGATCAGCGCCGAAGCGTTGAGCGCCAGCGCACGCTGGACCACCACCCTCGGATACACCGAAGTCTGGTCGACCGTGCCCTGGAACAGCGGCTCGAAGGCGATCACCTGGTGCTGGTTGTCGAGAAACACGACGGCGAAGATTTCGTTCGGCTCCGCGACCAGTTTCAGGCGCAGGTAGTCGCGCACGGCGGCGGGACTGCCCAGCGCCGGACCGGCCTTGAACACGCGGTTCTCCAGCAGGGTGATGGCCTGCCGGATGATCCAGTCTTCGTGTTGGGCGGCGATCAGGGTGAGCGACTCCGGGCGGGAGTCGGCGATGACAAGAGACATGGCGAACCTCCAATGGATGAGATCGGAGGGCGCCTGCCCCTGGAGGGCAAACCCTCCTGGGGACGATGGGGATGGAACGGGTGACGAGCGGGCATCCACCACCGCGGATGCGGTGGCTGTTCGCGTCAAGGGATGCGATGCGAACGGGTTTCGATCAACGCGGACAAGCCGCGCCGCAGCCTTGAAGATCGATGGCTACCTGGGCATGTCACCGGCAACGCCGGCGGGCATGTCTGGGGAATGGGCGGGTTCGGCTACGGTCGTGCTGCCGGCGGCGAGCAGGTCGATGGCCGACAGCAAGGCATCGCCTTCGACGGGACCGTGCAGCAGGAGGGTCTTGCCGGACTCGCGGTCGCGCAGTTGCAGGGCCGGCGTGGCCGCGATGCCCTGTTGTGCTGCTTCCACCGCCTGGGCACGGATGACGGCATCGGGGCGCTCGCTGTCGAGACAACCCTGCATGGCTGGTGTGAGGTCGGGATAGCGCAGGCCTTCCGGCGGGCCCTGGCCGTCGCCACGGGTGTTCGAGTAGAGCCACGCCACGGCCTGCCAGAACGTGGCATGTCCGCCCGTCTCGCCCGCGCACTCGGCCAGGCGTGCCCCGGCAGTCGCGGCCGGCTCGTGCATGGACAGCGGCAAGTGATGCCACTGCCAGTTCACCTCGGGATGGGCGTCGATCCAGCGCTTGAGCGCGGGGAAGTAGGCCCGGCAGTACGGACACTCCAGGTCGGCGTACCCGACCACCGTGAAGCGCGCATCGGCACGGCCATACAGCCAGGGCGGGCCGGCCGGTTTCGGCGCTTCGGACCCGGCGGCGGCCAGGGGCATGGACTCGGTTGCCGGTTGCGGCGCGCGCAGCAGCATCCACGAGGCCACCGCAATCGTCACCACGATCAGCAGACCGATCCGAGGATGACGGCGGGCGAATGAAGGCAGGCGCATCGTGTCGCTCCCGTCAGGCCAACGTGTCCAGCGCCAGCGGTTCGATGCCCCGCGCGCGGTCGATCTTCTCGGCCACGCGGAAGGCGGCATCCAGCTCGCTGATGCCGTGCTGCTGCATCAACTGGAAGCGTTCGGCCTTCTCCTCGGGCTCGGTCATCGCCATCGCCAGGTAGAGGCTGGGCGGCACAGCGCGGAACAGCACTTCCATCGACTTGGACAGGATGACGCCCTCGCTGAACTTGCCGGCCTCCTTGCGTGCCGAGAGCATCAGCGCCTTCTGCGAAGCGTTGAGTTCGCGGAAGCGCGCGATCTTCTCGACTTCATCGGGCGGCATCGACAGGCAGATCCACCACTCGATCATGTTGAGCATGGGCTCGGCCGCTTTCGGCAGGTCGTCCAGGTTCTGCGTGGCGAGCCAGAACCAGGCGCCGAGCTTGCGCCACATCTTGGTGATCTTGACCACGTAGGGCGCAAGCAGCAGGTTCTTCGTGATGATGTGGCCTTCGTCCGTCACGTTGATGATCGGGCGGCCCAGGAACTGGTCGCGCTCGGCGATGTTGTTGACGGTGTTGATGAGCGAGATGTAGGCAATCGAGAGTTGGGCGTTGTAGCCCTCGCGCGCGAAGGTGGCGAGATCCACGATGGTGATGTCCGCCTCGGGCCACGGCGTGCCGGACCGGTCGAACATCTCGCCGTCCACGCCCTGGCAGAACATATCCATGGCGTCGGCCATCTCCAGCAGCCGTGCGCGCCGCATCTCCGGCAGCGTCGCATCGCGGGCGCGCTCGCGCAGCGCGTCGCGCACATCGCGGGTCAGTACCGTGCGCTTCTCCGCTACGCAGCGCTGTGCCGCATCGAGAATGCACTGGCGGATCAGGCTGCGGTCGGCGCGCGTCATGCGCGCTTCTTCCTTGTCCTCGCCGCCGGTGATCATCAGTCGTGCAGTGATCTCCAGCTCGCCGAGCACGTCGCGCTGCTCGTCGCCCTCCACGGCCATGCCGGCATCGGTCTGGTCTTCGTCGAGCGCATCGGCGTCCAGCGTCTGTACCTGGCTCGGCGTATCGACCAGGCGCCAGGCGTCGGCGAACGGAGCCAGACTGACGCCCGCGCCGGGTGCAAGTTTCACCCGATGCACGGTGAGACCCAGCCGTGCCGCGAAGTCGCCAAACAGGCCGAAGCTGTTGCCCGCCTCGACGATGAACAGGCGCGGCCGATAGATCGCCGTGACCTGGTTCAGGATGTTGTTGAGCGTCGCGCTCTTGCCCGAACCCGTGGGGCCGAACAGGAACAGGTGCGCGTTCATCTGCCGGTCGAGGCGGTTCAACGGATCGAAGGTGATCGGACCGCCGCCGCCGCGGTTGAAGAACGTGATGCCCGGATGCCCCGTGCCCTGGCTGCGGCCCCAGACCGGCGCCAGGTTCGCCGCGTGTTGCGCGAACATGAGCTGGGTGTACCACTGGCGCTTGTCGGCCGCCGGATCGAACACACACGGCAGCCAGCGCAGATAGCTGTTCAGCGGCGCCACCTCGTCCTCTTCGCGTACCGGTTGCAGACCGGCGTTGAGCATCACGTTGACGAGCTGCAGGCCGCGCGCATCGAGCTGGGCCAGGTCGCGGCCGCGCAGGTAGAACGCCAGCGCGCCGCGGTAGAGCTTGTGCGCGCTGCCGATCAGGCCGCGCGCCTGCTGCACGTCCTGCCGGGTCTGCTCCGAGGCCAGGGTCTCGCCGGCGGCCTTCCTGGCGAGGTGGTTTAGGTGCGCCTCCAGCACGTCCTGGGGCGTGGCGACCAGCGTCAGGCACATCATCGTGTCCTCGGGCATCTGGTCGAACAGCGCGTTCATGGCATCGCCGCCCTTGCGCGTCTCGCCCGTCAGATGGCCCGTCACGGGTGGCGTGCGCAGGCGATCCATCACGATCACCCGATGCGGCATGCCGTCGAAGAACCACAGGCCGTTTGGCACGTCCGAGCGGGGCTGGCCGAAGAACAGGCGCTGCGCGAAGTCGGTGCCGCTGGCGAGTTCGATCTCGCCCTCCTCCCGCTCTTCCGGGTAGCGGGTCAGCGCGTAGAAGCGTTCCCGGTCTTCGGCAGTGGCGCCGAGCAAGGTCGGATTCGGGTTGAACCACCGCAGCAGCCAGGCGTGGATGTCCGCCGCGCCGAGCCGTCGGGCTTTCACGCCGGCATTCGCCAGCCCGCCGGCGAGGCGGTCGCAGATCGTGGTCAGCGCCTGCTCGGGCGACTGGCTGCGCCGCGGGGTTGAGGCCGCGGACGTGCGGCGGTAGACCACCATGCGCACGCGCCGGACCTGGCCGCGCCACGGCAGGCGCGTCACCGTGGTGTCCTCGAACAGGCCACCCGGCTTGGCGATGGCCCGCAGGTGATGGGCGAAGAAGCGCAGGTAGAAGTCGCTGAACGCACTTCCCTGCGCACGCGGCTGCAGATAGTTCGCCAGGGAGCGCAGATAGTTGGCCCAGTCGGCCTCGTCCTGGGCGTAGAGCTGCACCACCCAGGGGTTGTCGTCCAACTCGTCGAAGGAGTCCTGCAGGGCGTTCTCCAGCGCATCGCGCGCCTGCCATAGCCAGGCCATCTCGCGGCCCTCGGTGCCGACCGGCGCCAGCTCGAAGAAGGCCGCCACCGACTGGCCATCTTCCAGCAACATGCACTTGGTCCCGGGCAGGTACTCGACCCAGGGCAGCAAGTCCGCGAACGACGGCGCGACGCCATAGAGCGCATCGTGGTCGGCCTGGGTGGCCGGCCTGCGCCGGCCCCGGCCGAGCGCGCTGCCCGGCTCGGCGACACCCTGTGCCGCCAGCGCCGTTACGTGCCGTGCCCAGGCATCATCGGCCGCATCCGCGGCGTCAACAGGCGATGCGTCGGGCTTGCGTGACCACGGCAGCGACCAGGCCATCAGTAGTCCTCCACGCGCTCGCCCGGCATCGCGTACTGCACGCGCTGGTAGAGCGGGAACACCGTGCTGTAGCCGGGCACCGGCACAGGGTCGGTGCCCGCCAGGTGCGGGAACACGTACATCACCAGGTCGGGGTTCGGCAGGCGGTGGAACTGGCGGTAAATCTCGTTCTGCGCGGTGCGGGTGTAGCGCGCCTGCACGCCGGGCGCCGCCTGTACATCGGCATCGGCCAGCGGCCGGCGCAGGCCCTGGCGCGCATCGAGCAGTTGCCGCGCGGCCTGGCCGCCGCCCGCGCTGCCGCCGGTTTCCTGATGCCAGATGTCGAGCATGGTGCTGTCGCCGTGTGGCAGCAGCTTCTCCTTGCTGGTGGCGCAGCCGCCGAGCAGGGTGGCCGCCAGCAGGACGGCGGCCGCGTCAATCCAGATCCGAGGCATGGGCTTCTCCGGTGCGGTGGTGGACCCGACGCCCTTTGGCGTCGTAGTCGATGTCGAGCGGCTGCTCCAGATGCACGGCCACTTTGGCGCCCGGCTGCACGTAGACCGCCGCGAAGGCCTGGCCGTAGAGCTTGTTGACCCAATCGGCCATGTCGCGCACGCCGCCCGCGAGGATGCGGCCCATCGCTTCATTGCCGCTGATGCCGACGGTGCCCAGCGAGCCGTTGCTGTTGGCGACCACGGCCACGCTGCCGTTGTCGGACTTGATGAGCGAGGCCGCGCCAGCGCCGGCTGCGGTGATGAGCGCCTGGCTGCCCAGGTACTGCTGGGCGTTGCTGCGCCGCTCGCCGCTGACGCAGGGAATGCCGTAGGGGTCGCTGATCCAGCCCAGGCCGCCCTGGATGCTGGCGCCGTTGTGCCCCGAGTTGCCGCTGTTGCTGCCGCCCTTGCTGCTGTCCTCCGGCACCGTGCGGATGGTGCCGTCCTGGAACACGAACGTGACCGAGCGGATTTGCCCGCGCACGCACGAGAGCGTCCAGTCGCCCGAGGCCGTGCCGCTGACCACGGCGCCGGCCACGTCGGGGATGTCGATGCCGTTGGCCGTGAGGTTGTCCAGGCCGATCAACACCTTGAACGGGTACGGGTCGTTGACGGTTCCGTCGATCGGCACGCGCCCGATCAGCGCCGTCATGGCAATCGACCCCATGAGCGTCGAGTTCGACGGCACGGTGTAGACCGCCTTCGTGGATGCGCCCACCGCGCGGCTGCCGACGTCGGCGACGGATTCCACTGCGGCCGACAGGCTTTTCTGGGCCGGCCCGAAGCTCAGGGGAAAGCTCGGCTCCTTGCTGCCGTTCTTGGCGTCGACCTTGGCATCGTCGGGCTCGACCCACTGCGTGCCACTGGTGCCGCGGTTGAAGCGCTTGCCGTCACCTTCTTCCAGCCCCAGCCCGACGGGCAGGTCGGACGGGCCGCCCTTGCCGGAAAGGCCGTCCAGTTGCCGCTGCAGATCCTGCAGCAGCCCCTGGGTCTGCTGCCTGTCGCTGGCCACCTGATTGCGTTCCTGCTCCAGGCGGTTGCGTTCGCCTTCCAGCGCGCTCTGGATGCGTTGGTCGATCGCGCTTTCCCGCGCACGCAGGCGCTCGTTCTCGGCCTTGTGCTGCTTGTTGTCGCCGAGTGCGCTCTGCAGCTCGGTGCGCAACTGCTTCACCTGGGCCACCAGCGTGGCGACGGTATCGCGCGGCGTGTCGCCAGCGATGCCCAGGGCTTTCATCTCCTCGGGCGTGAGCGTACCGGCCGCGCCCTTGGGGGCGGGCTGGCCGCCGGGGGCGCCGGAGAACAGCTTGATGCCGACGAACACCAGCAGCAGCGCCATCGGGATCAGCAGCCACTTGAGCAGCGGATTACTCTTCATCGCGCGCTCCTCCGGTCGAGCCGGCCGCGGCGGCCGGCGGCAGGTTCACGCTGGCGTCGATCGGGCTCAGCGCCGGCAGCAGCGACTCGGCCAGGCCGTGGCCGCGCGTGACCAGATAGAGCACCGTGGTGTCGGACGGGGTACCGGCCGGCCCCAGGTTCGGATGCTGGAAGGTCGCCGCCACGAAGTTCCCCTGCAGGGCGCGCGGGTCGAGGTCGAGCCAGCGCGCCGAGGTGTTGGTGAGTCGCACGGCCGTCACCCACTGGTCTTCCAGGCGCCACGCGACCAGTGCCCGCGCGTGCACCGGCAGCGTCGGCAGCAAGGTGTCCAGCGCGAGGCCGCGGCGCAGGTTCACGCGCCCGATGCCGGCGACCGGCTCGACGGTGCGCAGCGGCGCGTACAGGCTCTGCGCGGCATGGCGCGTCAGCACGACCGGTGCCGGCGTTTCGCGCCGGAGAAGGGGTTTGTCCGCGGGCGCATCGGCCTGCTCGTCCGCGCCGCTTGCTGCACCGCCGCCGTAGCGCTTCGCGGGGGCTTCCGCTTCCACGATGCGCACCGGCTCCAGCGGCGCCTGGCCGTCCTTCGCCGGCTCGGCGGCGATGTCGAGCAGGATCAGCGCGCCGGATTCCACGTCCTGCAGTTGCAGCCGCGTGGGCGGAATCGGCTCGCTCGCCCGCAGGTAGATCGCGCCGCCCGCACTCTGCACACGTAGATGGTCGCCGACGCTTGCCGGCACGCCGACGCGCACATTGCGGTCGATGAAGACCACGCGCTCCTGACCGACCACCAGCGGCACCGGCAGGGGCAGACGCTCCCAGCGCAGGATTTCCACGGCCTGGCTGGCCGGCACGAAACCGAGGATCAGCAGGACGCCGGCCAGGGCCGACAAGGCAATGGGCTTCATGGGGAGTCTCCCTGCAGGTGGCCGGAGGCGTTGGCGGGCGCGCCGGCCTGGGTCGGCGTCGGCGGCGGTTCGATGCGCTGGGGTGCGCTGGCGTAGCAGTCCAGCGCCAGGCCGAAGGGGTTGCGCTCGGGGTCGATGTCCAGCCGGACGACCTTGATGGGGTAGCGCACCAGAGCGCGCTTGACCTGCTCGGAGCCGTAGTATTCGTCCGCGCTCACGTCGAGCGTGACGATCCAATCGCGGTCGGAAACCACCTTGACGCGCGTGGCCGGATCATCGCCGTAGCCGCGGCCGGGAATCTCGTAGATGCCGCGCACGCGCTGACGCAGCTCGCCACTGGCACGCCGGTACTCGTAGTCCTGCTGCAGGAAGGCCCGGCAGCTCGGCGTCAGGTAGGCCGACAGCGCGCGCAGGTTGCGCGGGTAGTCTTCTTCGCCGTTCGTGGGCCAGCGCTGTACCTGCTGCCAGATGTAGAAGGAGAAGGCATACACGCTCTCGGGCGGCACGTCCCACCACTTGCGCGTGCTGCCCGAGCGCAAGTCCGGCGGCACATGGATGGTCAGACTCTTCGGCGCACTCCACCAACCGAAGCCGAGCAGCAGCGCCACCACGAACAACGCGCCGGCCCCCAGACGCAACGTCTTCACGTGCGCCTGCAGGTGCGCAACCTCGTTCTTGAAACGGCTCATGGCGTACCTCGATCGGCATTGCGCCGGGTAGTCCAGTAGCCCGAGCGGGTGATGAGGCGCTGGCCGCCCAGGAGCGCTGCCAGCGCCGGGTGCCGCAATGCCAGCCGCCACTGGAGCTGCCGGTAGAGCCAGGTGTCGGGCCGGCCGCGCTTCTGCGCGCGCAGGAAGCCGCCACCGACGAAGACGCCCAGCGCGATACCGGCGACGATCAGCGTGGGCACCACGGCGATGCTGTGCGTGAGCCAGGCCAGCGGCAGGCCGAGCGCGAACCCGGCGGCGGCCGACAGGCCGGTGCAGATCCACAACTCGTCGGCGGTCAGCCCGCGCACGACCACCGGCTGGCGGTTCAGCCGATGCGGCAGGAAGGTCACCAGCGTGTCTTGCGGGGTCTCCGAAGGGACGGCCATCGCTTGCCGCCCTCACAGCACGCCGGTGGCCTTGGTGAGCAGCCAGATGCCGACCACCAGGAGGATCGCGCCCACGGCGACCGTCAGGCCGAACTGTCCCCAGGTGGCGCGGCCGGTGTGGATCTCCGAGTAGCGCGTGTAGGCGTGATAGCAGACGCCGACGAACATTGAGGCGACCACGAGCAGCGCGATCAGCAGCACGATGTCGTAGCCGTAGTTCTGCAAGGTCTGCAGGATGCCGCTGCCCTGGCCGCGCGATGGGTCTTCCATGGTCGGCAGGCCCTGCGCGAAGGCCGACAGCGGCAGGCCCGCGAGCGCCAGCGGCAGCAGCGGAGCGGCGATGCGGGACGGAATGCGATGGGATGTCGTTGGAGTGTTCATGGCGTATGGCCCTTCGTGACGGTCAGGAGAGGAGAAAGAAGGTCAGCACCAGGTACATCGCCACGAAGCGCACGACGACGGCGAGGAACTGACGTTCAGTGATGCGGTGCTCGGCCCAGCCGACGTAGGCGGTGCGCATGGCCCACACGCCCCACAGCAGCAACACGGCGAACACGAAAGCGAGCACCACGGCAGAGACGGCCGAAGGCGCAAAGCCGCCGTTGGCCTGGAAGGCGGCGACCTGATCGGCAGAGGGCGTCATGGCGACGGCTCCTCGTCGTCGGCGCGGTCGCGGCGGACGTAATCGCCGGCCAGCGGGACGGGATCGCGCAGCTGGGCGCGCTGGGGCACGAGGTAGTCCTGCAGGCCGGCGCGAACGCGCTTCAGGTCGGCACGCAATCGGGCGTAGTCGAAGTGGTAGCGGGCGCGTTCCTGCGGAGCGGTACCGGCGGCGTGCTCGGCGAGGCGGTCGATCAGGTCGAGTTGGCGGGCGAGGGCCGCCAGTTGCTCGTGTTCAGCGGCGACACCGCCGGCCGATGCGGGCGATGCGCCGGCCAGCGCGATGGTCAGCGCCAAGGCCAGAGCCGGCACACGGCGCCAGGCGCTCGTCAGGTTGCCAAGGGGTGTCATCACGCCGTTCCACAGTCGTCTGGATGGCGGGATGCTGCGGCGTGAAGCTTGGGTGTGCCGCAAAGAATCGGAACGGGCGGTGCACCGGATTTGCCTCGATGGTTGGCGTAGCGCCGTTTCCGGACAAGGGCCGGGAGTCCAGGACCTGGCTGCTAGCTAGAGCAAGACGGGCCGGTCACTGATGTGGAAACCCTGCTGGCGCGGTGCGCCTACTTCTCTCCGCTGGCCGAGGTCGTCACCGCGGTGGCGGCTTGACGCGACGTGGCGCTCGCCCCCGTGGTGGGGCTATCCCCTCACGAACTGGATGACCTCACGCCGGCGAACTGCGCATTTAACTGTTCAGCATTGCACTGGTTTGCTCTACACTTGCCAGGATTGTCACTACCGCCTGTGCCACCCTCACCGGGTGGGGAAGCAATGAAAGACGAGCCCGGACAGATATTGACCCTCGATGAAGTGGCTGCCTACCTCAAGGTGGGCAAGCGCACGGTCTATCGCTTGGCAGCAGCCAAGAAGATTCCGGCCTTTAAGGTGGGCGGGATATGGCGCTTCTCCCGTGCGGATATCGACGGCTGGATCAAACAGCAGTCATCGGGCGATCAGCAGCAAGGCGGGGATGATCTGTTGAAAGGGGGGCGCCGGTCATGAAACTGATCCACAACACGGGCGCAGACCGCGTCATCGACCTAATGCGCCCCCACCTAAAGCATGGCAACCAGCTCGGCTGCGTGACCCCGTCGTTCTCCCTCTTCGCGTTTGCAGAGTTGCGAGATGCGCTCACGGCGCTGGAACGCGTCCAGCTCGTTCTGCCTCCCGGCGACGCGGAGTTGGGGTTCTTGGGTGTCGAAGGCGATCGTGCCGCACGCAACCGCCTACAGGTCCGGTGGCTAGCCAACCAGTGTGCGAAATGGATCGGCGACAAGGTCGACTTGCGCCGAGCTGCGGGCCCGGTGCCGCAAGGGGCGGCAGTCATACGAAATGGTCAAGAGCAGCCGGAGCAGGTGGTTCTCGGTTCCTTTGCTTTCAGCACCGATGGGCTCGGCTTGACTCCGGGAAACCCATTGAGCTTGATCCAGGTTTCCGAATCGGCCGATGAGGCCGCGCAACTTGCCAGATGGTTCGATCATCAATGGTCCGCTCTGCGGACTCACTCTGCAGACGCCAGCAGTGGGCGTGAAGTTTTACTCGAAGCTCTCCGCACGATTGGCGAGCACCGCGACCCCTTCTCCTTGTATGCACTCATCCTGCATCACCTGTTTCGCGACAGTGGCGATGAAATGGACGAGGAGCGCATCGTCAAGTCCGCCACGGGTATCCGCAATACGGTGGTGTGGAAGAAGCTCTTCAAATTCCAGCGTGATGGTGTGGTCGGCGCCATCGACAAGCTCAACCGCTTCGGCGGCTGCATCATCGCCGACAGCGTGGGCCTCGGCAAAACCTTCGAGGCCCTGGCGATCATCAAGTACCACGAGCTGCGCAACGATCGCGTGCTGGTACTGGCACCCAAGCGCTTGCGCGACAACTGGACGCTCTACAAGGCCAACGACAAGCGCAACGTCCTGGCGGCCGACCGCTTCAACTACGATGTCCTGAACCACACCGATCTCTCGCGCGACGGCGGCACGTCTGGCGACATCGATCTGTCGCACGTGAACTGGGGCAACTACGACCTGGTGGTGATCGATGAGTCCCACAACTTCCGCAATAAGGCCACGCACAAGGGCAAGGAGTCCCGCTACGACCGTCTGATGCGACGGATCATCAAGGAAGGTGTCAAGACACGGGTCTTGATGCTGTCGGCCACGCCCGTCAATAGCCGCCTGGCCGACCTGCGCAACCAGATCGCCTTCGTCACGGAGGGCGACGACACCGCCTTGCTGGAACACGGCATCGCCAGCATCGAGGCGACCACCCGCAAGGCGCAGACCCAGTTCAACCGCTGGTTGAACCTCGACGAGTCCGAGAAGACACCCGCGAGGCTGGTCGAGATGCTGGGCTTCGACTACTTCACCCTACTGGATCACCTCACCATCGCCCGCTCGCGCAAGCACATCGAGAAGTACTACGGCACCAGCGAGACGGGCCGCTTCCCGGATCGTCTGCCACCGATCAACATTAAGGCCGACGTGGACCGTGCCGGCGAGTTCCGCAGCATCCGGGACATCAACCTAGAGATCCGGCGGCTCAATCTGGCCAGCTATGCGCCATTGCGCTACGTCCTGCCCCACAAACAGGCCGCCTATGACGCGAAGTACAGCACTCAGATCCGCGGGGGTGAAAGCTTCTTCCGCCAGGTGGACCGCGAAGAGAGCCTGATCCACCTCCTGCGAGTCAACGTGCTCAAGCGCATGGAAAGCGCGGTGTCTTCCTTCACCCTGACCGTCGAGCGCCAGCTTCGCGACGTGGAGACCACGCTCGCACGCATTGAGGCTTCTGCTTCCGACATCGAGGAAATCGACATCGCCGACGTCGACATCGATGACCCCGCCTTCGAGACCTTGCTGGTCGGGCGCAAGGTCAAGGTACTGCTCAGCGACGTCGACCTCATCCGTTGGAAACAAGACCTGATCGAAGACCGTAACCGTCTGGCCACCCTGCTGGCCGCAGCCAAGCAGGTCGATGCTGCCCGGGACGCCAAGCTGGCCGCCTTGCGCAACATGATCGAGGACAAATGCCGCAACCCGATCAATGCCGGCAACCGCAAGTTCATCGTCTTCACCGCCTTCGCGGACACCGCCGAATACCTCTACGCGCAACTGGCGCCGTGGGCGAAGGCCACGCTCGGCATCGAGTCGGCGCTCGTTACCGGTTCGGGCCGAAATCAGAGCACGCTGCCACATCTGCGCAAGGACCTGGCGTCCATCCTTACGGCGTTCTCGCCGCGCTCCAAGGAGCGGCCGGCGGATTTGGCCGACGAGGGCGAGCTGGACCTGCTCTTCGCCACCGACTGCATTTCCGAAGGCCAGAACCTGCAGGACTGCGACTGGCTGATCAACTACGACATCCACTGGAACCCGGTGCGCATCATCCAGCGCTTCGGCCGGATCGACCGCATCGGCTCGCCCAACGAACGCATCCAGCTGGTTAACTTCTGGCCCAACATGGAGCTGGAGGAATACATCAATCTGGAACAGCGCGTCAGCGGCCGCATGGTGCTGCTCGACGTCTCCGCCACCGGTGAGGAAAACCTCATCGAGCAACAGTCCGGCAACCCGATGAACGATCTGGAGTACCGGCGCAAGCAGCTGCTCAAGCTGCAGGACACGGTAATCGACCTGGAAGACCTGTCCACCGGCGTATCAATTACCGACCTGACGCTCACCGACTTCCGCATCGATCTGGCCCAGCACCTCAAGGCGCATCCCGGCAAACTGGACAAGCAGCCGCTGGGGGCCTACGCCGTCACCACCAGCATCGACGCCGACATTCCGCCTGGTGTGATCTTCTGCCTGCGCGCCGAGGGCCCGGCGGCACACAAAGCCAAGGAATCGGACTACCCCTTGGCACCCCATTACCTCGTCCATGTCGGCGACGACGGTGCCGTGTTGCTGCCCTACACGCAGGCCAAACGCATTCTCGACCGGCTCAAGCGCCTGGCGCTGGGTCGCGACCTGCCCGACGCTGGCGCCTGCGCCCGCTTCGACAAAGCCACCAAGCACGGCGAAGACATGCGCCATGCGCAAAAGCTGCTCGCAGCAAGCGTAGCGTCGGTTGTCGGCAAGAACGAGGAACGCGCAGTGGCCAGTCTGTTTTCGCCAGGCGGCACGCATGCAATCAAAGGCGAGTTCGCCGGAAGCAATGACTTTGAAGTGTTGGCATTCATGGTAGCGCTGTCCCAAGAGTGAACAGGAAACATACCGAGAGAATGCGTTGAAGAATCTAGGGGACATTTATGGCTAGCGGAAAATTGCTCAGGCAATTGATCAAATCCGGCGTACAAGGGGATCTCGCCAGATTCCGTTCCGCCTCCGAAGCGGTCATCAAGGAAGAGCGCGAGAAGAACCATCATCTGCTCGCCAACGATCTCGAGCACCTGCTTTACGGCGATCAGGCCAAACCCGGTCCTGGCTCCCGCAGGCTGCATGCCGTGACCGATCTGCCCACGAACAAGGACAATGGTCTGGCGCTGCTCGAAGAGCGTGCCGTGATTCGAGAGGAAAAGGACATCATCCTCTCGGACGCCACGAAGTCGGCGCTGGATGAGATTCTGATGGAACACAACCGTGCCGATGTGTTGCGATCCTTTGGGATGCACCCCGCGCAGAAGCTCTTGTTTTGTGGGCCGCCGGGTTGCGGCAAGACGCTGGCTGCGGAGGTCATCGCGCACAGCTTGTCGATGCCACTGGTTCTGGTTCGGCTCGATTCGCTTATTTCGTCCTTCCTGGGTGAAACGGCGGCCAATCTGCGCAAAGTGTTCGACTACGTGGCGAGTCAGCCGGTGGTGGCGCTCTTCGACGAATTCGATGCGCTGACCAAAGATCGTGGCGACAGCGCCGATCACGGCGAGCTGAAGCGCTCCGTGAACGCAGTCCTGCAGATGATGGACGGCTACCGTGGGGAGAGCATCCTCATCGCCACGACCAACTACGAGTCCCTGCTGGACAAGGCGGTGTGGCGGCGTTTCGACGAGGTTCTGCGTTTCGAGCTGCCCAGTCTGGAGCAGATCAAACGCCTGCTGTCATTGAAGCTATCCGGCATTCGCCGAAATTTCGAGGCGGACGACGGCCAAGTTGCCTCGCAGTTCAAAGGAATGTCCCATGCCGACATCGAGCGCGTACTGCGCCGGGCCGTGAAGGAGATGATCCTTTCGGGGCGAGAATTCCTTGAGAAGGCCCATGTCGATACTGCGCTGGCTCGCGAATATCGCCATAAGAGCTAAGCATGGAGGGAAGTGACAGTGGGCTAGCGCCGCGCCGGTACGGTCCTGGGACGTCCAATGGTCGAAGTCCTCGATGACAAACAGGAGTTCCTTGCGCGTCACCACGCCGTCGCGGGCGAGTGTGCTGAGACGACTCTCGAACTCTGCGAGACCCTCTTCCGTCGCGAAGGCCAGCACGATGGACTCGTCTTCTTGGCTGACGATCTCA
Source organism: Methyloversatilis sp. NSM2 (assembly GCF_038066675.1). NCBI lineage: Bacteria > Pseudomonadati > Pseudomonadota > Betaproteobacteria > Nitrosomonadales > Sterolibacteriaceae > Methyloversatilis > Methyloversatilis sp. NSM2. Next base: position 201,409 of record NZ_JBBUKV010000006.1, read on the forward strand.
ACACCGGGAATCGTGTCGAATGCAGGAACGCTTTTGTCACCGGCATGCAGCTGAATCTTGAGAAGCTTTCGATCGTCGAATCCACCCAGATCTTCTTCGCCGATCCGTTCCCGCGCCACGACGAGCTTCTGTGCCAGCATCGCGCCGTGGGCGCGGGGGTCAGCCGGCCTGAATCGAGGCCTCTTGTCCTGACGTCTATGGCGATCCGTCAGCGGCGCTTCTCTCCCCAGGCGCAGATGCTCATACGCGAGCAGGGGTTTCCCGCCGAGGAGTCCTTCACGCTCGACGTCGAACTGTGGCCCCAGGAGCGGCAAGACAGACGCCAGGCGCTCATGGAGGCGTTTTCCCGCTGGCTGCAGGAATACGGCATAGAGCGGCTGGATAGCCTCACGCAGCCTTCCCTCCTGATGGTGCGGATGCGCTGTACGCGAGAGCAAGCGGATCGGGTCCTGCGGCATCGCGACGTGCGCACGGTCGACCTTCCTCCGCGACTCGGCATTGCCGTCCAATTGCTGCTCACTGACGTCAACCAGCTTCCCGCTGTCTTGCCTCCAGATGGCGGCGCTCCGTCCGTCGCGGTACTCGATTCGGGACTGACGCCTGGACACCCCTTGCTGGGGCCGGCAGTGGGCGATGCACAAGGCTACCTTTCTCCCCATCGGACCCCGCATGACGATCAACCCTGGCACGGAACTTTTGTCGCCGGCTTGGCGCTGTATGGGGACGTGGGGGCTGCGATCCGGGACGGGCGCTTCGTCCCGCAGCTCCGGCTGTTCTCCGGAAAGGTCTTCAATGACGACGGCAACGACCAGACCGAGTTCGTCGAGAAGGCGGTGGAGGAGGCTGTGCGCGAGTTGCACGGCCAGTACGGGTGTCGTGTCTTCAATTTGAGCTATGGCGATCTCAACAAGGTCTACGACCGGCGCCACGTTCGCGGCCTGGCCTACACCCTGGATCGCCTGACGCGGGAGCTCGGTGTCCTGTTCGTGGTGCCCACCGGCAACCTGCACCTTTCCGAGCTGCCAGCCGACGCGCGAGAACGCTATCCCGACTATCTGCTTGCCGACTCCGCGCGCTTGCTCGATCCGGCCACTGCCCTGAACGCGCTCACGGTAGGCGGTATTGCACAGAACGAAGCGACGAGGGACGCGCAGCGGCATCCGAACGCCCTTGAGGATCAACCATTGGCGCGAACTGACCAGCCGTTTCCGCTCACGCGATGCGGCTTATCGATCAATGGCGCGATCAAACCCGATGTCGTCGAGCATGCCGGCAACGTCGCGCTGATGCGGGCGGTTGCACGTCCGCGGCATGCAGGGTTGGGCGTGGTCTCACTCAACGGCGGCTTTGCCGGCGGACCAGGGTTCAGCGAGGACATTGGGACGAGCTATGCTGCCCCGGTCGTCGCGCATAAGGCGGCTAGGATCGTGGCCGAACTGCCGAATGCCACACCGAACCTGTTGCGTGCGTTGATCGGCGCGCATGCCGGCTGGCCGCAAGCCTGCGAGAGCTTGCTCAACCCCGACGGCAACGGTGACGGGCGCGACAAGCTGCTGCGTCTGATCGGCTATGGGTGTGTAGAGGATGCCGCCCTCTTTCGTTCGCTGGACCACACCGTCACCTTGCTGACCGAAGAGCGCATCGGCAACGACCAGCACCATTTTTTCGAGCTGCCACTGCCTGACAGCTTCTGGGCGGGCGGCCGCCGTACGCGGGAGATAACGGTTGCCCTGGCGCACAGTCCAGCCGTCCGTACCACGCGGCTGGACTACCGCATGAGCAAACTGTGGTTCTCCGTGGTAACAGCGAGTGGCCTGGACGAGGTGACACAGGCTTTCCGTCGGAACCGTGAGCAAGGCATGGGAGAGCGCAGCAACGGTCGCTGGCTGTCCAACGACGCACGCAAGAACGGCACGTTGCAGGTTTCTCGCTGGAGCTTCAAACAGGCGCTTGCGAACGGCAACAAGGTCTTCGTGGTGGTGACTCGCCAGGACAGTCCATGGTCCAACGGCCGCGATGGCGAAGAACCCTATGCGCTCACCGTGGTACTCGCCGACCGCGAGCAGGCGAACGCCCAGCTCTATGCCCAAGTGCGTGCCGTGCTTGAAGCCCGCGTCCAGGCGCGTGCTCGTGCGAGGGTGTGACGCGAACCATGCCGCTGGACGTATCAGGATTCATCGCCTCGCTCGGTCTGCCAGACGGCTGCCGAGTCGATCAGCGCGTGCCGAAGAAGCTGCTGCTGGAGAACGGAGCCCCCACGGCTGCCGACAAGCGACTGATCGCCGATACCGTCGAGGAGATACAGTGGGTCGCGGCGCTCAAGCCGAACACCATCGGCGTGCCTGACTACCGAGACGAGTTGCGCGAGTACCTGGAGATCGCGGTGCTTGCCGTGACGCTGCGCAGCCAGCCCGGGCAAGACAAAGCCAAGCCAGCGAACGCTGCCCGCCTCGCCGAGCTGGTGCACCGCGCGGTCCCCTATCCGGTCCTGTTGCTGCTGTACTCCGGGCAGAGCATGACGCTCTCTTTGGCACATAAGCGCTGGGCACAGAACGAAGCGAGCAAAGTGGTGCTGGACGGCGGCATGGTGTCCATGTCGTTGCCCGAGGACGCGCCGTCTCTCGATGCGCTGAACGCATTTGTTCAGGTCATCGCCTTGACTCGCCAGCCTCGATCCTCGCTTTTCGCCTTGTATCAGGGGTGGATGGACAGCGCGCAGGCGCTGTTGGCGGCGAAGTTAACCGGGATGTTCAAGGCGGCCGACGGCCCCGAGCAGGCCGCTGCCCGTCGCCATGCCCTGCAGGAATGCGAGCGGCTGGAGGCCGAGGCGGCCCGCTTGCGCACGCAGGCCGGCAGGGAAAAACAACTGGCGCGACAGGTTGAACTGAACCTCGCGCTCAAGCGCGTGCTGGTCCAACTGGCTGCAGCACGCGAACAGCTTTGAAGATCGAACGAATGACGGAGAAGAAAATGCAGATCATCGACGCCGCGAGCCCACTGGCCCAGTCTGCCGACTTGGTGGCCGGCAACATCGAGCAGCTCAAGGCGCTGTTCCCGGAACTCATCACCGAAGGCCCGAACGGCGTCGCGGTAAACGTGGACGTCCTCAAGTCGCTGGTCGGCGATCGGACCGTCGCCGATGCCGACGAGAAATATGGCCTGAACTGGCATGGCAAGCGCCGCGCGCGGCAACTGGCGCTCACCCCCTCGACCGGCACCCTGCGTCCCTGCCCTGAAGCGAGCGTGGACTGGGACACCACGCAGAACCTGATGATCGAGGGCGACAACCTCGAAGTGCTCAAGCTCCTGCAGAAGAGCTATGCCGGCAAGGTCAAGTTAATCTACATCGACCCGCCGTACAACACGGGCAAGGACTTCGTGTATCCGGACAACTTCCAGGACAACATCAAGAACTACCTGGAGCTGACAGGGCAAGCCGAAGGCGGGCGCAAGGTTAGCAGCAACACTGAGGCCAGCGGGCGGTTTCACACCGACTGGTTGAACATGATCTATCCGCGCCTGAAGCTGGCGCACAGCCTGCTGCGCAACGACGGCGTGATCTTCGTCAGCATCGCCGACCACGAGATTCACAACCTGCGGGCGGTAATGAACGAGGTGTTCGGTGAAGAGAACTTCATCGCCGCGGTGATCTGGCAGAAAGTGTTTTCGCCAAAAAACTCCGCACGGCATTTCTCCGAAGACCACGACTACATCGTGGTGTATGCGAAGAACGCGGAGGTCTGGACGCCGCGCCTGCTGCCGCGTACCGAAGAAATGGAGGCGCGATACGCAAATCCTGATGACGACGCACGCGGCCCTTGGACGTCGGGGGATCTATCTGCTCGCAATTTCTACGGTGAAGGAACTTACGCTGTTACCTGCCCATCTGGCCGCGTAATCGACGGCCCTCCACCGGGAACCTACTGGCGTGTCTCCAGGGCCAAATTTGATGAACTGGATGCGGACAAACGCATCTGGTGGGGTGCAGATGGCAACAACATGCCTCGCCTTAAGCGCTTCTTGAGTGAAGTGAAATCTGGCCGTGTCCCTCAGACTCTCTGGACCTATGACGAAGTCGGGCACACACAGGAAGCAAAGAAAGAACTCCTCGCGGCCGTGACCTTCCCCAACTCCGACGTGGTCTTCGACACGCCCAAGCCCACGCGCCTGATGCGCCGCATTCTTCAATTGGCTACGGCCCCGGATTCAGCAGATCTGGTGGTGGATTTCTTCGCCGGCACCGGCACGACGATGGAAGCGGTCTATGCGCAGAACGCCGAGGACGGCGGCAAGCGCCGCTGCATCCTGGTGCAGTTGCCCGAGCCTCTGGACGGTGCCGCGGCGTCGGGCTGGAAGACCATCGCGGACGTCACCCGCGCCCGTATCCGTAGCGCCGGTAAGCGCCATCGCGAGGCCGACCCGCTCTTCACTGGCGATGTGGGCTTCCGCGTCTTCAAGCTCGACACCTCCAACATCCGCGCCTGGAATCCGGACCCGATCGATCTGGAGCAGACGCTGTTTGCCCATCAGGATCATCTGGTGGAGGGACGAACCGAGGCCGACATCCTCTACGAGCTTCTGCTCAAGCTGGGCCTCGACCTGTGCGTGCCGATCGCGAAGCGCTCGATCCATGGCAAGGACGTGCATTCGGTGGGCGGCGGCGTGCTGATGGCCTGCCTGGCAGAAAGTATTTTCCGCGACGATGTGGAGCTGCTGGCGCAAGGCATCGTCGCCTGGCTGGAGGAACTCCAGCCCGCAGGGGATACCACCTGCGTGTTCCGCGATAGCGCCTTCGCCGACGACGTGACCAAGACCAACCTCGCCGCGATCCTGGAGCAGCACGGCATCCAGAACGTGCGTAGTCTGTGAGGGTTCGGTGATGAAACTGCACTTCGAGCCCAACCTCGACTACCAATTGCAGGCCATCGAGGCGGTCTGCGACCTGTTTCGTGGCCAAGAGGTGTGCCGCACCGAATTCACGGTGACGATGAAGGCACCGCCGCCGGTTGCCGACGATATGTTCCCGGGCACAAAGCCGGAGCAGCTGACCCTCGGCGTGGCCGAATCGGACCTGGGCGTCGGCAACCGCCTCACGTTGCTGGACGACGAGCTGCACCAGAACTTGGCCGACATCCAGTTGCGTGGGGGATTGCCACCTTCCGGCTCACTGGTCTCAGGCGATTTCACCGTCGAGATGGAAACCGGCACCGGCAAGACCTACGTCTACCTGCGCAGCATCTTCGAGCTGAACAAGCGCTATGGCTTCAGCAAGTTCGTCATCGTGGTGCCGTCGGTGGCGATCAAGGAGGGTGTCTACAAGACCCTGCAGATCACCGAGGAGCACTTCAAGGGGCTCTACGCCGGCGTGCCCTTCGACTACTTCCTCTACGACTCCAGCAAGCTCGGCCAGGTGCGCAACTTCGCCACCAGCTCAAACATCCAGATCATGGTGGTCACGGTCGGGGCCATCAACAAGAAGGACGTCAACAACCTCTACAAGGACAGCGAAAAGACCGGCGGCGAGAAGCCCATCGATCTGATCAAGGCGACGCGGCCGGTCGTGATCGTCGACGAGCCGCAGAGCGTGGACGGCGGCCTGACGGGCGCGGGCAAGACCGCGCTCGACGCGATGAATCCGCTCTGCACGCTGCGTTATTCCGCCACCCACGTAGACAAGCACCACATGGTGTTCCGCCTCGATGCCGTGGATGCCTACGAGCGCAAGCTGGTCAAGCAGATCGAAGTCGCTTCGGCGACCGTGGAGGATGCCAATAACAAACCATTCGTTCGGCTGGTTTCGGTGGCCAGCCGTCGTGGCACGATCTCTGCCCGCGTGGAACTCGACGTGGCAACTGCCGGGGGCGTGAAACGGCAAGAAGTCACCGTTTCCGATGGCGATGACTTGGAACAGGTCGCCAAGCGCCCGATCTACGCCGATTTCCGCGTAGGCGAGATCAATACCGCCAAGGACGAAGAGTTTCTGGAGCTGCGCTACCCCGGCGGCGAAACCTTTCTCAGGGTCGGGCAAGCGCATGGTGATGTCGATGCCCTGGCCGTGCAGCGCGAGATGATCCGCCGCACCATCAAGGAGCACCTCGACAAGGAAAAGCGCCTGCGCCCGCTGGGCATCAAGGTGCTATCGCTGTTCTTCATCGATGCGGTGGACAAGTATCGCCAGTACGACGCCGACGGCAACCCGGTCAAGGGCGACTACGCGCGTATCTTCGAAGAGGAATATCGCCGCGCGGCCAAGCTGCCCGCCTATCAAAGTTTGTTCGGCGAAATCGACCTGGCGAGTGCCGCCGAGGAAGTCCACAACGGCTACTTCTCCATCGACAAGAAGGGCGGGTGGACGGACACCAGTGAAAACAATGCGGGCAACCGGGAGAACGCCGAGCGTGCCTACAACCTGATCATGAAGGAGAAAGAGAAGCTGCTGTCCTTCGATACGCCGCTGAAATTCATCTTCTCCCACTCAGCGCTCAAGGAAGGCTGGGACAACCCCAACGTGTTCCAGATTTGCACGCTGCGCGACATTCAGACCGAGCGCGAGCGCCGCCAGACCATCGGCCGGGGGTTACGCCTCGCCGTGAACCAGAACGGCGAGCGCGTGCGCGGCTTCGAGGTCAATACCCTCACGGTGATTGCCACCGAGAACTACGAGCAATTCGCCGAGAACCTGCAGAAGGAAATCGAGGCCGACACCGGCATCCGCTTTGGCATCGTCGAGCAACACCAGTTCGCCGCCATCGCCGTTACCGGGGCCGACGGCCAAGCCGTGCCTCTGGGCGTCGATCAATCGAAAACGCTGTGGGAGCACCTGAAAGCTGCCGGCCACATCGATGCCAAAGGCAAGGTCCAGGATTCGTTGAAGACGGCGTTAAAGGATGGAACCCTGGCGCTACCTGCGGAGTTCGACGCGCAGCGCAGTCAAATCGCCGAGGTGCTGCGCAAGGTGTCGGGCCGTCTGGAAATCAAGAACGCCGACGAGCGCAAGCAGGTTGCCGTGCGCAAGGGCGTCTATCTCAGCCCCGAGTTCAAGGAGCTGTGGGATCGCATCAAGCACAAGACGACCTATCGGGTACAGTTCGATAATGACAAGCTGATCCAGAACTGCATCGATTCGCTTCGACAAGCCCCGGCCATCCCCAAGGCCCGGCTGCAATGGCGCAAGGCCGACATCGCCATCGGCAAGGCAGGGGTGGAGGCCACGGAGAAAGCGGGCGCGGCAACTGTCGTCCTGGACGAGACGGACATCGAGCTGCCGGACCTGCTCACCGACCTCCAGGATCGCACCCAACTCACCCGCCGGAGCATCGCCACCATCCTGAGCGGCAGCGGGCGGCTGGACGACTTCAAGCGCAACCCGCAGCAGTTCATCGAGCTGACCGCCGAGACCATCAACCGCTGCAAGCGCCTGGCCTTGGTCGACGGCATCAAGTACCAGAAGCTTGGCGATCAGCACGTCTATGCACAGGAACTGTTCGAGCAGGAAGAGCTGACCGGCTACCTGAAGAACATGCTGATGGACACGGGCAAGTCCATCTACGAGCACGTGGTCTACGACTCCACCACCGAGCGCGACTTCGCCGACGCGCTGGAGAAGAACGACGCCATTAAGCTCTACGCCAAGCTGCCAGGCTGGTTCAAGGTGCCCACGCCGCTGGGAACTTATAACCCGGACTGGGCCGTACTGGTGGAGGACGGTGGAGCGCAGCGACTGTACTTCGTGGTGGAGACCAAGGGCAGCCTGTTCACTGACGACCTGCGCAACAAGGAGCGCGCAAAAATCGCCTGTGGCGAGGCGCATTTTGAGGCGCTGGCGGTTGGCGAGAATCCGGCACGCTACGTGGTCGAGCGTTCTGTCATCGACCTTTTGGCTGAATCGGCTGCGATCTTCAGATCATATGAAAACCTTGGAGGTGACAGGTGACAGAGAAAAGGAATGTGTTTATCAGCCATGTCCATAAGGACGATCACGGGCTCCAAAAGCTCAAGGATCTGTTGGCTCCAAATGGGATGGAAATCAGGGATTCCTCCATCCATACAGGAAAGTTCAACAATGCTTCCGATGAGCACTACATAAAGACGCAGATCCTTGCCCCTGCGATCAACTGGGCCGGAGTGTTCATTTGCTACGTCTCCCCCCAGACCAAGAACAGCGACTGGGTGAACTGGGAAATTGAGTATGCGGCCAAACAGGGCAAGCGCATTGTTGGTGTTTGGGAGCATGGTGAGAAGGAATGCGACCTCCCGGATGCCCTGAAAGAGTATGCCGACGCCTTGGTTGGGTGGAACGGCGATGCAATCATTGACGCGATCAATGGGAAGGACTCGTGGGAAAAGCCTGACGGCGGCGCCTGCGACCCGGTTCCACTCAAGCGGCATCCCTGCTGATGGCTCGCATTCACTCCTATGTGGTGCGATACGACAGTGGTTTCGCACCCAATCCTTTCTATGGCTACTGCACGCTTGCGACCTGCAAACCCAATATCCGCCGATCCGCTGACATCGGTGATTGGGTGGTCGGCAGTGGCAGCAATGATAGAACTGTCCGACGTGGCGGGCGTCTCGTGTACGCGATGCGCGTTACCGAGGCGATGACATTTGACGAATACGGCGCAGATCCACGGTTTGAATACAAGAAGCCGTACCGCAATGGAAGTCGGAAGCAAAGTTGCGGAGACAACATCTACTTCAGGGCCGTGCCTGGAGCTGCCTGGCAGCAGCGAGACTCATTTCACTCCCGCCCCAATGGCACGCTCAACCCGGACCATGTCGCCCGTGATACGGGCGTCAATAGGGTTCTGATCAGTAATGATTTTGTGTATTTCGGGGGAGAGGGTCCGGAGTTTCCCGAGGAACTGAAGGACCAGCAAGATCGGCCTCTATGCAAAACAGGAAGAGGCCTAACCACCTTTGACGATGCGCAACTGATTGCGAACCTTGAGCAATGGATTCGCAGCTTTAACGTGAGCGGTTATCAGGGCGCTCCATTCGAATGGCTGACTCTTCGTAGGTGACCGATGAAAAAGGAAGGCTCCCTCTTGCTCTCGGATTACGCTGCGGAAATTGCAGCCACAGACGTACTCAACCCGAATGACTTCAACCCTGTCCTCCAAGGTCTATACGGAGAAGTCGGCGGAATAATGGCTACGGCCAAGAAAAATGTTCGAGAGAGAACGGCTTACCCTGGTTTCAAGAAGGCAGCAGAAGAGGAGTTTGGCGACACCCTCTGGTATTTGGCCGCAATCTGCAGGCGCCTGCAGATTCCTCTTGAAGAGATCTTCGCGGAAGCTGCGAACCACGGAAACTTTAAGAATGTGGGCGCTGCAAGTGACATCACCGAAGGTGCGTTAGCCTATATCGCTGTGCCCGTCGCCGTGACTGCTTCGTTGGATGCCACCTTGGTGCGTTTGGGGCAGTCAGCGGCGGCCCTACTGGGAAGCACGCCTGCACGTGCAGACTTGATTGCTTTCGCACGGGCCTATCTGGATGCAATCCACGCGGCCGAGCTTGCGTTTTCGGAGGTGGCTCGCGGAAATCTCCGGAAAGCTCGCGGCGCATTCTTGGAGCCGCAGGCAGAAGACCTGGCTGGCCTTGATTTCGACAGTGAGTTTGGAATTGAGGAACAACTGCCCAGGGATTTCAAAATCCGGGTCAATCAGCGAGGCAGCGGCAAGAGTTATCTCCAATGGAAGGGTGTATTCATCGGAGACCCTCTGACGGACAACATTGCCGATCGCGATGGCTACCGGTTCCATGATGTCTTCCACTTTGCTTATGCCGCAATCCTGCACTGGTCGCCTGTGATGCGGGCATTGATCAAGCACAAGCGAAAGAGCAATCCGAAATACGATGAAGAGCAGGACAGTGGTCGGGCCATCGTCGTGGAGGAAGGGCTTTCAGCGTGGATTTTCTCCAGGGCCAAGGAGCTGAATTTCTTCGAGAACCAGGAAAAGGTTTCACTTGGGTTTCTCAAGACCATTGGTGAGTTCGTGAGTGGTTACGAAGTGGAGAAATGTCCGCTAAAGCTCTGGGAAAAGGCAATCCTGGATGGCTATGCTGTCTTTCGCCAGCTCAAGGCAAATCAAGGTGGCTGGATCATTGGAAACCGAGAACAACGCACCATCAAATACATGCCACTTGAGTCTGAAAAATGAAGATCCACCCGTTCGTTGATGCAGTTGCTTCGCTGCAGTTCGAAGACTGCTTCAATCCGTATTCGGATTGTTGTGAAGTTCATGATAGACGCGACGCACCACGTCGCCGTGCCGCTGCACTGTCCGCCATGTTGCGTCGTGCAACCGAGGAACCCGTAGACGCGATATGGATCGGACGAGACCTCGGATACCGCGGAGGACGCCGCACTGGGTTAGCCCTGACCGACGACGTTCACATAAGCCAGCACGCTAGGCGTTGGAATCTCGACCAGGTCGCCGAGCGGCCGACGATAGGCAGTGCTGTGGCCGAACGAACCGCCGCGGTCATATGGGGCATGCTGGAACATATTGATGCTCGCATCTTTCTCTGGAACGTTTTCCCTCTGCATCCGCATGAATCAGGAGATCCTTTCACCAACCGGCAGCACAACGCGCGTGAGAGGCGAGCCGGCGAAGAACTTCTCCAACAGCTCATTGTCTTGCTACGCCCCTCGCGTATCGTCGCCATCGGTAACGATGCCGCCGCTGCGGCTCATCGCATCACGGATTCCGTACCCGTGATTTGCGTGAGGCATCCTAGCTACGGAGGACAGACCCAGTTCCAGAAGCAAATCTCGGAACTATATGGGCACCCCATGAGCACTGGGTCGCTGTTTTGACGAGAGGCTGGGCTGCTTAGCGAGCAGCGATCGCCGCTTCAATCCAGCCCGATAGGTTGTCACTGATGTGGTTATAGGCCGCGCTGCTGGTGGCCCCCGGTGGATCGTACATGCGGACGACGGTGGATAGCTTTCTACCGTCGTTCAAGGTAAATGCGTCAAACGGATTGGCCCCGGCAACTGATGGTTGCTGGTTATGGTCCAGCAGCTTATGGACTCGTATTCCCAAGAGTCCCTTGCCACTATTCCATGACTGCTCAATTTCATATCGAATCCAGGGGCGATTCGCCGTTTCGGCGCCGACCAGAACAATTGCGCACGTCCGTCCTTGCAGTTGATCGTCAATCCATCGCTTGATTGCGGCCTCGCCACCTCGCTTCACTTCTTCCCATTTGTTATCGCTTGCGGGCTGGTTGCCCTCAACAACACCGATATTCCGTATCTTGGAAGCGCGCCAACTGTCGCGTTGATAGTGGAAGCTATAGAAGACTTTCCGTGGCATGGCGAATCCTTCGTTGGCTCGTGTGAATCGGCAGAGGAGATTCAGCTCGCTGCGCCTTGAATGTTCAATGCGAGGTGCGTGTGAAAGAGTTGCGCAAAGTCAATATCACCAAGATCCACGTCGGTGAAATAACCTTGATCTTTGGCCAAGTTCAGGGCTGCCCCGCCTGGCGATGGCACGGGCAGAACTTTGGCGGCGGGGTGGAATTGCCTGAAGAGTTCATGCTCGGCTTCCACTCCTTCCATGCCGCCGATGAAAACAGCGGCAACGAGATCGTCGCGCGACAGCATTTCTTCCCGCATTAGCAGCAGGCTCGCATCCCTGTCGCCGGCAACTGCGTTGGTGAAGACTACATTGTGAAAACGGTCGTTTTCTTCCGGGTAACGGTCCTTGAAGAACGTGCTCTGATACAGAACCACGGACCCAGAATAATCGACACCCAAATCCTCACAAATGCTCCAGATCATGGGCGTAATAGCGGGATGGCCTCCCCACACAATCTTGTGCTGACGGATGACGGCTATGACCAGTTCCCTCACAGCGCACTGGATAAGGAATGGATTGGCGGTCTCGTGATACGAGCCGCGGCCGACAAGTGGGACACTGGCTGAAAGGAAGATTGCGCTCACGATTCAGACCTCCCAGTCCGCAAATTGCCACCCAGCCTCGCTGGCTTTGACCCACCGCGCAGAGTGGATATGCTGGCCCAGCCAGTCCAAATGCCCCAGCCATCGGGGATGCAAGCCAACATGATCGTAAACGACGGCAACCGATTGATCTGGCGAATTGGTGGATGCGTCATGCAACGTGGTCGACGTGGGGACACCAACTGTTGGGTAGACGACGACATTCCGGCCATCCGGTAGTCGGATATAGACCGCCTTGTTCGGTCCAACGCCGACAAGTTGGCCGCCAATCGTTTGAATAGCGTTGCGCAAATTGCTCACTAGATTGACGGAACGGACCGCATGGCTTTGGCTGCGAACTTCTTCGAGCTGTAGACAGATTCGCTCCACAGCGCTGTCTGCGAGGCGTCCTGTGGCCGCATCCACTTCTTCGGGCAACAATTCTGCGCGACTGGCGGTGGCTGTTCGCGCAGATGGCGTGCAGTCTGGCCAGCCAACCCGTAAGACGCTAATGCCTTTCGCCAGAGCGCGTCCGAACTCTGCGCTTGTCCATCGGCTTTCAAAGTAGCCTGGTGTGTCAAGCATGACAAGAACGTCGGAATCGCAAAGGCGATGCCACAGCATCGTCTGAAAATCTTCCGCAGGTGGAATCCCATGTGTATCGAGAAACACATCGAATAGCCGAGCGGACAAGGCATCGAAGAGTTGTAAGGCTGCATCACGGGCTTCGCCGCGGCGGTAGCTTACAAATACTCGACGCTGGCGAGGTAGTAATCCCGCACACTCAAGTAAAGCGGTCGCGACACGCTGTGGTCCGTTGGCCGTATAGGCTAAGCAGTTGAGAGGTCGCAGTAATTCAGGGATCTCTTCGCTAACTCGATTGACGTCGGACGCTATCGGCAGTAACGGGATGCCTCGTTCCAGCAACTTCGCCACATTGGCAAGGGGTGGATTCTCGCCTCCGAAAAATACCGCAGCGGATGAGCGCTGTTGGTCGGGGTTAAACGCTTCCGGGCGCACCTCCCATCCAACTTCATGCCCTAGTCGCAAGTTGAACATGCCTACGGCAGTTCCGACGACTTCTTCAACCTCAGAAATCTGGGCATCGGTTGGCGAACCAAGCACTGCAAGTTGATAGAGGGCGGTCATGCTCTTCCTTGTGATTCCAGCAGCAACCGTGATTGTCGAAGCGCGAGCCTGTCTGAACGAAGAAGGCAAGCAACCCCGCAATTTTAAATTGCTACAGCCGGAGTGATCTACAGGTACTTCTTGAACGTCGCCGCCGCAATGCACACCGCCACGCCGAGCAGTGCGGCGCTGGGCAGCAGGATCAGCAGCGGGTTCACGCTGACCGGCAGTGCCAGGTAAGTCACCCACGGCAGCACGGCCAGCGGGATCAAGCTGGCCCTGGCGCGGTGATAGATGAACCCCGATTCGCGTCCCGCGCCGAAGCGGCGGATGTCCCGGCGCACCAGGCCGTCCACCAGCCCGACGAAGGCGGCCATCAGGAACAGCGGCAGGGTCAGGCACAGCACCAGCAGCCGCACGAGGAAGACCAGCGTCGTGTAGGCCGCCGCTATCAGGTAGCTCTCCACGTTCACGTAGACCAAGCCGATGTAATAGCGGAAATCCTTGGTCGGGCGGTGGCTGCCGACGCTGGCCTGCGCCGAGGCATCGCGTATCCAGTCCAGCAGACCGCTTTTCACGAACAGCCAGTCGTAGCCCTGCTCGACCAGCCGGTGCGCGGTGCGCCCTGGCTCCTGCACCAGCGCGCTGCGCGTGAAGTGCGTGGAGAGCTGATCCAGCTCGTAGTGCAGCATGCCCTGCGCGTGGCGCCAGCCCTGGTCGGGCCAGAAGAAGTGCATACCGACGCATTCGATCAGGATGCACAGCAGCAGGGCGCCGCACAGGACGCCGAAGAAGCGGAATGGCAGCGTGACCAGGCTGGCGATCAGCCCCTGCTGTCGTTGCTGCTGGCGCTGTGCCGCGACGGCCGGATCGCTCATGCTTCGGCTTCTTCAGCGGCGGCCATCTGCTTGAAGTCGTCCAGCAGGTCGTCGGGCAGCGCCTTGTCCTGCAGGCCGGGGATGCCTTGGTTCTCCCACCAGTCTCCCGCCTCGACGTAGTGCTGTCGCATGTAGCCGGCCAGCTCCTGCAGATCCTTCGGCATGGCTTCGTCGGGGTCGGGTGCCGGCAGCGGCATGCGGACTTTCCAGAGGTTGCCGCCCTCGGTCAGCGCGAAGCACTGCCCCTTTGGCAACGCCACCACATGCGCCGGCTCGATCAATGGCACGCTGGTCGTGCTGATGCGGTCCTGGGTGTTGGACGTGAACGCGGTATTGCCGTGCGGGTCGGAGCTGTCGGTGGCGCCGCTCATCAGTGCCGTGGCATACACCTCGACCTTGGGCAGTTGTCGCGTCAGCAGCTCGGCGGTGGCGGTCTCGCGCACGCGCAGCATGAACAGATTGTTGAAGTTGCCGACGACCTGGCCGGCCTTGGCACGGTTGCCGATGCGCGCCTCGATGTCGCTCAAGGTCTGCGTGTAGGCCGTCACCTGCACGCCGGCACCGCCGCCCTTGTTGACCATCGGAATGAACTCGTCGCCCATGAGTTCATTGAATTCGTCGGCGTGGACGTTGATCGGAATCTTGGCGCCCACCGCGGCGCCGGGCAGCCCGTCGTCGATGCCGAACTTGTAGATGTGACCGGCGACCGAGACCAGGTCGCTGAACATCGAGTTGCCCACCGCCGCCGCGACTTCGGCGTCGGACAGTGCATCCAGCCCCACGTAGACCACCGCGCGTTTGCGGATCACCTGCATCCAGTCGAAGATCGGCCGCGGGTCGGACAGGTCGGAATAGTTCGGTGCGAGCAGTTGCGCGATCTTGCCGGTGGTGAGCTTCTCCAGCAGCGGCAGCAGCGAAGCGACGATCTTGTCGAAGTACGTCCGGTCGTAGCGCACGGCGCTGCGCAGGCCGTCGAGCACCGGGTCATAGATGCGCACCTGGGACAGGTACTGTTCGAGGGCCACCACGCGCTTCTCTCGCCCGATCATGTTGCGCGGGATGTTCTTGTCGTTCAGCTTCGCTTCGAGCTGGACGATGACCTCCCAGACCTTCGGCTCGTTCTTGGCGAAGTAGTGCTGGGCGTACTCGATGAACAGCGCGTCGATGTTGATGACGTGGCGCTGGATCAGCAGGTAGTCCGGCCGCTGCCCCAGCTCGACCAGGGCGCGCGCGATGATGTTGACGAAGCGCCAGGCGAATTCGCGGAACGCGGCGCTGTTGCCTTCGCCCGAGAGCTGTCCGGCGATGCGCGTTGCCACCTCGGAGATCCGCCCGAACCGGCCCACGGCGTTGTAGCGCGCCGAGATGTCCGGCCAGCCCAGATGAAACACGTAGAACTCGCCTTCGCGCCCGGCGCGCTTGGCCTCGACGTACATGCGCTTCAACAGGTCGGCGTCGCCCTTGGGGTCGAAGACGATCACCACCTCGTGCTCGCCGCGAACCTTGCGGCGGATGTCCTGGGTGATGAACAGCTCGGCCAGCCGCGTCTTGCCCACGCGCGTGGTGCCCAGCACCAGGCTGTGGCCGACGCGCTCGCCCAGCGGCAGGGTGACGTCGACCTCGTGCGGCTCGATGCCATGCAGGCGCGGCAGTCCGCCGACCGGCGGCAGCGGCCGCGCCGGGTTGAGCGGGCTGTCCCAGGCCAGCGCGCGCGCCAGCTTCGAGACAGGAAACGGCGCGAACTCAAGCCGCTCCTCCAGCCGCCGGGCGGCCCGGTAGATCGCCGTCGGCTCGACATAGCGGCGGAACTCCGGCCGGTAGGTCTGCATCAGCCGGTGCGTGTGTCGCTGCTCCCAGCGGAAGCCCCGGCCGACGAACAGCCGTTGCTGACTCACCGGCACGTCGCGGCTGGTCATTACGTAGCGCGACAGGCGGCGGATGTTGCGGCGATAGCGCAGGATCGCCCAGGCATCGCGCAGGCGAATCGCGCCGAAGGTCAGGAAGGCCAGCGCCGAGCCCAGGCCGAGCAGCGGGTTCAGCGCGAGCGACCACGGTGCCACCAGGCACAGAATCGCGGCGCCAGTGCAGACCGCCACGGTGTAAAGCTCCACCGCTGGCCGCAGCAGCACCTCGACCGCATGCGGTTGGGCCATTTGCGCACCTACTGCTCGACGCCGGTGGACGTGATGAGCACCGGGTAGTGGCGCAGGCCCAGGCGCTGGGCCAGGTCGTCGCCGGAGGCCGGCGAGAGGGTCAGGCCAGGAGCCAAGCGGCGCAGTTCTGCGAGTGCCGTCGCCGATTCCACGTTGACCACCAGGCCCACGGCCTGCAGCTCGCGCAGCGCCGCCTGCCGCTGCCGCAGCCAGGCGCGCGACCGCTCGTCGTCGCCGATCAGGAACAGCGCCGTCAGGCCCGGCGCCCGGATGACGCGGCGCTGCACCTCGCCCGGCGACAGTTCCGTCGAGCGCACCGGCAGCATGGCGGCTTCGGCGTCGGCCGTGTTGCCCGCGCGCGGGGCTGGCATCGGGGCCGGCGGCGTGGCCTTGTCCGGCTGGGGATTCAGCGGCCGGTAGTACGGCAGCGCGGAGGCGCCGCCACGATCTTCGACGACGATCAGCGGCGCGGAGGCGGTCTGCGCAAAGACGGTGGTCGTGGGCAGCAGCCCGATGGCGGCGATGAGGACGATGTGGTTCATGGCGTGGTGGCCTGGAGGGTGGGAACGGGAACGTCGGGGTCGAGCACGCGGGTCAGGTGCCGATGCACACTGCGCCGGTAGCGCGCTGCGGGTGCCCCGCCGGCGGGCCGGTGGTAGCGGCCGATGGCAAGCAGCCAGTCCTCGCCCGGCGTGTGCTGTTCGCGCAGGATTTCCGCAGCGATGGCGAGGTTGCGGTACGGGTCCAGCAGCTCGCAGGGCTGCGTGTAGCGATGCGTGTGGTAGCCGAGATTGACCTGGCCGAGGCCGGCGTCGATGCGATTGGCCGGCGTGTGGGCGAGCGCACGGTGCAGCCCCGCGCAGGCCTCGGCGCGGGTGGCGTAGCGCTGTGGCGAGCCGGCGACGTTGAGCGTCCACGGCCAGGGGATCAGGCGCCCGCGCAGCATGGCGCCGCTCTCCTGCAAGGCCACCGCGTACAGCACCGCCGCCGGCACGTCTGCACGATGCGCCGCCAGTCGATAGGCCGGCGGCGGGACTTCCCGCGCCAGGACGGCCAACGCCCAGCCGCCGGTGGTGAGCAGCAGCACGGCGCTGGCGCAGCGGATGGCGACGCGGGACGGCCGACGCTCCCGGCCCGGAGTACCTATTGCCGCTGCCATTGGCCGTTCACCTCGCGCACCACGGCCGGCAGATCGCCGGGCAGGCCGAGCGACAGCCAGCGCCCCGCATCGTGGTTGAGCGTGATGGTGCGGGCGCGCACCCTGGCCGGGTCGATGCCCGCCTGGGTGGCCCACTGCCGGATGCGCGCGTCGTCCTGACGGCTGCCGACCATGTAGAGATCGAAGGCAGTGCCGGCCGCCTGCAACTGCTGCACGCGCTGCGCGCACGGTGCGCAGTCGGCCTTGACGAAGACCGCCACGCGCCCGGAGCCGGTGTTGCCGGCGCCCTGCGCCTTGGCGCCGGGCAGGCTCACGCGCGGCTGGCCGGGAAACAGGCGCTGCCACGCCGCGTCGTAGGCCCGCTGGTAGGCCAGCGTCTTGCCGACGCGCCGCGCCTCGGCCTGCACCTGCAGTTCGGCGTAGCGCCTGCGCTCCTCCTCGCTGCGGGCCTCGGTGCCCAGCGCCGTGAGCGGATCGAGCTGGGGCGAATAGACCCCGAGCGGCCCCTGCATCAGTTGCCGGTAACGTGCCCACTCCTCGGAGCGAAGCCCCCACTCCCGCGCCTGTCTCTCGTCGAGCGCGGCATCAGCGCCCGGCTGCACCTGGGCGGGCACCATGCGCGAGTTCGTCACCGGGGCCGGCTGGGCGGATGCGCCGAAAGCAGCGAACAGGACGAAGGTAGCGAGCAACGACCGCAGGATCATGGCGACCTCCTACGGCACCGCAACGCGCTGCGTCTGGCCGTTCACCTGGAACACGCCCGCCTGCGCCTCGATGGACTGCAGTTGCCAGCCGCCCTCGGCATCGCCCTCGCGCAGCAGCCGGGCGCCCGCGAGCGAGGCCGCGGCGGTAGAGGTGATCGACAGAAAGCGCTCGCCTCCCCGCAGCTCCACGCCGAGCACACGGAACGGCGGCTCCGGCACCTTGGGCTTCGTCGCAACCGGAGTGCGCGGGCGAGCGGCGGATGCCACCTGCCGGGTTTTCTCAAGGCGGGTTTCGATTGCGTTCACGCGCGCCAGCAGCGTCTGCAGGTCGACGGCCAAGGCCCTCGCCTCATCGGCCTCTTCGAGGCGCGTCATCCGTTCGTCCAGCGCCTGCCGCGCGTTGGCGAATTCGGCCTGGCTGATCGGCGCCGGCCGGCGCTTGTCCGCATCGACCTGTCGTTCGAGATCGGCCACGCGCAGGCCCAGCGCATTGACCTGCGCATCCTGTGCGCTGCTCTGGGTCTGTTCGGCGAGCCGCGACAGGCCGACGCTGTTGATGAGTGCCACGGCACTGATGAGCAGCAGCCAGAAGGCCGCGGCGATCTTGAGCCAGCGCGTGCGGGAATCGCGCTCGGATGGCGATTGGGGAAGGGTCATGGCTGCAGCTCCTCGGGCCGGTCGGCGTCCGGCACGGGCGTGGCGGTGCCCGGCGGATTGGCGGAAAGGAAGGTGGGAGCACCGTGCCGGCTGAAGCAGACCTGGCGGGTCAAGTCATCGACCGACAGCTCCCAGGCGGGGCCGGCAAGGGTCAGCAAGGCATCGCGCAGCATCAGCGGGCCCAGGCGCAGGTGTGCGGCGGGCAGCGGCAGCGCGTGGAGCGATGCGGCCTCGGCCGCATCGCAGAGCCGATAGCCGGAGCGCAGCAGCACATGGCGCATGGCATCGCCCACGCTGGCATCGAGCATGGGCGGAATCGAGACCTCCACCGCCTGCTGCAAGAGATCACGCTGCGCAGGTTCCGGCACCAGCTCGACCAGGGTGTAGCGGCCGTAGCGGGCCACAGGCACCAGTCGCTGCTCCGAAGCTGTCTCGTCGGGCGGCGCTGCTATACGGTCAGAGGTGGCCGGCGTCGTCGTGCAGCCGGACAGCAGGCCGCTGAGCACGGCGAAGATGCAGAGGAAACGAGGCAGAGACGGCAGCATGTGGCACCCCATGGCGATGAGATGCCTTCACCATTGCAGAACCGTGCTGCGCGGGATGCCGGAAATCCGAAACGCGCGGCGCCCCGTTTCCGAGGGAAGTCAGGACGGGTTCGGGCCCGTCATTTCGCCGGTGGCGATGGCGCTCGGGTTCGCCGTTGAAGACGCCGCCCGGTCCGGCAAGTGCGGCCGCACCGGTTCGATCCGCTCGATGAACCGGCGAAGTTGCTCCGGTGACTCGGCGCTCCGACACGGCAGCTGGTCTTCGATGATCAGGATGCGCATGACGGCACCGTTCCAGACGGATGCCGTCAATCTATGGCCAGCTTCGCGACCGGTCTACTGAAGTGTTTCTGACTTTCCCATCAGGATCGGGCGCGGGGACCGGCCTCACGGCGTAGCCTCCCCGTGCCGTCGGAAGGCGCGCCAGAGCGCGAGGTCATAGGCAATCTTCAGCGCGCCACAGGCCACCAGCGGCGCGGCCAGCCAGCCGGCGGCGAACAGCGCGCCACCGATGGCCGGGCTCACCGCGGCCGCGAGGCTCCTGGGCACGGCGGTGAAGCTTGCCGCCGCGGCGCGCTCAGCCGGCGTGACTACCGCCATGACGAAGGCCGAGCGCGTCGGCACGTCCATCTGCGACAGGGCGCTGCGCAGGAACAGCAGCGTGAGCGCCACCGGCAGACTCTCGGCGAGGGCGGCGAGGATCAGGCAGACGCTCGACGGGATGTGGGTGAACACCATCGTGTTGACGAGGCCGATGCGGCGCGCCACCCAGGGCGCTGCGAGCTGGGAGCCTGCCGAGAGCAGCCCCGCCCAGAAGAAGAAGTGGCCGGCGGCGGCGAGCGAGAGGTCGAAGCGCTCGAACAGCCAGAGCGCGAGCAAGGTGTTGACGATCAGTCCTCCGGCGAAGGCGTCGACCGAGAACAGCGCGGCCAGTTTGATCACGATGCCGCGCGAAGGCCCCAGTGGTGCGGGCGGCGCCGCCTGTGCGTGGACCGGATGGTTCGGCAGCGTGCGGTAAAGAAGGAAGATCGCGACGCCGGTCAGCCCGTAGGCGACGAACATGAGGCGCAGCGCGTCGAGCTGCACCAGGCCCGCATTCGTCAGGGTTTGCGGAATGGCCGTCGCCAGAGAACCGGCCGCGGCGCACAAGGCGCCGACGAAGGTGTAGCGCGCGAAGAGGAAGGTGCGCGCCTCGCCCTGCGCCGACTCGGCCAAGCGGGCGTGCTCCAGCGGCAGGAAGACGCTGACGTCGCCGGAGCTGGGATTCATCGTGCCGACGAAGGCGACGAGCAGCAGCGGCCAGAAGTCGCCAACGCCACCCAGGCCGGCCAGCAGCAGACCGGTCAGGCACATCAATCCGGCGGCGGCGAGCAGCAGCCGGCGCTGCGGGAAGCGATGTCCCCACTGGCCTACCGCCAGGGTCGCCAGCGCCGAGCCGAGCAGTGTGGCGGTACTGATCAGCCCGACTTCCCACGTGCCCAGCCCCAAGGCCAGCAGATAGACCGGCAGCAGGATGGCGACATAACCGTCGGTGAAGGCCCGCAGCGCCCGGCCGGCGAGCAGCAGGCGCGCCTCGGGCGCGGCCCCGGCGGGTAGCAGCATCACTTCGAGCCGAGCAGCCGCGCGACCTTCTTCAGCGGCGTATCCGCGCACCAGGCGTAGAGCGCGTCGTACATCACCATGCCTGCCTTCAGCATCTCGTGGTCGTCGGCGAAGTTGAGCGACAGCCCTTTCGAGATGGCCAGCAGGCCGGCCGCCTCCTTCGCGAGTTGGGGCTGGCCGCAGTCGGCGGCGCGCACGATCAGCGCCAGCTTGTTCAGGGCCGGGTCGATGAGCTGATACTTCTCGATGAAGGCGTCGAAGCTACAGTGGTCGCCGTGGTGGCCGAGCTCGACATTCGGCACGTCATAGGGGATGGCGCCGGTGTCGGCGGCGAGGCGCATCACGTCGCCGGCCGGCACGTAGAGGAACTCGGGGGCCTCGTCGATGAAGCGCGCCACCAGCCAGGGGCAGGCGATGCGGTCGATCTTGGGGCGTTCGCGGGTGATCCATTTCATCGGGGTCGTCTCCTGTTCAGAAACCTTCGGCTTCGCTTTCCTGATAGGCCTGATAGGCGTTGCGGCCATTCAGCTCCTTGAAGTTGGCCAGCGATTGCCAGGCCGAGGCGTCGAAGCCCGACTTGGCCGGTTCGATGTCGGTGCCTGTCTTCACCGCATCGTCCATGTGGCGCTTGAGCCGCGTCAGGTAGTCGCGGGTCGGATGCTCGAAGGCGGCGAGCGGCGCGGGCTCGCCATGCCCGGGCACGAAGATGGCGCTGTCCAGGGAGCGCAGCGCATCGAAGGCCTCAAGCCAGCCCTTGACGCTGCCATCCGGAATCAGGGCCGGCAGTCGGCCGTCGTACAGGATGTCGCCGGCGAACACGGTGCGGTCGGGGCGCACCTCCGCCACCAGGCTTCCCTTGGTATGGGCCGTGCCGGCGTGGCGCACGCGCAGCACGACGCCGCCGCCGAGATCAAGATCGGCGGACTCGCCCGCGCTGAGCAATCGATCCGGTGCGGCCGGTACGGGCCATTCGGCAATGCCGAGAATGCCCGCCGCCGCGCCCACCATCGTGGCGCCGTCCCGCGACATGCGCTCGGCCGCATCCCGGCCGGCGAGGATGCGGGCGCCGGCCCGGCGGAAGACATCGTTGCCGAGAAAGCGATGGGGCTGCGAATTGGTACTGACCACATAACGCACCGGCAGCGCGGTGCGCGCGCGGACGTGGCGCAGCATCGCCTCGGCCATGTCGGGTGAATAACCGCTGTCGATGACGGCCACCGCCTCCTCGCCGACAACGAAGCCGAGATTCATGCGGAAACCCCGATTGGCCTTGCTCGGGCCCTCGTACGGGCCAATCCAGGCCCAGGCATGGGGAGACAACTGTCGAGGTGCAGGCAGAACGTCGGCGTATGACGCTCCCACCCCCAGCAGGCTCAGGAGCACGAGGCCGATCGACCGCGCGAGGCACTTCATGGCTCGACTCGCGCCGCCTCCATTCGGCGTCGGCCGGCCGATCGGTTCATGCGCGAACGATGCCGGGGCAGTGGCGTGCTTCATTCAGCCCTCCACGTTGGCCAATGCAGCCTCGGCAGCCGCCCAGGACAGGTTCTGCATGAAGGCGTCCACATAAGCTGCGGCCTTTGCGCCGAAGTCCATGTGGTAGCTGTGCTCGTACATGTCGAGGGCGATCAGCGGCGTGGCGCCGGCCAGGTTGTGGGCGTGGTCGGCGGCCCAGGCGTTCACGAGACGCTCGCGGCGCGGGCTCCAAACCAGCAAGGTCCAGCCGGAGCCGCCGCCCTGGGCCTTGCCCATGGCCGTGAATTGGGCGCGCCAGGCGTCCATGGAGCCGAAATCGCGCACGATGGCCGCCTTCAGCGTCCCGCCAGGGCCGCCTCCCGCGCCACCGAGGGAATCGAAGTACACCTCGTGCAGGATCATGGAACCGCTGGCGATCATCTCCTCGCGCTTGAGGCCGTTGATCTCGAACACCGGCGCCGCTCCCCAGGTCAATTGCGCCAGCTGTTGCTCGATGGCGTTGAGACGCTTGACCGCACCGCCGTAGTTGTTCTCCCAGTGGCTGACGATGAGCTTCTCGGACAGGCCGGTGAGCTTGGCTGGATCGCACGAAAGGGGCTTCAGTTCGTAAGGCATCTTGGCTTCCTCAGCAAGGTGGATCGGAAACGGCGCGACGAAGGCTGACTCGATCAGGTTCAGCCTTGGTTCGGAAACACCAGCCAGCCCGCCAATCCCGCCGCGAGGATCACGACGACGACGTTGAGCTTGTTCTTCCAGGCATAAAGGAACGCCAAGCCTGCGGCGAAGATCGACATGCCCATCGCCAGCGATGGGACACGTTCAGCCGTGACCTGCGCCAAGTCGAGGGTAGTTGCGCCGATCAGGCCGACTACGCCGGCCGCGACGCCGTCCAGGAACGCGTGCAGCCGTTTGTTCTCCACGACAGCCTCCAGCCGGTCGTAGAAAATCAACGAGAACGCAAAGGCCGGAAGAAAGACACCCACCGTCATGGCCACCGCCCCGATCGGCCCCCCTGCCACATAGCCGACGAACGTGGCGAAGATGATGAGGGGTGCCGGCAGCACACCGGACAGCGCCAGGCCGTCCAGGAACTGCCCATCCGTCATCCATCCGCGCCCGACGGCGTCGTTGCGAACGAACGGAATCGCTGTGTAGGCGCCGCCGAAGGTGAGCAAGCCGGCCTTCAGGCCCGACGCGAAGATGAGCAGCACCGAGGCCTGGCCCTGAACGACCGCTTCCACAAGCTTCGCTGTCGGTGCAGCCCACAAAGCCACGGCCGCGGCCAGCGCCACCGCCGCCAGTGTCACCAGGAGCGCCAAGGCCCGATGATTCAGCACGAGCAGGGCGTACACAAGGCCGCCCGCCGGCAGGGTGATCCAGAAGTCGACACGACCTATGGCCGCCAGCGCGCAAACGATGGCAATGACCCACAACCAGCGGTCAAGCAGGATGTGCTCGCCGATACGGTGCACGGCGCGCACGATCAGGGCGATCATAGCCGCCTGCACGCCAAGGAACGCCGCGCCCAGCGCGGTACCCACGAATTCAATCTGGAAGTACAACCAGGACAGCGCGAACATCAGCAAGAATCCGGGAAGCATGAAACCGAGTCCCGCCAGTACGCCCCCCAGCCGCCCCTTCGCCCGGATGCCCAAATGAACGCATATTTCGTGCGCTTCGGGTCCGGGCAGTACCTGCATCACCGCAAGCAGCTTGTTGAAGCGTCTGCTGGAGATCCAGCGTTCCTCGTCCACGAGCTCGCGGCGCAACATGCCGATCTGAGCCACAGGCCCGCCCCATGCGAGCAAGCCGAACTTGAGGAAGCGCGCGAAGAGCTGCAGGTAGCTCATCGCTGGAGGGACCGCTTCAGTCGTGGCAGCGGTCTGAGGACTGGTCGGGGCGTTCACGTTGTTTTTTCCTCGTAACTCTTCAATAGCCAGTCAAAGACTTCGCATGCGCGGGCAAGCAGCGCGTCGTCGTCGGGTTCGGATGCCCGCAGGCCGGCGAGCAGCGATTCGATGCCCAGCGCTTCAGCTACCGGTAGCCCCCCCACATCCAGGCAATGCACGAGCTCGCCCAGGCGTATCAGTGCAGGGGCGGAATCAAGTCCGAAACTCGCCAGTAGCGTCTCGAAGCTGACCTTGGTGCCCACGTGACTAAAGGCCGCGCCGTCGAAATCGAAGCCAAGCCAATCGGCTTTGCAGTCGGCGGGACTCGTCAGCCAGACGATGCGGGCCTTCGGGTCGATAAACCGGCGGATCAGCCAGGCCGAGGCGAGCCGGTCGACCCACGGACGGGCCCGCGTGGCCCAGACACGGCCCCGATAGTCGGCCCGCTCCAGTCGCGGAATGTCAGCCTGCCGAGGGGTCGGCTCGTCGGGAGAAAGCCGGCGGGTGAGCGCGTCGCGCAGGTCGTCGAGCAGGCTCAAGGTCTGCCGCTGCGCCTCGCCGGGGAAGAAGTCGATGCGCGCCACCTGCTCGAAGCGGCGCACGAGCGGCTGGAGCTTACGCGCGGCGGCTGCGCCGTCCAGGGACGCCAGGCTCCGTCCGAGCCCTTTGATCTCCTCGACGATGCCCGCGTACTCCTCGCCCCGGTCGAACAGGGCGCGCAGCGCGGCTTCCTGAGCTTCGTCACACCCCGACAGTCGATAGACCTCGCCGCTGCCCCCGGCCTCGACCGACTGCGCCGCCACTTCGTCCAGCGCCGTAGCGCTATCGGCCGAGTCGGGCAGCAGATAGACCCCATCGCGCAGCGTCGCGCAGCCCAGCGCCTTGACGGAGCGCCAGACGCGCATGCGGCCGGTCGATGCCTTGGTGGGCAGGCTGATGAACAGCGCGAGAAAGCTCAAGCACGGACTCCTTTATCGCCAAGGGGTTGATAATGAGTTATATATCTTACTGCATGTTATAGATCAAACGAAATCTAAGAAGTTGCGTAGCGAGTCCGTCGGATCTGATCCCAAATCGCATGGTGCCCGCCGATGCGCCGACCAGCCTTATCAAGGAACGCTGGGAGAAGCTGGCGATGGCCGATGCTGGCATTGACCGGCACTACTACGGCCGCGCTTTTTTGTTTTCTGAAACGCTCCCCTGAAATAGCGACTGCGGCAACGACCGAAGACAAGAATTCGGCCCCCGAAGGGGCCGACCAAGAGTGAAACAATCTCAATGCACCAACTGCCGCGCCAGTGCCACTTCCACCGAGTCTCCGTCCTGGTTCAGGACATCCAGCCCGGATTCGGGCACGTCTCCCGACGTGCTCTGCGACACCATGATCTTCCTGGCCATCAACCCCAGGCAGGTCATCTGCGAGGAGTTGGCGTAGCCGAGGTAGATCACGCGCACCGACTGCTTCTGACCGATACGCCATGAACGGCGTGCGGCCTGCTGCAGCGAATACACGTTGTAGCCCGACTGCATGAACACGATCGTCGGGAACTCCAACAGGTCCAGGCCGGTTTTCACCAGTTCGGGATTGGTGACGAGCACGTCGATACCGCGGTCCAACTGCTCGGCGATCCAGTCTTCCCGGCGGGAGGCATCCACGCTCGCGCGCAGTACCGCCACCTTGAAGCCTTCCTGCTCCAGCAGCACCTTCAGGCGCGACGTGGTGTCGCGCGTGCCGGTGTAGACCGTGTAGACCAGGGTCTTGCGACCTTCTGCTTTCTCCTGCTTGCAGATATCAATCAGCTCGCGCTCCTTGGGCATCACCTCCAGCTCGTTGAACTGAGCCGGGACGAAGGCCAGGGTGTTGCGCGTGCGTGGATGCACCACCGTCTCCGACCGGAAGCAGCAATCCGGCCAGGCCAGCAGCACGTTGAGGACCACACCCAGCAGCGTCGTGTCGCGCTTCGCCAGGGCCTGCTTCAGCTCCTGGGTCAGCCGACCCGCCAGATCGCGGTAGGCCGCAGCTTGCGCCGTGTCCATCGCGACTTCGCGGAACTCCTCGTCGTAGGGCGGCAGCACATTGCCACCGATGTCCTTCAACTTGAGGAAGACCGTGAACGGCAGGACGCAACGCAGCACGCCCTTGGGACCGAAACCCGGCGCCTTGACCGTGCGCACCGATACCTTGGTGCCCTTGGCCGTCTTGTGCGCCGTGCCGGTGCTCTCGGAATAGATGTCCTTGAGCACGCCGTGATCGCGCATGAACGCCATCGCGGCCGACGTCATGCTGCCGCTCTTCGTCGGCCGGTAGCCGTCTTCGATCATCCGCCCCGGAAGGGCTCGGAACAGCAGGTGGAACAGGTCGTCGCCGTAGCCGCCCATCAGCGTGCCGGTGAGCAATAGCGTCTTGCGCGCCTTGGCCGCCAACACCCCCATGGCCTGGCCCTGTGCGGAGCCGCCGTTCTTGTACTCGTGCGCCTCGTCGGCGATGAGCAGGTCGAACGTGCCTTGGGGAAGCTGCCTCTTGATGAACTCGGACGGCTGGTAGCCGCCCTCGCCGAAGCCGAACTCCATGTTGGCCATCGCACGTTCCATCCGATGGGCTTGCCGGTCCGAGAAGACCAGCTCGCCGTTGCCATCCATCAGGTTGATGAACTCGTGGATGTTGTCCCCGAGCATCGACGCGAGGAAGGCGTCACCGAACTTTTGCATCAGCTTCTGCGCGGTGACTTCCCCGATGGTTGGAATACGCTTCAGTGCCTTGAGCACGGTCGAGGACTGGTCGCTGGCGGACAGGCCTCTGGGACGGATCAACGACCACAGCGGTGCACGGCAGTGGCTGCACTTGCGGCGGGACTCCTCGGCTTCCAGCTCGACCGGATTGATCGGCTCGCCGTCGAGGTCGGTGATGACATGCCCGCAATCCGGGCAGGCCCCCACGTCGCCGTGAGGCGTGCGCCGCCGAACGAAGACAGGCTTCCAGTGGAACCCCATCCGCATCCGCACGCGGCCCAGGACGAAGAACTCCTGGCCCTGGGCCGGCACGCCCAACTGCTCTCGCAGTTTCAGCAGCTTGACCAGCGTGTCCGGGCCATTGAGCACCCAGACCTTGGCACTGGCCACCGTCTCCTGGATTTCGCGCCGCCACTTGTAGACCAGGTGCGGCGGAGACAGAACCAAGGTACGGCGGTAGCCTTCGGCGTTGAGCACGGCGGCGGTGGCAATACCCACCGTCGTCTTGCCGCAGCCCATCTCGCCATTGACGATCGCGGCGCGTTCGCCACGATCGACCAACAGCTCGGTGACGGCGTGGACCACATCGGCTTGCGCCGGGAACAGCTTGCGCTTGAGCGCGGCGAGGATCAGTTGCCGATGCACCCGCACCTGGCCGGTGTAGACCGGAGGATTGGCGCGGTTGAGCGAATCGAGCAGCTCGTCGCCGAACTCCGATACGAAGTCCTGCAGGCTGAGGGTGAGCGGAGAAGATGCGGCTTCGAGCAGGTCGCCCTGCACGGGCGAGGCATCGGAAACAGCCGCGGGAACAGTTTCGAGATCGAGTGACATGGTGATGCTCCAATGGAAATGGGGCATGCACCGACCCCTGCGGGGCGATGGCATGCCCCAGGGGTGGGAAGAGAAAGACGGCCGAGCCGTCAGAGGACGATCAGTACTCGGATGGCAGCAGCAGCGTGGTGACGCTGCGGTCCCACTCGGTGATGATCCAGAGCTTCAAGGTCGGCGTGACCTGGTAGGACGAGAACAAGCGGTCTCCGGACTTCAACGCGGCATCGTTGGAACGCCGGTCGCAGTCGTCGAGATCGCCCCAGTCACCACGAAGGTGGCGACGCAGATAAGGCACCGGATTGAACTGGCCCTGCTGGACCAGATCGTTGATGCCGGCGGTCATGACCACTTGCCCGGATGGGAACCGTGGTTGCGAGACGAGATTGAGAACAGCGAGTGCCATGGTGATTTCTCCTTCAGGGAAAAGAGGCCACGGCGCCCCATCGGGGCGACATGACCCCGGTGAGTGGACAAAGAAGGCGGCGAAGCACTGGCGGCTTGCCGTCGGGGAACGACGATCAGCGGATGGTCAACACCTCGCCCCGCGTGGCGGAGCCCGGTGTCATGTCCCAGGCGCGGATGACCGGCACGAACTTGTCGGTGAGGATGCGTGTCTCGGCCACGGAGCCGTCGTCGCGCTCGGTGTACTCCGTCTGGAGAGTCTTCTCCTTATGGGTATCACCTTTCACGACGAGCGTTCTGCCGCTCTTCGAGGTCACGACGCCCGAGATCGCGCCCGCGGCCAAGGCCAGAGCGAGATGCCAGTGGGACAAGGCCCGCGCCGGTGGACGCAGCGACTGCTGCGCGCCCCCCAGGTGCGTATCGAGCGCCGGCCAGAGTCCTTGCAGCCGGCCGACTTCATCGGCGAACTGCTCGGGCTCCATCGTCACGCGATAGAAGTGCTCCGGCTCGGCCGGGCTGGCAGGGACGGTGTACGGCAGGAACGGCCATTCGAGCGGCAGCTCCTCGGCTTCGGCGTCGCCCTGTCCGATCTGCAGCAGCAGACCGCGGGTGGCCTTGACCGAATCCGATGCCTGGTCGCGCTGACGAATCCTGCGACCGAAGATCACCACCTGCTTGAACTGCGTTTCCACCGCACGGTAGATGCGCAGGTCGGCGAAGTGGCGCGTCAGCCATCCGACCAGCTCGGCGTCGAGCACGTAGGACGGCACGATGAAGATCAGCACGCCACCGTACTGCAGCAGCGGCAGCGCGCGCTGATAGAACAGCTTTTCCAGCCGCGCACGGCCCTGGCCCTGATAGCCGATGTTGCCGTTCACGTCCTTGCTCAGGTCGCCATACGGCGGGTTCAGCCACAGCAGCCCGAAGGACTGGCGCGAGATCAGCGAGTCCATCAGGTCACCGTGGATGCAGCGATCGACCAGTTGCCGTGCGTGGCGGGCACGCTCCGCGTCGTACTCGACGGCGAAGGCCTGGACCTGCTCGCGCCCGAGGGCGTGGGCGGCTTCGGCAATCGCCACGCCTTCGCCGGCGCAGGGATCGATGATGGACATGGAGCCGGGAGACGGCGCCAGTGCGGACAAGGCCCGCTCCAGCGTCGGCTCGTCGGTGGGGAAGTAGCCGTTACGAATGAAATTGCGCGCCAGGCGCGGAAACATGAGTGCCATGGATTTCTCCTGATGATGGATGAGGGAAGGCGGGCACGCGCGGCGCGCATGCCCGTGGGGATGGCTCACGCCACACGCCGAAGCGGTGCGTTCGCGGCCAGTTCGTACTGCGTGGCACCGAGGGTGCCGTTGCGGATCAGCTCGCCCAGCGCCTTCGTCAGCGCCGGGACATCGAGGGCCAGCCGATGGCCTTCCAGCGGCCCGAGGGCCAAGGGAAGACCGGTCAGCATCCGCCGTGTCTGCAACAGCTCCAGCACGGTGTCGCGCCAGTGGTCGAGCAGTGGCAGCGGGCAGGTGTCCTGCACCAGCGTCCACAGCCGGTCGAGCCGGTGAGCGGAATCCCTGGGCAGAAGCGCCAGCGCGCTGGCATTGGCCTTGTCTGGCTTCACGCAGCGACGGTCGAACAGCCACACATTCGTCAGCGAACCGAACAGCGTCCGCCGATAGGCGCGGGTGATGCGCTTTTCCAGGTTCTCGACGTTGCCGACGAAGACCGGGATGGATGCGCCCTGCTCGGTGATGACGTGGAACTGGTCGAGCCCCTGTTCATCCCGGCCGAGAGTCAGGCGGGCGAGGAACTCCTGAACGGCGGTGTCGCGCGCCCAGATCGAGAGAAAGACGAGATTGCCCTGCTCGTCACCGACGCAACCGTCGGCCATGAGGTCGGGGCATTCGTCGATGCGGTACAGCGGTTTCGCGGAAGAAGGTGCAGGCATGGTGATGTCCTCTTGGAAATGAAGGAGCAACCACAGCCCGCGGGGCCATGCTCGCCCCGGTTGGGTGAAGGAAGATGCGTGCCGCTAGACAGCGCGGCCCGCGTGGAAGCGGTGAACCCGCTCGCGCCACTCGGGGCTTTGCACCGGCGCCATGTCGAGATAGCGCAGCGGGCACGAGTAGTAGTACGGATGCACGGACTCATCGAGTGACTTGTAGCCCCAATCGCCGCCCGAGCTTTCCAGCAGATGGCAGCCGATGTAGCAGACGGACTCACCGGCCGCGAGGCCCATGACGCCCGCCTGCCTGGCGGTGACGCGAACCACGGTCCACAGAACGTCGCCGTCCAGTGTGTGGTCGATGACTTCGCAGCAAGCGCGGTCGGACGCCTGCGGAGCGAGCAGCTCGCGGATCAACTGATCGCGCGTCTGACGAACGAAGGTCCAGCCCATGAGGGTCTCCTTGAAGAAAAGGCCGGAGCCCTCCCCGTCGGGGGAGAACCCCAGCGGGTGGCGGAATGCCGCGCAAGGCGGCGGATGAATCAGGCAGCTTTGAGGTGCCAGTCCTGGGACAACGGAGCGAACTCGTAGCCGAGCTTGTCGAGACGGTCGCGCTGCTGACGCAGCACACGACGATCCACGGTCGCATCGAGCTTCACGGTCTCGCCCAGGGGCCACAAGGCACCGAACAGCGCCGCGTCGTCTGCCTCGGCCGAGGCCGCAGCGGACACGGGAGCCGGTTCGCTGCCGAACGGCGTGGTATCGACCAGGGGATCGCGCGGACTGCGCGGCTTCGCCTTCGGCTTGGCCGGGGGCGTTGCCGGCACGGGCGCCTGCGCCTCCTCGTCGATCGGATCGACTTCCTGCGGACTCAGCCGGCGGGCTTCGTCGCGGCTCAGGGCGTCGATGTTGGACAGTGTCATCCCGCCCAGATGGGCGCGGATCTCGATGACCATGCGGCCGTTGGCGTTGTACGTGGAGGGACGAATCTCGACGATGACGAAATCACCGTCGTACTTGCCCTCGCGGTACTGATCGAGTTCGGCGTTCTTCACGACGAACTCGCCGATCGAGGTCGCCAGGCGGCCGACGTTGAAGTCGCCGTTCCTGCCGTGGATGGTCTTGATGGCCAGTTGGCCGGGGATGGTGATCATGAAGGTCTCCTGCGGACGAAGAGAAGACAAGGCCCCGGGGATGGGGCCTTGCGGATCAGAACGACTCGGCAACGGCCAATGCGGGGGCATCGGCTGCGTCGTCGGCAGCATCGGCGACGGGCTCGGAAGGCTCCGGTGCCGAGGCTTGCTGCGCGGCGGGCGCGTCGGACGTCACAGGGACTTCCGGGTCCCGCTCGTCGGTCTCGGTCGGCTTGGGCTCGGCCTTGTAGACGAGCTTGCCGTCGACCTTGATCCAACTGACGAACAGCAGGCGGGCCTTGAGGCTCACACCCTGCTCGCCGGCACGCTTGCCCTTGGAGTAGGTGAAGGTGTCGGTCCACAGGTCGCCCATGCGGAAGCCGATCATCACCTTCTTCTCGGCGTCGACCGCCTGAATGCAGCGGCGCACCAGGTGCTGCGCTTCCGATCCCGATACGCGCGTGTCGAAACGCACATACGAGACGTCATCGCTGGGACCGTTCAGAGCCGCGATGTCGCAGGCCAGGAACGCATCGCCTTTCTTGGGCTTCACTTCGCGGATGCGATTGAGGTACCCGAGGCCGGTGATGTGCAGATCGAAGTAGGACTTCTCGTTGGAAGTGGTCATGGTGAATCTCCTGGGAACAATGAGGCGGAGACACACCCGACCCAAGGCGGGGAAGGTGTGGAACCCCCGCGTGGGTTGATGGAACAGCTTGGTGGCATCGCCATCGAGAACCGATGGCCGTTCGCGCATGGATGCCGGTGCGAACTGGGGTGATCAACGCGGTCGGAACCGCGTCGCAGCCTTGAAGATCGTGGCTGCCTGGGCATGTCGCTGACGGACGTCAGCGGAACATGGCCGGAAGCGTGGCGCCGGGACGGCGCGCAGGCGAGCGGCAATCGGCACTCGCGGCTGTCCGCATTGCCGGGAAGAAAGAGGCCCCCGGAGCGGGGGCCAGGGATGGGCGGTCAGTTGCCGTTGGGTGTGGGAGGAACCGCCTGCAGCGACAGGTGTGTCGTGGTGGCGGACACGTCGAGGTCGTCCTCGCTGTGCAGGATGCGCGCAAACACGCCCTCCTGCGGATCGAAGAACTCGCCGAAGTCGTCGTCGCCGAACTCGGCGCGCGCCAGCTCCCACCAATAGTCGAAGGCATCGACATCCGGGTTGCAGCCGGCGGCGTAGGCGATGGTCTTCTGGCGACCATCGGGCCGGCGCTCGCCGCGCTCGGCCAGGAAGTACACGCCCTGATCCTTGACCAGGATGACGCGGCATTGATTCGCCACCGCTTCGGCGAGCACGGGCCGCAGCTCCGTGCCTTTGAATCGAACAGTCATGGGTGTGATCTCCAGGGAGGCAGGAAGAGAGGCTTCCCGCCGCGAGGGCGGGAAGCTGCTGGGAGGGTCAGTGCCGGACAGCCTTGCGACCCGACAGGCACTGCACGCGAATGCGTTTCCAGCTCCCGTCGTCGATCAGCCGTTCCAGCGTCTCGCCGAGGGTGTCGAAGAACACCTCATCGACCCGTTCGATCAGCTCGCCGTCGCGGTGCAGCTCCACCGCGTAGAGGTCGAGGCCACGCTCATACAGCACGGTGACGCGACCCTGGAACTTCATCGTGGCGACGGTGAAACCGATGGCCGGCGGCGTGCGGATCATGTCGGCGGGCAGCGGATCGACCCAGGTGATGTCCCGTGCACCGGCATCCACCAGCATGTGGGTGATGCGCCGGAAACCATCGGGAGCGGGCAACTGCTCCAGTTGGTCGATCAGTTCCTGCAGCTCGGGGCAGCGCGGCTCGGGGATCGGCAGCTTCGCCGGTGCAGACCCGAGCACGAACCGCTTCACCGTGTAGGGCTGGCCGTCGGCGGTGAACTCGGTCTGCTCCTCGGGCGTGTCCGCCCGCTGACCGTCGAAGCGGCGTCTGACATAGGTTTCGACCTGCACCTTGGCGCCCTCGTCGGGCACCTCGGTCACGAGCGTTCGATCGAGCACCGCGAACTCGGCTCGCCCCGTCTTGACGACGATGGCCTCGTCGGTGGTGGCGATGACCTTGCCCTCGAAAGGCTTCGGGTCGATGTGAAAGCCCAGCGTCGAAACCTTGGGCTGGCCGTCGAAGATGTTGAACTTGAACGAACGGACGTTGGAAGGCACATGACCGACGACAAGCGTTGGCATCTGTGCACGGATGGCTTGGGTATCCATGGGGAGACTCCTTGTGGCAACCAAGGGACTCCCGCCCGCAAGGGAGGTCTGTCCCTTGAGGGTGAGGTGGATGGACGCAGGTGCGCCCGGAGAACGAAACAACCAGCACGGCGAACCGCGCCGCAGTCTTGAAGGTCTCGACTGCCTGGGCATGCTGCCGGCAAAGCCAGCGAACATGCGGCCAGCGTGCGGCACATGGCGGCGGCCGTCCGCCGGGAATCGGCAATGCGCCGGCACCGCGTTCCGCGAAAAAGAAGAGCCCCGCACGGGGCTCAAGAGGGGGTTACTCGTCGTCGTAGAGCGTCAGTCCGTCCAGCACGGGCGCGTCGGCATCGAAGATCAGCAGCCGCACGTCGGCGAGCGCAGCCAGGTGCAACACTTCCACGAGGGACTCCGGCATGCCCTTGGCCCGGTGCTCCTGCCGAAGCTCTTCGGCGGTGATGCCCTCGACATGCTGCAGGTTCGCATCCGTCCAGGGCGTGGCGATCAGCTTCATGCCGACCGCCGGGCTGTAGGGAATGCGGAAGGCCACGAACAGAAAACCGCTCGGCGTGGCGATGTCCGCCAGTTCGGCGAGGAAGCGACCGGCCTCCTCGGTGATGTGCGCCGAACTGATTTCCCAGGCACGGCTGTAGAACCCGGTCTCGAAGCGCAGGCGGCGTACCACCTCGCGCGCGGCTTCCTCGGAGTAGGTATCGCCGACGTGCAGCGGCTGGCCGGCTTCTTCGGCCATGACGGTGTAGACGAGGTTTCGGGCGATGCCGTGGCTGGGACACTGCGCGTCCAGCTCGGGCGGCACGTTCTGGCCCTCGGTGATCAGCGCGAAGTCGTCGCAGAAGACGCAGGCATGGCGCTCGACCTGGCTGTCCGGCAGGTGCGACTGCGAGACGTGCAGCGGCAGATAGCTCAGCGGGCAGTCGTCGTCGTAGGAAATCGCCAGCAGCCGCTGCACGGACAGGCCATCGTAGCCGCGGACGAAGGGGTTTTTGGAATGAGACATGGGATTCCTCCAGCAGAGGATGGCCGAGGCAATCCCCTGCCGGGGATTGAACCCCAGTAGGTGGATGAAGTGGCAGCCGGTCAGCCGGCCGCGGCATCGGGCCGCCCTGGTGGCGGGCGGTGCAGGTCAGTGGAAGATGCTGATTCGGGACATGGCCGCTCCTGCGAAAGGAAGGAGGGACATGGCCCCGAACGGGGACGCATGTCCCTCGTGGGGTGGGATGAAAAGACGGTGGGTTGCCAGGCGCGGCTCACCAGCCGTTGTAGTGCAGCGTGAGGTCGGCGATGACCTGGCGCCGTTCCAGATTGAGGCCGCCGAAGTCGGACAGCCCCTCGAAGCCGCAACGCTTGAGCATCGCGCCGCCCTCGCGGGAGTTGTAGAAGCTCACCATCGCGGACAGGAACATGCGTTGACCGCTGCTCAGCACGCCCAAGGCGTCGTTGAGCATCAGCATGTTGGGCCGCAGGTCCCACTTGGTGGTGGCACGCTGCAGACCTTCGCGTGTGCCGTCGCCGAACCACTCGTGGCCGGCGATCTGCGCGCCGCGCTTCCAGGCCTCGAAGAAGGCCTGCGGTGCAGCGTCGAAGTGCGCCTGTTCCAGCGCCATCTGATCGAGCACGTCTTCGGGTAAAGACAGATTCATGAGAGAACTCCTTGAAGGGTGGGAATCAGGGGTGAGCGCGCTGTGTCCAGGCATGGGCATCCAGGGCGCGCTGTGCTGCGAGGTGGTTCGGGAAATACTCGACGGACTCCCGCGATACCGGGCCTTCGTCGTCTTGCGTGCCGATGTAGTGGCCGGCCGCGCTGCGCAGCACCTGTAGCGGCAAACGCTTGCCGGTCCAGGCCAGCGCCAGCGCACCACTGCGCACTGCGGTTGCAGAGGAAGATGCGGAAGGTTCAGACATGCCGTGCTCCTTGGTGGGTCGGGGAGCACGCATCCCGCAGGGGATGGGGTTCCCCTCGGGTGGTTGAGAAAAGTGCATCGTCGCCAGGCCGGCGAGCGTCCGCGGTGGGCGATGCGAAGCGGACTGGATCGGTCAACGCGGCGAACCGCGTTGCAGTCTTGAAGACCGAGACTGCCAGGGCATGCCGCTGACGACTGTCAGCAACGCATGGCGTGAGGATGGGCGCGAAGCATGGCTGCCGTCGCAGGGAAAACCGAATCGCGGACGGCCCGCTTTAGGGCAGGCCCGCGTCACGGGACAAGGCAAGGGCCAGGGCGACGAAGGCCACGCGGGCCTTCGGCTGGAGAGGAAGGAAAACCACCTGTGGGCTGCGTCAGCGCAGGCCGTCGTCAAAGCCGTTCGCTGCGTCAGCAATCGCACCCGGCCCGTTTCGTGGCTGGGGCCGGAAACCTCTGGCGTGCATCCACACACAAAGGGAGCCCGTTGTTCCGCCGGCGGGCACCGGCACGGAATACCCTCGGCCCAAGGGGCCTCCTCACGGCTCACGCGGCGGCAAGGCGTCAGGAAGCCCCTCGTGGCCGAGGCAAGGCACACCGATCAAGGGAATGGCGGCGGGCGCGATTCGTGGAGCAATGACCTTCTCGCCCCGTCGCCCGATGGTGGGCAGACGGGGCGCGCACACCGTTGCAGAAGGAGACGCGCGCTTTGGAGTCCCGCGCGGTGCGGGACGTTTGCCTCGCCGCCAGTGAAGGGCTGGCGCGGCAGGGGGAAGCGAGGATCAGGACGCCTTGGAGGCAGCGCGCCGCTTGCGCGGTGCGCTGCGCCGGCCCGTCGGGGACTCGATCGGCAACGTGCCCTTGCAGTCCGGGTAGCGCGAGCAGGACCAGAACGCGCCGCTTTTGCCCGTGCGCTGCTGCATCGGTGCGCCGCACTGCGGGCAGGCCGGCGCCGGCGGCAGCTTGAGCGAGAGCGTTGCGCCGCGGTACTGCTGCACGAGCTGGCCGACCCACACGGACTGCTTCTCGATGAAGGTGTCCAGCGCCATCTGGCCGGCCTCGATCATGTCGAGCGCCTGCTCCCACACCGCCGTGGTGCCGGGGTCGGCGATGGCCGAGGGCACCGCGTCGATGAGCGTGAATGCCGCGTCGGAAGCGCGGACGGCGCGGCCTTTCTTGACCAGGTAGCCGCGACCGATCAGACCGTTGATGATGTTGGCGCGTGTCGCCTCGGTGCCGATGCCGGTGGTATCTCGCAGCTTCTGTTTCAGGCGCGGGTCGGTCACGAACTTGGCGACGGTCTTCATGGCCTTGATCAGCTCGCCCTGCGTGTAGGGTTTGGGCGGCAGCGTCTTCAGCGCCTTGAGATCCACCTTTCCGACCGGGCAGGACAGGCCCGCATGCAGGGCGGGCAGCACCTGGCTGTGCTGCGCATCCTCGCCACCGGCATCGTCCGGCCCCGGCGTCGCCAGCACCTCACGCCAGCCGATGACGGCAATCTGCTTGCCCACGGCCGCCAGCGACTGACTGCCGCACGAGAACTGCGCTACCGTCCGGTCGAACTCATGGTGCGGGAGGAACTGCGCGAGGTAATGAGCGCGGATCAGCCGGTAGACGGCCAGTTCCTTCTCGTTCATGGCCGACAGGTTGGCGGGCTCCAGCGTCGGGATGATGCCGTGGTGAGCCGACACCTTGCCGTCGTTCCACGCACGCGAACGCTGGTTGCGATCCAGGCGCTCGATCAGCGGCCGCAGGCTGGGGTCGGTCTTGACCAGGCTGTCGAGTACGGTCGGTACCTCGGCCAGCATGCTCTCGGGCAGGTAGCCCGAATCCGAGCGCGGGTACGTTGTCGCCTTGTGCGTCTCATACAGCGCCTGGGCAATGTCCAGCGTCTCCTGCACGTCGAGGCCCAACTGCTTGGAGCACACCTCCTGCAGCGTGCCCAGGTCGAACGGCAGCGGCGGCCCTTCGCGAACGCGCTCGGTTTCTACCGACACGACCTGCGCATCGCGTGCCGCGCGAATGCGATCCGCAGCCTGCTGCGCCACCGGCTGCTGAAGGCAGCGACCCGCTGCATCCGTGCTGCCTTCGGGCGGTATCCAGCTCGCGGTGAAGGACTGGCCGGCATGGGATAGCAGCACGTCCACGGCCCAATACGGCACGGAGACGAAGCGCGCGATCTCGCGATCGCGGTCCACGACCAACTTCAGCGTCGGCGTCTGCACGCGCCCCACCGACAGCACGCCGGTATAGCCGGCCTGGCGCCCCAGCAGTGTGAACAAGCGGCTCAGGTTCATCCCGATCAGCCAGTCGGCGCGCGATCGGGCGAGTGCGGAGAAATACAGCGGCAGCGTCTCGGCGGACGGCTTGAGTGCACCCAGTGCCTTGCGGATCGACGCATCGTTGAGCGCCGACAGCCACAGGCGCTGAATCGGCCCGTGGTAGCCGCATAGGTCGATGATCTCGCGGGCGATCATCTCGCCCTCGCGGTCGGCATCGGTCGCAATCACCAGCTCGCCCGCCTTGGCGACGAGCTGCTGCACGACCTTGAATTGCGCTGCGGTCGCCGCCTTGGGCTCGACACGCCAACGCTCAGGAAGAATGGGCAGTTGCTCGATGGCCCAGCGCTTGTATTGCTCGCCGTAGCCTTCGGGTGGAACCGCCTCCACCAGATGACCGATGCACCAGGTCACGACGACACCGGCGCCGCTGTAGCAGCCGTTGCCGCGTTGGCTGGCGCCCAGCACACGGGCGATGTCCTTGCCCTGGGACGGCTTCTCGCACAGGAACACGCGCATGAAGCCTCCTTGGAAATGTGCGGTTCATTGGATGGGCGTCAGCTTGGCGGGGCCAGGAGATGCCGGCAGCAAGGAAGCCGATTGATGCAGACACCGCTTTGTGATCGGCAGGCGGTCCGTTGCCGCAGCTGTGCGCATGGACCACAGGAGCTGGCACAGCAAGAGCGTCGTTTCGGGAGGGCGGCTGGAACTCTGTGGACGACCTTGGAGCTATCCCCTGGGGATAGCTCGCTGGTGCATCGCGGGCGTATGACGGTTGCTACAGCCGCCCTCGGGGGAACGGCGATGGGCGAATTACTGTCCGCCGGCGGGCTTGGCGCTGAGCGCCACCGACTCGATGCGGTACGGCAGGATGCCCACGCGCCGCGCCTCGACCTTGAACGTCACGCGCTCGTTCTCGTCGGCGTCCTCCCATTCGTCGCGCACGGTGCGGCCCTCGACCAGCACCCGCATGCCTTTCTGGTACAGCGTCTTCCAGTGCTCGGCGTCGCGGTGCCACAGCTCCACGGGTGCCCAGAAGCCGCCGCGATCTTCGTACTCGCCGTCCTTCTTCGGGATCGGGTTGTCGAAGTAGACGTTCAGGCGAAGCAGCCGGCGTGGCTCGTCGTTGCCGTTCGGAAATTCGCGGTAGTCCGGCGCAGAACCGATGCTGCCCTCGCCGACGAAGTGCGTGCTCATGGTGACTCCTTGGTGGTGGGTGGAACGGACGCGGTATGCCCGTGGACGCGCCGCAGGTAAGCCACTTCGGCCTGGGCGGCCTTGTTGGCGCATTC
This sequence comes from Methyloversatilis sp. NSM2, assembly GCF_038066675.1. Classification (NCBI taxonomy): domain Bacteria; kingdom Pseudomonadati; phylum Pseudomonadota; class Betaproteobacteria; order Nitrosomonadales; family Sterolibacteriaceae; genus Methyloversatilis; species Methyloversatilis sp. NSM2. The sequence continues at coordinate 240,260 of NZ_JBBUKV010000006.1, forward strand.
CAGGGCTTGGCGAGCGATGCTGTGGGTCAGACTGATCTGCATGTTCAGCACGATGCGCTGCAGTTCGATCGCGTACAGCTCGTCGATCAGCGAGGCCGGCGTCGCGGGGTTGGCCAGCAGGGCCTCCCACAACGCCACGCCCATGGAGGAACGGTCGAGGTTGCGCCAGCGCAGGAAGGTCGTCCCTGCGCCAGTGGCCTGCTGGGCCAGTTGCACGTCGAGCAGACTGAATGGGTAGGCGCGCGCCTGGGGCAGCACGCGCCGCTGCGCCAGGCCAATCACGTCGTCGCGCAGCGCTGCGCACTGGCTGGCCCAGGTCTCCAGACTCCCCTTACCCTTAAAAGGCTGTAAAAGGCCTTTTAGGTAGCCTGCGTGTTCCAGCCGCTGGAAGTCCGCCTGTTCCAGCGCCACGAAGCGCGTGGAGTGGCTGATAGGGGGCGATGCTGTCATGCGCCCGCAGCCTCATCGCCCGCCGCACCATCGGCTGTGCCATCCGTGTGAGCCGGCGCATCGGGCTCGATGGCGGGCGCTGCAGGCGGCGTGCCGGGCTTGGTCGTCCGCCGCGCGATCGGTGGCGCGAAGCGCGAGCGGCGCGTGCCTTCCAGCACGTCCTGCGGCAACTCGCCGAACTTCTCCAGCGCCGCTCGCGCCGCCGCGTTCTTCGCCGCGAAGTCGTCGCGCGTGGTGCCCGAGTAGCGGTACTGCTGGGCCAGCGAGAACAGGCTGCGCAGCGCGTGCGCACCATCATTGAGCCAGCGCTCCAAGGTGCTGCGATCGATCAGCGCCGTGTGGTGCGCCAGGATGAGTTTGCGTGCCAGGTCGTCGTAGTCGGCCAGCAGATACACCGCCATGAAGCCGAGCTGGGCGTTCACGAACAGCGGCAGCTTCACCGGCTGCACGTTCATGTTCTCGCCCAGGGACAGCGCCGCTGGCACGTCGGCCAAGGCCTGATCCACCTGTTCGCGCAGGGTCTGCAGACGGGTCTTGGTGTCGGCGAGCTTGTCCTCGATCCGCAGCATCCACCAGTCCGAGTAGGGGTCGTCCTGCTCGGCGCCGCGCTTCATTTTGTTCATGGCGCCGATGAAGCCGTTGAGACCGATGATGCCTGGGCGCCCCTCGGTCGGCGCGCGGCCGTGCCAGATGCGCGATGCATGGTGCGTGTGCAGCGTCAGCGACATCGCGCTGCGCAGCGATCCGAGATTCAGTTGCAGGGGTTCTGTGCGTTCGTTGGCCATGGGAGCGACTCGCGGTGAAGGGGCGAGTCGCCAGCATCGGCATCGGCCGGAAGGCCGTCAGTCAACAAACCGCAGCCCATGCGCGCCCGGTTTGTTCCGCACGGAAGGCTGTGTGTGCCGGCTATCCCCTGGGGATAGCTCGGCGGCGGGCCGAAGGGTGGAGTGCGAATCCGCGCTGTGGAGTCAGCGCGTCCAACTGGATTGGTCGCGGGGCAGTCGCCCGTCGGGATCATTGACCTCGACCGAATTGCCATCCCTGAGCCGATCCACGAACACCACGATATTGGTGCCGCCATCGTTCGCCTGGCTGGGGAACAGGATTCCGGTATGGCCCTGGGCCAGCACCATGTCGCCCAGCACCCAAGTGGGCGGCTCGATGTGAAGGTCGAATTTCAGATGGCGCCAGTCCTCGCGCCAGTCGTGCCACAGCTCGTCCCAAGGTTCGCCGCGGTGGAGCTGCCGCAGATCGACCAGCTCGCGCAATGCCACGGTGTACGAGCACATCGTGCAGGGCGGCAGGAAGGGCGAGGTCTGCTGGTATTCGCGTAGCGCGGTCGCTTCCTCCAGCGACAGATACAGCGCCTCGACGCCCTCCCGGTTGAAGCGCCCGCCCTTGGCCGCCGCACCAGCGCCGCTGGTTGGCCGGCTGGCCCACTGCGGGGTGTGCGCGCGAAACAGCGTGGTGCCGGGCGGCAGGTCGAGGAGGATCATCCGGTGAACCCTGCACTGATCGACTCCAGGTAGTCGATCGCATCGTCGGTGCGTCCTTCCTGCACCAACTGCAGCAGGGTCTTGTGGTGGAACGTCGGGATGGGCTCGTTCTTGACCATGAAGAATGCACGCGCGGTATCCGGCTGCACCGCCGAGGCGGCCGATAGCACCCGCATCAGGTCACGAAGCGCGGCCTGGAGTCGCGGTGACTCGGGGTGGGTGCGCAGGGTGTTGCGGTGCACGCCAGCCAGCGTGGCCAAGTCCTGGTACTGCAGGCCCAGGGCATCGGCGACGTTCGTGGCGGAAAAGCGGGACGTGCCGGCTTCACGCACCGATTCGAGCACATCCGCGAAAGCGGTAGAGGCCATGACGTTGCTCCCAAAGGCAAGGAATCACGAGCACATTATACGCACAGTTTGAGCACAGTTCCAAGCGGTCTGCTCCCCCAGCTGGAAGGCGACCTGTTCCGTCTATCCCCTGGGGATAGCTCAGGGATCGCGCAAGGCTGAACGCAGCCGTGCGAGGTAGGCGCGCGCCACCTCGGGGTCGGCTGGGCGGGAAGCCGAAGGCGACGACGATGGCGCCGGCCCCGCAGCTCGCGGCGCGGGCGGCGCTGCTGCGTCGTTGCCCGCCCACGCCTTGAACTCCCCGCGGATCGCCTTCTGGATGATGCCGAACAAGTAGCCGGCGGGATTGCGCACCGTACTGCCGCCACAGCGTGCCGCCCACTCGTCGAGCACGGCCTGCCGCTGCGCCTCGTCCACCTGCTGCAGCGCCATCAGCGCGCCGGCCTGCTGCTCGTCCTTCAAGCGCAGGAAACGCTCGGGCAGCCGCAGGTTCTGCAAGGCCCTCGCGCGCGGTACTGTACGTACTTCATTTATACGATCATTACGTACTGTACGGTCCTCCTTCGGAATCCGAAGAGAGCCGTCCGGCGCGGGTTTCGGCCCTGCTTCGGATTCCGAAGACGGGCGCGCGTCATTCCGAAGCAGGGCTTCCTGGCCTTCTTCGGATTCGTGGTCCGCACCCTCCTGTGGATAACCTGGCGTCGTCCAGCCATGCCGCGCCATGCGCTGCGCCAGCACTTGCAGACGGGTCGGCAGCGTGCGCCCGCTGAGCAGGGGGTCTTCGGCGATCTCTCGCAGCGTGTTCATGCCCACGACCTGCACCGCCTTCGCCGCGTGCGTGAGCGCCTGACTCACCAGGCCCAGGTAGTCCGGGTCGAGCTGCATCGCCTCGAAGGGCGACAGCGGTTCGTCGTGCAGCACGTAGAGGTTGCCTTGGATACGGCCGGTCTTGGGATCGCGCCGCCGCCGCACCAGGCTGAGCCAGCGCGTCAGCCGCAGCAGCGTCAAGGCGCGCGCAACGGTCTCGTGCGAGGCTTGCGCCGCACAGGGCATGGACGCCAGATAGGGGCGGAGCTGGTCGTAGGTGGGAAAGGCGGTCACGCCGTCGTCGTTGAGCTGCAGGCGGAACACCTGCCAGGCGTTTCGCTCCAGCGGCGTCAGGCGCCGGTCGAGGAACAGCCTGCGCGGCACGCTCTCATGGCGGTTGCCGCTGTAGAGGAAACCGTCGGCGGCCGGCGCCGTTCCCTGCGCCGGCTGCAGGTGCTGCAGGGCCTCGTCGAAGAGCGCGGACAGCGCAACGGGGCCTTCGCGCCGTGGTGCGCCGCCCGTGGTCATGGCCTATACCAACCCATGGTCGATCCAGTTCCGTATCGCCGACCAGATCACCGACATGGGCAGGGTCATGGCCTCGGCCAGATCCATGGTCAGCGCCACCATCGCCATGTCGTCGTTCAGCGCGATCTGCCGCTCCGTGATGCCGGCCTTCCAGCGTTCCCACAAGGCCACCTCCTGCGCCTCGTCGAGCACCGGATGCCGGCCCTTGCGCTTGGGCAGCCCGAGGATGTCGCGGCGCAGCGCCACTTCCTGATGCGTGAGGCCGTAGAACTTGCTGACCATCTCCGTGCTCGCCCCCAGGCGCAGCATGCGGTCCACCGTGGCGATCTCCCGCTCCACGTCGTGCACCTGGCTCAGCAGCCGCTTCAACACTTCCCGGTTCACCGATACCGAACACCACGACACCGTGGCATTCACCAGCATGCTCACGAGCTCGGGGTGTTTCAGCGCATCCAGCTCCTCCTCGCCGAAGCCCATGGCCTTGCAGCGGCGCAACTGGCCGTTGCGCAGGTCATGCAGGGCCTGGGCGATCACGGCCTGGTTGAGCGGGTGCGGTGCCGACATACGGGAGCCTCCTGCGCTCAGGAATCCTGGCTCGCTACGCCGGCTTCCAGATCCAGCAGCCGGCGCGCCAGGCGCAGCAGACGGAACAGCTTCACCAGCGCAGCATCGCTCAGGCGTGTGGCCGAGCCGCCATGGCCATGGAGCAGCGCCGCCAGCTCATCGGCCAGCCGCGCGCGGTCCAATCCGTTCGCGGCGGGCGGCGCTGCACTCAGCGCATGCAGCAGGGTCAGCACCGCCCGCGCGAACACCGGCAGCGCCTTCGCCTGGCCCACGGCCGGCGCCACGCAGACGAAGCCGATGCCGCCGTCGCTGGCCTCGATGTGGTCGGCTACCGCTGCGTCCCCGGCGATCTCGCGCGCGAATTGCGCGATGTGCACGCGCAGGCGATCCGGCACGTCCAAGCTCGGCTCGATGTACCAGACGTCCGAGATGGGATAGAGTCCGCCCGCCTGCACGGGGATCGCACGCAGCGCATCGGCCTCGAAGTCGGGCAGCTTGTCGCCGAGCTGGTCCGCGACCATCCGTTGGATGGACTGCAGGCGCTCGGTGGTCGGCGCCGGCGTCACGATGTGCCCTTGCAGGCGCTCGTCGCGCTGCCCGTGCTGCTCCTCCGGCGCCTCGGGCGGTGCAGGCGGTGTTGCTGCTGGCGCCGGAGGCGCGGCTGGCGTGGTGTCGCGCGGCACAGACGAGGCGGGTGGCTGCTGAGGCGCGGAGACCGGCGGGGGAGGTGCAGCAGGCACGACAGGCGCTGCCGCTGGCGTCGGCGCCGCCGGTTCGCTGGTCAGCGCACGCTGGCGGCTTTCGCTGTCGTTGATCTCCAGCGCCAGCGTGTCGTAGTCCGCCTCCAGCAGCTCGGCCATCTGGCCCACCAGCTCGTCCTGTACTCGCTGCGGCGAGAAGTCGTCCGGCTGTGTGTCGAACTGCGTCAGCACGTCCTGAAACAAGGTGGCGAAGTCCACGGCCACAGTGCGGCCCAGCGCCCGCCGCTCCCAGGTGCGCTCGCACGCCTTGCGCAGCACTGCGAGCCGGTCCACCTGATGCCGGCCCAATCCGCCGTACAGCAGCGTCGGGATCGCCGGCAGCAGATAGCGCACCGCATCGTTCATGCGGCTGATGTGTGACTGCGGCACCGGATAGCCGTCGGCCGTCAGCCGCCGCGCGAGTTCGCTCTGTGACAGCGCCTGGCCGCTTTCCTGCTCGTAGAACTCGCGCGCCTTCTCGATGCCCAATGCCCGCTCGATGAAGGTCAGCCCGCCGCGCAGCTCGTTCTCGGCCAGATGCCCGGTCAGCGCCACGATTTCGCCGCGCGCCGGCCACGGGCGGAACAGGCACGCAATGCGGAAGAAGCGTTCCTCCTTGGTCTCGCTCCACAACTCGCGCAGGATCGCCAGCCGCGTGTTGCCGCCGTTGCGAATGATGTAGTGCGCCTCGCCCGGCCTGCGCGTGATCGCGGGGGGCGCGTCCAGCCCGCGTTCGCGGATGGACGCCTTGATCTCCGCATAGGCCGGGTTGCGCGTCACGCGCGGGTCGTGGTCGTAGGGCCGCAACTGGTCCAGCGTCACCACCATCGGCGTGTCGGCGATGGGGTCGCTCAAGGTCGCGGCCGAAGGGCCGCTGCGCTCGAAGCCGGTGGCCAGAAGCTTGGCAGCCATGTCCTGCGGCGTCAGCTCAGCCACGGCCGTTCTCCTGCGCCTGCCGGTCGGCGCGGCGAAGTTGCGCGCGTGCATTGCGGTCGGCACGGTGGTCGCTCGCCGTCGAACTGGTGTAGATCGACGCGCAGCCTTGCTTCGTGAATTTCAGGTGCCCGCCGGACGTGCGCACCACGCGCCAGCCTTCGCCCAGCGCGAACTCGATCAGCGCGCGCAGCCGTTCACGGCCGCGCGCCAGTTCATGTGCGCTCGCCATGGCTGGCCCCTCCCGCATCGGCCCGGCCGGTGACCAGCGCGAAGCACTCCCGCCACGCGGGGAACAGCTCGCCGGCCAGCGTGCGCATGGTCTCCAGCGCCGCGGGCGCCGTGCGCCCAGCCGGCTGCCGGTACTCCACCCGGTGCACTGGCAATCCTCGTGTCGCAGCGCGCGGATAGGCTTCGATGGCCGGCACGTCGGTGCCCAGCACCTGCACGCCGGCCTGTTCCTGGAACACCTGTCGCAGCGCCTGCTGGACCAGCCGCGCGTTCGACGACACCGGATGCACACGGTTGATGAGCAGGCGCAGCGGCGGCGGCTCGATGCCCAGGTGCCGATACGGCGCGATGTCCTCGATCAGTTGCAGCGTGCCGCGCCGCAGCTCGCGCGCCGCGAGGATTTCCGGCGTCACCGGCGACAGCGCCAGGTCGGACGCCAGCACAGCCATCTCCAGCAGCACGCTGCGCGCGCCCTGGGTGTCGATCAACAGCAGGTCATAGTGCGTGCGGAAGACGGGCAGCAAATGGCGCAGTCGCAGGCGCCCATCCGGAGCGTGCAGCAGCAGCGTGTTCAGTTCACCGCGGTCGTCGTTGGAGAGCACCAGGTCCAGGCCCGCGATCGCGGTGCGTGACACCAGTTGCTCGATGCGCCGCTCGTTGAAGGCCAGCATCTCGTAGATGCCGCCGGGCGCGCGCGCGTCCAGCGTGAAGTAGCTCGACAGCGTGGGCTGCACGTCCAGGTCCAGCAGCAGCACGCGCAGCCCGGCATCGGCGATAAAGCCGCCCAGGTTGGCCGCCGTCGTGGTCTTGCCCACGCCGCCCTTGGTCGAAATGATGGACACCACCTGCATGGGCTTCTCCTCGTCGAATGGCATGAACCGAGAAGAAGCGTCAGGCGCGTTCTTTGAGGCGATCGGCGATCCACTGTTCGATCTCCACCGAGTCCCAGCCCACCGCGCGCACGCCCAGGCGCAGCGCCTTGGGGAACTTGCCTTCCTTCATCAGGCTGTAGATGTGCGCGCGCTTGAAGCCGGTCTTGGCTTCGACCTCGGCGCGGCGCAGGATGCGGTGCTCGGTCGGTGCCGCCGTGGCGGTGGTCTGCGAAGACATGAGGGTCACTCCTTAACGCTCAGTGGCGCTGATTGGCGTGACTCGCATTAAGAACGCCGCGCTGAGGAAAGACACCGCAAATGCGGCATCCGCGACCGCAGATACGGTCTGGCATCGCTCAGGAATTTGTGCTCTGCAGATTGCGCCGAGCCAGTGCGAACTTGGCCTGCAGCGTGCGCTCGGTGATGCCCATCGCGTTGCCGTGGTGCGCCACCATCGCGCTGATGATGGCTTCCTGCGTCAGGAAGCTGGAATACGGCATGCCGCTGGGCGACTTGCCCAGCAGTAGCGTCAGTAACCCGCCAACGATGTTCAGGTAGGTCGATTCGCTGCGCGGCCCAGGCGTGCTCGCACGCTCCGCGTCGGCCGTGTAGGCGGCGTGCGTCTTCAGCAGCGCCTCGTGCTCGGCGCGCAGCGTCTCGTGCACGCCCAAGTGTTCCGCCAGCCGCGCCTTGATCGCTTCCCGCTCGGCCATCAATGCGCCCACTGTGTCCAGGCTGATCGCCGGGTGAAGCGCACGCTCGATCTCATCGAACAGAAACGCCGGTTTCTCGCCGGGGTAGTAGTGCGCCATCCAGGCTTTCAGATCGACGTGCCGCACGGTCAGCGACGGGTCGTCCATCGTCAGGCCCTGCGTGTCCCGCGCCAAGCCGTCCTTGCCATACGGCAGCTCGCCGTGAGCCAGCGCATCGAAGATTCTTTCGGCGTTCAACCGCAGCATCGGCCAGCGCGGAAACTCCGTTGCCTCCGGCAGAGGCCGCTGTCCCAAGGTCGCCAGGATGCGCCGCTCGAAGCGCAGCAATCCGCTCCAGCGGATTGCCGCCTCGATCGGGCGGTAGTTGGTCTTGGCGCCATCGGCCAGGCTGCTCGACTTCGGCATATCACGCGCCTCCATTCGTCATCGCACCGAGTCCACACACACGCACCCGCCGTACAGGCGACGTGCGTGGCTGTCCAGAAATCTCCGGGCGAAACGAGCAAGTGGCGAAGCGGCGAAGACCGTGGCATCGACGATGCCGCCGGTTTCGTTGCGAGATGTGCGTCTTGCCGCGCATGGCGCCATCACTCACAATTCGCAAGCCGCGAAACATGCTGTCACCAGCATCATTCGCGGGCACCATGCCTGACCCGGATAACCAGGCCAAAGTCTTTGCAGGGGAAAAGGCCCAGTAAAGCGCGATCAGCTCAACACGCCAGAGCCGATGCGCATACGGCAAGCACTGTTGCGCCGCGCGTCTTCGCTGTGACGCGACGCGATGGGCATGCAAGTCTCATCGCAGGATGCCAACCGCAAGCGCGAGCAGCCTGAGTGCAGCACGCCCGTGCACCGCGTCAATGGAACCCCGCTATGACAAAACGGGTCTGGCACCTTGACCAAAATGGCATCGCCCCAACCCGCCTGAAGCAGCCTCATGCGAGCCGTTGCGTATCCAACGGCATATGGCCGACACGCTGAGCACGGTCGATGAAGTGGCGCAGCGGCTCCGACATCGCGCCCTCGGGATGTAGCAGGTAGGTCGTCAACGCCGCCGAGTCCTCGTCCAGCGGCCGGACGATCACGTCCGCCTGCCGGCATGCCACCGCGTGCGCCGCGGTGGAAAATCCCACGCCATAGCCGGCCGCCACCAGGGCCAGCATCAACGAGTGGGTCGTCACGTACTCGGCCACGACCGGCGGTGTCTCCACCAGGCGCAGCAGGCGCTCGCATTGCCGGCTGCACTCCTGACAAACCTGCGGGTGACACAGCACCAGCGGGTAGCCCACCACCTCGTCCAGCGGTACCCGCTTGTGCGCCAGCAAGGGGTGCCGCGCGGGTATGGCCACCACCAGTGGATCTTGCCACACCGGCCTGGCGACCACCCCGGCCGCCATCTCGCCGGCCATCGCAAAGGCCGCGTCGTACAGGTCGTTGCCCAGGCCGCCCACCACCTGCGACAGCGGCGCCTCGAACAGCCGGATGCCCACTTCCGGCGCCTCCTCGCGGCACAGCGCGAGCAGCGCCGACAGCCGGGTCCGCCCGACGCCGCCGGCCAGGGCGATGCGCAGGGTGCCCCGGTGTCCCACCGCCACCGCCCGCGTCTTGGTCTGGGCTTGCTCAAGGGTCAGCAGCACGCGCCGGGCCTCCTCCAGAAACACCTGCCCGGCCGGGGTCAGGCGCACGCCGCGCGGCGTGCGCTCCAGCAGCGCCACGCCCAGGTCGGCCTCCAGTTGGCGGATCGTGCGCGACAGGGGCGACTGCTCCACATGCAGCCGCCGCGCCGCCCGGCCAAAGTGCAACTCTTCGGCCACGGCGATGAAACAGCGAAGATGGCGTAAGTTCATGTAATTCCCCCCAGAAAGTGGAGTCCATTCCTCTGGCCGTAGGGAACCGCATGAGTGCTTCCCGGTGGCGATGCCGGTCACAGAGGCTTTCCAGTTGCCGCCATCCGGCCTCAGTCGCCGGCACGAGGCGGCGAGTGTCCAGGCGAGGCCGGGTGATTCCATCGGTGTTGCCATATCACATAAAACCACGGACAATCAATAATAATTCTCATTAGTATCTGTGTCTGAATGGAGTGAAGCCGATCAAGCCCGACGCGGCGAACCTGTCCGTCACCACCCACGGCAGCGTGTCCTGGAACGACGAACGCATGGGCGATGGGCAGCTCGCGCAGCGGCTGCAGGCCTCCGCGCCGCGTCAACCGCAGCCCGAGGACTTCATCCGCGGCGACCGCTTGGTGGGCCCGCCAGCGCGTCGCCCAGGTGTTGGCGGCTACGCAGAAGTCCGGGTGTTGAAACTGAGCTTCGTGACCGACCCGGGCAGCGACCGGGGTGAGCCGAAAGACACCCTCATGAAACTGCATCGGCACGCCCGCCCTGACGCCGGCGTGTCGTCGTCGGCTGCACTGATCGCGGACACGAGCCACACGCGCGCACCTGCGCGCGGTGCCCGGCGCACCGCTGCCCGCCCTGGCATGGCAGCAGCAGGCGCTGACCATCAGCATTCAGCCCGGGCTGTGCGCCGGCCTGCTCCGCGCGTGTCGGCGACGGGCCTGCTCCCGACAGGCATGAGTGCTTCGACGCGATGCCATCGAAGGAGGTGCTGACGGGATGCGGATGTAGATGCTGGCGCCCGAGAGGCCGAACCAGAAGAAGACAAACAGGAGGTGGCCTTGGATTTCAGATTGCTGCGTTACTTCATCGCAGTTGCGGAAGAACTGCATCTGGCCCGTGCAGCCGAGCGTCTGGGCATCGAGCAATCGCCTGTGTCGCGTGCGATGCGCGACCTGGAAAGCCAGCTTGGCGTGCAGTTGTTCGACCGCAGCACACGCCTGACGCGGCTGACCTGGGCCGGCCAGGTGTTCCTCGGCGAATGCCGGCGCGTGCAGGCCACCGTGGAGCAGGCAGTCAAGAGCGCCAAGGCGGCGGCACAGGGCTACCAGGGCCATCTGCGCATCGCGATCTGCGACAGCCTGGCGCAACCCCGCATCGCCACCTTGCTGGCACGCAGCCGCGAGGATGAGCCCGAGCTGGAGATTCGCGTCTTCGAGCTGCCGTTCGCGCAGCAGCTCAAGATGCTGCACAACGATCTGCTGGACATCGGCTTTGGCTTGTCAAACGCGGTGCATGATGGCCTCGTCGCCGAGCCGGTGTGGACCGATCCGCTGTCGGTGATCGTGCCCGCACGCCACCCCTTGCTGGCACACGTGCAGGTGCCGCTGCCCGAAGCCTTGAAGTTTCCGCTGGTTCTGTGCCACCCCGAGGCGGGCTCCGGTTGCCGCCACCAGATTCAGGCGGTGCTGCAGGACACGAACATGCCGCTCAAGCTGGTGGACGAAGTGACCAGCCTGGGCGTGATGCTGACCCTGGTCGGCGCCGGCTACGGCATCGGCTTCGCCATCGCCTCGCAGGTGCAGACGCTACAGCGCCCGGACATCTCCATTCGTCCCCTGGCCGGCATCCCACCGATGCTCTCCACCTACCTGCTGCGCCGCCGGGGCGAACCCTCGGAGCCCATGAGGCGGTTCATCGAGCGGGTGAAAGACGGGGCCGCGCCGGTCGATGATGAGCCGGTCCTTTGAGGACGCAGCTCGCCTGTCCGTTGCGGCCTGTGGCGTTATGTGCCGGTGGACAGATAGACTTCGGAATGAAATCCGATGCTCTGGCTGTTGATGGATGTGCTTGGCTCGCTTTGGATCACCCGCAACGGCCTGCGTTGACCAGGCCGAAGACTTGAGTCCACAATCGAGTCCATTCCGTGACGCCTGGATCGGAAAAAACGTTCGTAATAAATGAGTTAGCAGGCCGTTGAAGAACCCTGAATGAACGCGCGTTCCGCCATCGCTGGATGTTCTGGCAAGTTCATACAGTCCTCGGGTTCCACCCGGAAGGCCGCGGCGCGTGTGTTTCACCGGCATTCATGCATCCGCAAGAGGGCATTTCGACCTCTTCGCAGCTCATTGGACGCACCCCGGGCATGGCTGCGCCAGGTTGCGCAGTCGTGTGAGGTTGTAGGCTGTCATCGTCAGGGTCAGAAGCTGGTCCACCTTGTCCAGTCCTTGCACCATCACCTGACGGATCGGCCCGATGAGCTTGCCCCACCCGAAGCACTGCTCGATGCGCTTCCTCTTGCGCTGGCTGACAGCGTAGCCAGAATGTCTCGTGGTGCGCCCGTCAATGGCGCTGCCGCCATTGCGGCTCGTGTTCTGCGCAACGTGCGGCGTCACTCCGATCTCCCGGCACACCTTGACGAACCCCTTGGTGTCATATGCCTTGTCGGCACCCACCGTCACGCGCTTGCCCGGTCTTGCAACGTCGCCCAGCATCTGCGCGGCGACCTCGCGCTCGGCCGTGCCGTCCGCGGTGCTGGCCTGCACGTTGACCACCAGGCCATGGCGGTTGTCGGTCAGCACATGCCCCAGGTAGCTCGGCAGCGCAGGTGCGGCGTTGCTCTTGCGGTACAGCCGCGCGTCGGGATCCGACGTCGATTCGTGCGTGTCGTTGCTGCGGGGCTGGCCTTTCCAGTCCTCGGGTGGGCGCCCGTCGTCCGAACCGTCCTTGCGCCGCATGCTCTTGTGGCTGGCCCAGGCCTGGATCAAGGTCCCGTCCACGCTGAAGTGTTCGCCCGACAGCAGCCCGCGCTGGTGCGCCATCTCCACCGTGGCGTTGAAAAGCTCGGTCACCACATCGTGCTCGATCAGCCGGTCGCGGTTCTTGCTGAACACCGAGTGGTTCCACACCTCGTCGTCGATGGACAGCCCGACGAACCAGCGGAACAGCAGGTTGTAGCGAATCTGCTCGACGAGCTGGCGTTCGCTGCGCACGCTGTAGAGCACCTGCAGCAGCATCGCGCGGATGAGCTTCTCGGGCGCGATGCTCGGGCGACCGCCCTTGACGTCGGCGGCGTACATGGCCGCGAACGTATCGCCCATCTTGCCCAGCGCGTCGTTGACCCAGACGCGAATCGGCCGCAACGGATGCTCGGCCGGCACGAAGTCCTCCAGCCGTATCGTGCTGAACAGAGCCTCGTTGTAGCTGTCCGCTCCTCGCATCGTCGCCTCACCGTTCGTCGATCGATGGCCTCATCTTCCTGCTTTGCAGGTGAGGCGTCGATAGGTATTTCAACGGCCTGTTAGCGACCGGGTGCTGTTCCCTTCACCTCCACTGCATCGTTCCAGGGAATTCTGAGAATGTCCAAGAAGCATCGTAAGTCGTTGATTCTGGTTGAGTTTTCGACACCTCGATGTTCCAGTGGGCTCCACGGAAATCCACCTTAAGCCACGACGTTTATGTCCATTTTTGTGTCCATTTTTGCGGGCACGACGGCTTCCGGATTGTTGCTAGCAGGCTGGTGAGAAACCCCGACCGCTGCTCCGGGCGCGGGTTTTGAGGCAGACTCCTGCCTCGAATCGTCTTTCTGCTTTTCCCGATTTCCCATGCGCGGCCAAGAGAATCCCCAAGCGTCGATGTTCAGCTACGTGAGCCTGGAGCAACGCGTGCCGAAGGACCACCCGCTGCGCACTCTGCGTGCGCTGGTCGACGGCATTCTCGCCAACATGAGTGCGCTGTTCGATGAGCGTTACTCGCACACCGGGCGCCCGTCGATTCCGCCCGAGCAGCTGCTGCGTGCGCTGCTCGTGCAGATCCTCTTCACGATCCGCAGCGAGCGCCAGCTCGTCGAGCAGCTCGACTACAACCTGCTGTTCCGATGGTTCGTTGGCCTGGGCATGGATGACGCGGTGTGGGACCGCACCGTCTTCAGCATCAATCGCGACCGTCTGCTCGGCACCGACGTCGCACGCCAGTTCTTCCGTCGCGTACTGCATCTTGCCGAGTGGCAGGGCTTCGTCTCCGACGAGCACTTCAGCGTCGATGGCACGATGATCGAGGCCTGGGCCAGCCACAAGAGCTTCGTTCCCAAGGACGGCAGTGGCCCGGACAAGCCTGCCGGGCGCAACCCGGAGGCGGACTTCAAGGGCAAGACGCGCAGCAACGCCACACACCAGAGCACAACCGACCCGCAGGCGCGGCTCTACAAGAAGGGCGAGTTCGCGGAAGCGAAGCTGCGCTACATGGCGCACGCGCTCTCCGAGAACCGCAACGGGCTCGTCGTCGATGTCGAGAGCACGCAAGCCACGGGACGCGCCGAGTGGGAGGCGGCGATCCGGATGATTGATCGCAGCGTGCGCAAGCCGGGCGCGACGGTGGGTGCGGACAAGGGCTATGACACGGCCGAGTTCGTTGCCGCACTCGAACGGCGCGGCATCAAGGCACACGTGGCGCGCAAGGTCAGCGGCAGCGCCGTCGATGGACGCACGGCGCGTGGCAAAGGCTACGCGATGAGTCTGCGCCGGCGAAAGATGATCGAAGAGGCCTTCGGCTGGATCAAGACGGTGGGTGGTTTGCGCAAGACGCGGCACAAGGGGCTGGAAAAGCTCTCGGGCCAGGCACTGTTCGCGTTCGCGGCGTACAACCTGACCCGAATGCTGAGCCTGATGCGAACGGCTGCCGCGTAGAAGGGATAGATGCGTCCGCTTCCCGGCGAGCAGCGGAATGCGAGAGTGAGAGAATCCCGAATCACACGCCACGGCGCACTTCCGGTGCCGGAGAAAACGAGCGGAAGGACGTGATTCGGAAGGATTCAAGGGTTTCTCACCAGCCTGCTAGGGCGCTGAGGTCGATGGGTTAAGCATCTGGTTCCTGACTCATGTTCAGGAGCTAGAGCATGGCACTCTCAGACTTGGTGGTCCGCCAAGCCAAAGCCACCGGCAAGGCCTACACACTTCCAGACGGACGCCGACCTTGCCGCGGCTGAGGCGCAGCTCCAGGAACTGCTGGGCAAGAAGAAGCCGCCGGCTACGCCTGGCGCGATGCCTAAGCGCACCGCCTTGCCGGCGGACCTGCCGCGCGTGGACTGCCACCACGAGCCCGAGAACACCCGCTGCGCGTGCGGCTGTGCGCTCAAGCGCATCAGCGAGAAGCTGGACTACACGCCGGGCGTGTTCACGGTCGAGTGCCACATCCGCGGCAAGTGGACCTGCGCATAGATGCCGAACGCTGACCCAGGCGCCGGTCCCGGCGGAGATCATCGCCAAGGGCATCCCCACCTCCGGGCTGCTCGCGTAGGTGCTGGTCGCAAAGGACTCCGACCATCTGCCGCTTACATGGTCGTCCCTAGGCAAGCAGGAATAAGCTGCGTGAGTGAATCGGGAGGTTTGCGTAGCTGATGGCTGGCCAGCAGCGTCTGCGCCGGCGGCTTCACCGGCACGAAGCGCATGTGCGGGCGGGTTGCCGCCTCGCAGATCGCTGCGGCATCGGCCGCACCGTTCTTGCGTCCCTTGCCGGCCATGCGGTAGGGCGTGACGAAGTGGCCTGCAATCAGCCGCGCATCCAGCCCATAGCCGCGCAGCTTGCGTGCCCAGTGATGCGCACCGCCGCAGGCCTCCAGGGCCACCAGGCAGCCGGGAGGCAGCTCCGCGCACCAGGCCGCAAACTTGTCAGCGGCCAGCGCCTTGGCAACCACCACGCGCGTCCACCGCATGCACCTAGATAACCCGCTTGGCCAGATCCACCCCGACTCGGGCAATCTCGTTCATGGACTTCCCCTTTCACATGGCAGCAGATTGATGACTTGGGGAGCACCATCGCGGTGGCAGCCAACATTTGTTTCCTGGCTGCTTACGATTGAGTCACATCAATCGGCCAGCAGATCGCTGGATGTTGACTCTTGACTTTCGGCATGTTAGGCGCAATATCTTGCAGTATCTTGCAAGAATTTCCTCAGGCGAGGCCGCGTGACGACGGAACTTGTGGGGGTGGTATGACAGCGCGCCAGCAGGCGATCTTCACACTCGACGAGTTGGCTGCCTACTTGAAAGTCGGCAAGCGGACGCTTTACCGGCTCGCCTCGCACGGGGAGATTCCGGCCTTCAAGGTCGGCGGGACGTGGCGGTTTCGTCAAAGTGAAATCGATCGATGGATCAATGATCAGGTCCAAGCAGGCAGAAAGAAGGAGGTGATACGCACAGATGAGCAGCCAAAGTCAGCGGAACACTCCGTGTCGTCTGGGCGCGCTGTCCGTCGCCGCAGGCAAACGGAGTGAGCGAGAGTCTTCAACTTTTCTTCTGGAGGTGTGACATGGACATTGATTTCAAGAAATTGGCTCCCTGGAACTGGTTCAAGAAGGAGCAGGAAGAACAACAGAGCACTGCCTCGCTCCCGGTGCAGCGCAATGACCTGCCGGTGGCGGGTGGGCCCGTCAGTCCCATCCTGCAATTACATCGCGAGATCGACCGCCTGTTCGACGACGCGTTTCGAGGCTTCGGTTTCCCGACGCTGGCCATGCCACGCTGGCCGTCGGACTGGCCGGGCATGCTGAAGCCGGCGCTGGACATCCAGGAGACCGACAAGCAGTACAAGATCGCCCTGGAAGTACCCGGCATCGAGGAAAAAGACATCCAGATCACGCTCGACAACGACGTGCTGCTGGTGCGCGGTGAAAAGCGTCAGGAGCAGGAAACCAAAGATGGTGGTTTCCACCGGGTGGAGCGCTCCTACGGCAGCTTTCAGCGCGCTCTGAACCTGCCGGCCGATGCCAACCAGGACACGATCAAGGCCGCTTTCAAGAACGGCGTGCTCACGATCACGATGGAAAAGCGCGAGGCCAGTACGCCCAAGCAGGGGCGCTCGATCCCGATCAACGGCTGACGCTGGTCGGCTCGCTTTTCTCAAAACCACAAAAGGATGAGGCTTCGTGATCGGCGGCGTCTCATCAAATCCATCTTTACAGGAGCATCAGCATGGCCAGAAAACAATGCCAAGTCTGCGGCCAGCCCGCCACGGTGCGGGTGGAAGCCAATCTCAATGGTCGCCACAGCACCATGCTGTTGTGTGACGAGCACTATCGCCAATTGGTGCGCCAGCAAAAGCGCACCGTCTCGCCGCTCGAAGCGTTGTTCGGCTCGCGCAGCGGGCTGTTCGAAGACTTCCTTGGCAGCGACTTCTTCCGCATCGGTGACGACGCACCGTCCATGGCGGCCGATACCGACGAGGTCGTCGATGCCTCGTTCGGCGAACCCGCCCCGGCCGGTACGGGCACCGCGCGCCGTCGCGGCAGTGGGCTCGCCAGCCGTATCAGCGAACAGTCCGAGGCCCTGTTGCAGGAGGCCGCCCGACACGCTGCAGAGTTCGGGCGCGCCGAAGTCGATACCGAACACCTGCTGCTGGCGCTATCCGACAGCGACGTGGTCAAGACCATCCTGGGGCAGTTCAAGATCAAGGTCGATGACCTCAAGCGCCAGATCGAATCCGAAGCCAAGCGCGGCGATAAGCCGTTCGAGGGCGAGATCGGCGTGTCGCCCCGGGTCAAGGACGCGCTCAGCCGTGCTTTCGTGGCCTCCAACGAACTCGGCCACTCTTATGTCGGGCCGGAGCATTTCCTGATCGGGCTCGCCGAGGAAGGCGAAGGTTTGGCGGCCAACCTGCTGCGCCGTTACGGCCTCACGCCGCAAGCGCTGCGCCAGCAGGTAAGCAAGGTGGTCGGCAAAGGGGCCGAGGATGGCCGCGCCGAGACGCCGACCAACACGCCGGAACTCGACAAGTATTCGCGCGACCTCACCAAGATGGCGCGCGAGGGCAAGCTCGATCCGGTCATCGGCCGCGCGCAGGAGATCGAGACGACCATCGAAGTGCTGGCCCGGCGCAAGAAGAACAACCCGGTACTGATCGGCGAGCCCGGCGTCGGCAAGACCGCCATCGTCGAAGGGCTGGCGCAGCGCATGGTCGCCGGCGAAGTGCCCGAGACGCTGCGCGACAAGCGTCTGGTCGAACTCAACATCAACGCCATGGTGGCAGGCGCCAAGTACCGCGGCGAGTTCGAGGAGCGCGTGCAGAAGGTGCTCAAGGAAGTGACCGAGCACCAGGGCGAGCTGATTCTCTTCATCGACGAGGTGCACACCATCGTCGGTGCAGGCCAGGGTGGCGGCGAAGGCGGGCTGGACGTGGCCAACGTGTTCAAGCCGATGATGGCGCGCGGCGAACTGAACCTGATCGGCGCCACCACGCTCAACGAGTATCAGAAGTACATCGAGAAGGACGCCGCGCTGGAGCGTCGCTTCCAGCCGGTGATGGTGCCCGAGCCGACGGTAGCGCAGACCATGATGATCCTGCGCGGCCTGCGTGACACCTTCGAGGCGCACCACAAGGTCAGCATCACCGAGGATGCGATCATCGCCGCCGCCGAGTTGTCGGACCGCTACATCACCGCGCGCTTTTTGCCTGACAAGGCCATCGACCTGCTCGACCAGGCGGCCGCACGCGTGAAGCTGTCGGCCACGGCCCGCCCGGTGGCGGTGCAAGAGCTGGAGTCCGAACTGCACCAGCTGCGGCGTGAGCAGGACTATGTGGCCTCGCGCAAGCAGTACGACAAGGCCGCCGAGCTGGGCAAGCACATCGAGGCCAAAGAGGCCGAACTCAAGAAGCTTGTCGAGGAATGGGAACGCGAGCGCGCCTCGGGCAGTGCCGAAGTCAAAGCCGAGCATGTCGCGCAGATCGTCTCGCGCCTGACCGGCATTCCGGTCAACGAGCTGACGGTGGAAGAACGCGAGAAGCTGCTGCATCTGGAGCAGCGGCTGCACGAGCGCCTCGTGGGCCAGGACGAAGCGGTGCGCGCGGTGGCCGATGCCGTGCGGTTGTCGCGCGCGGGCCTGCGCGAAGGCAGCAAGCCGGTGGCGACTTTTCTGTTCCTCGGGCCGACCGGCGTGGGCAAGACCGAGCTCGCCAAGGCGCTGGCCGAGTCCATCTATGGCGATGAAGGTGCGCTGCTGCGCATCGACATGTCCGAGTACGGGGAACGCCATACCGTGGCACGCCTGGTGGGGGCGCCTCCGGGTTACGTCGGCTACGACGAGGGTGGCCAGCTCACCGAGAAGGTGCGGCGCAAACCCTACAGCGTGTTGCTGCTGGACGAGATCGAGAAGGCTCACCCCGACGTCTACAACATCCTGCTGCAGGTGTTCGACGACGGGCGGCTCACCGACGGCAAGGGCCGGGTGGTGGATTTCACCAATACCATCATCATCGCCACCTCGAACTTGGGCTCGGACATCATCCAGCGTCGGCTGAAGGCCCGTGGCGCCGCCGGCGAGGAATACGAGAAGACCAAGGGCGAGGTGATGGACGTGCTGCGCGGACACTTCCGCCCCGAGTTCCTCAACCGCATCGACGAGATCATCGTCTTCCATGCGCTGGGCAAGGAGGAGATCCGCCATATCGTCGGCCTGCAGCTCGATCGTGTGGCCCGCAACGCCGCCAGCCAGGGCGTGACGCTGACCTTCGATCAGACCTTGATCGATCACTTCGCGGAGGAAGGCTACAAGCCCGAGTTCGGCGCGCGTGAGCTCAAGCGGCTGATCCGCAGCGAGCTGGAAACTGCTCTGGCGCGCGAGATGCTGGGTGGCGGTATCGGCAAGGCCGATCACGCCAGCGCCCGCTGGGACGACAAGGCCGAACGGGTGGTCTTCGAGCGCCAGGAGCCACCCGCGAAGCCGGCCGAGCCTGAGAAGCCCGATGCCGCGAACGTGGCCGAGACGCCGCCGAGCGACGCGAGCAAGCCTGCGCGCAAGAAGAAGTCAGCGGGCGGCGAATCTTGAGTCATGGGGAGGCTGTCGTGTCCGACCCCAACGGGCTGACATGGGCAGCCACCCTCGTGTCGCTGGCGGTCGCTATCCCCACAGCGGGGCACGCGGTCATCTACAAGCGTGACCCTCGATCGGCCACGCTGTGGGTGCTGCTGATCGCGCTGTTGCCGCTGGGCGGTTCGCTGCTGTATGGGCTGTTCGGCATCAACCGTTACCAGCGGCGGGCGCGGCGGCTGTTTCCGGGGGCAGATCCTGCTGTTCGGCAGGACCGCGCGCCTACGATGCCCCAGGCCGTATCGGCGCCGTTTGCCGGCCTGGCGCACCTGGTGGGACGTGCCACCGGCCAGTCGCTGACCAGCGGCAACCGCATCGAGCCGCTCGTCGATGGCGAGCAGGCCTACCCGGCCATGCTCGCTGCCATCGAGTCGGCGCGGCACAGCGTCGCGCTGGCTTCGTACATCTTCGACAGCCAAGGCATCGGGGCGCAGTTCGTCGATGCGCTGCGCCGGGCTCATGAGCGCGGCGTGCAAGTGCGGGTGCTGATCGACGACGTCTATGCCCGCTGGAGGCCCCGCAGCGCCTACCGCGCCTTGCAACGCGCCGGCGTTCCGGCGGCGACGTTCAACCCGACGTTGATTCCCGCGCGCCTGCATGCCGCGCATCTGCGCAATCACCGCAAGCTGCTGGTGATCGATGGCGAGACGGGTTTCACCGGCGGCATGAACATCTTCAGCCCGTATTGGCGGCCCGATGCGCCGGAGCAGGCCTGTCACGATTTGCACTTTCGTCTGCGCGGGCCGGTGGTTGCGCATCTGATGCGGTGCTTCACCGATGATTGGTGCGATACCACGGGCGAGCGGCTCAGCAAGGGTTTCTGGGGCGAACCGCCCGCAACGGCTGATGAGCAAGGAACCTCTTGGGCGCGCGGCATCGAGGCCGGTCCCGATGAGGCCCTGGACAGGATGCGCTGGACCTTCATGGGCGCTTTGAGCGCGGCGAAGCATTCGGTGCGCATCTGGACACCTTACTTCGTGCCCGATCAGCCGATGATCGCGGCGCTGAGCACGGCCGCGTTGCGCGGCGTGCGCGTCGAGGTGCTGACGCCCGCAAACGGCGACCATCCCACGGTGCAATGGGCCGCGCGCGCCCACTACTGGCAGGTGCTGGAGCACGGTGTACGCATCTTCGAACGGCCTGGCCCGTTCGACCACAGCAAGCTGATGCTGATAGACGGCCAGTGGTGCTGCCTGGGTTCGGCCAATTGGGATGCGCGCAGCCTGCGCCTGAACTTCGAGTTCAATGTGGAGGTGTACGACACCGCGCTGTCTACGCGGCTGGAATCCCTTTTTGATGCCGCCCGTGATGCATCGAACGAGATATCGGCCATGGCGTTGCGCGCCCGCCCGCTGGCCATCCGCTTGCGCGACGGGGTGGCCCGTCTGTTCACCCCCATTCTCTAGCGGCACGACTTGCGAGGAACATTGCCCATGGAAAAGAAAGATCAATGGAACATTGGCTACTGGATCGTCGCCGGCCTGTTGCTGCTGACGCTGCAGAACTACTGGCAGGCGGCCAAGACCGTCGAGCCCGTGCCCTACAGCGAATTCGAGAAGGCGCTGGCCGAGGGGCGCGTCGCCGAAGTGCTGGTGTCGGACCGCACGGTCACCGGGCGCCTGAAATCGCCGGACAGCCGGGGCAAGACCACCATCGTGGCCACTCGCGTCGAACCCGACCTGGCCGAGCGGCTGTCCAAGTACGACGTGCCTTACGCGCGGGTGGTGGAAAGCACCTGGCTACGTGATGTGCTCTCCTGGATTCTGCCGGCGGTGGCCTTCTTCGGCGTCTGGTTCTTCCTGTTCCGCCGCTTCGCCGAGAAGCAGGGCATGGGCGGCTTCCTGAGCATCGGCAAGAGCCGCGCCAAGGTGTTCATGGAGAAGAACACCGGCGTCACCTTTGCCGATGTCGCGGGTGTCGATGAGGCCAAGGCCGAGCTGGTCGAAATCGTCGACTTCCTGAAGAACCCGCAGGATTACGGCCGCCTCGGC
Source organism: Methyloversatilis sp. NSM2 (assembly GCF_038066675.1). Classification (NCBI taxonomy): domain Bacteria; kingdom Pseudomonadati; phylum Pseudomonadota; class Betaproteobacteria; order Nitrosomonadales; family Sterolibacteriaceae; genus Methyloversatilis; species Methyloversatilis sp. NSM2. Next base: position 261,627 of record NZ_JBBUKV010000006.1, read on the forward strand.
GCGCGCATCCCGAAAGGTGTGTTGCTGGTTGGCCCGCCCGGCACGGGCAAGACCCTGCTGGCCAAGGCCGTGGCGGGCGAGGCCGGGGTACCGTTCTTCTCTATCTCCGGCTCGGAGTTCGTCGAGATGTTTGTCGGCGTGGGCGCGGCGCGGGTGCGCGACCTGTTCGAGCAGGCGCGCGGGCAGGCGCCGGCCATCATCTTCATCGATGAACTCGACGCGCTGGGCCGTGCACGCGGCGTCGGCGGGCCCATCGGCGGCCACGACGAGCGTGAGCAGACGCTCAACCAGCTGCTCACCGAGATGGACGGCTTCGACAGCTCGGTGGGGCTGATCATCCTCGCCGCCACCAACCGCCCCGAAATCCTCGACCAGGCGCTGCTGCGTGCCGGCCGCTTCGACCGCCAGGTGCTGGTGGACCGGCCCGACAAGAAGGGACGGCTGGACATCCTGAAAGTCCACGTCAAGAAGGTGACGCTGGCTCAGGATATCGATCTCGAACAGGTGGCTGCGCTGACCACAGGCTTTTCGGGTGCAGACCTCGCGAACCTGGTCAACGAGGCCGCGCTGGCCGCGACCCGGCGCAAAGCGTCCGCCGTGGAGTTGCAGGATTTCACCGCCGCCATCGAGCGCATCGTGGCGGGCCTGGAGAAGAAGAACCGAGTGCTCAATCCCAAGGAGCGGGAAACCGTGGCCTATCACGAGATGGGCCATGCGCTGGTGGCGCTGGCGCTGCCCGGCACCGACCCCGTGCACAAGATCTCGATCATCCCGCGCGGCATGGGCGCGCTGGGCTACACGCTGCAACGCCCCACCGAAGACCGCTTCCTGATGACGCGCGCCGATCTGGAACACAAGATCGCCGTGCTGCTGGGCGGTCGTGCGGCCGAGAAGCTCGTGTTCGGCGAGCTGTCCACCGGGGCTGCCGATGACCTCGCACGGGCCACCGACATTGCCCGCGACATGATCACCCGCTTTGGCATGGACGAAGGACTGGGCTACATCGCCTTCGAGGCGCAGCGGCCCCGCTTTCTCGATACACCGGAACTGGCCCACGGCGGCTGCCGGGTGGCCGAATCGACCCAGGCGCGCATCGATCAGGCCATCCGCGACATCGTGATGGGCGTGTTCGAGCGCGCCTACCGGATTCTCGACATCAACCGCGCGGTGCTGGAGCGCTGTGCGCGCGAGCTGCTGGCGCGGGAAACGCTCGACGAAAGCGATATCCGTCAATTGACTCAAGGACTTGTTCGGAACTGAAAACAGTAGTAGGTGCCATTCAGAGTAAACCGACGGCTCTGTTCAGTGCGTCATCCAATTCGTCGGCATTGTTCAAGGAGAACCGATATGTCTGCATTGACTCCGTGGGACCCCTTCCGGGAACTGGATGAATTGCAAAACCGCCTGGCGACGATGTTGGGACGGACACCCCAGCGAGAGGGCGCCCGTACCGGCAACGAAGCCATGACCACGGCGGACTGGGCACCAATGGTGGACATCAGCGAGGATGAGAACGCATTCCTCCTCAAGCTGGATCTGCCGGAGGTCCCCAAGGATGCCGTGCGCGTCAGCGCGGAAAACGGCGTGCTCACCATCAGCGGCGAGCGCAAACTGGAAAAAGAGGAGCAGGGCAAGAAGTTCCACCGCATCGAACGTGCGTATGGCCGCTTTGTGCGCAGCTTTGTCTTGCCTGACAACGTTGATCCGACCAAGGTGACGGCTTCGATGAAAGACGGCGCGCTGGAAGTGCGGCTTGTCAAGGCCGAGCAAGCCAAACCGAAACAGATTGAAATCTCAGTCAACTAACTTTAATTAGGAGCCCCAGATCATGAATATCAAACAGCCCCAATCAACCTTCTCCGCACTTGCCCTGGCGGTCGTCGTCGGACTGAGCGGACCGGCCCAGGCCCAATCGGCGGCAGGTTCTAGCCCAGGTGCTGCAGCACCCTCTGCCGCATCCAAGGCGGCGCAGCCACAGGTAGATGACAAGGCCGCCCGGGAAGCCGAAAAAAAGCGTGCTGAGCTCACTCAGGACGCCATCACGGCGCTCACCAAGACCCAGGAGGCTTTGGCACTCCTTGATGCAAAGAAGACCAAGGAGGCGCTCGCTGCGCTGGAACTGGCCAGCGGAAAGCTGGAACTGGTATTGGCACGCGACGCCAAACTTGCTTTGGCGCCGGTCCATGTACGCGTCATCACCCGCGATATCCACGCCAACGTGGAAACGGTGAAGAAAGCGGTCAAGTTGTCTCGGGAGTTGTTGGGTGATGGCGAGGTGCAAAAGGCCCGGCCCATCGTCGCCAATCTGGCCAGCGAAATCGTGATCGAAACCGACAACCTGCCGATGGCAACGTACCCGGCAGCGATCAAGTCGGCCGCACGGCTCATCGACAGCGGCAAGATCGACGACGCCAAGGCGGAACTCGCCCGCGCACTGAACACGCTGGTGGTGACCTCGGTCGCCTTTCCTCTGCCCGTGCTACGGGCTGAAGCCGCGATGGCAAAAGCTGAAAAGCTGGCCGAGACCGACAAGCGCGATGCCAAGCAGAACGAGGAGCTCAGCACCTTGCTGTCGTCCGTGCGCACGGAGATCGAAATGGCGCAGATCCTGGGTTATGGCAAGAAGGCGGATTTCAAACCCATCTTCGATCAGGTGAAGTCCATTGAGCAAAAGTCGGCTGGTGGCAAAAGCGGCAAGGGATGGTTCGACGAGTTGAAGACGCGCCTCCAAAAGCTGTTTTGAGGTGATGAAGGGGCCGACTGTTCGGTCGGTCAGTCTCGCGATGTTCGCAGTCAGCCCCAATAGATTCGCCTATTTTCACTAACTCATACGAGGCATATCATCATGAATGAGCAAACATCAAATCCCAATGCGACGAACAAAGAAATAAACGAACAGGCCGCGGTAAGCAGCCTTCCTGTCAGTCCACAGGCCAAGCCTGAAGTCGTCACGGAGGTACAGCCTGAGGTTCAGAAGGAAACGGACTCGCAGGCTGCAGACAAACGTAAACAAGTCCTCGATGAGGCCGTCTCGGCCTTGGCGCTGACCAAATCAGCGCTGGCCGCACTTGACGGCAAGGACGCTGCACGCGCATTGGCAACGCTGGCCGAAGTGACGGGAAAGCTGGAGCTGATCGTTGCGCGCGAACCCACGCTTGCCCTGGCCCCCGTTGATGTGCGCACCATCGTGCACGACTTGTTCGCCAACACGGAAACCATTGAGGCGATGACCGACGAGGCGCTGGATGCCCTCAAACATGGCGAGGTGCAACAGGCACGTCACGTGCTGGCTTTGCTGGCCAGTGAAATCGTGATCGCGGTCACCAACATCCCTCTGGCGTCCTATCCCGCAGCCGTGAAGTCAGTCGTGCCGCTGATCGATCAGGGCAAGATTGAAGAAGCCAAAGCCGCGCTGCAGGCAGCGCTCAGCACGCTGGTCGAGACGCGCAGCGTGCATCCGCTGCCCGCCCTGCGCGCCAGGCTGCTCCTGAAGCGCGCCGAGACCTTGGTAGAAGATGGTCAGCGGAGCGAAGCGTCCAATGAGCGCCTGGAGACATTATTGAACGAAGCGCGGCAGCAGTTGGAAATGGCAGAAATGCTGGGCTATGGAAAGAAGAAGGACTTTGAGCCCCTGTATGCTGAAGTCAAGAAAGTGAAGCAAAAGACGGCTGGGGGAGGCGGCGGAAAAGGCTGGCTCGATGAAATCAAGGCAAAGCTGTCCAAGTTGTTCTGAAACCGCTGGATAGGGCGTAAGAGGGGCGCGTCGCGCCCCTCTCTTGGCTCAGGAGTGTTTGCTTTTTCACCCCATTAGATCTTTAGGAGATATAGCATGAATACAGATACCATCACCGATTCCAGTGCGGATGAGCCCACCAAAACACTGTGTTCATTGACCGAAAATTGGTGGATTTTTGCGTTGCGCGGTGTCTTGGCATTGATTTTCGCAGCCCTTGCGTTCTGGATGCCACAATCGGCTCTGTTGGCCATGACCTTAGTGTTCGGCGCATTTTCCTTGGTCAATGGCGCTTTCAACTTGGTTGCAGCGGTGCGCCATATCCAGAAAAAAGAGCGCTGGGGCTGGCTGCTGTTCAGCGGCATTGTCGGCATACTTACCGGCGTCGTCGTCCTGGTTGCTCCTTGGGTCGCCACGATGGTCATGGCTTCTTTTTTATGGGCTAGCGTGGGGTTCTGGGCGATTTTCACCGGTGTGCTGGAGATATCCGCCGCCGTTCGGCTGCGTCAAGAAATCAAGGGTGAAATCTGGCTTGCCTTCAGTGGACTGCTCTCGATTGTCCTTGGCGCTATCGTCTTGTGGATATTTTTTTCCCGTCCGGTCGAGTCATTCCTGGCCGCAGGCTGGCTGTTGGGCTTCTATGCGGCAGTCTATGGTGTCACGCTTTTGTTCTTGAGTTGGCGTCTTCGCAAAACGCGCCAGGGATAAGAGCGGGTCAAACTAAATTCTATGGATATGAGCATCCTCGATTCATACCTCCATAGAAATGACATCGAAGGAGTCATACATGCAGATGCAATATGGCTATCGAGCTATCGACAAAGAGTTTCATGAACCTTGGCAGAGAGCTTTGGGAAATGTGATCGAGCACGCCCTCAAGCCATTGCTCGACAAACACACTAAAGATTCAGCGCAACTTCAAATCGTCCTTGATCGCGACAAGATCAAGCGGCAATTTCTGGCCAGTGGCTATATGCACCTGCCCGGCAAAAAGATTGTCAGCGTTACTGCATCACATGACGAGCTGACGCCCCTCGCGCAGATGCTCGCACAGTCGTTGTTCCGTCAGGCCAAGAAGCATTTTGACCGACTGCATGCTCAGGATCAAATCAAGCGCAAAGCACGACGCGAGCGCTTGCGCGAGCTCAAGGTGCGGATTGCCGCAAAACCCGCATCAGCCGCCCATGAGGCCGAGGCGACCCGAATGCCTCTACTGTCGAAACTTGAGGCTGTCGCAAGGCGTGAGCTGGCTTATCTGCGGGCCGTCGGCGATTTACCGCGCGATTATCCGACGCTGCGCGACGTGGTGGATGAAGCGATTGTCCAAGCTGAGGTGGAATGGCAATCCGTGCCGGAAGAAAAAGCGGCTTACACCGGTCTTTTGAAGCATCTGTTCGCCGTCCTGGATAACGAAGTGGCAAGCAGCCGGCAATTTGGCGAATTCGTTTCTCTGGACGCGCCGGTCGAACCGGATGCCCAGGACGTCGCCGAGGCCATGGTGGAAGAGGAAATCTTCGAATTTTATCAGCCCGATGACACACTCAAGCTGGCCGATATCTTCGCTGGCAGTCAGCATCCCGATGCCGCAACGATCGCGGAACAGGAGGAGCTGATTGATCGGTCGAGCGAGTTTGCTTTTGCATTTGACCTGCTGAAGGACATGCCGCGTTTGTGGCGGCGCATTTTTCTGCTTATCCGTGTGGACGGGCTGAATGCCAGCAGCGTCTCTGAAATCCTGCTGATTCCTAGTAAGGAAGATGCTGTCCGAAGGTGGCTCATGCAGGCCGAAGCATTCATCGCTGCTCATCTGGAAGAGGCCGGAGTAAGCAAAAACGGGAACGATTGGCTCCAAGGCGTTGATTGGTCGGCATTGTCTGTGACCCGAAGCGAGGCAGCCTCACTGTGGTCCAAGGAGGCGAACCATGAAGAATGATCTTCACCTTGTCTGCCCGCATTGCCAGTCCATCAACCGCGTACCGACTGCGAAGCTATCGGAACATCCCAACTGCGGCCGCTGCCAGCAGCCCTTGTTCACGGGCGAGCCCATCGAGTTGACCACGGCGACGTTCTCGCGCCACGTGGAGCGCAGCGATCTGCCGCTGCTGGTCGATTTCTGGGCGCCATGGTGCGGGCCGTGCAAGATGATGGCCCCGCAGTTCGAGCAGGCAGCCTCCCTGCTTGAACCCAAGGTGAGGTTGGCCAAGGTAAATACCGAGGCCGAGCCTCACCTGGCCGCCCAGTTCGGTATTCGCAGCATTCCGACGCTCGCCCTGTTCCAGGGTGGGCGGGAGATCGGGCGTCAGGCCGGCGCCTTGGGCGCGCAGGACATCGTGCGCTGGGCATCTGCACAGGTGGGGCGCTGACCGATGCAGGACTTGCTCGGCGCCACCCTGATCCTGCTGGCGGCATGCAGCCTCGCGGCGGTGGCGACGGCGGCGTTCAGAGTGCCCGCCTTGCTGGGTTACCTCGCCGCCGGCGCCTTACTGGGCCCCTCAGTCACCGGCGTGATCGCGCCGGGAGAAGCGCTTGATTTTCTGTCCGAGCTGGGAGTGGCGCTGCTGCTGTTCATGGTCGGACTGGAATTCTCCCTCGGGCACTTTTGGCTCACTCGCAAGACCGTACTGGTGGCTGGCAGTTTGCAGATGGTCGTTGTGGCCGCACCTCTGACCCTGATGCTGATGGGGTTGGGGCAGCCAGCTCAGAGCGCTGCGCTGCTCGGCGCTGCGGCGGCCATGTCTTCCACGGCGCTGGTCAGCCGGCAGTTGGCCGACCAGGGTGAACTCACCACACGCCATGGCCGCAGCGCCATCGCCGTGCTGGTCTTTCAGGATCTGGCCAGCGTGCCCCTGCTGGCCCTGCTGGCGATCTGGGCGCGCGGCGAGTCGCCGAAGATCGAGAGCGTGCTGCTCGAAGTGTTGGGCGTGCTGATGTTGTTCGCGGCAGCGGCCCTCGCCTCCCGTCGTCTGTTGCATGGCCTGCTGGGCTGGGTGGCGCGGCAGGGCCACGAAGAATCCTTCGTGCTGGTTTCCTTGTGCGTGGTGGTGGCTGCCGCCGCTGCTGCACACGCGGTCGGCGTATCCGCCGCCCTGGGTGCGTTTTTGGCCGGCATGGTGCTGGGCGAGAGCGACTTCCGTCACCACATGGAAAGCCACCTCAAACCGTTTCGCGATGTGTTGTCGGGGGTGTTCTTCGTGACCATCGGCCTGCAGTTGGACGGAGCGCAGATTCTTTCGGCACCGCTGGCGGTGCTGGCGTGGCTGGCAGTGCTGGTACCGGTCAAGATCGGGCTCAACACCCTGGCCTTGCGGGCGACGCGCCTGTCCGCCCTCGATGCCTGGCGCACGGGCATAGCGTTGGGGCATGGCGGCGAGTTCGCCCTGCTGTTGTTGGGCATGGTCTTGCAGCAGCATCTGATCCCCGCGACCGTCGTACAACCCATGCTGGTCGCGCTGGTGCTCAGCATGGCCTTGGCACCGCTGCTGATCCGCCATCACGATGTACTTGCCCGGTTCTTGAGCCGCACCGGCGGCGTCATTCAGCCACCCCAGGCTGAAGAAGTCGAGATCGCCGCGCAGACGGCGCGATATCGAGACCATGTCATCGTTTGCGGCGCGGGCGAGCTTGGCCTGACAGTCAGCGAGATTCTTCGCCACGCCGGCGTGGCGCATCTGCTGCTGGAAGCAGACGAGCAGAAGGTAGAGGCCGCGCGTGCCGCCGGCGCGCCGGTGTTCCATGGCGATGCGAGTCGGCCCGATACCCTGCTGGCTGCCGGGTTGGCGCAAGCGCGTCTGGTGGTGCTCACGTTCGACCATGCCCAGCAAGTGCTGCGCATCGCCCAGGCGATTGCCGAGCGCCGTCCGGCGCTGACCTTGTGGGTGTCATGCAGAAGTACGACCGCGGCCGATGCATTTCGCGCCATGCCCAACGTGCGCGTGTACCAGCAATCCTTTGCCGCAGCTATTGGGCTGGCGGAACAGGTGATGTCGACGCTTGGCATGTCGACCGAGCTGATTGAAGGACACATCAGCGCAATGCGCCGCCGTCTCGACAGCAGCCGTTTTCCAGGGAGTTCATCGTCATGAAATCAACACGCCTTAACCCATTTCAGGTCTTCCGTGACCAATGGGCCATCATGAGTTTTTACGAGCGCTTCGAGCAGGTCGTCGCGCTCGTGCTGTCGGCGGTGATTGCCGTCATCATCGTGGTGTCGCTGTTCCAGCTCATCTCCATCGTCTTCACGCTGCTGGTTCTCGATGCCTTCAATCCCCTGGATCACAAGGTATTCCAGAGTGTGTTCGGCATGATCATGACGCTCTTGATCGCGATGGAGTTCAAGCATTCCATCGTGCGCGTGGCGCTGCGTCGGGACAGCATCATCCAGGTCAAGACCGTGATCCTCATCGGCCTGATCGCGCTGGCGCGCAAGTTCGTGATCCTTGACCCCGAGGCGAGCCCCGCAAAGATAGCCGCGCTGGCAGGCGCCACGCTGGCTCTGGGTGCGACCTACTGGCTGCTGCGCGAGCGCGACGACCGCGCCGCCGAGACATCTGAGCATGACCCGTCATCATCCCAGTGACCCGCGCGCGGCGTTGTTGCAACACCGCTGGCTCAACCGCCTGCAGACCGGACTGTTGGTCCTGACCCTGGTCGGGATCGCAGCCGCAGCAGGGAGACTGCCGTTTGGGGAAGGCGGCCTGTGGCTCGCGCTGTTTGCCGTTGCAGGTGCGTTGCTGCTGGAACCGGTAGCCGCGTCGGCGCTGAGCTTGCGCCTGTACCGCGTACGGGCCTTGCACCCGCAAGAAGCCCACGAGATGTGGGCCCTGTTGCGCGAGCTGCCCGCCCGTGCCGGTTTGCCCGCCACGCCGGTGCCGCACTATGTGCCCAGTGCCGTCGTCAACGCCTTCGCCACCGGATCGAAGCAGGAGGCATCGATCGCCCTCACCGATGGCCTGCTGCGCAGCCTGAGCTCACGCGAGCTGGCGGGTGTGCTCGCGCACGAGATCGCGCACATCGCCAATGAGGATCTGCGCGTCATGGGGCTGGCGGATTCCGTCAGTCGCCTCACGAGCCTGCTGGCCCTTATGGGACAGATCGCGATCCTGCTGAGCCTGCCCGCGCTGCTGGTTGGCGCGGCGGAGGTCTATTGGCCTGGTCTATTGTTATTGGCCGCATCGCCTCAGCTGGCCCTGCTCGCACAGCTCGGCTTGTCTCGCGTGCGTGAGTTCGACGCTGACCGCCTCGCGGCGGAACTGACGGGCGACCCGCAGGGGCTGGCGTCCGCGCTGGCGAAAATCGAGCGGGTCAGCCGCTCCTGGCGCGCCTGGTTGTGGCCGGGATGGGGCAATCCCGAACCCTTCTGGTTGCGCACGCATCCGGCCACGCAAGAACGCATCTCACGCGTACTGACGTTGGCGCCTGGGCCAGCATCAGCGTTGCCATTCCACGCGCCCCATTTCTTGCCGGAATCCGCTGTGACGCCGCGCCCGCCGCGCTGGCACCCGAGCGGGCTGTGGCGCTGATTGCCTATCAACAGGAGACTTCTCATGGCCTACCCCGACCCGTACCCACGCCCCGCACCGGACCCCTTCATCCGGCGCTGGCTCTTCATCACCGCCTGTATTGCCACGCTCATGCTGGTGTGGCAGTTCCTGCCCGCCATCGAGGCCTGGTTCAGTCCGCGCGAGGCGGCAGATCGCACCGTGACGGCGCGTGGCGATCTGGCGGCGGACGAGAAAGCCACCATCGAACTGTTCGAAGAATCGCGCGCTTCGGTGGTCTACATCACCACCGCGCAGCTGGTGCGCGACGTCTGGACTCGCAATGTCTTTTCCATGCCGCGCGGCACCGGTTCGGGCTTTATCTGGGACGATGCCGGCCACGTCGTCACCAACTTCCACGTCATCCAGGGTGCTTCTGAAGCCACGGTCAAACTCGCCGATGGCCGCGACTACCAGGCCGCGCTGGTGGGGACGAGCCCAGCGCACGACATCGCCGTGCTCAAGATTGGCGTCGGTTTCAAGCGCCCGCCGGCCGTGCCGGTCGGCACCAGTGCCGACCTCAAGGTGGGTCAGAAGGTGTTCGCTATCGGCAACCCCTTCGGCCTGGACTGGACGCTCACCACCGGCATCGTCTCCGCGCTCGACCGCTCGTTACCCGGAGAAGCGGGCGGCCCGGCCATCGATCACCTGATCCAGACCGACGCCGCCATCAACCCTGGCAACTCCGGTGGGCCGCTGCTCGATTCGGCAGGAAGGCTCATCGGCATCAACACGGCGATCTATAGCCCCTCCGGCGCCTCGGCCGGGATTGGTTTCGCCGTGCCGGTGGACACCGTCATGCGCGTAGTCCCGCAACTCATCAAGACCGGTAAGTACATCCGTCCGGCGCTGGGCATTGAGGTGGACGAACAGCTCAATCAGCGCCTGCTTGCACTGACCGGAAGCAAGGGCGTGTTCGTGTTGCGTGTTACCCCTGGTTCGGCAGCGCACAAGGCCGGCCTCGCGGGTGTCGAAGTCACGCCGCAAGGCATCGTGCCGGGCGACCGCATCATCGATGTTGATGGCAAGGCGACGGACGATGTGGCCAAGCTGCTCGCGCGGCTAGACGACAGGAAGGTCGGCGATGTGGTGGTCTTGTCAGTGGAACGGGCCGGCAAATCGCGCGAGGTGCGTGTGGAGCTGCAACCCGGGAATTGATTGAACTGAACCTGTGGATCAGGCGGTAGTGCAGCGTCGCGGTGATTGAGGTTCTCAGGTCTTCGGCCAGGTAGCGTTCCGCCTCAACCTCCGTAATTTTCGGATGCGATCTGCCTATCCGAATAGGCAAGCATGCAACGCCGGAACCTCTTGCCAATCATCGAAGGAGAAAGCGAGGCGCAATCCGCATGAGGTGGACGCAGGCCAGGAACGAGGCAAACAGGAGGCCGCATTGGAACTCAGACTACTGCGCTATTTCGTTGCGGTCGCGGAAGAACTGCATTTCGCGCGAGCGGCCGAGCGCCTTGGCGTAGAACAATCGCCTGTGTCGCGCGCAATGCGCAATCTCGAAGCCACGCTCGGCGTGCAGTTGTTCGACCGCAGCGCGCACCAGACGCGACTGACCTGGGCCGGTCAAGTGTTCCTCGGTGAGTGCCGGCGTGTGCTGGCCACCGTGGAGCAGGCGGTGAGTGCCGCAAAGGCGGCGGCGCAGGGCTATCAGGGTTATCTGCGCATCGCCATCTGCGACAGCTTGGCGCAGCCCCACATTGCCACCTTGCTGGCGCGCAGCCGCGAGGAAGAGCCCGAACTGGAGATTCGCGTCTTCGAGCTGCCTTTCGCGCAGCAGCTCAAGGGCCTGCACAACGATCTGCTGGACATCGGCTTTGCGCTGTCGGACGCGGTGAGCGAAGGCCTTGTCGCCGAGCCCGTGTGGACCGATCCTCTGTCGGTGATCGTGCCCGTGCGCCACCCCTTGTTGGCGCACGCGGAAGTGCCATTGGATGAAGCCTTGAAGTTTCCGTTGGTACTGTGCCATCCGGACGCGGGATCGGGCTGCCACCACCAGATCCAGGCGGTGCTTCAAGGTGCGTCCAAGCCGCTCAAGCTGGTAGATCAGGTGACGAGCCTAGGCGTGATGCTGACTCTGGTCGGTGCCGGTTATGGCCTAGGTTTCGCCATTGCCTCGCAGGTGCAGACCCTGAACCGCCCCGACATAACCGTTCGCCCCTTGGCCGGCACGCCGCCCATGCTGTCCACCTACCTGCTGCGCCGCAGCGCCGAACCCTCTGAGCCCATGAAGCGGTTTCTGCAGCGCGCCCGCGAGGAGTTCCTGCCAAAGGGAGATGAACCGGCCTCGTGACGTTGAGCGCTCGGGTACATTGGCTATTGCTGGCTGTCCATGGCTCGCACTGGACTTGCTCGGAGCGCGCGTTGACCAAGCGTGGTTTTCAGTCCATAATTATGTCCATCTCGGTTCGCCGAGTGCGGAAAACTCGTTATCAATCAACGAGTTGGGAACACGATGATGTTCCCCTCACCCGCTCCACCCCCAATCTCCGCAGTTCCCGCTTCCCCTTCTCCTACAGCCGCACGTCAGCGAGGCCGCTAGACTGGCCTGCCTGCTGAACCGCACATCCTCGTTTCACCCCTGCTGCATCCGGATCGCCTGATCCATCCATCGCCGCCGGCCGACGCCGTTCGCCGGCACGCACGCCACACAATCCGGGAGAACCCGCCATGCGATTGCGACGCCTGCCGCACTGCCTTTCCATCCTCCTGCCGGCGCTGCTCGGCGCCACCGCTGCCAGCGCCGACGAGGTGCAACTCGCCAACGGCGACCGCCTGAGCGGACGCATCGTCAGCAAGGCCGGCAACGAACTGGTGATCGAAACCACCTATGCCGGCACCGTGAAGATCCGCTGGGATCAGGTCACCGTACTGCGCACCCACGAACCGCTCACGGTGATGACAAGCGACGGTGACCTGACGCGCCAGGCGACGCTGCACAGCACGGACGCCGACCGGATCGCCGTATCCAAGGACGACGCCAGCCGCACCGTGAAGCAGCACGACATCGCCTTCATCAACCCGACGCCCGAACAGTCCGGTCACGGCGTCAGCTACAGCGGCCGCGCGAATGTGTCGGCTGCGCTGGTGCGGGGGAACTCGGAGAACGACCGCGTCTATGGCGACGCCGTGCTGAACGCCCGCGCCAAGGCCTACGCGTGGGAGCTGGGCCTCAAGGTGGACCGACGCAAGGACCGCGGCGTGCGTACCGCGCAGCAGTGGCTGCTGAATGGCAACTACGACCACTTCATTGACGACGACAACTTCATCTATTCGCGTCTGTCGCTGGAACAGGACAAGTTCAAGGACATCCGGCAGCGGAGCACGGTCGGTGCAGGTTACGGTTGGCAGCTCTACAACGACGAAACAACCCAGCTGTCGCTGCGTACCGGTCTGGACTACGTCAATCTGGACCGCATGGCCGGCGAGGACGAAGACTACCCAGCGCTCGGCTGGGGCGTGCGCGCCAAGCACTGGATACTCGACCGGCGTGCCGAACTGTTCCACGATCAGGACGGCTTCTGGAGTATTGCCGACCCCGACTTCCTGACCGTACGAACGAAGACCGGTGTCCGGCTGCCCATCGCCGGCGGCATCACGGCGTCTGCCCAGGTCAATGCGGACTGGGAACGCACGCCGGCGCCCGGTCGCAAGGCGACCGACACCACGCTGCTGCTGGGCCTCGGCTACGCCTGGTAATCAGGGCTGGCGGATGCCGCGGTAGCCGCCGCCGAAGTACAGCAGGGGTTCGCCAGCGCTGCGCTCGAAACGCTCGACCCGGCCGACGAAGATGAGGTGATCGCCGCCCGCGTACTGGATGTCGTTGCGACACTCGAAGCGCGCCAGGCAGCCTTCGATCAGCGGCGCACCACCCAGGCCGTCCGTCGTCTGTACGCCGGCGAAGCGCTGTTCGCGACTGCTGGCGAACTGGCGGGACAGTGCCTGCTGACTCTCGCCCAGCACATGCACCGCGTAGTGCGAGCAGGCGCGGAACGCCGCCTCGCTCGGCGAGCCGAGTGACAGGCTCCACAGCACCAGCGGCGGATCGAGCGACACCGAGTTGAAGGAATTGACGGTCAGGCCGACCGCTTCGCCGCCCGGCGCGCGCGTGGTGACCACCGTGATGCCGGTCGCGAACAGGCCCAGCGCATCGCGGAAGGCACGGCTGTCGTGCGCAGGATTGCTCATCGCGCCGCTCCATGCGGACGAACGGAGACGGGCACCGGACGGCGCGGGACGGGGACGGCGGGAAGCTTCATCGGGCGGGCTGCATGCAAGTGAGCACGGATTATCGCCGCTTTTGCATCACGGCCTACAATCCGCGCCCATGAATACTCCCTCAGAGGTAGCCGTCAGCGACGATTTCGCGGCCACGCTGGTGCACTGGCAGCGCCTGCACGGCCGGCACGACCTGCCCTGGCAGACCGGCGACGCCTACGGCGTCTGGGTGTCGGAAATCATGCTGCAGCAGACACAGGTGCAGACGGTGATCGGCTACTACGGCCGCTTCATCGAGCGCTTCCCGACGCTGGCCGCACTGGCGGCCGCCGACGAAGCGACGGTGATGGAGAACTGGAGCGGCCTTGGCTACTACGCCCGCGCGCGCAACCTGCACCGCGCCGCACGCGAAGTGATGACGCGCTTCGGCGGCCGCTTTCCTAGCACTGTCGAAGACATCGAAAGTCTGCCGGGCATCGGCCGCTCGACCGCGTCGGCCATCGCCACCTTCTGCTTCGGCGCGCACGCACCGATACTCGACGGCAACGTGAAGCGGGTGTTCGCCCGAGTCTTCGGTATCGACGGCTTCCCGGGAACGCGCGCAGTCGAGCAGCGCATGTGGGCACTGGCGCACGCGCTGATGCCGACGCGCGACGGTGCGGTCTATACGCAGGCGCTGATGGATCTGGGCGCCACCGTATGCACGCGCAACCGCCCGCGCTGCGACGCCTGTCCGGTCGCGGCGCGCTGCGAAGCGCGCCTGCAGGGCAGGCAGCGCGAGCTGCCGGCGCCACGCCCGGCGAAGCTGCGTCCGCAGCGCCTGCGCCACGCGCTGCTGGTGACGACAGCCGACGCGGTGCTGCTCGAACGCCGACCCGGCCACGGCATCTGGGGCGGCCTGCTCAGTCTGCCCGAACTGGCGGCGCAGACCTTACCCGAAGCGCTGAGCGAAGCGGCGCACTGGCTGGCGGCGCACGGCATCTCCGGCGGCGCGGTGCGGGTGATGGCGCCGGTGATCCACGGCTTCACCCACTTCGAACTGCATCTGGTGCCGCTGCGCATCGCGGTCGACGCGCGCAGCGCCTTAGCGGCGGAGTCGTCGCTGCATTGGCAACCACGCACCGACGTCACCTCCGCGGCTTTGCCGGCGCCGGTGCGCCGCCTGCTGGAAGCGCTCGATGACTGAGGCGCTGCAGTGCCGGGACGGCTGCGGCGCCTGCTGCATCGCGCCGTCGATTTCCAGCCCGATACCGGGCATGCCTGAGGGCAAGCCGGCGGGCGTGCGCTGCGTGCAGCTGACCGCAGACCTGCGCTGCGCCATCTTCGGTTCGCCCGAGCGCCCGGCCTGCTGCCGCGGGCTGCAGGCGTCGGTGGAGATGTGCGGCAACGACCGCGTCTACGCGCTGAACTGGCTGCAGAAGCTGGAAGAAGCCACCCGCAGCTGACGCCAAATCGCGGGAATGCGGGTCATTGCGCGCGCTAATCGGTGACTGCGCAGGCGCCGGCTGGGCTACTGTAAGGGCATCGACTTACCGCACGGCGGCTCGCTATGCACCTGTTCCGCGCCCTCGCCATACAGCTCGTGTCCTGGATCGTTGCCGTGTTCGCGCTGCGCTACACGGTGACGCCGCCGGCCGGCATCGGTGCCATCGTCGTCATGCAGGCGGGCATCGCCGCCGCCTTCGCGCTGACCCTGAAGGCACCGCGCTGGTGGGTGGTGATCCACCTGCTGTTCTCGCCGCTGGTCGTCGGCGCCCGCATGCTGGACATCGCACCTGCCTGGTATCTGTTCGCCTTTCTGCTGCTGTCGGCGGTGTTCTGGTCCACCTTCCGCAGCCGCGTGCCACTGTTCCTGACCAACCAGGCGACAGCCCGAGCGCTGCTGCAGGCACTGCCGCAGGAACGCGCCATCCATCTGGTCGATCTCGGCTGCGGTACCGGCGAACTGCTGCGCCGGCTCGCCATGTCGCGCCCGGACTGTCGCTTCACCGGCATCGAGAACGCGCCGCTGCCCTGGCTGGTCGCCCGCTGGCGCAACCGCCACCTGCCCAATGTGACGATACGCCGTGACGACCTGTGGTCGGTGCCGCTCGGCCAGTTCGACGTCGTCTATGCCTTCCTGTCGCCGGTGCCTATGCCCAGGCTGGGTCGCAAGGCGGCACTGGAAATGAAGGCGGATGGGCAGCTGATTGCCAACAGCTTCGAAATTCCTGGCATGGCGGCGGACCGCGTCATCGACGGCGACCCGGCCGCGCGTGCGCTATATGTGTACACATTTGCCGGACGACGCGGCAAGAATGGCCGCCCGGTCGCGGAAATGGAACCGGTTTCGGCTGCAGTTCCCGCCGATGGCGCACGCCTGATCGCGGAATAATCCTTGCTCGAACCCCGGTAGGTGGAGAACACGAAATGGCTGAAATCATCTGCGTGATCGGCAACAAGGGCGGCACCGGCAAGACCACGCTTTCGCACATGCTATGTCAGGGTCTGGGGCTGCTGAACCAGCGCTCGGTCTGCGTGCTGACCGACATCGGTCGCGAACCGCTGGACCCCGAAGGCCGCCGCTACCTCACCGCTGACGCGCGTTCGCGCGATGCGCTGGCCAAGGTGGTGGACAAGATACGCGGCCTGAACAAGTGGATAGGCGTGATCGACGGCGGCGCCAACCGCAGCGAAATGGACCGCCACCTGTACGGCCTCGCCCACCTGGTGCTGCTGCCCTTCCGCGATTCGCACGAAGACATCCGCACCGTGCAGCAGGATCTGGAAACCTTCCCGCGCGCACTGGCCATTCCGACCCAGTGGCCGACCAACCCGTGGGCGCGCGAAGCGGCCGACAAGCTGATCGAAAGCCAGCTCGGCCAGTACCGCACGCGCATCCTGGAACCGGTGTTCGCGATCTCGTCGTCGAAGCAGCTGCTGCAGAAACGCATCCCGGACAGCCTGCCGTCACCGCTGGCCAACGCCTGTCGCCGTGTCGCCGCACCGGTGCTGGACATCCTGCGCATCGACCACGAAGAGGTGGACATCGACGCCGAGGACGCGATGGAACACGCCCTGCCGGCCCAGTCACGGAGCGGCGTCGAAGCGACGATGGGCAGCACCACCACGCACTGAGCCGGGCGCTGCGGGACGCGCCTCGCGTGCGTCCCGCGCTCAGCCCTCGCGGCGCGTACCGCGCTGTGCCAGCGCGATCAGCACCTGCGCACGTGAGGTCACCTTCATCGCCTTGAAGATGCGCGTCACGTGCACCTTGACCGTACCTTCGGCCAGGCCGAGCGACTCGGCGATCTCGCGATTGGAACGCCCCTCGGCCAACAGGTGCAGCACCCGCGTCTGCGCCTGCGTGAGCCCGTAGTCGTCGGCCGGACTCGGGCGTATCGTCGCCGACGTGCGTCCGGCCCGTGCGTTGGGTGGGCGACGCTCGGGCGGGGTATAGAGGCCGCCGTCGAGCACCAGACGCACCGCCTGCACCAGCTGGTCGCCGGAATCGCCTTTCGATACGAAGCCCGAGGCGCCCTGGCGCATCGCGCGCGACACCGTCGCCTTGTCGCTCAGCGCGGACACCACCACCACCGGCAGCGACGGATCGCGCTCGCGCAGCGTGGCGAGCAGAGAAAAGCCGTTCATGCCGGGCAGCATCAGGTCGGTCAGCACCAGATCGACCTCGGCACCGCCGTCGATCACGGCCAGCGCCTGCGCCGCGTCGGACGCCTCGATCACGCACCACTCCGCACCCAGCCGCGCCAGCGTCTGGGCCATGCCTTCGCGCACCAGCGCATGATCTTCGACGATGAGCAGACAGCCCAAACAGAACCTCCCGATGACGTGTCGATGTGCTCCGCCTCGGCACGGTGTGAGCCGGAGGCGGGCCGCCTCAGTGTAATTGCGCACCCTCCCGGTGCAGTTCATCCAAGCGGCCTACGACTAAAGTAATAATACAGGTCCCGAGTTGCGCTACTTTCCGCCATCATTGACGTCTCCGATGCGCGAAGGACTTTCAGGCGCTGACGACGTGATGGCCCCGGACACCCATGAAGATACTGATCGTTGACGATCACCCGCTGATACGCGAAGCGCTGCGCCACGTGCTGCCGGGCCTTGCGGCCGACATCCGTCTGTACGACGCGCCCGATTGCGAAGGCGGTCTGCGGCTGGCCGACGAGCACCCCGATCTCGACCTCGCCCTGCTCGATCTGACGCTGCCAGGCTGTCGCGGCATGAGCGCGCTGCAGACCTTCCGCGGCGCACATCCGGCGCTGCCCATCGTCGTGCTGTCGGGTTTCGACGACTCGGACACCGTTCTGGCGGCGCTCGACGAGGGCGCGATGGGCTTCATTCCGAAATCGAGCACCAACGAAGTGCTGCTCGGCGCGCTGCGACTGGTGCTGTCGGGCGGCGTCTACGTGCCGCGGCAGGCCATCGTCGGCGAACTTGGCCTCGGCGCGCCGCGTCAGGAAGAGACACCGCGACGGCCGCAGACCGCGTCCGACATCGGCCTGACCGAGCGTCAGGCGGAAGTGCTGACGCTGATGGTGCAGGGCAAGCCGAACAAGGAAATCTGCCGCGAGCTGAATCTGGCCGAAGGCACGGTCAAGGTGCATATCACCGCCATCCTGAAGGCGCTCGGCGCCAGCAACCGCACGCAGGCGGTGCTGGCAGCCAGCCGCATCGGACTGAAGCTCGGAACACCGGGCTCGACGCCATGAGCCAGATGACGCCTCCGGTCGTGCTGTCCGAAGACACGACCATCGAGTCGCTGACGCGCGAGCGCGGCGACGCGGCGGCCCGGCTGGAGCCGGGCGAACAGGCCCAGCTCGACCGCCAGGTCGTGGCAACACAGATCCAGATGCTGTACGCGAACCTGGGCACTGCCTTCGGTGGCCAGATCCTCGGCACCCTGCTGGTCGCCTGGACGGTGTACGACACCTTCCCGCTATGGACGGTCGCACTGTGGTTCGTGCTGTCGATGGCCAACCAGGTGTCGCGTCTGGTACTGCTGCGCCAGTACAGGCGTGCCGCACCCGACGCCGCCAGCGCGCCGCGCTGGGGCACCTACTGGCTGATCGGCGCCGCCATTTCCGGCGTGCTCTGGAGTTCGACGCTGTGGCTGTTCTTCAGCCCGGAAGCGCCGGAACAGCAGATCGTGCTGATGTCGCTGCTGGTGTCGGTGTGCGGCGTGGCCGCCGCGCTCACCTCGATGCACCTGCCGAGCTACTACACCTTCCTCGGCGCCACGCTGCTGCCGGTGATCGCGCGCTACATCTGGGAAGGCAGCCGGCACGACCTGCTGGTGGCCTTCATCGTGTCGGTGCTGATGATCGCGCTGTGGCGGGTGGGCAAGAACTTCAATGCGCTGATCGAGCGTGCGCTGCGCAGCCGCTATGCCAACGAGGTGCTGAGCCGTCGGCTGGAATCGCAGAATGTGGAGCTTTCGGAAGCACGCGACCGCGCCGACCAGGCCAGCCGCGCCAAGAGCCAGTTCTTTGCCGCCGCCAGCCACGACCTGCGGCAGCCGCTGCACGCGATGGGGCTGTTCGCCGCCGCATTGTCGGCCAAGGCGCATGAACCGGAGGTAGCCAATCTGGTCACCAGCATCAGCAGTTCGGTCGAGGCGCTGGAGGGCCTGTTCAACGAGCTGCTCGACATTTCGAAGATCGACGCCGGCAAGGTGAAGCCGGAAATCACCGATGTGTCGGTCAGCGCCCTGTTCGACCGGCTGCGCATGGATTTCGAACCGGAAGCCTTCGATCGCGGACTCGCCTTCCGCATCCGCTCGCGTGCCGCCTGGGTGCGCAGCGACCCGGTGCTGCTCGAACGCATCCTGCGCAACCTCATCTCGAACGCGATGCGCTACACGCCGGCGGGCGGCGTGCTGGTCAGCACGCGGGTACGTCGCAACGGGCTGCGTTTCGAGGTGTGGGACACCGGCATGGGCATCGCAGCGGACGACCAGAGTCGCATCTTCGAGGAGTTCGTGCAGCTGGCCAATGCCGAACGCGACCGGCGCAAGGGCCTGGGGCTCGGCCTGTCCATCGTGCAGAGGCTGTCGGCGCTGCTGTCGCACCCGGTCAGCCTGGCGTCGCGGCCGGGTCGGGGTACCGTGTTCCGCATCGACGTACCGATGGGCCGTGCGCCGGTGGTACGCGCCACCGCAGTGCGCACCGAACGCAGCCAGGCCGACCTCGGCGGCCGTTGCATCCTGGTCATCGACGACGAAGCGAGCATCGTCAATGGCATGGCCGCGCTGCTCGGCAGCTGGGGCGCGCAGACGCTGATCGCCAGCAAGCATGAGGAAGCGATGAACAGCGTGACCGAACGCGGCGCGCCGCCCGACCTCATCATCGCCGACTACCAGTTGCGCGACGGCGAAGTCGGGCCGGACGTGGTGGCGGCGGTGCGCCGGCACTTCGGCGTCGACATTCCGGCCATCCTGGTCACCGGCAGCGCCACGCCGGAGCGCCTGGAAGAGGCGAAGGACCTCGGCCACCACCTGCTGCTCAAGCCGGTCATGCCGGCCAAGCTGCGCACGCTGATCCAGTTCAAGCTGAAGGAGCAGGTCGCTTCGGCTTAAGCCGAACGGACGATTGCCGCTGCCGGCGCCACTGCACAAGAATGAAGGCGTTGTGCACGTTGTGTCTCCCTTCACGCGGCCCGCTGTGGCCGCGTTTTCTTTTGTGTCCCCCGGCGAGGCACGGCGCGCTATGCTTGGCGCACACAGATCGACACAGGTGATGCCATGGCCAGCGACTCCTCACAGTACGACCCGATGGAATTCCTGCGTTCCGTATGGGGACAGATGCCCTTCCCGGTACCCGGTTTCGTCACGCCGACGCTTGACGTCGGCGAGCTGGACAAGCGCATTACCGACCTGAAGGCGGTCGAAGGCTGGCTACGGATGAACCTGAGCATGCTGCAGACCAGCATCCAGGGTCTGGAGGTACAGCGCGCGACGCTGGCCACCATGCAGGCCATGGCGGCCAGCGCCACCGGCGCGGCAGCCACTGGCGCTGCGCACGCGCAGGACCCGGCACAGAACCCGATGCAGGCATTCGGCAATGCGGCCATGTGGCCGTGGACGCTGATGCAGAACGCGGGTGCCGCCCATCCGTCGTCGACCGCACCGGGCGACGACACGTCGCCGCCCGCCGGCGGAGGCTGAGGTACTGCGGATGGCCCGATTCGCCGCCAGTTCGGCCTTCCACGAAGACTGGCCGGTCGCGATGGACCTGGCACTGTCGGCGCTCGACATGCCTGAGGACGCCAACCTCGGCTTCGTGTACTTCGCCGATCACTACGGCGGCGACCTGCAGGAAATGTTCGAGCGCCTGACCCGGCTCACCGGCATCGAGAACTGGGTCGGCACCAGTTCGGTCGGCGTGATCGGCCGCGCCATCGCGGCGCAGGACCAACCCGGCCTGTCGCTGCTGGTGGGCAGTCTGCCGGAGGGCAGCTTCCGCGTGTTCTCAGGCCGCGAGCGCCTGCCCAACGCGCTTGGTACCGATGCCGCACCCGAGCAGCCCTACTTCGCAGTAGTGCACGCCGATCCGGCAACGCCGGACATGGCCGATCTGGTCGCCGACATGGCCACCAAGGTGTCGAGCGGCTTCGTCACCGGCGGACTCGCGCTGGCGCGCGGACAGGCACCGATGATCGCCAACGGCGCGCTGCGCGGCGGCATCAGCGGCGTCGCCTTCAACGAGCAGGTTTCCATCATGACGCGCCTGACGCAGGGCTGCTGCGCGGTGGGCGAAACCCATGTCGTCACGGCCTGCGACCAGAACGTCATCACCGAAATCAACGGCCGCCCGGCGCTGGACGCCTTCCTCGAAGCGGCCGGCACCTCACTCGGCCAGGACCTGCGGCGCGCGGCGCGCTACATCCTGCCGGGACTGGGCGTGACCGGGCGCGACGACGCCGAATTCCGCGTGCGCAACGTGATCGGCCTCGACCCCGGCAACGGCCTGATCGCCATCAACGACACGGTCGAGGTCGGACAACGGCTGCGCTTCTACCGGCGCGACGCCGACTGCGCCCGCGCCGACATGCAGCGCATGCTGAATGACCTGCGCGCGACGCTGGAGCAGCCGCCGCTCGCCGCGCTCTACATCTCCTGTGCGGCGCGCGGAGCGCACATGTTCGGCGACGACAACACCGAACCGGAAATGCTGGAGGAAGCCTTTCCTGGCCTGCCGGTCGCAGGCTTCTTCGCCGGCGGCGAAATTTCGCACGATCAGTTGTACGGCTATACCGGCGTGCTGACGCTCTTCCTCTAACCACCCCATGCCTCGCCCGCGGCCCGATCTCCTCTCCCTGCCGGAAGTCGCCGGCGGCGGTCTGCTCGATCGCCGTCTCTTCCTGCGTCGCGGGCTGGCGCTGGCAACGGCCGCGGCGGCTGTCGACACGCAGGCCGCTGACGAACTGCCTTGGTTGCACACCCCGGGCGCGCCTTTCACGCCCTACGGCCAACCATCGCCGCACGAGCGCCTGACGGCGCGACGCATCGGAGCCAATCGGGCGGTGGCCGGCAACGGCGTGTCCTTCACGCCACTGGAGGAACTCGAAGGCATCATCACGCCGAACGGACTGCATTTCGAGCGGCATCACAACGGTGTGCCGCAGATCGACCCGGCGCGCCACAGACTTGTCGTGCACGGTATCGTGCGCCAGCCGCTGAGCTTCGACGTGAAATCGCTGCTGCGCTACCCGATGCGTTCGCAGATGCTGTTCATCGAGTGCGGCGGCAACAGCAACGCCGGCTGGCATGGCGAACCGATACAGCGATCAGCCGGTTCAGTGCACGGGCTGCTGTCCTGCGCCGAATGGACCGGCGTGCCGCTGTCCATACTGCTCGACGAAGCGGGTGTGGACGTCGGCGCGTCGTGGGTGATCGCCGAAGGTGCCGACGCGGGAGCGATGAACATGAGCATCCCGCTGGCCAAGATGCGCGACGACTGCCTGATCGGGCTGTACCAGAACGGGGAACGGCTGCGCCCGGAGAACGGCTACCCGATGCGCCTCATCGTGCCCGGCTGGGAAGGCGTGCTGCACGTGAAGTGGCTGCAGCGGCTCGAAGTGACGGACCAGCCGGTGATGTCGCGCAACGAAACGTCGAAGTACACCGAGTTGCAGCCATCGGGCAAGGCGCGTCAGTTCACCTTCACGATGGACTGCAAGTCGCTGATCACGTCTCCGTCGCACGGCCAGACGCTGCCGCGCCCCGACGTCTATCAGCTGAGCGGTCTGGCGTGGAGCGGGCACGGGCGCATCCGGCGGGTCGAGGTTTCGGCGGATGGCGGCAAGAGCTGGGCCGACGCCGCGCTCGAGTCGCCGGCGCTTCCCCGCTGCCTGACTCGTTTCCGCATACCGTGGCGATGGGACGGCAAGCCCGCCGTGCTGAAGAGCCGGGCCACCGATGAGCGCGGCAATCTGCAGCCGGAACGCGCGGCATTGGTCGCCGAGCGTGGGCGCGCCGGCTACTTCCACTACAACGCAATCGTTGCCTGGGCAGTCGAGGACGATGGGCTGGTTACGCACACCTACTGAAGGCGTGGCAGCGCTGCTGTCGTCGCTGCTGCTCAGTGCCTGCGCGGCGGCGCCAGGTGCGGTCGAGGCGCCACGACTCGGGCAGGCCGTCGATCAAGTCGCGCTCGCCCGGCAACAACTGAACGTATTCCCGGACGGTCGCGGCCTTCCCCCCGGTCGCGGCACGGCAAGCGAGGGCGCCGCGCTGTTTGCCCGCCACTGCGCGGCCTGCCACGGCAAGGACGCCCGCGGCGGCAGCGCCGAGGAACTGGCGGGCGCGACGCGCCCGCTGAACACACCGGCGGCCGACAAGACGGTAGGCAGCTACTGGCCCTACGCGACGACACTGTTCGACTTCATCCGTCGCGCCAAACCGATGGCTGCCCCCGGCACGCTGAACGCGGACGAGGTGTATGCGCTCAGCGCCTGGCTGCTGCACATCAACGGCGTGATCGCCGCTGACGCCGTCATGGACGCGCGCAGTCTGCCAGCTGTGCGGATGCCGAACCGCGACGGCTTCATCCGCATCGAGGCGAACTGAAGTGCGCGCGGCGCCCTTGCCGCGCCGATCAGCGCACGCGGGCGCGCATGGCCATGCCGCCCAGCAGCAGTGCGGCCAGCGCCAGGCTGGTTCTTGATTCCGAGGGATTTTCGAACAGGTGCGCCAGCGGATAGGCGGAGCGCGCATTTTCCCGGCACGCCTCCGCGGCCAGCGGATCCTGGCTGCTTGCACGGCAATCGGGTGCTGCCGACCAGACAGTCAGCGGTTGTGTCAGCGCGCAGGCGACAATGAAAAGGAGTGGTCGAATGTTGCAACGCATGATGCCCTCCCTGCTTCAATAACGAAGTCAGTGATGCACTATGCAATATCCAGACCAACAGAGAGTTGAACACAAGCCATTGTTTTTATTCAAATCTGATAGCCACCCCATGGTCAGCGCTGCGTCAGATCGGGGCACAAAGACGACAAGGCACTATTGCAGTGCAATATGTCATTGTTCGAAGCCCGAGATCAACTCGACCAGCGAGTCGCCGTAGCGCTCGACCTTGCGTGCGCCGAAGCCCGGTATGTCGGTCAGGTCATCGAGATCCGCCGGGCGCTTGCGTGCCAGCTCGATCAGCGTGCTGTCGTGCAGGATGACGTAGGCCGGAACTGACTGGGTTTTCGCTTCGTCCAGCCGCCAGGCTTTCAGCGCTGCCAGCAGATTGGCGTCAACCCCGTCCATCGACACCGGAGTGACGCTGCGCGTGCGCCGCGCCACCGAGTCACGAGCCTTCTCGGCGATGCGGCGCATCATCACCGGCTGTTCGCCGCGCAGCACCGGACGGGCGGCTTCGGTCAGCACCAGTGCGCCATAGGATTCGTGATCGACGCGGGCCAGCCCGAGCGCGACCAGCTGGCGGAATACACCGCGCCACAGGTTGTCGTCCTCGGCTTTGCCGACGCCATGCACGCTCAACTTGTCATGCCCCCACTGGCGGATGCGCTCGGTGTCCTTGCCACGCAGCACGTCGATCAGGTGGGTGACGCCGAAGCGATTGCCGGTGCGGTAGATTGCGGACAGCGCCTTCTGTGTGGCGACCGTCGCGTCCCAGGTTTCCGGCGGCGTAAGGCAGTTGTCGCAGTTGCCGCAGGGCTGCCCCTGCTCGCCGAAGTAAGCGAGCAGATGCACGCGCCGGCACTGAGCGGTTTCGCACAAGCTGAGCAGCGCGTCGAGCTTGCTGCTGGAGATGCGACGGAAGGCTTCGCTGCCCTCTGACTGGTCGATGAAGCGGCGCTGCTGCACGACGTCGGCCAGACCGTAGGCCATCCACGCGTCGGCGGCACCGCCGTCGCGTCCGGCGCGCCCGGTCTCCTGGTAATAGCCCTCGATCGAACGCGGCAGATCGAGGTGGGCGACGAAGCGCACGTCCGGCTTGTCTATGCCCATGCCGAAGGCGATGGTGGCAACGACCACGATGCCCTCCTCACGCTGGAAGCGGGCCTGATGCGCAGCACGCGTCGCCGCGTCCATGCCTGCATGATAGGGAAGTGCCTTGATGCCCTGCGCGAGCAACCATTCGGCCGTCTCGTCCACCTTCTTGCGCGACAGGCAATAGACGATGCCAGCTTCATCCGGATGCTCGTTCCGGATGAAGCGCAGCAACTGCTTGCGCGCGTCGTCCTTGTCCACGATGGTGTAGCGGATGTTCGGCCGGTCGAAGCTGGACACGAACACCCGCGCGTCGTGCAGCGCCAGCCGGTCGATGATTTCGGTTCGCGTCGCCGGGTCGGCGGTGGCGGTGAGCGCAATGCGCGGCACGTCCGGGAAGCGCTCGTGCAGCACCGAAAGCTGCAGGTACTCCGGACGGAAGTCGTGGCCCCACTGCGCGACGCAGTGCGCCTCATCAATGGCAAACAACGCCGGCCGGATGTGACTCAGCAGATCGAGGCAGCGAGGGGTGTTGAGCCGCTCGGGGGCGACGTAGAGCAGATCGAGCGTGCCGTCGAGCAGGCTGCGCTCGACTTCACGCACCTGATCGAGATCGAGCGTGGAATTGAGGAAGGCAGCGCGCACGCCCAGCTGGGTCATCGCGGCGACCTGGTCCTGCATCAGCGCGATCAGTGGCGACACGACGACTGCCGTACCGGGGCGCAGCAGCGCCGGCACCTGGTAGCACAGCGACTTGCCACCACCTGTCGGCATCAGCACCAGGGCGTCGCCGCCGGCCGCGACGTGCTCGACGATTTCGCCCTGCGCACCGCGGAAACCGGGATGGCCGAAGACGTCCTTCAGCACTTTCAGTGCATCGTCACGCACGCGGTCGCCCCTGGCCCTTCATGCAAATGGCGTGATGTTATCGCTGTCCGCTGCGGTTACGCGAGAACAGCGCCGGCTGTTGCGGACGTCGCGCTTCGTTGCCGCGCGGCATCACGTTGCCATTGACCTCGCGCGGCGGCTTGGCCGCCGGCTGGATGCGATTGCCGCGATTGTCGTCGTCATCGTCGTGCGTGCGCACCGGGGTGCGGTTGCCGTTGGCGACGTTGCCATTGGCAGTGCCGCTCCTGCCTTGCGGGCGGGCAGGGTTGCCATTGCCACGCGAGATGGGCTTGTTCTGCGGCGCACGCGCCGGCCGATCGCCAGCCGCCCGGGGCTGCTGGCCCTGGCGCGGCTGCTGCCCATTACCGGAGGCGGGTTTGCTGCGCGTTGCACCGTCCGACCGAGCTCCGCGACCTTGCGGACGCGGACCGCGATCCGGCTCCTCGCTGGCGCCGGCGACCGGCACGAAACCATCCGCCGTCACGCGCGGAATCGACTGCCGGGTCACCTTTTCGATGGCCGTCAGCAGCTTCACTTCCTCGCGATCAACCAGCGACACCGCAGCGCCGCTGGCGCCGGCGCGGCCGGTACGGCCGATGCGGTGCACGTAGTCCTCGGGCACGTTCGGCAGTTCGAAATTGACGACATGCGGAAGCTGGTCGATGTCCAGACCACGCGCCGCGATGTCGGTGGCGACCAGCACGCGCAGCGTATTCGCCTTGAAGTCGGCCAGCGCTTTGGTGCGGGCGTTCTGGCTCTTGTTGCCGTGGATGGCGGCGGCGGTGATGCCCTGCTTGTCGAGCTGTTCGGCCAGACGGTTGGCACCATGCTTGGTGCGCGTGAACACCAGTACCTGCGACCACTCGCCCTTGTTGATCAGATGCGCCAGCAGATGACGCTTCTGCTTCTGCTCGACCATATAGACGCCCTGATCGACGCGCTCGGCGGTGGTGTTGCGTGCAGCAACCTCCACCTCGGCCGCGTCGTTCAGCATCCCGTGGGCCAGTTCGCGGATCTCCGGCGAAAAGGTCGCCGAGAACAGCAAGGTCTGGCGCGCCTTCGGCAGCGCCGCGATCACCTTGCGGATGTCACGGATGAAACCCATGTCCAGCATGCGGTCGGCTTCATCGAGCACGAAAATTTCGACGCCCGACAGATCCAGCGTCTTTTCGCCGAGGTGATCGAGCAGACGGCCGGGCGTCGCAACCAGGATGTCGACGCGCTGCTTCAGCGCCTGCAGCTGCGGGTTCATGCCCACGCCGCCGAACATGACCATGGAACGCAGCTTGGCGTGCGCACCATAGGTGCGGACCGATTCCTCGACCTGAGCTGCGAGTTCGCGCGTCGGTGTAAGGACCAGCACGCGTGGCCGTCCCGGCGGAATGCTGGCCGGGCGGTTGATCAAGGTGTGCAGAATGGGAAGGGTGAAACCGGCGGTCTTGCCGGTGCCGGTCTGTGCCGCGGCGAGCAGGTCGCGCCCGGCCATCACGAGCGGAATGGCTTTCTGCTGGATCGGTGTGGGCTGCGTATAGCCTTCTTCGGAAATGGCGCGCAGCAGGGGTTCGGCCAGGCCAAGCCCGGCGAAATCGACTTCAGTGTTCAAACAGTTCTCCAGCGACGGCCCGTCGCTCAAGCTGAGTGACACCAATACAGGCAGACAGGGTGTGGATTCCGGAAGGGAGGCTTATGCCTCCTCTTGTCAGGGAGACAAGGGAACGCGCCTATTGGCACGGCGCAGGCGCAGTGTAGCGGTGTTTGCGCTTGAAGTGTTGCGCTCACTGTTTCAGCAGATGTTCTATCGCACGTGCGGCCAGCGCGAAACCGAAGCCGGCGGTGACGCAGACACTGGAACCGTAACCTGCACAACTCAGCCCTTGTGGTGACGCGTTGGCGTCACATGCCTCGACCGGCGGCTTGCGCATCGGTTCGGCGGAATAGACGGCCTCGATGCCGAAACAGTCCTTGCGCGCGAAGGTCATGCGACCGTTCCTGCGGAGCAAGGCGCGCACGCGTGCGAGCAATGCGTCACCCTGACTCGCACCAAGATCGGCGTGACGGATGCGCGTCGGATCGGTACGCCCGCCTGCAGCGCCGGCCATGAACAGCGCGATGCCTTCTTGATGGCAATGCTCCGCCATCGCCACTTTCGCCGCGGTCTGGTCAGTGCAGTCGATCACCGCATCAGGTCGGGAGGACAGCAAATCGACTACGTTCTCCGGGGTGAGAAAGTCCTCGACGCAGCTCACCGTGGCGTCCGGATTGATCAATGCAATGCGCTGCGCGATGGCATCGACCTTGGCCATGCCGAGGGTGGTCTGGAGTGCCTGCAACTGTCGGTTGATGTTCGACTCGGCGACGTTATCGAGGTCGATGATGTTGATATTTTGTATTGCGTGTCTGGAGATTGCTTCGGCGGCCCATGATCCGACGCCGCCGATGCCGACGATGGTGACGGATGCGTTGCGGAGTTTTGCGTAAGCGCCGTTGCCGTAGAGGCGGTCGATGCCGGAGAAGGCGCGTGGGGTGTTTTGATCGGCCATGGGACGGATTGTGGTCCGGTTTTGGTCGTTTGCGGG
>NZ_JBBUKV010000007.1:0-82805 GCF_038066675.1 Methyloversatilis sp. NSM2
TTTGGCGTTCTCCGATCCGGCAAACCTTTCGACCCAACCGCTCACGGGGTTTGACTCGGATAACAGTATCTACAGGGCTCACTGAGCAGAAGACCGCCCGAAACGGCTCAGTAATCGTCGTCGTTCGCGACCTCGTCCTCTTCATCTTCCTCGTACTCGTCGTCCGCCTCTTCGGCGACGCGGGCTTCGAGGAAGGCCTTGAAATCGTCCGGGTCACAGAACTCGTCGATGAAATCGGCGAGTACGCTGACCACCATGTCGGGGTCCCAGTCGCACTGGTCGGCGGCGTCGTGGATCAGCTTTTCGGTGCTCATTGTCTTTCTCCCGAAGGAACACTGACGAGGGTGAGAACGGCTTTTGCAGCCTAGCACAGGCTCATTGCTTCGCCACCGTATCGGCATTCTGGCCGAACAGCAGCTTGCGCGACTGCTCGTCCACGACCGGCTTGTCGCTGACCTGGGCGCCACGTTCGTAGGCGCGCACGGTGGCAGTGCGGGCGCGTATCGATTCGAACCAGCGCTTCAGGTGCGGAAAATCGTCCAGATCCATCTGCTGGCGCTTGTGCGGCACCACCCACGGGTAACTCGCCATATCGGCGATCGTGTAGTCGTCGCCGGCGATGAAGGCGCGGTCCGCCAGATGCTTGTTCAGCACGCCGTACAGGCGGCCTGTTTCATCGACATAGCGCTTGATCGCGTAGGCGATCGCCTCCGGCGCGTACTGGACAAAATGGTGATTCTGCCCGGCCATCGGCCCGAGGCCGCCGACCTGCCAGAACAGCCATTCGAGCGCCTGCACGCGGGCACGCAGATCGGCCGGCAGGAACTTGCCCGTCTTTTCCGCGAGATACAGCAGGATGGCGCCCGACTCGAACACCGACAGCGGCGCCCCGCCGTCGGCCGGTGCGTGATCGACGATGGCAGGCATGCGGTTGTTCGGCGAGATGGCCAGGAATTCGGGGCGGAACTGCTCGCCGGCGCCGATATTGACCGGCACGATGCGGTGCTCGACGTTCGCTTCTTCGAGGAACATCAATACCTTGTAACCGTTCGGGGTCGGCCAGAAATGAAGATCGATCACGATGCGCTGCCTCGGAATGAATGCCGTCGCTTCCAGCCTAACCCGCCGCCGCGGTTTCTGTCTGCCCGAGCTGTAAGCCGCCGTGTCGGATGGCGCACCGCCGCCACGTACAATGTCGCTTTCTCGCAACTGCCTCGCCCATGCTCCAGCACGCCATCATCCCGGTCACCCCGTTCGCCCAGAACTGCACCCTGCTGTGGTGCGACGAAACGATGAAGGGCGCCGTCGTCGACCCGGGCGGCGATCTCGACCGCGTGCTGGCCGAGGTGCAGCGCCACGGCATCACGCTGGAAAAGATTCTGGTCACCCACGGCCACCTCGACCACGCCGGCGCGACGCAGGACCTGGCGGAACAGTTCGGGCTGCCGATCGAAGGCCCGCATCCGGACGACAAGTTCTGGATAGACGGCTTCCCGGTGCAGGCGCAGATGTTCGGCTTTCCGCCCTGTCGCCCCTTCGTGCCGACCCGCTGGCTGGCCGACGGCGACACCGTGACCGTGGGCAAGGTGACGCTGGACGTGGTGCACTGCCCCGGCCACACGCCGGGCCACGTGGTGTTCGTCGACCGCGCCGGCCGTCTGGCCCAGGTCGGCGACGTGCTGTTCGCTGGCTCGATCGGCCGCACCGATTTTCCGCGCGGCAACCACGGCGACCTGATCCGTTCCATCCGCGAAAAACTGTTCCCGCTCGGTGACGACATCCGCTTCATCCCCGGCCACGGCCCGATGTCCACCTTCGGCGAGGAACGCAAATACAACCCCTACGTGGGCGGAAACCACTGATATGCAACTCGAACGCATCCTGCAGAGCCAGGGCTTCGGCACCCGTCGCGAATGCCGCGCGCTGGTGCGCCTCGAACGCGTCACCGTCGGTGGTGAAATGATCGACGACCCCTTCGTCGAACTCGATCCAGAGGGCATGGAATTCACCGTGAACGGCCAGCCCTGGCGCTATCACGAAAAGGCCTACGTGATGCTGCACAAGCCGGCCGGCTACGAATGCTCGCAGAAGCCCAAGCACCACCCGGCGGTGTTCACGCTGCTGCCGTCGCCACTGGTGATGCGCGCAGTGCAGTGCGTCGGCCGGCTCGACGAGGACACCACCGGCCTCTTGCTGCTGACCGACGACGGCCAGTTCATTCACAAGCTCACCTCGCCCAAGCACGGCGTGCTGAAGCGCTATGTCGCCACCACCAAGCACCCGGTCGACGACGCCCAGCTCGCCGCACTGCGCGGTGGCGTCGAACTGAACGACGCGCCCGGCGTATCGGTGGCCGCGCACGCGGTCGAACAGATCGCTGCGAACCAGCTGTCGATCACGATAGGCGAAGGCAAGTACCACCAGGTCAAGCGCATGGTGGCCGCCGCCGGCAACCGCTGCGAGGCGCTGCACCGGGTCGCGGTCGGCAAGCTCGAACTGCCGGCCGATCTGGCGCCGGGCGAGTGGCGCTGGATCGATCCGTCGGAGGTGTAAGCGCATGGCCATCCAGACCGATTCCCTGCCCAGCGGCCCGCGCATCGTGTCGGCAGCACCCGCCAGCCCGCAGGAAGACGCACTGGAGCGCGCGCTGCGGCCGAAGCGACTCGACGAATACATCGGCCAGCAGAAGATCCGCGACCAGCTCGACATTTTCGTCGCCGCCGCCCGCGGTCGCAGCGAGCCGCTGGACCACGTGCTGCTGTTCGGCCCGCCGGGCCTCGGCAAGACCACGCTGGCCCACATCGTTGCCGCGGAAATGGGCGTCAATCTGCGCCAGACCTCGGGCCCGGTGCTGGAGCGCGCCGGCGACCTGGCGGCGATACTGAGCAACCTCGAACCGAACGACGTGCTGTTCATCGACGAGATCCACCGCCTGAGCCCGGTGGTGGAGGAAATCCTCTACCCGGCGCTGGAGGATTTCCAGATCGACATCATGATCGGCGAAGGCCCGGCCGCGCGCTCGATCAAGCTCGACCTGCCGCCGTTCACACTGGTCGGCGCCACGACGCGCGCAGGCATGCTCACCAATCCGCTGCGCGACCGTTTCGGCATCGTCGCCCGGCTGGAATTCTATTCGGCCGACGAGCTGGCTCTCATCGTGCGCCGCTCGGCGCGCCTGCTCGACTGCGTGATCGACGACGCCGGCAGTCTGGAAATCGCGCGCCGCTCGCGCGGCACGCCGCGCATCGCCAACCGCCTGCTGCGCCGCTGTCGCGACTACGCACAGGTGAAAGCCGACGGCACCATCACGCGCGAAGTGGCCGACGCCGCACTGCTGATGCTGGACGTGGACAGCGTCGGCCTCGACCTGATGGACCGCAAGCTGCTCGAAGCGGTGATCGACAAGTTCGACGGCGGCCCGGTCGGCGTGGACAACCTCGCCGCCGCCATCGGCGAATCGCGCGACACCATCGAGGACGTGCTGGAGCCCTACCTGATCCAGCAGGGCTATCTGCAGCGCACGCCGCGCGGCCGCATCGCTACCGCCGCCATCTATCGGCACTTCGGTTTCAATGCGCCCGGCCCGGCCATCGCCTCGCTTTGGGACGAAAAACCGGAAGGCTGACGTGCGCGATCAGCGCTCGCCGTCGGTCGTGCGGCGGCGCATTTCGTCTAGTGCGGAATCGAAGCGCGCGTCGCCGGCGCGGATGTTCTCGATATAGACCTCCCACGCCTCGACGCCCTGGCGGGCGGCGATCAGCTCGCCCGGCCGCAGCGCGAACGCGCGGTCCTCGGCACGGGTGCGCAGCTTGGGCGGCGTGAACAGCACCAGCATCTCTCCGCGCGCAAAAATGTCCTTCGCCAGCGCAACGCGGCGCGACGCGGCGGCCGGCCCGATAGAGCCATTGGGCGTGGTGACACGGCCGGTCAATGAATCGACGCCGGTGTAGAGCGCCGGATCGCGCGGATTCTGGCCGGCTTCGATCAGATCGTCGATCTGCGCCATCACCTCGTCGCGCCGTTGCGGCTCTTCGAGCAACAGCGGGAACACCGCGGCGTTGAGGCGTTTCGAGTAGTCCTCGAAATTCAGCTTCACCCGCATCGCCACCGCCTCGTCCGTCACGTTGCGACCGAGCGCATCGAACGCCTGGACCGCACGCCCCACCTCCTCGATGGCCACCCGGGCCAGCAACGCGGCGCGCGCGTGGTGATGGTGACGCAACAGCAGCGGCGCTTCGTGCAACAGCTGGCGTGCGTTGTCGTTGGCCACGTCGCGGATGGTGCGCAGCAGACGCGAACTGAGGGGAACGCTGGAGAAGGATGCGGACGACACGGCAGGACTCCGGTTACGCGGAACGGGCAGGGGCGCGACACACCACCCCCTGGAAAAAGCATACGCAGCGCAGCACGGCACGTCCAGCGGGCAGAAGTCGCGCGTGCGCAACGTGTCACCGGGATGCGGATGCGGATGCGAGCGCAGCGTACCCGCCCGACGGCGCGGTGATCAGCCAGACAGGAATCTCGGTTGGCGGCTATGACCCCGTCGCGGATGGATCCGGCAGCTGGGGAGACAGCGGTATCGTCAGCGTCACCTGCAGGCCGCTATTGTCGGCGCCACTTGCCAGATCGATGCGACCGCCGTGCGCCTGAACAATCTCGCGCGCGATCGCAAGGCCGAGGCCGCTGCCCTCGGCACGGGCGGCGGTGCCGCGGCGGAAGCGCTCGAACACCTGCGCCCGCTCGGCATCGGCGATGCCCGCACCGCTGTCGCTGACGCTGAGCAGGAGATGGTCGTCATGCGCCTGTGCGTGGATGACGACTTCGCCCGGCGATCGCGTGTAGCGGATCGCGTTGTCCACGATGTTGGCGAGCATTTCAGGCAGCAGCACGCCATCGCCCTGCAGCGCAGGCAGTCCGGGTTCGATGTCGACGCTCACTTCGATGCCCCGCGCCAGCGCCGCCGGAATCAGCGCGGCCACCACGTCCTCGACCATCGTGCTCACGACGACCGGCGCGCGGGCCAGCGACGCGCCGGCCTCCGCCCTGCTCAGGCTGAGCAACTGGTTGGTCAGCCGCGCAAGCCGTGCGCAGGCGGCATCCATGTCACGCAGCAGGCGTTCGCGCTCCGGCCCCTCGGCGGTACGCAGTACGAGCTCGACCTGGGTGCGCAACACCGTGATCGGCGTGCGCAGCTGGTGGGTCGCATCGGCCATGAAGCGCTTCTGCGCATCCAGCGTATGCCCAAGCCGCTCCATCAGCTGATTGATCACATGCACCTGCTCGAACACCTCGGCTGGCAGCCCCTGCTCGTCGATCGGGCCCATGTCTGCATGGTTGCGACGGGCGATCGCTGCACTGACCCGCTGCAGTGGCGCGATACCGCGCCCGACCCCGTACCAGAGAAAGAGCGCAAGTCCGGTCACGAAAACAGCCTGCGGCGCCAGCATGTAGGTCATTACCTCCTGCGCCATCAGTTCGCGCTTGTTCAGCGTCTCGGCCACACGCACCAGCAGGTCGTGGTCCCGCACTTCGCCACGGGTGACGAACTCGGCCAGCCGCACGCGCCGGCCATCGACTGTGCCGTCGTAGAGGTGCGCATCGCCATCGACTTCGATGTCCGCTGCCGGCAGCGCACGATTGCCGGCCCAGACGCGGCCGCTGCGGTCAGTGACGCTGAAATAGACCGTATCGATCTCGTCGAACTCCAGCATCCGACGCGCTGCGGGCGGCAGATCGACGGCAAGGCCTGCACCGTCCGGGACCACCTGACCGGCGAGCGTCCTGGCCGAATCCTCCAGCGCGCGGTCGTGCGCCAGATTGGCAAAGTGGAGCACCACGCCGTGTGTCGCCCACACCCACAGCACGGTGAGCGCCAGTATCGGCGGCAGCAGCCAGCGCAGCAGGCCTCGTCTGAGCGTGGCACGCTCAGTGCGCATCGGGTTTCTCCAGCAGGTAGCCGAGACCGTGCAATGTGCGGATGCGGATGCCGAAGGGCTCCAGCTTTCGACGCAGTCGATGGACGTACACCTCGATCGCGTTATGGCCCAGTTCGCTGCCCCAATCGCCCAGCGTGTGGGCCAGTCGGGACTTGATCACCGCCTCGCCCGGTCGCTGCATCAGCGCGTCGAGCAGCGAGGCTTCGCGTGCCGACAGTTCCAGCGCACGACCGCCGATATGCGCCTGCCGGGTGAGAGGATCGAATTCGAGCGGGCCGTGCGACAGACGCGCCGGCCCCACGCCCGCTCGCCGGATCAGAGCGGCTACGCGCGCCTCCAGTTCGGGCAGCGCGAACGGCTTGGTCAGATAGTCGTCGGCGCCCTGGCGCAAGCCAAGCACGCGCTGGTCGAGGCTGTCGCGCGCGGTCAGCACCAGAACCGGCGTGCGGTCGCCGCGCTGCCTCAGTTGCTGCAGCAGCTGCATGCCGTCGGTATCGGGCAGACCGAGATCGAGCACCACCATGGCATAGTGGCCGCACAGCAGGGCGCCGTCGGCGCTCCGTCCGTCCCCGACCGCATCGACGCCATAGCCAGCTCCTCGCAATGCGTGCGTAAGTGTCTTGCGCAGCGCGTCGTCGTCCTCGACCAGAAGTAATCGCATCGTTGAATCCGTGTATCAGAAGCGGCAGGGCGCGGCACTGCATGAAAGAACTTTGTAAGGCCCCGGCAGCTAGCCTGCCGCGCTTTCTTCACGTTCAGCCGCAGCCGCTTTGACCCGCTTTCACGAAATCGTTGCAGGGGCCGCCCGCCGGGGCGTCCTGTTGCTGCTCGCACTGGCGCCGACCGTCTGCACCGCGGACAGTGCGCTCGATCTGCGCACCGCGCTGCGCCTTGCGCGCGACGCCGAGTTGCAGAGCGCGCTCGACGCGGCATCGCTCGCGGCCGTCGAAGCGGACCGGCGCAGCGCCAGCGCCCACCCCAATCCGGTCATCAGCTATGGCCGGCTGCGACCCGGCCGCGCGAGCACCATGTTCGACGGCTCCCGTCAGCAGGACGTGGCGATCGAGCAACCGCTGCTGCTGGGCGGACAGCGACGTGCGCGCATGGAAGCGGCCGAGCGCGCGGTCGATGCGGCGCGCGCTCGCGTGGCGGTGTCACGGATGACGCGCGCCGCCGACGCCGCACTCGCCTTCGTGTCGCTGCAGGCGGCCCAGTCACGGCAGGCCGCCGCGACCGTCGGGCTGAACCGGCTGGAGGACATCGTCGCCAGTGCGAGCATGAACCCCGCCGCGCACCCGTACGCCGAACAGCGGCTGGCCTTCGAACGCGCCGACTGGCGCGCCGCCCTGTCCGCCGCCGACGCCGAACTGGCCGCCGCCAGGCAGCGTCTGGCCGACATGCTCGACATCACGGACTGGCGCACCCTGGTGGTCGTCCCGCTGAACCCGCTCGACCTGGTCGCTGCGAACGGCGAACGCAGCGGCGAACGCAGCGACCATCTGGCGCTGCATGCCGCGCGGCTGGAGGAGACCGCCGCCGAGGCGGCAGGGCGCGCGGCGCGCGCCGAACGCTTCCCGCAGGTTTCGCTCGGCCTCATCCGCAGCTGGACCAGCGAGCCCTACGGTATCGCCGACGGGGTCAGCGTGTCGGTCGAACTGCCACTGTTCGACCGCCGCGACGGCGCCGTGGATCGCGCCGACGCACTGGCTGCCGGCGCGCGGCTGCAGCGCCAGCTGCTGGAAGCCGAAATCGACCTCGATGCCCGCCGCAACCAGATCGAGGTGGCGATGCGCAGTGACGCGCTGGCCGCCTTCGATGCCGAGGTCGGACCGCGCCTGCAGGCGCTGCTGCGGCTGGCTGGCGACGCCTACCGGAACGACAGTGCCGGGCCGGCCGACCTGATAGACGCCCTGCGCGCGCAGCAACGCGCAACCCTGCGCCGGATCGAGCTCGAGGAAGGATTGCTGCGCGCCCAGATACGGCTGTTGCTGGCACGCAGCGAACTGCCGAGCCTGCTCGACTGATCCGCCCTCAGCCCAGCGCGCGCTCGATGAAATGGCGCGGCACGCGGGTCTTCGGCACGCGGCCGCCGAACCAGGTGCGCACGTCCTCGTCCAGACCGATGCCGTGCATGTAGTTGTACAGCGCCTTGTTCAGCGCGGCGCCCATCGCGTCGTGGTCGGTGCCGACCGGGTCGATGAAGCCAACGTCGTTCTTCGCAAAGGTGACCGGCGGCAGCGGCAGCAGCTGTACGCCGTAGTCCTCCGGGTGCATGCCGACCGGCGAATGCACGGTACAGGCGAAGCGGTGGAAGAAGCCGCTCTGGATGCAGCCGTGCTCGAACAGCTGGCGCACATACTCCAGCGCATCGACCGTGTCCTGCACCGTCTGCGTCGGGAAGCCGTACATCAGATAGGCGTGCACCAGAATGCCGGCGTCGGCGAAGCCGCGCGTGACGCGCGCGACCTGCTCGACCGACACGCCCTTCTTCATCAGCTGCAGCAGCCGGTCGCTCGCCACTTCCAGTCCGCCGGAAATGGCGATGCAGCCGCTGTCGGCCAGTTCGAGGCACAGCTCCGGCGTGAACGACTTCTCAAAGCGGATATTGCCCCACCATGAAATGCTCACGTCGCGCCGCTTCAGTTCAGCCGCGAAGGCGCGCAGCGACTTCGGCGGCGCCGCCTCGTCGACCAGGTGGAAACCGGTCTGCCCGGTCTCGGCGATGATGGCTTCGACGCGATCGACCAGCGTGCTTGCACTGGCCGCGTCGTAGCGCGAAATGTAGTCGAGGCTCACGTCGCAGAAGCTGCACTTCTTCCAGTAGCAGCCGTGCGCCACCGTGAGCTTGTTCCAGCGCCCGTCCGACCACAGCCGGTGCATCGGATTGAGCATGTCGAGCAGCGACAGGTAGCGGTCCAGCGGCAGACCGGCCCAGGTCGGCGTGCCGACCTCATCGAACGGAATGTCCGGCTCGACGAAGTTCACGTACTTCACCGCGCCATCCGGTTCGCGCAGGAAGGTGCGCACCAGTCGCTGTCGGGAGCGCCCACCGGCGAGGTGCTCGAGCAGCGCCAGCAGCGGCCGCTCGCCGGCGTCCAGCGTCACGTAATCGAAGAAGTCGAATACGCGCGGCTCGCTCAGTTCGCGCAGCTCGGTGTTGACGAAGCCGCCGCCGAGCACGGTGACGATGGACGGATCGACCGCCCGTATCGTCTGCGCGATGCGGAAGGCCGCGTACACCGCGCCGGGAAAGGGCACCGACAGCAGCACCACCCGCGGCGCGTGGCGCGCCAGCGCTTCACGCGTCAGCCGGTCGAGCGCGCCGTCGACCAAAGTGGGCGTGGCGGCCAGCGCCTGCGCCAGCGGATCGAAGCTGGGCTGGCTCTGCGCCAGCGATTCGGCGTAGCGGACGAATTCGAAGCGCGGGTCGACGGCTTCGCGTATCGCATCGGCGACGTCGTTCAGGTAGAGCGTCGCGAAATGGCGCGCGCGGTCCTGCACGCCCAGCGCGCCGAAGGCCCAGGCCAGCGGATCACCGCCGTCCGGGTCGATGTAGGCCTCCAGCGACTCGAAGCGCGGCCCTTCCGGCAGAAAGCCGCGCGACACGATGCGGTGCGCCAGCGTCGGATCGCGTCCCTGCAGGAAGGCGAGCACCGGCGCCATGGTCGCGGTGTAGCGCGCATGCTGCGCCGCGAAACTGGCAGCGGCGCGCGGGCGCTTCTTCTGCGGCAGCGCCTCGCAGGCCTCGCGCAGCGCCACCAGACCGTCGCGCGACAGCAGGTCCAGCACCAGCGCCAGCGCCAGATCCTCCTGCACCGCATCGACGCCGCGCGAGCGCAGGAAACCGGTCAGGTAGGCGGTGGACGGATAGGGCGTGTTCAGCTGCGTCATCGGCGGAATGACGGACAGCACACGGGGCGACGGGGTCGAGGAGGCGGGCGCGCTCATGGTGGATACGGCGGTGCGACAAGCCGCGCAGCGTACCCGAAGGCGCGCCGATCCGCGCAATACCTCACGACTGACCGCTCGCGGCATCGGTGACCACGCCTGGTTCCCAAATATTTACTCGGCAATTCGCTGCACGCCCCTACCATCACGGCGATACGAGCGCGAAGGTCCGTCGACGCCGTACCGAGGAGAGAGGCCACGATGCCCGAATCACCTACCCAAGCCGGACCGCCGTCCGTCGCAGTGCTGATCGAGGCACTGGCGGCCGATGCCGGTGACCGCACGGCGCTGATGCGCAGCGACGGCAGCAGCCTGTCGCGCGCCGAGCTTGCCAGACGCACCCGCCTGCTGGCGCAGCGGCTCAACGCGCTCGCCATCGCGCCGACCGACCGGGTGGCGGTGCTCGCGCCCAATGGCATCGACATGGCGCTGGCCGTGCTGGGCACGATGCGCGTCGCCGCCTGCGCGCCACTCAATCCGCAGTACGGGCCGGCCGAACTGGCCTTCTACCTCGACGACCTGGCCGCACGTGCGCTGGTCGTCACCGGCGACAGCCCGGCGCTGGCGCGCGAAATCGCGGCGCAGCGCGGTCTGCCGGTGATCGAGGCGGGCGAAGCACTGTGGGCGACCGGCGACGCGCCGCTGCCGCCGACACCGGCGTCCGACGACATCGCGCTGGTGCTGCACACCTCGGGCACCACCTCGCGTCCGAAGCAGGTGCCGCTGAGCCACGCCAACCTCGCCGCGTCGATGGCCCACATCGTCGCCGCGCTGCAACTCGTCGCTGACGACTGCGCACTGAACGCGATGCCGCTGTTCCACATCCACGGTCTGGTCGCCGGCCTGCTGGCGCCGCTGGCCGCCGGCGGCCGCACCATGTGCGCACCGGCACTGCGCCTGCCCGACTTCTTCGACTGGCTCGATGCCTGCGGCGCCACCTGGTATTCGGCGGTACCGACCATGCATCAGGCCGTGCTCGCTGCCGCCGACGGTCGCCGGCCACGACGCCCGCTGCGCTTCGTGCGCTCGTCGTCGGCCGCGCTGGCGCCAGCCACGCTGGCCGCACTCGAAGCGCACTTCGGCTGTCCGGTGATCGAGGCCTACGGCATGACCGAGGCGGCGCACCAGATGGCCAGCAACCCGCTGCCACCGGCCGTGCGCAAGCCCGGCTCGGTCGGCCTGCCAGCCGGCCCGGAAATCGCCGTCATCGACGCCGCCGGTGCGCCGCTGGCCACCGGTACGCGCGGCGAGATCGCCATCCGCGGCACCAACGTGATGCGCGCCTACCACGCCCACCCGGAGGCCAACCGCAGCGCCTTCACCGCTGGTTGGTTCCGCACCGGCGACGAGGGCTATGTCGACGCCGACGGCTATCTGCACATCACCGGACGGCTGAAGGAAATGATCAACCGCGGCGGCGAGAAGATCACGCCGCGCGAAATCGACGAAGCGCTGCTCGCTCATCCCGACGTCGCCCAGGCGGTCGCCTTCGCGGTGCCGCACCCGACGCTGGGCGAGGACGTCGCCGCCGCCGTCGTGCCGCGGCCGGGCAGCACCATCGGTCCGGAAGCGCTGCGCGAATTCCTGTTCGGCCGGCTCGCCGACTTCAAGGTGCCGAGCGAGGTGCTGCTGCTGGCCGAGATTCCGAAGGGGCCGACCGGCAAGGTGCAGCGCATCGGTCTGGCGGACAGGCTGCAGGCGCTGCGCACGCCGGACTTCGTCGCGCCGCGCGACGTGGTCGAGGACATCCTCGTCCAGTGCTGGCGGGAGGTGCTGGGCGGCGACATCGGCGTGCACGACAACTTCTTCGCGCTCGGCGGCGACTCGCTGAAGGCCACCCGCGTGGTTGCCCGCATCGTGTCGGTGCTGCCGGTCGAACTGCCGACCGCGCTGCTGTTCCGCCATCCGACGGTCGCCGCCCTCGCCGACGCGGTGCGGCAGACACTGGATCCGTCGGTGATCGCCGAGATCGAGTGCATCCTCGACGAACTGGCGCCGCTGCCCGCAGCCGGCGACGAACAGGATGCGCGCCCCGTCTGATCGGAAGCGCCGGACCGATGCGGTGCTCGACCGCTTGGCCGCGCTCGCGCCGGCGCATCGCGATGCCCTGCGCGACGCGTTACAAGCGCGCCGCGTGCGCGGTCACGACGCGGTCGCGCAGGCGCTGGCCGCACTCGGCATCACCCATCTGTACGCAATGCCCGGCCTGCCGATCGACGAGACGATCGGCGCCTGCGCACGGGCCGGCCTGATCGTCACCGGCGCCCGTCACCAGCAGGCGACGGTGATGATGGCCGCCGCCCACAACTACATCGCCGGCCGCCTCGCCGCGGTGGCCATGGTGTCCAGCGGCGTCGCGGTGACCAATGCGATGACCGGCGTGCAGGTCGCGCAGGACAATGGCTGGCCGGTGCTGCTGCTTGCCGGTGCGGTCGAGCAGGCCGCCGCCGGCATGGGTGCCTTCACCGAATTGGACGGCATGCGCGCAATGCGCCCGCTGGCCAAGGACTGTCTGTGCGCCGGCAGCACCGCCGACATCGGCCGCACATTGGCCGCCGCCGCCCGCATCGCCTGCGACGGACGCCCGGGCGCCGTCCATGTCGACCTGCCGGAAGACAGCCTCAGCGGCTTCGCCGTCGCTGCACCTGTGGACATCGGCGCACCACCCGCCGACACGCCGCCGGACACCACTGCCCTCGATCGCACCGCCGACCTGTTGCTCGGCGCACGCGCGCCGCTGCTGGTGTTCGGCAAGGGCGTGCGCTGGGACGACGCCTACCGTCCGCTGCGCGCGCTGGTCGATCATCTGCAACTGCCCTTCGTCGCCTCGCCGATGGGCCGCGGCCTGCTGCCGGACGATCACCCGCTGTCGCGCACCGCCGATCAGGGCCGCGCGCTGGCCGCCGCCGACTGCGTGCTGCTGGTCGGCGCCCGGCTGAACTGGACCTTCCGCTACGGCGCAGAAATCCGCCCCGGCACGCCCATCGTGCAGATCGACTGCTGCGACGCCGCCCTCGCCGAGGGCCCGCCGCGCGCGCTGACGCTGGCCGGTCGCGCCGGCACGTTGCTGCCGGCCCTGCTCGAGCGGATCCGGCAGCACCGGCTCCTTCCAGCGCAGGTGCCAGACAGCACGGGCGGCGTCATCGCAGCGCCGCCGGCCGCAGCCGCCGACCGGCCGACGCCGGACGAGGTCGCGGCGGCACTGGCCGCCACACTGCCCGCGGACGCGATCACCGTGCTCGACGGCAACGTGACGCTGCTGGCGGCACAGAAACACATCGTCGTCCGCCAACCGCTGTCGCGACTGACGCCGGGCACCAGCGGCTGCATGGGCAGCGGCCTGCCATTCGCCATCGCGGCCGCGCGCGCCGGCCGCGGCCGGCCAGTCGTGCTGGTCACCGGCGACATGGCACTGGGTCTCAATTTCTTCGAGCTCGAAACGGCGGTGCGGCACGGAATCAAGCTCGTCGTCATACTGCTGAACAACGACGGTCCGTCCGGCGAACGTCGTCAGCACAAGGCCTTTCCGGCCGGTCACGGCGAGCGGCTGCTGGCCTACCGCAGGGGCCTGCGCTACGACCTGATGGCGCAGCAGCTCGGCGTGCGCATCGAACAGGCAGACGGTCCGGCGACGCTGCCGGCAGCACTCGCGCGGGCACTGGGCGGTGACGGGCCGGCGTTGATACAACTACAGATCGATCCGCTGGCAAGCTGATCGCGAGGGGGAGCGCATGAGGATGCGTCGTGGGTGATATCGGCAGACAGGATGCCCTGACCGGCGGACCGGTCGCACGGGCCGGGCGGCTGGACAGCGCGCGCTTCGATGCCTTGCGTGCGCGCATGCAGGCGGCGTCGGCGACGCCGTCGCAGTTGCGCGCGCATCCGCGCGCGGCCGATGGCGAACCCTGTTCCTGCGAACAGGCGCGCGCCTGGTTCCTCGAACAGTGGGAAGGATCGAGCGCGCTCTACCACGTGGTGAGCCGCTGGCGACTCGACGGGACGCTCGACGAAGCAGCGCTGCAGCAGGCGCTCGACGCGCTGGTGGCGCGGCACGAATCGCTGCGCACCGGCTTCCCGGCCGTCGACGGCGAACCGGTGCAGCGCATCGCCACGCACGCGCACTGTCCACTCGAGCGCATCGCCGCGGCCGACGCCGACGCGCACGCGCAGCGCCCCTTCGATCTCGAACAGCCGCCGCTGCTGCGCGCAGCGCTGTGGCACGCCGACGACGGCGCGCAGAGGCTGCAGCTGGTGACCCATCACATCGTGTCCGACGGCTGGTCGCAGGGCGTGCTGCAGCGCGAACTGGGTGCGCTGTACGCGGCCGCGCGGCGCGGCGACGATGCCGCACTGCCGCCGCTGCCGCTGCAGTACGCCGATTTCGCGCGCTGGCAGCGCGAACGCCTGCACGGCAGCGCTTACGGCGCACTGCTCGGCTACTGGCGCGACACGCTGAGCGGACTGCCGCTGCAGGCGCTGCCGACCGACCGGCCCCGCCCGGCGCAGCCGGACTACCGTGGCGCCACGGTGGATTTCCGTCTCGACGCCGCACTCACCGGCAAGGTGCGCGCGCTCGCCCGCCGCCACGGCTGCTCGCTCTACATGGCGCTGCTGGCCGCCTTCAAACTGCTGCTGGCGCGCTGGAGCGGACAGAATGACGTCGTCGTCGGCACGCCGGTGGCCGGTCGCGGCCAGCCCGAACTCGACCACCTGATCGGCTTCTTCGCCAATACGCTGGTGCTGCGCACCCGGCTCGACCTGCAGGCCGGCGTCGCCGATCTGCTCGACCGCGTTCGCGCGACCGCGCTCGGTGCCTTCGACCACGCGGCGATGCCGTTCGAGAAGCTGGTCGAGGAACTGAAGCCGCCGCGCGACCCGGGGCGCAACCCGCTGTTCCAGGTCATGTTCGCGCTGCGCAACGCGCCGCGGGCCGATCTGCAGCTGCCCGGCATCGCTGCGCAGCCGCAGGCGCTGCGCAGCGACATTGCCAAGTTCGATCTGACGCTGGAGCTGAGCGAACACGACGACGGCATCAATGCGCAGATCGAATACGCCCGCGCACTGTTCGACGCCGCGACCGCGGCGCGCATGGCGGACCACTACCGCAGCCTGCTCGAAGGCATGGTGGCCGACGACGGTCTGCCGGTCGGCCGGCTGCCGATGTACGCCAGCGATGCGGCGCGCGACGGCAAGGACACCGCCGTCGATTACCCGGCGGACGCCACGCTGGCATCGATGTTCGCGCAGCAGGTCGCACGGTCGCCAGACGCCGCCGCGCTGGCCTGCGGCGACCGGGTGCTCGGCTACGCCGAGCTGAATGCACGCGCCAACCGCGTCGCCCACCGGCTGCGCGCACTCGGCGTCGGGCCGGATCGCTGCGTCGCGGTCTGCATGGGGCGCAGCTTCGAACTGGTGATCGCGCTCATCGCCATCCAGAAGGCAGGCGGCGCCTACGTGCCGATCGACCCGGACTATCCGGACGCGCGCATCGACTACATGCTGGACGACGCCGCCGCGCCGGTGCTGCTGACCGAGCGTGCGCTGGGCGCACGCTTCGCCGCGCGCGCTGCGACGGTGATCTGCCTCGACGACGACGACTGCGCCGACATGCCGGCGCACGACCCGGCGCCGTCGGCCGGGCCGCGCGACCTCGCCTATGTCATCTACACCTCGGGTTCGACCGGCCAGCCCAAGGGCGTGATGATCGAGCACGCCGCCATCTGCAATCACATGCACTGGATGCTCGCCACCTTCGGCTTCGACGCATCCGACCGCGTGCTGCAGAAGACCGGCATCTCGGCCGACGCCTCGGTGTGGGAGCTGCTCGCGCCGCTGTTCTGTGGCGCCTGCATGGTGCTGGCCGAGCCCGGCAGCCAGCGCGATCCGTCGTCGCTGGTGCGACAGATGCAGGCACAGCGCATCACCGTCATGCAGGTGGTGCCGTCGCTGCTGCGCGCACTGCTGGCCGAGCCAGGCTTCGCCGCCTGCGCGGCGCTGCGGCAGATGTTCTGCGGCGGCGAAGCGCTGGAAGCGCCGGTGGTTACCGCCTTCTTCGCGCGCAGCACGGCGCGTCTGCACAACCTGTACGGCCCGACAGAGGCGGCCATCGACGCCACCTGGTGGACCTGTGATGGCGCGCCCGGCGCGCAGGTACCGATCGGCCGGCCGATCAGCAACATGCAGGCTTACGTACTGGACGAAGCGATGCAGCCCG
Source organism: Methyloversatilis sp. NSM2 (assembly GCF_038066675.1). Taxonomy (NCBI): domain Bacteria; kingdom Pseudomonadati; phylum Pseudomonadota; class Betaproteobacteria; order Nitrosomonadales; family Sterolibacteriaceae; genus Methyloversatilis; species Methyloversatilis sp. NSM2. The sequence continues at coordinate 16,099 of NZ_JBBUKV010000007.1, forward strand.
TGCCGGCCGGCGTCGCCGGCGAACTGTATCTGGGCGGCATCGGTCTCGCGCGCGCCTACCTGGGCAAGCCGGCGCTGACCGCCGAACGCTTCGTCACCGATCCCTTCGACCCGCGCGGCGGTGCACGCCTCTACCGCACCGGCGACAGCGTCATCCGGCGCGCCGACGGCGCACTGGTATTCGTCGGCCGCGTCGATCACCAGATCAAGCTGCGCGGCTTCCGCATCGAGCCGGGCGAGATCGAGGCCGCGCTGTGCGCCGACGCGACCGTCGAGCAGGCGGTCGTCGTCGCACGCGAAGAGCGTCTGGTCGCCTACGTGACCGGCGCCGGGCACCGGCCGGACGCCGCCGCGCTGCGCCGCCGACTGCAAGACAGTTTGCCGGCGCATCTGGTGCCAGCCGCCATCGTCTTGCTCGACGCGCTGCCGCTGACTTCGCACGGCAAGCTCGACCGTAACGCGTTGCCTCAGCCCGACTCCGCCGCAGCCGGTGACGACGCGCCGCGCACGCCGCTCGAATGCGAACTGGCGGCGCTGTGGGCCGAGGTACTGGGCCTTCCGGCAGTCGGCACGCGCGACAGCTTCTTCGACCTGGGCGGCCACTCACTGCTCGCCGCGCGACTGGCGGCGAGGCTGCGCGCCCGCTTCGGCATCGACGTGCCGCTCGGCGCCTTGCTCGACGCACCGAGCGTGCAGGCGATGGCGCGCTGGCTGGACGGCCGGACCGCGGTGACCGCGAACGACACGGCGACACTGCACGCACTGTTCGAAGCACAGGCGGCGCGCACGCCGGACGCGGTGGCGCTGGTGCACGCCGGACGCACGCTGAGTTACGGCGAGCTGAATGCGCGCGCCAACCGCATCGCGCACGCCTTGCGCCGGCGCGGTGTCGGCGCCGACACGCCGGTCGGCGTGCAGCTCGAACTGTCGTGCGACCTGGTGGCCGCGGTGCTCGGCGTACTGAAATCCGGCGGCGCCTACCTGCCGCTGGATACGCGCAATCCGCCGGCACGCACGCTGTGGATGCTGGCCGACGCCGGGGCGACGCTGCTGCTCACCACGCGCACCACGGCATTGTCGGAGGCCCCGGGCGTCACTGCGCTCCACCTCGACGACGAAGACTGGCTGCGTGACGAGCCAGTGCACGACCCTGAGCACGACCCTGAGCACAACCCTGAGCACGACGGCACGGCCGACACCCTGGCCTATGTGCTTTACACCTCCGGCTCGACCGGCACGCCCAAGGGCGTCATGGTCGGTCACGCGGCGATCGGCAACCGCATGCGCTGGCTGGTCGGGCAGTTCGGCATCGGCGCTGGCGACGCCATGCTGGCGCATGCCTCGATCGGCTTCGACGTGTCGGTCGGCCAGCTGTTCGCCTGCCTGATCGCCGGCGGCCGCTGCGTGCTGGCCGGCGACGCGCTGCGCAGCGATGCCGCCGCACTGATCGAACTGAGCCGGCGTGAGCGCGTGACGCTGTGGGATTTCACGCCGGCGCTGCTGCGCCTGCTGCTCGACGAACCGCCGCTGCCGGAATGCCGCGCGCTGCGCCACGTGTTCTGCGGCGGCGAAGCGATGGACGCCGCGCTGGCGCGCACCTTCCGCGCCCGCTGCGGCGCCGCGCTCCACAATATGTACGGCCCGACCGAAGCCGCCATCGACGCCACCTTCTGGACCTGCACCGACAGCGACGGCGACGGATCACCGCCGATCGGCCACCCGATCGCCAACGCGAGCGCCTGCGTGCTCGACGAGCGCATGCAGCCGCTGCCGGTCGGTGTCGAAGGCGAGCTCTACATCGGCGGCGCCGGCCTCGCCCGCGGCTATGTCGGACGACCCGAACTGACGGCCGAACGCTTCGTGCCCGACCCCTTCGATCCAGCGCCCGGCGCCCGCCTCTACCGCACCGGCGACCGCGTGCGCCGGCGCGCCGACGGCGCGCTGATGTTCGCCGGGCGTGCCGATCACCAGATCAAGCTGAATGGCGTGCGCATCGAACCAGGCGAGATCGAGGCCGCCCTGACGGCCCTGCCCGGCGTGCGTCAGGCCGCGGTCATGGCACAGGCCGATGGTCAGCGTCTGGTCGCCTGGGCCGGCGGCCGCGATCTGGATGCCGCCGCACTGCGCGCCGCACTCGCGCGCATGCTGCCCACCAGCATGCTGCCGAGCGCCATCGTCGTACTCGAACAGCTGCCGCTGACCGCCAACGGCAAGATCGATCGTGATGCGCTGCCGCCACCCGACGACCACGCCACAGCGGGCACTCACGCCGTCGCACGCACGCCGCTGCAGCAGACGCTGGTCGAGCTGTGGGCGGAGGTGCTTGACCGGCGCAGCGTGGGTATCGACGACGACTTCTTCGCGCTCGGTGGCCACTCGCTGCTGGCGGCGCGTCTGGTCAGCCGGCTGCGCACGCTGCTCGACCAGCCGCTGCCGCTGCGCGCGCTGTTCGAAGCACCCACCGTGGCGGCGATGGCCGCCCGTCTCGAAGCGCTGCGTGACGACGCTTCGCCCGCACACCTGATCGCGCAGCCGTCGACCGGCGGGCTCGAAACAGCCTGCGCACATGCGCAGGCGGGCCTGTGGTTCATCGAGCGGATGGGCACCCGCGGCGGGCTCTACCACATCGTCAACCGCTGGCGCATCGCCGGCGAACTCGACGTCGATGCGCTGCAGTGTGCGCTCGACGCGCTGCTCGCCCGGCAATCGGCGCTGCGCACCGGATTCGACGAACGCGAGGGACGACCGCATCTGCGCATCGACGCCGACGCGCGCTGCGTCGTCGAGCAGATCGCCGCGGCGGACGCCGACGCGCACGCCGAGCGCCCCTTCGACCTGGCGCAGCCGCCGCTGCTGCGCGTGGCGCTGTGGCGCGACGACGAAGGTGCCGAGGTGCTGCAGACGGTCATCCATCACATCATTTCCGACGGCTGGTCGCAGGCGGTGCTGAACCGCGAACTGGGTGCGCTGTACGCCGCAGCGCGCCGCGGTGGCCACGCCACGCTGCCTGCGCTGCCGCTGCAGTACGCCGACTACGCACGCTGGCAACGCGCGCTGCTGGACGGCCCGGCCGGCGAGCGCCTGCTCGGCTACTGGCGCCGGCAGCTGGACGGCCTGGGCGCGCTCGAACTGCCGACCGACCGGCCGCGGCCGAAGCACGCGGATTACCGCGGCGGCAGCGTCGACTTCGTGCTCGACGCGTCACTCACTGCCGCCCTGCGCGCGCTCGCGCGTCGCACCGGCTGCACGCTCTACATGGTGCTGCTGGCCGCCTTCCAGCTGCTGCTCGCACGCTGGAGCGGACAGGACGACATCGCCGTCGGCACACCGGTGGCCGGCCGCGCCCAGCCCGAACTCGACCACCTGATCGGCTTCTTCACCGACACCCTGGTGCTGCGTACCCGCATCGATCTCGACGCTGACGTGCGCGCACTGCTGGAGCAGGTCAGAGCGACCTCGCTCGGCGCCTTCGAGCACGCCGAACTGCCCTTCGACCGTCTGGTCGAGGCGCTGCGGCCGCAGCGCGAAGGCGGCCGCAATCCACTGTTCCAGGTCATGTTCGTGCTGCAGAACGCGCCGGCCGAAACGCTGACGCTGGCCGGCGCCTCGACCCATGCGCTGCCGGCGGCACGGCCGGTGGCGAAGTTCGACCTGACACTGGACCTGACCGAAACCGCTGACGGTCTCGCCGCGCAGTTCGCCTATGCCACCGCACTGTTCGATCGCGGCACGCTGGAGCGCATGGCCGGTCATTACCGCCAGCTGCTTGCCGCCATGGTGGCCGACGAAGGCAGCGCCGTCGGCCGCCTGCCGCTGCTGACGCCGGCCGAACGCCAGAGCGTGCTGATCGACCGTAACGACACCGCCTCCGACTACCCGGCGGAGGCCACGCTGGCGTCGCTGTTCGAAGCCCGAGTCAGGCAGGCGCCGGACGCCCCGGCGCTGATCAGTGGCGAACAGGTGCTGAGCTACGGCGAACTGAACGCGCGCGCCAACCGGCTCGCCCACCGGCTGCGCGCGCTCGGCGTAGGTCCCGATCGCTGCGTCGGTCTGTGCATGGCGCGCAGCGTCGAGCTGGTGATCGGCGCGCTGGCCATCGTCAAGGCGGGCGGCGCCTACGTACCGATGGACCCGGCCTGGCCGGCGGCGCGCATCGCCCGACTGCTGGGCGACACACGGTCCGCCTGGGTGGTCGCCGGGCGCGAGGCCGACACGCCCCTCGATGGCCTCGCGGTGCAGGTGCTGCACGCCGACGACGCGACATTGCAGGCCGAACCGGCCTCCGATCCGCCGCCGCTGGGCAACAGTCGCAGCCTGGCCTACGTCATCTACACCTCCGGTTCGACCGGCCAGCCCAAAGGCGTCATGGTCGAACAGCGCAGCGTCGCGCGGCTCGTGTTCGGTTGCGACTACGCGCACTTCGGCCCGGACGAAACCTTCCTGCTGCTGGCACCGATGGCCTTCGATGCATCGACCTTCGAACTGTGGGGCGCGCTGCTGCACGGCGCGCGCTGCGTCATCCACCCGGAGGCAGCGGCGACGGCCGCCGGTCTCGAAGCGACGATCGAACGGCACGGCGTCAGCACGCTGTGGCTCACCGCGGCGCTGTTCAACGCGGTGATCGACGAACGGCCGACGGCGCTGCGTGGACTGCGCCAGCTGCTGACCGGCGGCGAGGCGCTGTCGCTGCCGCACGTGAAGCGCGCGCTGGCGGCCCTGCCGGGCGTCGCGCTGATCAACGGCTACGGGCCGACCGAAAGCACCACCTTCACCTGCTGCCAGCGCATTCCGAACCCGCTGCCAGAAGACTGGGCCGCCATTCCGATCGGCCGGCCGATCGCCAACACCACGGTCTACATCCTCGACGCGTGGGGCCAGCCGGTACCGGACGGCGTCGAAGGTGAGCTGTACATCGGCGGCGCCGGTCTCGCCCGCGGCTACATCGGCGCGCCCACGCTGACCGCCGAGCGCTTCGTCGCGCCCGCCTTCGAGGATTGCCCGGACGCACGCCTGTACCGCACTGGCGACCGCGTGCGCTGGCGCCACGATGGCAGCATCGCCTTCGTCGGCCGCAACGACCAGCAGATCAAGCTGCGCGGCTTCCGCATCGAACCGGGCGAGATCGAAGCCGCGCTGGCTGCGCTGCCCGGCGTGAATCAGGCCGTCGTCATGTTGCGCACCGCAGCCGACGGCGAGCGCCGCCTGTTCGCCTGGGCAAGCGGAGAGCGCTTGGACGGCGCAGCGCTGCGCGTACAGCTCGCGCAGACGCTGCCGGAATTCATGCTGCCGTCCGCCGTGGTCGCGCTCGAACGCATGCCGGTGACCGCCAACGGCAAGCTCGATCGCGCCGCACTGCCGGCGCCCGACGCGCTCAATGCGCCACGCACGAGGCGAGCGCCCACCGATGCGGCCGAGCGCCACCTGCTGGCGATCTGGGAGTCGCTGTTCGGGCGCGACGGGCTGTCCACCGACGACGACTTCTTCGCCATCGGCGGCCATTCGCTGCTCGCCGTGCGTCTGGTCGACGCGATCGAGCGCACCTTTGGCGTACGCCTGCCGCTGGACACCTTCTGGTTCCGCGGCAACACCATCCGCGACATCGCCGGCCTGCTGCGCGGCGCCGGCGCACCGCTGCGCTGGCCGGTGCTGGTGCCGATCCGGCCCGGCGGCACGCGCCGTCCGCTGTTCTGCGTGCACACGATAGGCGGCAACCTGTTCCACTACTACGAACTGGCGAAGGCGCTGCCGGACGGACAACCGGTCATGGGACTGAACGCGGTCGGCGTCGGCGGCGCCGAGCCGGCGCGCAGCCGCATCGCCGACATCGCCGCCGACTGCATCAGTGCGATGCGCAGCGCGCAGCCGGCGGGGCCTTACCGCCTGCTCGGCTTCTCCAGCGGCGGCACCGTCGCCTACGAGATGGCGCAGCAACTGCGTGCAGCCGGCGAGCAGGTCGATTTCCTCGGCCTGCTCGACACCTGGGCGCCGGGCACCTACCTGCGCGCACCGGACGGGAGTCTGATCGATCGCCTCATCGCGCCGCTGCGCCCCTACACCGACCGGCGACGCCTGCAGCACCTCGTCTGTTCGCTCACCGGTCTGTCGCCGCGCCGTTTCCCGGACGCCGCGTCGGCGCACTGGTGGGCGCACTGGAGCTACCGCCCGGCCACCTATCCCGGCCGCGTCGACCTGTACGTCGCCGACGCGTCACGGCTGGAGGCGAGCGCGCCCTGTCTCGGCTGGTCGAGCCGGGTCACCGGGCCGCTGGTACAGCACCCGGTGGAAGGCAGTCACGGTCTGATGGTGAAGCCGCCGCGCGTGCACGAAATCGCGCAGATGCTGCGGCAGCGACTGGATGAGCTCGATGCCGCCACTGACTGACGGTACACCCGCGTTGGCGGTCGACGAGGTCCATCTGTGGCTGGCGCGTGTGGACGACGCGCCGCCGACCGACACGCTCGCCACCTGGCTCGACGATGCCGAACGCGTCCGCCTTGCCCGCTTGCAGCGCGAAGAGGACCGCGCACTGTTCGCACTCGCACACGCGTCGCTGCGCGACGTGCTGGCGCGCAGCCTTGGCATCGCCGCGCGCAGCGTGCAGATCGACTGCGACGAGCACGGCAAGCCCCGTCTCGCCGCCGTCCACGCCAGCGATCTCTGCTTCAACCTGGCGCACGCCGGCCGGGCGGTACTGATAGGCATCGCCCGCGGCCGCGAACTCGGCGTAGACATCGAAGCCGTGATCGCGCACGACGACCTGCGCGCGGTGGCGGAACAGGTGTACTCGGCGGACGAGAGAGCGGCGCTCGACCTCTGCCCGGCAGCAGCGCGCACCGATCTGTTCTACACGCTGTGGACGCGCAAGGAAGCCTGCCTGAAAGCCTGGGGCTGCGGCCTCGACGGCCCGCTGCAGCAGTTCAGCGTGCACGCCGCCGCGTACGACGACGTCGCCGCTCCGGCCGGCAGTGCCTTACCACCACTGCACTGCCGCGACCTGCCGGCGCCGCCGGGACATGTCGCGGCGATCGCCGTCAGCGGAGGACCGACGACGGCGGTGTGCAGGCGCTGGCACGCTTAGGCGCCGTGGGCCTTCGGCGACCCGGGCGCATCCTCGCCGCAGGAAGGCATCGCGCGCAGCCTGCCCCGCTCAGCCGCGGCGACGCACTGCCAGCGACAGCAGGCCGAGGCCTGCCAGCATCATCGCGTAACTGCCAGGCTCGGGCACGGCGAGCGCCAGCGCGTGCGACGCCTGAACGTCCAGCGTCGGCGCCATCGCGTAGAGCAGGCCCTGATTGAAGTCGCTCGCCGAATCGCTGATCACGCCGACCGAGGTATTGCCACTGCCCAGCACCTCGAACGACAGGGTCGCCAGCGCCAGCGAGGTCTGACCCGCGTCGACCACACCGGGGAAGGCGGAGCCGGACAGCACGAGGCCGGTGAAGGCCGAATCGTCGCTCCAGCCGTCGGCAAGCGACACTCCCAGCAGCTTCAGCAGGCTGCTGTCGAAGGACAGTGCCAGACCGAAGGCCAGCAGTTCGTCGCCGGCGCGTTCGCCGTCGAAGGGCTGGAGCAGCGACACATCCAGCGTGAAGGTCTGGCCGACCGCCGCGCTTGCGTTGCCGGACAGCGAGACGGTGGCGGCCTGGGCCGACAGGGTGCCGGCGGCGATCAGCGCGGCGACGAGGGTCTTGATCATCATGTGGATTCTCCTTGCGGGGCGGCGCCGTCAGGCGCCGCCGCCTGTGGTCACTGAGCGCTCACTGCTTGGTGAACAGTGCGTACCAGAGCTTGTAGTCGGCCTGGGTGATGCAGCGGTCGCTGTCGAAATCAGCCAGCGGCTGGTAACGCGCGTCGCCGTCGCAGCTTCCGAGCGCGGCGCGCTGGGCATCACGGTCGGCCACGTTGATGACGCCGTCACCGTTGATGTCGCCACGCTTGCGCACCGCGAAGGGCACGCGGGCGGCGGCTTCCTCGTAGCCGTCGTTCAGCAGGAAGACCGCGTAGTACTCGCCGGCCGCCAGACCGCTGAACGACGCCGTACCTGCGGCCCCGCCGGCATAGCGCCACAGCACCGACGGGCTGCTGCTGCCCGGCGTCTGGGTCGAGCGGTAGATGCCTATCCAGTCCTTCGCATTGCCCGGCATGCCCGACCAGTTCACCTCCAGCGTGTCGCCGGTGCGGATGAGGTTGCGGGTAACGCCGAGCACGCGCGGATCCGGTTCCGGCTCGCTGCCCTCACCAACGGTAAATTCCACGCGGTTGGATACTTCGGTGTAGGAGTCGTTGATGTACAGCGCGAGGAAGTACTCGCCATCCGGCAGCGGCTCCGGCGGCGACAGGCTGCCGCTGGCGCGGCCATCGACGTAGTAGTAGTTCACCAGCAGGTCGATGCCCGGCACGGCGCCCTTGCGGAACACGCCGATATAGTCCTTGGCCGTGGCCGGACCGTCGGAGAAGCGGATGTCCAGACGCTCGCCGCTGGCCAGTGCGGTCTTGACCAGACTGACGCTCGCGATCTCGCTGCCCACGGCGAACGGCACGCGGTCGGAAATTTCGAAGTAGGCATCGTTGATGAAGAAGGCGGCGTAGTAATAGCCCTTGTTCAGCGCGCCCAGCGTGACGCTGCCGGATTCGGTCGGCGTATAGGCCCAGGTGGTGGAACCGATGCCGCCCGGCGTCTGGCCGACGCGGTACACGCCGATCCAGTCCTTGGCGCCGGCCGGTGCGCCGCTCCAGCTGAAGGCCGGCCGCTCGCCGACGTTGAACTGGGTCTTGTTGATCGTCAGTTCCGGCATGTTGCCGACATAGAAGGCCATGCGCGGCGCGATTTCGACATAGCTGTCGTCGGTGAAGAAGGCGGCGAAGTATTCGACGCCTGCCGCCAGTCCCGAGAACGCCATCTGCCCGTTCACGCCCGACACATAGCCCCACTTGAGCGACGGCGTGGCAGAACCCGGCGTCTGACCCTTGCGATAGATGGCCACCCAGTCCTTGGCCTTGCCGCGACCGTTCAGGTACTCGACGGTGACCGGCTCGTCCGGTGACCACACCTTCTTCGCCAGACGCAGAGCCGGGTCGCCTTCGGCGCTGCCTTCGACCTTGAAGCTACGCGCCTCCGACCACGGCGACCATTCGGCATTCGCGTCGCGGTGGCGGGCGCGGATGTAGTAACTGCCGTTGTTCAGGCCGTACTGCTGCACGGTATAGGTTTCGATATCGACGCCGGCATGGATGTCCACCGGCTCGTAATCCGGTGCGCCGGTGTCGCCGTAGACGTTCTCGACGTCGCGGATCAGGTCGACCACGGTGCTGGAGAAAGCGGCATCGCGGGCGATCTGGAACTGCGTGCTGTTCAGCGCCATGCCCGACATCGACATGAAGGGCGACAGCTTGAACGACTGCGGCAGCGTGACCGTTTCGCCATTGGCCGCACCGTTCAGTTCGGGCTTCTCCGGTGCGGCCGCATCGAGGTGACGTTCGAATTCGTCGATCAGCCGGCTGTTGTAGGCGAAGCCCAGCTTCGGGTGTCCTTCGGCATAGGTCGACACCTTCATCGAGCGCGCGTCGAGATCGAAGTCGATCAGCTGCCAGGTCCAGTTGGCGATGGTCTTCTGTACGTCATCCATGTCGCGCTCGGTCGACTGGCCCCAGAACTGGTCCCAGGCGGTACCGCCGCTGATGATGTGGTAGATCGGCCAGTCGCGGGTCTGACCACGCGCGTACAGGTGGTGGTGGGCGCCGATGTTCAGCGCGTGCTTGCGCGTGCCGGCCAGTATCGGCATCGCGGTGTCGCGGAACCACTGCGAAATGTCGCCGACGTACTGTTCCGCCTGATAGGGGCGATGCACGACGCTGATCACCCAGTCGACGTCCGGATCGGCGTCGGCCGCGGTCACCACCTTGCGCAGCCATTCGGCCTGTGCCGAAAAACCCGATTCCGAGTTCAGATACACCAGCAGCACGCGACCGACCTGATGCGCGTAATAGCTTTCGTCGGCCGCGGCGGCGATGCCCTTGTAGCTGATCTGGTCGTAGAAGTTGTGCGCGCGCCAGTTGGCCAGACCCGGGTCGTAGTAGGTTTCGTGATTGCCCAGCGCGGTCATGATGGCCAGATTGCCGGACACCACGGCCGACGGCTTCATGTGCACGAACTCGTAGTGATCGAGCGTGCCGACGTCGACCTGGTCGCCGTTGTTCAGCATGAGCTGCACCGACTCTTCCAGCGGCAGACCGGTCAGGGACTGGATCTTGGCCTTGGCCGCCTGCAGCAGCGGTGTGTGGCGATCGTCGTTGCGCAGCTGATGGTCACCGGTGAGCAGGATGCGGAAGTGACCGCTCTTGCGCGCCGCCGTGGGCTGGGTGCGGAAGCGGAACACCGGCGACACCTGGCTGCCGGTGCGCACGCGGTAGGTGTACAGCGTTTCCGGCTGCAGGCCGGTGAGTTGCACGCCGTGCAGGCGGTAGTTCGCGGCCAGCGTCTGCGCCGAGCCGGAGGCGGTGCGGTTCAGCGGTCCGCCATCCACGCCGTATTCGACGACGGACTCGTCGCCTTCGGCGGTTTTCCACGACACCCAGATCGAGTTCGCGGTCGGCGTCTGCAGGTAGGGAACGATGTCGGCTGCGGCTGCGCTCAGCGACGCGCAGGCGCACACCAGCGCGGCGACGGCGATGCGCAGCCGTCGCACGAATGCGGCATGGAAGTTCATGGTCGGTACATCCGGAAGAAAACCGCCGGATTACAGCGACCCCGGATTACATCTTCGAACGGCTTACCGCCTCGCGGGTGAGCCGTTCGGATCATCCATGCGGCGAAAACATCGTCAGCTCAACGGCTTGCACGTCCCGCACACTGTACCGGTCGCGCAACCGCTACAGCCGTGCGCAGACGCTCAGCGGATCGCGGCTGCGATGTCCGCGGCCAGCGCATCGGCCAGCCGGCCGTGCGCCTCGACCAGCGCTTCGTAGGTCTGCGCGCGTACCGGTTCGCTGCGGCTGAAGCGTCCGCTGCCGATGTCGTTGCCATGGCCGCGGACGGCCCACACGGCTTCCAGCGTGACTGACGAGAAGCCGTCGGCATCGAGTCGCAGCACGTCCACCGGCACCGTCAGATCGGGCCGGGCGACGCTGTTCTGCGGGGCAGCCACCACGCGCGCCAATCCACGCTCGCGTGCGATGGCGGTGGCGAGCCGGCGAGCCAGTTCGGCTTTCAGCGACCCCGCCCAGCGGTGACCCTGTGCCGGCTCGGCGCGCGCACCGGCGACGCGCTGCACGATCTGCAGACGGTCCACCGCTTCCGGCAGGCTGATCGGACCGACGACGACGCTCGGTGACGCTGCGCCGGCAGCGACCGGCGCTTCGCCGGTGGTGAGCGTGTAGTGGCGTACGGTGGGCGAACTGCCGCATCCGCCAAGCAGCAGTGCGACCATGGCGACCGGAATCAGACGAAGACGGCTCACGGTTTCTCCTCGGGCTTGCCGCGCAGCAGCGCTTCCGGGTTGCGTTCCAGCATGTCGGCGAGATGGCGCAGCGACAGCGCGGCGCGCGACAGTTCCTGCAGGCTGTCGCGCAGGTCCTGCTGCAGCGGCGCGTCGCTGGCCAGCAGGCGACGTCCGTCGGCGACAGCGGCGCGGGCCTCGGCCATGGTCTGCTGCGTTTCGGCGACGGCGGCGCGCACTTCGTTCGACGCCAGTCCGTCCAGCCGCTGCATCAGCGCCTCGGTGCGCTCGACCGCGCTGGCCAGACCGGCGATGGCACGGCGCGTTTCGGCGGCGATGTCGTCCAGCGGCAGGCGGTCGATCTTGGCGGCGATGCGGCTCAGCGTCGCCTGCAGTTCGTCCAGGCTGCCGCGCTGCGTCGGCAGTTGCGGCGGCCGCCCGGCCCAGTCGACCTTCGCCGTGTCCGCATTGGGAAAGAAGTCCATCGCGACATAGAGCTGACCGGTGACCAGGTTGCCGTTGCGCAGCTGGGCGCGCAGACCGCGCTTGATCAGGCGGTCGACGAAGGCGCGGAAGTCGGCCTCGCTCATGTCCTGCGTGGTGTCCTTGCGCGACTGCATGCGCTCCGGGAACACCGCGATGTCGACCTGCAGGCCGACGTCGGCGGCGTCGACATCGACGTCGGGCGAGATCGCAATCACCTCGCCGATCTGGATGCCGCGAAAGTCGACCGGCGCACCGACCGACAGGCCGCGCAGGGTTTCGGTGAAACGCAGCTGCCAGATCTGCGCATTCGAACTGGGCTGTTTGAGCGCCTCGGCGCGGGTCGAGAACAGGCGGAAGTCCTGGCCCGCCGGCGCCGCCTCGGTATCGCCGCCGGGCGGCGTTTCGAAGGCCAGCCCGCCGGCCAGTATCGCGGTGGCCGATTCGGTGTTGAGCTGCAGCCCCTCGGCGCCCAGTTTCAGGTCGATGCCGCTGGCGTTCCAGAAGCGCGTATCTATCGTGACGAAGCGGTCGTAGGGCGATTTGATGAACACCTGGATGTCGAGATGCTGACCGGCGTCGTCAAGCTTGAAGGCGGTCACCTGCCCGGCCTGGATGCGCCGGAAATACACCGGCGTGCCGACATCGATCGAGCCCAGCGTGTCGGCGTGCAGCGCGAAGCTGCGCCCCGGCACGCCGAGCGACACGACAGGTGCGTCCTCCAGACCGACGAAATCGCGGCGCGCCTCGCCCGACTTGCCGGCGTCCATGCCGACATAGGTGCCGGACAGCAGCGTATCGAGACCCGACACCGCGCTGCCCGACACCTTGGCGCTGACCACCCAGAAACGCGTGTCCTCGACCAGCAGCGGTGCCGCCTCGCGCGCCATCTGCGCGGTGGCGACAACGTGGCTGCCGTCCTCGGCCAGCCGCACGGTGCTGATCTGGCCGACGTCGACGTCCTTGTACTTGATGCGCGTCTTGCCGGGCTCCAGCCCGGTGCCGGTGCGGAACTGCAGCGTCACCACCGGCCCCTGTTCGTACCAGGTGCGGGCAGCGAGGAAGAGCCCGATCAGCGCGGCGACGATGGGGATCACCCACACCAGCGGGATGCGGAAGCGGCGCGGCGGGTCGACCACTGCAGTGGGCAGCGCGGGCGGAGTCGGGTCAGACATGGGCGGCAGGTTTCCCGGGTTCGGTAAGAGGGTCCCAGATCAGGCGCGGGTCGAAGCTCATCGCCGCGAACATGGTCAGCACGACGACGGCGCCGAAGGCGATCGCCGCCGGCCCGGCCTCTATCGTGGCCAGGCCACGGAAATTGACGAGCGCCACCAGTATCGTGATGACGTAGATGTCGAGCATGGACCAGCGGCCGACGAATTCGACGATGCGGTAGAGTCGGGTGCGCTGCATGACACTGCGCCGCGAGCGGCGCTGCACCGTCACGGTGAGCCAGGCGAGCGCGATGATCTTCAGCAGCGGCACCATGATGCTGGCGAAGAACACCACCGCCGCCAGCGGCCACGAACCGCTCTGCCACAGGAACACGACGCCGCTCATGATGGTGTCCTGCTGGCGACCGAGCAGCGAGGAAGTGGTCATCATCGGCAGCAGGTTGGCCGGTACGAACAGCACGGCCGACGCGATGATGAGTGCCCAGGTGGTCGACACGCTGGCCGGCTTGCGCGGGTGCATCGGCGCGCGGCAGCGCGGGCAGCGCAGCAGCGCCGCGCGATCGGCCGGAATGTGCGCGAGCTGGCCGCACACATGGCAGCTCATCAGCCCCGCTTCGCGCGCGGTCAGGTCGCGCTTCATGCGTTGGCGCCTTCCGGTGGTACCTGCCACAGCAGCCGCGTGTCGAACGCGCGCCCGGCCAGCGTCAGCGCAACGATCAGTGTCGCCATCGCCCAGAAGGCGGTACCGAGCAGCACGGTCGCCATGTGCGACAGCTTCACCAGTGACACCAGCATGCCGAGCAGGAACACCTCGACCATGCCCCACGGCTGCACCGAACGCACCAGCCGGAAGAAGGGCGCCAGCCGTGGCGACACTCGGCCCAGACGCAGCGGCAGCAGCACCATCAGGATCATCAGCAGTTCGAGCAACGGGAACAGCAGCGCGGTGCCGAACACCAGCGCGGCGACCGGTGTCATGCCGTCCTGCCACAGCACCTGCACCGCGCCGATCAGCGTCACCTCGACGCGCCGCCCCTGCAGTTCGAGGCCGACCAGCGGATAGACGTTGGCGATCACATACAGGATCGCGGCAGTCAGCGTCAGCGCCAGCGTGCGATCGAGGCTGTCCGGCGGATTGCGCGCGAGGAAGGCACCGCAGCGCACGCAGCGCGCAGTCTGCCCGGGCGCGAGTTCGGGCTCGGTCTGCAGCAGATCGCACTCGTGGCAGGCGATGGTCTGGGCGGGCAGCGTGGGATGCGCGTGGGACATGGGCATTACCTTGGAATCAGCGGCGATTGTGCGGGCCGCTGCCGCGGCGCGCAATGTGGCCGCTGCCGGTGCGTGCGCAGCCGGCCGTCAGTGCGCGCCGACGCCGTCGCGCGCCGCCAGCTTGGCGGTGATGTAGTCGGCATGCGGGATGTAGAGCAGGTCGGCCACCTTGCGCATCACGTGCGCTTCGTGCGCGTGCAGATGGCCGTCGGCGTAGGCCACCTGCCACATCAGCTCGATCACGCGCAGCTTGCGTGCGGCGTCGAAGGCGCGGTTCAGCTGGCCGGTGAAGCGCTGGTAGTCGTAGGCCTCGGCCGCCGCGGTGGTCGCCAGTTCGATCAGCCGTTCGATCTCGTCGTCGGCGAGCGCGAACTTGTCGCGCAGCGCCTGCATCGCAGCCGCGCGCTCGTCGTCACCGATGTCCGGGTCGGCGCGCATCACTTCGACCAGCAGCACGGCGGTGGCCAGCTGCAGCTGGTGTTCGGTGGCAACCGGATCGACCGCCGGTGCGGCGAAGCTGTCGAACAGCTCTTTCAGGGTACGGAACATCCATTCATCCTCGTTCGGGCCGGCGCAGGTCGCCGGCCGTGTTGTGCAGAGTGTGCATCGGTGCTGCGTGTTCCCGCCCATGCCGCAGCGAGCGACGGACGATCACGCCGGCAGTTGCGCAAACTCGCGCGCCAGATGATCGACCAACCCGCGCACCGCCGGCAGCAGGCCGCGGCGCGACGGGAACACGACGTGGGCGATGCCGCAGCGCGGCGCCCAGTTGGGCAGCACGTCGATCAGGCGACCGCTGGCGAGGTCGTCGCGCACCATCATGGTCGGCAGCTGGGCGACACCGACGCCGTGCAGCGCGGCGCTGCGCAGCGCGGCCAGGTCGTCGGTCACCAGCCGCGGCGCGTGGCGCACCTGCGCGCTGGCACCGTCCGGGCCTTCCAGCATCCACGCGTGGTCGCGCTGCGCCGGCCCCCAAGCCACGCTGGGCAGCGTTGCGAGATCAGCCGGCACGCGGACCTCGCCCAGCGGCGCGATCAGATCCGGGTGAGCGACCAGGCGTTGCAGGCTGTCGCCCAGTACCTTCATCACGAGGTCGGTGTCCTCCAGCGGCGGAAAGCGCACCCGGATCGCCAGGTCGAAACCTTCGCGGATCACGTCCACGCGCCGGTTCGTGCTTTCCAGATGAATCTGCACGCGCGGACAGGCCGCCATGTAGCGGCTCAGCATGTCGGCCACCTGGTATTCGAGCAGCGCGGTCGGACAGGCCAGCCGTACGATGCCCTGCGGCTCGGCACGCGTGCGCTCGACCGCCTCCTGCGCCGCCTCCGCCTCGACCAGCATGGCGACGCAATGACCGTAATAGGCCTGGCCGATCTCGGTCACCGCGAAGCGGCGCGTCGAGCGCTGGATCAGGCGCACCCCGAGACTGTCTTCCAGCAGCGCGATGCGCCGGCTGAGCTTGGACTTGTGCATGTCGAGCGCGCGCGCCGCCGGCGCAAAGCCGCCGTGCTCGACCACGCGGGCGAAGTAGTAGAGGTCGTTCAGGTCCTGCATCTCAGCTGCCATACCGCCCCCATCGTTCCATCAATAGAACACTGAATAGCGATTTTGCCGTCTAGTGCGTCGATTGTCCCGAATCTAGTATTCACCTCAACGCAGCACGGTTCAGACGGAACGGTGCGAACGAACAGGAGAAACACCATGAAGAAGATTTCGGGTCTGTACAGCGCACCGCGCCAGCACTGGGTCGGCGACGGTTTTCCGGTGCGCTCGCTGTTTTCCTACGATTCGATGGGCCGCCACGTGAGCCCCTTCCTGCTGCTGGACTACGCCGGCCCGGCGAACTTCGAGCCGTCGGACACGCCGCGCGGCGTCGGTCGCCACCCGCACCGCGGCTTCGAGACGGTCACCATCGTCTATGACGGCGAAGTCGCCCACCAGGACTCGACCGGCGCTGGCGGCGTGATCGGCCCGGGCGACGTGCAGTGGATGACCGCCGGTGCCGGCATCATCCACGAGGAATTCCACTCGCCGGACTTCACCCGCCGCGGCGGCCCGCTGGAAATGGTTCAGCTGTGGGTGAACCTGCCGGCGCGCGACAAGCGTGCCGCCCCCGGCTACCAGCACCTGGCGAAAAAGGACATTCCGGTGGTCGACCTGCCGGGCGGCGCCGGACATCTGCGCGTCATCGCCGGTGAGTACGCTGGGCACAGCGGCCCGGCCCGCACCTTCACGCCCATCAATGTGTGGGACCTGAAGCTGAAAGCCGGCGCCGACCTCGAACTGACGGTGCCGGAAGGTCACACGCTGGCGCTGGTGGCGCTGCGCGGTCTGATCCGTGCCAACAGCAGCCAGCCGGTGCGCGAGGCGCAGATGGCGCTGTACCACCGTGAGGGCAGCAGCTTCTCGATCGCCGCCGAAGCCGACGCCACCGTGCTGCTGCTGGCCGGCGAACCGATAGACGAACCGATCGCCGGCTACGGCCCCTTCGTGATGAACACGAAGGACGAAATCCGCGAGGCGATCGACGATTTCAACAGCGGTCGCTTCGAGACCGTGACGGGCTGACCCGCTTCACCCCCTGCGCGCACCGGGGCGCGCAGGGACCACTCCGCCGGGGGCCACAAAGGCCAAAGCCACCCTCCCGGCACCCAACCTCAACTGCAAGGAGAATTGCCATGACCACGAAGACCTACAAGAAGCTGAACAAGGACGACGCCGTGATGCTGCTGGTGGACCACCAGGCGGGCCTGCTGTCGCTGGTGCGCGACATCGATCCGGACAAGTTCCGCAACAACGTGCTGGCCACCGCCGATCTGGCCAAGTACTTCAAGCTGCCCACCATCCTGACCACCAGCTTCGAACAGGGCCCGAACGGCCCGCTGATGCCGGAACTGAAAGAGATGTTCCCGGACGCGCCCTACGTCGCCCGCCCCGGCCAGATCAACGCCTGGGACAACGAGGACTTCGTCAAGGCGATCAAGGCCACCGGCCGCAAGCAGCTCATCATCGCCGGCGTGGTGACCGAAGTGTGCGTCGCCTTCCCCGCTCTGTCGGCGATCGAAGAAGGCTTCGACGTGTTCGTCGTGACCGACGCCTCCGGCACCTTCAACGACATCGCCCGGCATTCGGCCTGGGACCGCATGTCGCAGGCCGGCGCACAGCTGATCAACTGGTTCGGCGTGGCGTGCGAACTGCACCGCGACTGGCGCAACGACGTCGAAGGCCTGGCCACGCTGCTGTCCAACCACATTCCCGACTACCGCAACCTGATCACCAGCTACAACGCGCTGAAGGGCTGAAGCCCGAAGGCATGAGGGCGGGTCGTCCGGACGGATGACCTGCCAGCGTCATGTCCGGCGATATCATCGGCACGCTCTGAACCGCTCGATGCCCGCCGCCTATGTTCATCGCCCATGCCCCATCGGGCTATCTTCTCGCCACGCAGTTCGTCGATCGTGCGCGAACGCTGCCCGTCCGCGCGAGCGTCGCCGTGGCGGCCGGCGTGATCGGCGCTCTCGCGCCGGACTTCGACATGCTGTGGTTCTACCTGGTCGACGCCCGGCAAACCCACCATCACAAGTACATCAGTCACTGGCCTGTCCTGTGGCTGTCGCTGCTTCTGCTTGCACTGCTGTGGCGGCACACGAGGCCCTTGAGTGCAGGCGCCGCCGTGCTCGGCATCTTCTCGGCGGGAGGGCTGCTGCATATGGTGCTGGACAGTGTCGTCGGCGACATCTGGTGGTTCGCACCCTTCATTGACCGCCCGTTCGCGCTGTTCACAGTGCCTGCGCTGCACACGCCCTGGTGGCTCAACTTCCTGCTGCACTGGTCGTTCGCGCTCGAACTGGCGATCTGCGTCGGTGCAGTGATCACCTTTCGCCGTCGCCAGCGCAGCGGTGTCCCGGCCAAGGTCTGAACCGGTGCGCGAGGCGCACCGCCGGACGGAGGCCCCGCCGGCACTTGCGTGAATCACGCTGCAAGTGCCGGCAGGGTCCGCACGATCAGACGATGGACGACGTGTCCGCCTGACCGTAAGGCCGGGTGCCGTAGTAGGCGTGAATGCGCTTCTCCCAGGCGACGTCGGCCATATCGGGCCAGTGGTTCTTGTCGAAGCCCGGTGCGCTTTCGAGGCGCTCCTTGTTCACGTCGAGCACGAAACGCTTGTTCTCGGTGTCCAGCTTCAGCGCGTCCCAGGGGACAGCGAACAGCTTCTGACCCATGCCGAGAAAGCCGCCGAAGGACATCACCGCATAGCTCACGTGGCCGGTGCGCATATCCAGCATGATTTCCTTGATGTCGCCGAGTTCTTCCGACTGCTTGTTGTAGACCTCGTTGCCGATGAGGGTGTCAGCCCCCATCAGATGGGGCCCGGGGCCGGTGTGCGTATCCGGCCCTGCACCGTTGTTTCGTGCCGGCTTGTATATGCCGTAGGCGTCGCGATCTTCATAGTTCATGGTCATCTCCTGTCGAAGGTGTGCAGTGGTCGCAGCGGAACCCGCCGCGTACCTGCTTCCTCCTGCAGCAGACTAGGCGCCCGCGACAACGCGGTCTGTTCGGCAGCCCACGCAGCCACCGCTCAGGCCCGGAACTGCGCCGCCGCGAATGCCCAGACCATGCGTGAGGCATCGGGCCCGGCCGGATCGCTGTAAGGCAGTTGTGCGGCACCGCCGCTCCACGCGTGCGCCAGTCCGTGGATCTGGACCAGCCTGGACACGAGGACGCTGCCACGGCGGAAGTCGGTCACCGTCATGGCGTACCGCTGACCGCGCTGCACGCTGCGCGACGGCCGGGCGCGGGCGCCCAGGCCCTCGGCCCACTGCTGCGCGGCGGCGTGGGCGTTCTGCAGCGCCACCACCCTGTCGGCGTCGCCGTGGATGACCAGCAACGGCGGCCAGCCGCTTTCCTTCTCCAGCGGCGTCGCCTCCAGTGGCTTCGTGGCGCGATGGCCGTGCATCGCGCCGAGCGCCGACAGGCTTGAATGGGCGGTGCCCGGCGGCACGCCGGAGTGCATCACCACGGCACGGAACCGTGCGGGGTGACGGGTCGCCAGCAGGGCCGCCATGCTGGCGCCCGCCGACAGCCCGACGATCGCCGCCCGCCCGGGGTCGGCCGGGTGCAGCAGGCACACCTGGTCGATCATCTTCATGATCAGCGCGGCTTCGCCACTGGCGCGGCCGGCGGTGGCGTCGAACCAGTTCCAGCAGCCCTGCGCGTTGGCCAGCCGGTCCTGCTCCGGATAAAGCACCAGAAAGCGCTCGCGCATCGCCACCCGGTTCATGCGCGTGCTGCGGGCGAAGGCGTTCGCGTCCTGACCGCAGCCGTGCAGCATCACCATCAGCGGCAGGCGCTCGCCGATCGTGACGCCGGGCGGTCGATAGAGCCTGAAACGGCGTGCGCCGGCGACACCGGTGGCAATGCCGAGCACCCACGCCCCGTCGCCCGGCGGTGGTGTGCGCCGGGCGACCACCGGCTTCATCGCCCGGCCCACCGCACGCACGCCTGTCTTCATCGCGCTGCGGGTAATGGCGACCAGGCTGCGTTCAAGACTGCGGGCCCAGACCGACTTGCGTGTGCGCTTTTTCATCGGTCCATTATGCGGTGCCGTGTGCGACAGCCCTGTGCATGCCGACGGATCACCGTGTCATCGGCGCGTCGCCGGTCAGAAGGCCGTGCGCACCAGCCCGCCCTCGGCACGGATCGCCGCGCCATTGATCACCGCCGCGCGGGCGCTGGCGATGAAGGCGACGACGGCGCCAATTTCCGTCGGATCGATCAGCCGCGCGATCAGCGACGACGGCCGGTTTTCGGCCATGAAGCGGCGCTGCGCCTCGGCCGGTGGCAGGTCGGGAAACAGGTCCTGGATGAATTTCTCGACGCTTTCGGTGCGCGTGGGGCCGGGCAACACCGCATTCACCGTCACCCGCGTACCCTGCGTCAGTTCCGCCAGCGAGCGCGACAGGCCCAGCTGCATGGTCTTGGTCGCGCTGTAGTGCGCCATTTCCGGCGCCGGGCTGATGCCGGATTCACTCGATATGAACACCACCCGGCCGTCGCCGCGGGCCAGCATGCCGGCGAGGTAGTGCCGGGCCAGCCGCACGCCGCTCAGGATGTTCACCTCGAACAGACGCTGCCAGTCGGCGTCGCTCTCGTCGAAGAAACCGACCGCCTCGTAGATGCCGAGGTTATTCACCAGAATGTCGACCTCCGGCAGCGCGGCCAGCGTGGCGGCACACCCGTCCGCCGTGCCATTGTCGGCCACCAGCGGCAGCAGGTCGGCTTGCGGATGGCTGGCTCGGATGCTGGCGACGCCGGCCTCCACGCTGGCCGCGCTGCGCCCGTTGATGACCACCTGCGCGCCTTCGGCCGCCAGCGCGCGGGCGATTTCCAGCCCGATTCCATTCGACGACGCGGTGACCAGGGCGCGCCTGCCCTTCAGTTCGAGATCCATGTGCAGCTCCTTGCAGTTGATGTGCCTGCAAGTGTGCCGCCGGCTTATCATTTCATTAACCATCGAAAATACAATTGATTGTTGACTGTTCGTCAAATATCAACCGGACCACGCCCATGACGACGCGCACCGAAGACCTGCAGGCCTATCTGGCGGTGATCGATGGCGGCTCGCTGACCGCGGCCGCCGAACAGCTGGGGCAGACGGTGTCCGGCGTCAGCCGTGCGCTGGCACGGCTGGAGCGCAGGCTGGACAGCACGCTGCTCGTGCGCACGACGCGGCGCATCGACCTGACCGAAGAAGGCCGGCTGTTCGCCGACCACGCACGGCGCATCGTCGCTGCGCTGGCCGAGGCGGAGGAATGCATGGCCATCCGCCACCAGCGCCCGGCCGGGCGGCTGCGCGTGGACGCCGCCTCGCCCTTCGTGCTGCATGTGCTGGTGCCACGTGTCGGCGCGTTTCGCGCGCGCTATCCGGACATCGAACTGGAGCTGCACAGCAACGACCGCATCACCGACCTGATCGAACAGCGCACCGACGTCGCGCTGCGCATCGGCACGCTGCCCGATTCGACGCTGCACGCGCGTCTGCTCGGCCGCTCGATGCTGCGCCTGCTTGCCTCGCCGGCCTATCTGGCCGTCCACGGCGAACCGGCTGACGCGGCGGCACTCGCCGCGCACCGGCTGATCGGCTTCACCGCGCCGGCCCACCTGAACACCTGGCCGCTGCGCACGGCGGACGGCGAAGGCTGCGCGATCCGCCCGTCGCTGTCCGCGTCCAGCGGCGAAACGGTGCGCCAGCTCGCGCTCGCCGGCGAAGGCATCGCCTGCCTGTCGGACTTCATGACCGAGGACGACCGGCGCAGCGGCCGGCTGGTCGAGCTGCTCGCACCGCTGCGCGTGCCGAGCTTCCATCCGGTGCATGCCGTGTACTACCGCAACACCACGCTGGCGGCGCGCATCGCCTGCTTCATCGACTTCCTCGCCGAAAGCTGGCCGGCACCCGGCGGGGATTGAAGGCGACGGTACGGCGGGCGGACAATCTGCCCTATGTCGCTGAGCGCGCTGTCACAAGTGCAGGCGCTGGCGCGTCTTCGACGCGTATCCACTCCCGCTCTGGCGCCCGCACATGACCTTGACCACCCACACCTTCGATCAGCACCGCCGGCGACTGACCGGCATCGCCTACCGCATGCTCGGCTCGCGCGCCGACGCCGACGACGTGCTGCAGGACGCCTGGCTGCGCTGGCACGAGTCCGCCCCGGCCGACCTGCGCTCCGCCGAAGCCTGGCTGGTGACCGCGGTGACCCGGCTCAGCATCGACCGGCTGCGCGCGCGCAAGGCCGAAGCGCAGCACTACGTCGGCCCCTGGCTGCCGGAACCGCTGGCCGAGCACGACCTGATCACGCCGGAATCGCGGCTGGAGCGGGCCGACGACCTGTCGTTCGCCTTCATCGCGGTGCTCGAACGCCTGAGCCCGGACGAGCGCGCCGCCTTCCTGCTGCGTGAAGTGTTCGACTACGACTACCCCGAGGTCGCACAGGCGCTGGACAAGAGCGAGGCGGCCTGCCGCCAGCTGGTGCATCGTGCGAAGACGCGGGTGGGCGAGCAGCAGCCGCGCTTCACCGTCGACCGCGAGGCCCATCTGCGCGTGCTGCGCCGTTTCATGGCCGCCGCGCAGTCGGGCAAGCGCGACGACATCGAAAGCCTGCTGGCGGACGACGCGATCGCCGTGTCGGACGGCGGCGGCAAGACCTGGGCGACCCTCAAGCCGCTGCACGGCGCTTCGCGCATCGCCTGGCTTTACTACGCGGTCGCGCGCAATCCGGACATCAGTCTGGAATGGCGCGAGGGCCTGGTGAACGGCGAGCCGGCCATCCTGCGCTTCCGCAACGGCGTGCTGCACTCGACGCTGTCCATCGTGACCGACGGCGAACGCGTGCTCGCCCTGTACGGCGTACTCAATCCGGACAAGCTGGGCAGCTTCCGCATCGACTGATACAGGCGGCTGTCACACCGGGCGGCCGGTCGTCGTCTTGTCCATGAGCGCATCGATTCCGTTGCGCTCTCACATGGAGAAGCTCTCATGCACGGCCTGCGACTGCCCTACTTCCGCCTCGCGCCGGAAGCCTACAAAACCCTGTACGCCCTGTCCGACCAGATCAGCCGTGGCGCGCTCGACAAGAAGCTGGTCGAGCTGGTCTATCTGCGCGTGTCGCAGATGAACGGTTGCGCCTTCTGCCTCGACATGCACGCCACCGCGCTGCGTGGGCTGGGCGAGGATGTCCAGCGCATGGACGTCGTCGCTGGCTGGCGCGAATGCAGCTTCTTCAGCGACGCCGAGCGCGCCGCGCTGGACTGGGCGGAAGCGCTGACCCGCATTGGAGACGGCGCACCGGAGGACGCGCAGTTCGATGCGCTGAAACAACACTTCAGCGACACGCAGATCGCCGAACTGACCTTCGCCGTCGCCACCATCAACGCGTGGAACCGCATCGCCGTGTCGATGCAGCAACCGATCGAGCGGAGGGCGTCGTGATGCGCCGCGCGTCACTGTTCGCCGCGCTGCTGTCGCTGACCTTCATCGCCACGCCCGCCGCCGCGCACGAAGCCGGTCACGGTGGCGGCGTTGCGCAGCGCCTGAGCCAGCCGTTGCAGCCGGGCCTGGACGAAGGCGTGCTGCTGGTCGTCACGCTGGCCCCCGGCGAAGCCAGCCCGGCGCATCGCCATCAGGCGCATGTCTTCGTCTACATGCTGGAGGGCGAAGTGCTGATGCAGGTGGCGGGCGGACCCGAGCGCCGGCTCAGGCCGGGCGACGTGTTCGAGGAAAAGCCGGACGACATCCACACACAGGCGCGCAACCTGAGCAGCACGGCGCCCGCCCGCTTCGCGGTGTTCATGGTGAAGAAGCAGGGCGTGCCGGTGGTGCTGCCAGCGAACTGAGCGACCGCCGTTCCGCGGCGCGCCGCGGAACGCAGTCTGCTATCGTCCCGACGCTCCGACATCACGGCAGGTCTCATGAGCGTCATCACCGTCTATCACAACCCGAAATGCAGCAATTCGCGCGGCGCGCTCGAACTGATACGCGAACGCGGCTTCGAGCCCCAGGTCGTCGAATACCTGAAAACCCCGCTGTCGACCGCGGCGCTGCGTGCGCTGGTCGCCGCCTGCGGCGTGCCGGTGCGCGAACTGATGCGCAGCAAGGAAGCGCTGTACAGCGAACTGGGCCTCGATGACCCGACGCTGGACGACGACACGCTGATCGCTGCGATGGCCGAACACCCGGTGCTGCTGAACCGGCCCATCGTCACCACACCGCTCGGCACCCGGCTGTGCCGGCCGCCGGAACGGGTGCTCGACATCCTGCCCGCGCGATGAGAAAGACCGGGCCGGGCAAGGCCGAAACCGATCTGATGCAGCCGTTCGAAGGACTGACGCTGAAAGACATCGTCATTCCCGACACGAAGGAAGCCGTCGCTGCCGCAGTCGCTGAGATCCGCGCAGCCGGCGAAGCCGGCTTCGACACCGAATCCAAACCCACCTTCAAGCCGGGTGAAGTGAGCAGCGGGCCGCACCTCGTGCAGTTCGCGCTGCCCGACCGCGCCTTCCTGTTCCAGATGCACGACAGCGCCAGTCGCGATGCGGCGTCCCTGCTGCTGGAGGATCCGGCGGTGCTGAAGATCGGCTTCGGCCTCAGCGCCGACCGCAGCCAGATCCACGCGAAGCTCGGCGCCACCTTGCAGTCGGTGCTCGACCTCGACCACCTGTTTCGCCGTCGTGGTTACAACAACTCGTTGGGCGCACGCGCCGCCGTCGGCCTGGTGCTGGACCGCAATTTCCGCAAGTCGAAGTCGGTGACCACCACCAACTGGTCGCTGCCCCGTCTGAGCGATGCGCAGAAGCTCTATGCCGCCAACGACGCCTACGCGGCGCTACGCGTATACCTCGCGATCACGCTGACGCCGCAGGAAAGACAGGCGCTGCTGCCTGGGCGCTGAGCGCGTCTTGTCGCGGTCGGAAGACCGCTCCTACACCCACCCGAGGCTCAAGCCACGAGTCTGGCGTCCTCCTGTGGGAACGGCAGTGGCCGCGACACGGCCACTGCCGTCCGCAGGCTTCGATACAGGCCGCAGTCGGGGTCAGAAGACCCCTCCCACAGAAACCCGGCTCCGGCCACCGACCGCGAGTCTGGCGCCCGCCTCTGTGGGAGCGGCCTTGGCCGCGACGCGACCGCTGCGGTCCGCAGGCTTCGATACAGGTCGCAGCCGGGATCAGAAGACCCGCCCCCTCTCATAGAGACCCGCGAAGCTTGCCCGTGCTGCGCCTCAGCCGAGCACGCGGGTCATGTAGCAAGCACCTTCGCCATAGCTTGCAAGCGCCTGCACAGGCACAGTCCCAAGCGCCGGTCGGTAGCCGCGCTGCGCCCAGTAGCGGGCGGCATCGCCGACCGCCACCAGGGCGCCGCAGCGAAGTCCGCGGCATGCCGCCGCATCGTGTGCCGCCTCGTACAGCGCGGCCGCCACGCCGCTGCCGCGGGCCGACGCGGCCACCGCGCAGTCATGCAGATACCAGCGCGTCGCCGGCACCGGCAGCGCGGCAAGATCGGTGTCCAGCGCCGGCGGCTTGCCGTCGTGCCACGGATGCGAAACCAGATAGCCAAGCAGATCGCCGGCCGCTGACTGCGCGACCAGGCAAAGATCCGGTGCCAGCCTCATGCGATTCAGATAGACGGCAGCGCCCTCGGGCACGAAGGCCGCATCGGCATAGGCGATTGCCTGCAGCGCAAGCACGGCGTCGACATCGTCGGCGCGCATCGGGCGGATGATCGGATGCATCGGTACTGCAAAAACCTCAGGAAAGGAGATGCGCGTCGGCACCCCGCGGAGTTGCGACACCTGCGCGCCGTCTCACGATGCAGCGCGCAGTTCCATCCTGCCGTCGGCGACCAGGCCGCGGCCGATCTCGCGCAGGTCCACACCGATCGGATGCTGGCTCACGCTCAGTCCGAACTCCGGCAGGATGGCCAGCAGGTGGTCGAAGATGTCCGACTGTATGCCTTCGTACTTCGACCACGCGGTGGTGTTGGTGAAGCAGTAGATCTCCAGCGGCAGGCCATCCGGCGTCGGCGCCAGTTGCCGCACCAGCAGCGTCATGTCGCGGTGTATGCCCGGATGCGCGCGCAGGAAGCGCTCCACGTAGGCGCGGAAGCAACCGATATTGGTGATGCGGCGGTGATTGACCGGCGCCTTGCCGCGCGCTTCGAGCTGACGGTTCCAGTCGTCGATCTCGCGCTGCTTCTCGCCCAGATAGTCTTCGAGCAGCGCAAAGCGTGTCAGCCCGCGTCGCTCCTCGTCGGACAGGAAGCGCACGCTCTGCTGGTCGAGCAGCAGGCTGCGCTTGATGCGGCGACCGCCCGACTCCTGCATGCCGCGCCAGTTCTTGAACGGGTCGGTGATGAAGCGTTTGGTCGGAATGGTGGTGATGGTCTTGTCCCAGTTCTGCACCTTCACCGTGTGCAGCGCGATGTCGATCACGTCGCCGTCGGCGTTGAGCTGCGGCATTTCCACCCAGTCGCCGACGCGCACGATGTCGTTCGACGAAATCTGCACGCTGGCCACCAGCGACAACAGCGTGTCCTGGAACACCAGCATGAGCACCGCAGCCATCGCGCCCAGACCGGACAGCAGAATGAGTGGCGAGCGGTCGATCAGCGCAGCCACCATCAGGATGGCGGCGACGACGTACAGCAGGATCTTCACGACCTGGATGTAGCCCTTGATCGGCTTCAGGTGAGCGCCGGGCCGCCGCTCGTACAGCGCGTTGAGCCAGCTCAGCAGGGCGCCGATCGCGAGGGCCACGGTGAGCACCATGAAGGCACCGGCCACGTTCTGCACCACGGTGACCGCGGTCGGCGGCACCTCGGGCAGCAGTGCGATGCCATTGTGCAGGATGAGCGCGGGCACCACATTGGACAGCCGGCGCACGACCGTGTCATCGAAGGTGCTCTGCCCCTCGCCCACCGGCAGCATGCGCAAAGCGCGTGTGAGCACGCGCAGCAGCACCTTCTTGACGATCCAGTTGGCCGTCCAGGCCAGCAGCGCGATCAGCGCGATACCGATCAGCGCACGCAGCTCCGGCGGGTAATGGTCAAAGGCCTCCATGAGCTCAAGATAGCTCGTCACTGTTGTCTCCCTGTGAATGGCCTGCGGCGGCGGCGCCGCGAAGACGCGCCCGCTCTGTCGGCACGCAGGACCGACAGGCGGAAAGGGCGCAGGGTTCCGCAGATCGGCGCCGCCAGACGGCGGGCCGGCACTGCGCGGATCAGATCACCGGCGCGAGCCAGCGCTTCATGACCGGCTCAGGCATACCTTTGCGCGCCGCCAGATCGGCCACCTGATCGGCGCCCACCTTTGTGATCGCGAAGTACTGCGCGTCCGGGTGGGCGAGGTAGAAACCGCTCACCGCCGCGGTCGGCAGCATGGCGTAGCTTTCGGTCAGCGACACGCCGATCGCGGCTTCCGCGTCGAGCAGGCGGAACAGGTCGCCCTTCTCGGTGTGGTCCGGACAGGCCGGATAACCCGGCGCCGGACGGATGCCACGGTACTTCTCGGCGATCAAAGCAGCGTTGTCGAGCTGTTCGTCGCGCGCATAGCCCCAATCCTCGCGCCGCACCTTTGCGTGCAGGTACTCGGCGAAGGCTTCGGCCAGCCGGTCGGCCAGCGCCTTCAGCATGATGCTGCTGTAGTCGTCGTGTGTCCTCTCGAACTCGGCCAGCTTGGTTTCGATACCGATGCCGGCGGTGACGACGAAGGCGCCCGCCCAGTCCGCCACGCCGCTGGCGCGCGGCGCCACGAAGTCGGACAGACAGTAGTGCGGCTTGCCGGCCGGGCGCTCGTGCTGCTGGCGCAGGTTGTGCCAGGTCATCGCGGTGTTCAGGCGCGTCTCGTCGGTATAGAACTCGATGTCGTCGCCGCGGCTGTTGGCCGGCCAGACGCCATACACCGCGCGTGCAACCAGCCACTTGCCGTCGATCACCTGCTGCAGCATGGCCTGCGCGTCGGCCAGCAGCTTGCGCGCTTCCTCGCCGACGATTTCGTCGTCGAGGATGGCCGGATACGGACCCGACAGTTCCCAGGTCTGGAAGAAGGGGCCCCAGTCGATGTAGTCGACCAGCGCCGCCAGATCCTGGTCCTCGATCACCTGGCGACCGATCTTCTGCGGCCGCTCGGGGATAACCTCGCTGCCCCAGCCGCAGCAGTACGCGTTGTCGCGCGCGTCGTTCAGCGACACCAGCTTCTGGCCCTTCTTGGCCGCATGCTGTTCGCGGATCTTCGCGTAGTCGGCCGCCACTTCTTCGGCATAGGCCGCGCGCTGATCCTTCGACAGCAGGCTGGTGGCGACGCCGACCGCGCGCGAGGCGTCCGGCACATACACGACCGGAGATGCGTAATGCGGCGCAATCTTGATCGCGGTGTGCGCACGCGAAGTGGTGGCGCCGCCGATCAGCAGCGGAATGTCGAAGCCCTCGCGCGTCATTTCCGACGCGACGTGGCTCATCTCTTCCAGCGACGGCGTGATCAGGCCCGACAGGCCGATGATGTCGGCCTTGTGCTCGCGTGCGGTCTGCAGGATGCGGTCGCACGACACCATGACGCCGAGATCGATCACGTCGTAGCCGTTGCAGCCCAGCACCACGCCGACGATGTTCTTGCCGATGTCATGCACGTCGCCCTTCACCGTCGCCATGACGACGCGGCCCTTGGTTTCGCCAACCTTCTTCGACGCCTCGATGTAGGGCTGAAGATGGGCCACCGCCTGCTTCATCACGCGGGCCGACTTCACCACCTGCGGCAGGAACATCTTGCCGGCGCCGAACAGGTCGCCGACGTGGTTCATGCCGGCCATCAGCGGACCTTCGATCACCGCCAGCGGCGGCTTGCCCTCAGCTTCCAGCCGCGCGCGCACCTCTTCGGTGTCCTCGACGACGAATTCGGTGATGCCCTTGACCAGCGCGTGCTCGAGCCGCTTCTCGACCGGCCATTCGCGCCAGGCCAGATCCTGCGTCGATTCCTTGGCCTGTCCCTTCACCGTGATCGCGAACTCGACCAGCGCGTCGCCGGCACCGGGGTGGCGGTTCAGCACCACGTCCTCGACCTTGTCGCGCAGCGGCTGCGGAATGTCTTCGTAAACGCCGAGTTGGCCGGCGTTCACGATGCCCATCGACAGGCCGTTGCGGATCGCGTGGTACAGGAACACGGTGTGGATGGCTTCGCGCACCGGGTCGTTGCCGCGGAAGGAGAAGCTCACGTTGGACACGCCGCCCGAGGTCTTCGCGTACGGCAGGTTCTTGTGTATCCAGCCGACCGCTTCGATGTAATCGACCGCGTAGTTGTCGTGCTCGGCGATGCCGGTGGCGATCGCGAAGATGTTCGGATCGAAGATGATGTCTTCCGGAGGGAAGCCCACCTGTTCGGTCAGCAGCGTGTAGGCGCGCTGGCAGATTTCGGTCTTGCGCTGGTAGGTGTCGGCCTGGCCCTTCTCGTCGAAAGCCATCACGATGACCGCCGCGCCGTAGCGGCGTGCGAGCTTGGCCTGGCGCAGGAACTCCGCCTCGCCTTCCTTCATCGAGATCGAGTTGATGACGCCCTTGCCCTGGATGCACTTCAGGCCGGCCTCGATCACGCTCCACTTCGACGAGTCGAGCATGATGGGCACGCGCGAAATGTCCGGCTCGGAGGCGATGAGCTTCAGGAAGCGCTCCATCGCGGCGACCGAATCCAGCATCGCCTCGTCCATATTGATGTCGATGACCTGGGCACCGTTCTCGACCTGCTGGCGGGCCACCGCCAGCGCGTCGTCGAAGCGCGATTCCAGAATCATTTTCGCGAAGGCGCGCGAGCCGGTCACATTGGTGCGCTCGCCCACGTTCACGAACAGCGAGTCGGCGCCGACATTGAACGCTTCCAGCCCGGACAGGCGCAGCTTGCGTTCGATCTCTGGCACGGCGCGCGGCGGCATGTCCGCCATCGCTTCGGCGAAGGCGCGGATGTGGTCCGGCGTCGTACCGCAGCAGCCGCCGACGATGTTCAGGAAGCCGGACTGCGCCCACTCGCGCAGGTGATTCACCATGTCGGCCGGCGTTTCGTCGTACTCGCCGAAGGCATTCGGCAGGCCGGCGTTCGGGTGGGCGGACACGTGCGTGTCGGCCAGATGCGCCAGTTCCTCGACGTGCTGGCGCATGTCCTTCGGGCCCAGCGCGCAGTTGAAGCCGAAGGAGATCGGATTCGCGTGTCGCAGCGAATTCCAGAACGCCTCGGCGGTCTGGCCGGACAAGGTGCGGCCGGAGGCGTCGGTGATGGTGCCGGAAATCATGACCGGCCAGCGGCGGCCGACCTCGTCGAAGAACTTCTCGACCGCGAACACCGCCGCCTTCGCGTTCAGCGTATCGAACACGGTCTCGATCAGCAGCAGGTCGGCGCCGCCTTCGGTCAGGCCACGCGCGGCGGCGACGTAGTCATCGACCAGCTGGTCGAAGCTCACGTTGCGGAAGCCCGGATCGTTCACGTCCGGCGACAGCGAACAGGTGCGCGAGGTCGGGCCGAGCACGCCAGCGACGAAGCGCGGCTTGTCCGGGTTCTTCGCGGTGTACGCGTCGCATGCCTCGCGCGCGATGCGCGCGCCTTCGACGTTCAGCTCGTGCACGATGGCTTCCAGGCCGTATTCAGCCTGCGAAATCACCGTCGCGTTGAAGGTGTTGGTTTCGATGATGTCCGCGCCGGCCTCGAGATAGGCCGCGTGGATGCCGCGGATCACGTCCGGCCGCGTCAGCAGCAGCAGGTCGTTGTTGCCCTTGAGGTCCTTCGGGTGATCGGCGAAGCGTGTGCCACGGTAGTCGGCCTCGACCAGCCGGTGCTTCTGCACCATGGTGCCCATCGCGCCATCCAGAATCAGGATGCGGCGGGCCATCAGGGCCTTGAGCTGTTCGGTGCAGTCTGGACGAATCATCGGTCTCTCCGTGGAGCGGCGACCCGTGATCATCGAAAGGCAGGGAACAGAAACGAAAAACCCGCCGAACGCGGAAAGCGTGCTGACGGGTCGTGGGCAGCTCGCTTTAGCGGCATTTATAACGCGCCCGCAAGCTGGAGGCTCAAATCGGCGCGGACCCGCACCTTAAGGGGGTGCGGGGTTCAAGTCAAGTTTCAGCGGACGTCCATCGACAGTATCCAGCCAACCAGCTTGCCGGCGTCGGCTTCGTTGATCGCCACCGCATTGGGCGGCATCGCCAGACCGGCGGCCTTGCCCTTCCAGTGACTGTCGTAGGGGTTGGAGCCCTTCATCACCGTCTGCACCAGCTGCTTCTGCGCGTCCTTGACGCCGTAGTAGCGCGCGGCGACGTCACGCCACGGAGGCCCCACCGGCGTGCGGCCGTCGGCATTCTTGGCCGGCTCCACGCTGTGACAGACGGTGCAGCCGCTGCTGGCGGCGAGCTTCAGCATGGCGGCGTCCTTGGACGGATCGGCCATCGCCGGGCTGCTGCCGAGGGCGAGCGACAAGGCGCCTGCTGCAAGTGCGTAACGGAAGGTGTTCATGGTCTTTCTCCCTGATGAATGTAGGCGTCCGGTGCCGTGACGGTTCTCGTGAAACCGTTGCGGCATCTCATGGCGCCACGCTAATCCCCCACAACGGACAGGGAATTGACGTGCATCAAGGGCGTGCTGCGGCGCAAAAACTATCGCTTCGCACGCGAAAGATCGACCCGCTCAGAAGCAGTTCGCCTCGGCCAACCCGAGCCGGCAGCTCCACTGGAATTGTTCGCGCGCCTGCTTGATCGAGCGCTGGAACATCGCGGTCGGCTCGGCCAGGATGGCGTCGGGCAGCGGCACAGCCGGGACGGCACCGCTGCTGTTGGTGAAGAAGCGCAGGAAGCAGGTCTCTTCCTTGTCGCAGCTCTGTTCGATCACGCGGCTGTAGTAGGCGCGGTCGCGCGCCGACGCTTCGGGCACGACGATGAACTGCATCAGGCCGAGGCGGCCGGCGACGATCGAGTCCTGCGTGTTCGCCGGCTCCTGTCCGGCATTCGCGCCGGCAGACAGCGTGAGCGCACCGAGCAGCGCGCACAGCATGCGGTTCATGACTTCTCCTCCGGATCGGCGCAAATGCGCCGCTTGCCGGTCAGACCGGCCCGGCGCCGCCCGGTTCGTCGTCGGTGCCGGCGCGGCGCGTGCGCAGGCTGCCCTCGACCATGCGGTACTCGAACAGCCGGCACTCGAGCGCGCCATTGAACAGCGGCGTGCGCCGGCTCGCCTTCAGCTTGATCAGCTTCGGGAAATCCGGATCGGCGGTGATGAAGTGGCAGCGCCAGCCCGCGTAGCGCTGCTTCAGCAGGTCGCCCAGCTTCGGATAGAAGGCGTCCAGTGCCGGTTTGTCTTCCAGCCGCACGCCGTAGGGCGGGTTGGTCACCATCACGCCGTGGTCGGCCGGCGGTTCGCGGTCCAGCACGTCCGCCCCTTCCACCTTCACCACCCAGGGCAGCTTCGCCGCCTGAAGGTTTTCCTTGGTGCGCGCCAGCTCGCGGCCGGAAATGTCGGAGCCGAATATGGGCAGCTCGCGTGGCGGCTGGGCGCGCGCGGCGGCGGCCTCACGTATCGTCGTCCATACGGCGGCGCTGAACGGCGTGAGCTTTTCGAAGGCGAAGCTGCGGCCGAGGCCGGGCGCGATGTCGAGCGCCATCTGCGCGGCTTCGATCAGGAAGGTGCCGCTGCCGCACATCGGGTCGAAGAAGGGTTCCACCTTGTTCCAGCCGGACAGCATGATGATGCCGGCGGCGAGGTTTTCCTTGATCGGCGCCTCGACCGCGGCCACCTTGAAGCCGCGCTTGTACAGCGGCTCACCCGAGGTGTCGAGGTAGAGCGTGGCTTCGCGGTCGGTCAGGAAGACGTGGGCGCGCACGTCCGGATTGGCGGTGTCGATGCTGGGCCGCTGCCGGGTCTGTTCGCGCATGCGGTCGCAGATCGCGTCCTTCACCCGCAGCGTCACGAAATCGACGCTCTTCAGCGGCGAGCGCACTGCGGTCGTGTAGACGCGCAGCGTGCGCTTGGGGCTGAACCAGCGCTCCCACGGCAGACCGTAGGCGAGCTTGAAGATGTCGTCTTCCTTGCGGTACGGCCCCTGGCCGACGCGCCACAGCACACGGGTAGCGATGCGGCTTTCCAGGTTGACGGTGTAGGCCAGCTTCCAGTCGCCGGTGAAACCGACGCCACCCGGCACGACCTTGACGTCGGCGGCACCGAGCCGCGTCAGCTCGTCGGCCAGCACGGGCTCGAGGCCACGCGGACAGGGCGAGAAGAAGTACTGACCCGACTGCAGTTCAGGCTCTTCGCGGACGACGCGGCGAACGGCGCGCACGCCGGGTCTGGCGGAATTCGGAGTATTCATGGCTCAGAAAGGCTTCAGCACGACGAGAATGACGACCACGAACAGCACCAGCACCGGCGCTTCGTTGAACCAGCGGTACCAGACGTGGCTGCGCGTGTTGCGGCCCGCTTCGAAGTCGCGCAGCAGGCGCGCGCAGTAATGGTGGTAGCCGACCAGCAGCAGCACCAGCGTGAGCTTGGCGTGCATCCAGCCGCCGGAAATGCCCTCGCCCAGCCACAGCCAGAGGCCGAAGCCGACCGCCAGCCCGGCCAGCGGGCCCATGAAACGCAGCAGCTTGCGCGACATCAGCAGCAGGCGGTCGCGCACCGCCGTCTCCTCCGGCCCGAGCATGGCCAGGTTGACGAAGAGGCGTGGCAGATAGAACAGGCCGGCGAACCAGCTGGTGACGAAAACGATGTGCAGGGCCTTGGCCCAGAGGTAACTGCTTTGCATGGTCGACAGGGTCAGGAGGTCGTGGAAGGAGAATTCAGTGCGGCGGCGAGCACGGCGTCGACATCGGGCCGCGACAGCCGGACGCGCAGTTCGCGCTTCATGCGGCGGTTGTCGAGCACGCGCGACTCACCCATGAAGGAAAGCGTCATCGGCGACAGCTTCTGCGCCGCCTCTGCACGTGCGACGCGCGGCGGGCGCGGCAGCGCGAAGGCGTCGGCGACGCGGTCGAAATAGTCGGCCATCTTGAGCCGGGTGTCGTCGCTGGCGTTGTAGGTGCGGCCGCCGCGAGCGCGGTGCAGCGCGGCCCAGGCCAGGCGGGCGAGATCTTCGGCATCGATGTGATTGGTGTGCACGTCGTCGTCGGCCTGCAGCACCGGGTCACCGCGCTGCAGACGTTCGAGCGGCAGGCGGTCCGGGCCGTAGATGCCGGGCGCGCGCAGGATGGACACGGCGACGCCGCGCCGCGCCAGCGTGCGCACTGCGCGCTCGGCGTCGACCCGTCGCTTGCCACGCGCACTGGCCGGTCGCAACGGCCGGCTCTCCGGCACGAGGGCACCGCCGCAGTCGCCGTACACGCCACTGGTGCTGATGTAACAGAGCCGGCGCACGCGACCGGCACGCGCCAGCATATCGACCAGCGCCCGGCTGCGCGGGTCGGTCGCCGCGCCGGAATTCGGCGGCGGCGCGAAATGCCACACCCAGCGGGCAAGCGCAGCGACGCGACGCAGGCTGCGCCGCTGGTCGAGGTCGGCCCGTACGCAGCGCACGCCCAGCGGGCGCAGGTCGGCCGCAGCGACGTCGCTGCGCACCAGCGCCAGCACCCGTATCCGGCGGGCAAGCCACGGCAGGGCGCGACGCGCAACGTCGCCACAGCCTACAATCAGTAGTCTTGACCGGGCGCCGCACCAGTTTCCAGGGGCAGTGCGTCGCGGTCTGCTCGTCATCTTCATTACCGGATTGTCTCACGCAGCCATGTCCTATCAGGTCACGCTCCAGCCCAGCCAGCACCAGTTCGCTACCGATTCCGAAACCCGCCTGCTCGACGCCGCCCTCGCCGCAGGCTTCAACCTTCCGTATGGCTGCCGCAACGGCGCCTGCGGCTCGTGCAAGGGCAAGATACTGTCCGGCACCGTCGATTACGGCCAGTACCAGGCCGCCAAGCTGACCGAGCAGGAGAAGACCCAGGGCTATGCGCTGTTCTGCGTCGCGAAGGCCTGTTCCGATCTGGTGCTCGAATGCCGCGAGGTCGGCGGCCTGAAGGACATCGCGGTGCGCACCCTGCCCACCCGCGTGCAGGAGATGCAGAAGCTGGCGCCCGACGTGATGCTGCTCAAGCTTAAGCTGCCGGCCAACGAGCGCCTGCAGTTCCTGGCCGGCCAGTACATCGACTTCCTGCTGAAGGAGGGAAAGCGTCGCAGCTTCTCGATCGCCAATGCGCCGCACGACGATGAGTTCATCACGCTGCACATCCGCGAAGTGCCGGGCGGCCATTTCACCGGCCACGTGTTCGGCGCAATGAAGGAACGCGACATCCTGCGTTTCGAAGGCCCGCACGGCAGCTTCTTCCTGCGCGAGGACGTCGAGCGCCCGGTGGTGATGGTGGCTGGCGGCACCGGTTTCGCGCCGATCAAGGCGGTGATCGAACATGCGATCAAGATCGGTTACACGCAGCCGATCACGCTGTACTGGGGTGCGCGCACGAAACAGGACCTCTACATGCACGATCTCGCGCAGAGCTGGGTCGGCGCCCTGCCCGGCTTCCGCTACGTGCCGGTACTGTCGGAGCCGGCCGCTGGCGACGCATGGGACGGCCGCACCGGCTTCGTCCACCAGGTCGTCATGGCCGATCTGCCCGACCTGTCGGGTCACCAGGTCTATGCCTGTGGCGGCCCGGCGATGATCGATGCTGCGAAGGAGGACTTCACCCGCCAGTGCGGGCTGCCGATAGAGCATTTTCACGCCGACTCCTTCACCTATTCGACCTAATCGACGCAATGGACCAGGACGTTTTCTTCACCCGGGAACCGGTGGTCAACAAGCAGCGGGCGATCACTGCCACCCGGCTGCGCGTGCACGCACCGGACTGCGCGACCGCGGTGGCCGCGCTCGAATCGATCGGCGATGACTGGCCGCTGGCGCGCCCGGTCTTCGTCGGCCTCGCTGGTTGCCGGCCGGACGCCACGCTGGCCGACTGGATCGCGCCCGAGGGCGCCATGCTCGAGGTCGCCGCGCCGTCGCTGGCCGACCCGGTGACCGCGCAGGCGGTATCGCAGCTGGCCCAGTCGGGCCTGCCGCTTGTGTTGTCCGATTACAAGGCCGGTACCGAGATACCGGCCGGCCTCGCCTTCCGCTTCGTGATGGCCGACGCGCGCGTGCAGCCGGTCACCATCCGCGTGCCGGGCATCCTGATCGCCACCGGCATCGATGACCCCGCTGCGTTCGATGCCGCGATCAAGGCCGGTTACGGCGGCGGCGCCGGCTGGTTCTTCAAGGCCGGCCAGACCACGGCGAAGAAGCTCGCACCGGCGCATGCGCAGATCGTGCGCGTGCTGAATCTGGTCCGCCGCAACGCCGACCCCAAGCAGATCGAGGACGCGATGAAGCAGGACGTGGCGCTGTCCTTCAAGCTGCTGCGCTACATCAACTCGGCCGGTTTCGGCCTGATGTGTCAGGTGCAGTCCTTCCGCCACGCCGTCGTCATCCTCGGCTACGAAAAGCTGAACAAGTGGCTGTCGCTGCTGCTGGTAACCGCCGGCAAGGATCCGTCGGCGCCGGCGCTGATGCAGGCGGCGATCGCCCGCGGCCGGCTGATGGAGGTGCTGGGCGCCGAGTTCTTCCCGCGCGAGGAGCACGACAACCTGTTCATCACCGGCGCCTTCTCGCTGCTCGACCGCCTGCTCGGCGCGCCGATGGACAAGGTGCTCGAAGAAATGTCGCTGCCGGACCGCATCAGCGACGCGCTGCTCGGTCAGGACGGCGCCTACACACCGTTCCTGAAACTGGCCCGCGCCTGCGAGGATGCGTCGGCCGATGCATTGTCGGAACTGACGCACGCACTCGGCCTGAGCGCCGACGTCGTCAATCGCGCCCAGCTGTCGGCGCTGAAGTTCGCCGACACGCTGGAGTTCTGAGTTCCGGGTTCGGAAGAACGCGCCTGACCCGCCATCGGAGCCGGCGTTTCCCAACGGGAGCGGGCTTGCTCGCGATAGCGGCCCGGATCGAAGCGGGCGGCCCGCCACTGCCGCGTCGCGGCCAAGGCCGCTCCCACAGGGAGCGTCCCTGCCGTATCAGGCCTTCGACAGTGCCTTCAGG
The DNA here is from genome assembly GCF_038066675.1 of Methyloversatilis sp. NSM2. NCBI lineage: Bacteria > Pseudomonadati > Pseudomonadota > Betaproteobacteria > Nitrosomonadales > Sterolibacteriaceae > Methyloversatilis > Methyloversatilis sp. NSM2. The sequence continues at coordinate 53,089 of NZ_JBBUKV010000007.1, forward strand.
GCCTGGCGGATGCCATCGGACACGCTGACGCCTTCCGGCAAGGTCTTCAGCGCCGCCTGCGCCTCTCGATCGCTGTAACCGAGCGCCATCAGCGCGTTCAGTATGTCGGCGCCGGCATCGGGCGCGACCGCGGCAGCCAGCGACACGGTGGGCATCAGCTTGTCACGCAGTTCGAGCAGCAGGCGCTCGGCCGTCTTCTTGCCGATGCCCGGAATCTTGGTCAGCCGGCCCGCCTCCTGCATCGCCACCACGCGCGCCAGTTCGTCGACCGACATGCCGGACAGCACGGCCAGCGCCATGCGCGGGCCGATGCCGCTGATCTTCACCAGCTGGCGAAAGGCCGCGAGCTCGGCCGGCGCGCCGAAGCCGAACAGGAAATGCCCGTCCTCGCGCACGACGAAATGCGTGTGCAGCGTCACCCGCTCGCCGATGGCGGGCAGGTTGTAGAAGGTGCTCATCGGCACATCGACTTCATAGCCCACGCCCTGCACGTCGAGCAGGATGCGCGGCGGATTCTTTTCCAGCAGCGAGCCGGTGAGGCGACCGATCATGAAAACTCCGGGAGACTGAAGGCGCTGGCCGCGACGGATGCGGTCAGGCCGGACGACGCGCGATGATACGCCCGCCGCGCCGGCGGGCGCCGGGGCCGCCGATGGCGCCCATGCCGCGCGCCGCGTGGGCGTGGCAGATGGCGCAGGCCAGCGCGTCGGCGGCGTCGGTGCCGGGGGCCGCGGCCAGCGCCAGCAGGCGGGCCACCATGTACTGCACCTGTTCCTTGTTCGCCTTGCCGTGGCCGACCACGGCCTGCTTCACCTGCAGCGCGGTGTACTCGGCCACCGGCAGCCCGGTGGCGGTCAACGCCGACAGCGCGGCACCGCGCGCCTGACCGAGCAGCAGCGTCGACTGCGGGTTAACGTTCACGAAGACGATTTCCACCGCCGCGTGCGTCGGCTGCCAGGTATCGACCACTTCGCGTATGCCGGCGAACAGCGTGGCAATGCGAGACGGCAGCGGCTCGCGCTCGTTCGAGGTGATGCGGCCGCTGGCGACGTACCGCAGCTTTGCGCCCTCGGCTTCGAGTACGCCGAAGCCGGTGATGCGCAGGCCAGGGTCTATGCCCAGGATGCGCATGTTGCTCACTGCACGATGCCGCTGCCGGCGTTGATGCGCTCGAGTTGCTCGCGGATGCGGATCGGGTCGTCGGAGCGCAGCAGCTTGATCACGCGCGGCGCGATATCGCCGCAGTCGCAGCGCAGTACTTCGCGCTTCACTTCCAGCAGCTGCGACGGATGCATCGAGAACTGGCGCAGACCCATACCCAGCAGCAGGCGCGCGAACTGCGGCTCGCCGGCCATCTCTCCGCACACTGCCACCGGCATGCCAGCGCGCTTGGCCTGCGCGATCACCTGCTGCACCAGCCGCAGCACGGCCGGATGCAGCGGGTCGTAGAGATGCGCCACTGCCTCGTCGGCACGGTCGATCGCCAGCGTGTACTGGATCAGGTCATTGGTGCCGATGGACAGGAAGCTGAAGTGGTTCATCAGCGTTCCGAGCGCCAGCGCCGCAGCCGGAATCTCGACCATGGCGCCGATCTCGACCCGGTCGTCGTACCTGCGGTTCGCCTCGCGCAGCTGCTGCTTGGCCAGCGCGATCATCGCCAGCGCCGATTCGATCTCGTGCTGGAAGGCCACCATGGGCAGCATGATGCGCACCTTGCCGTAGTGCGCGGCGCGCAGGATGGCGCGCAGCTGGGTGACGAACATGCGCGGCTCGGCCAGGCAGTAGCGGATCGCGCGCAGACCGAGCGCCGGGTTGGCTTCGCTGCGCTCGGCGCCGCGCAGCGCCTTGTCGGCGCCGATGTCCAGCGTGCGCATGGTGACCGGCTTGCCCTTCATCGCCTGCACCACGCTGCGGTAGGCCTCGAACTGCTCGTCCTCGTCCGGCAGGTCGTCGCGGTTCAGGAACATGAACTCGGTGCGGAACAGGCCGATGCCGTCGGCCTCGACTTCGCGCACCTGTTCGACGTCCTGCGGCAGCTCGATGTTGGCGAACAGCTGTACCGCCTCACCGTCCAGCGTGGTGGCGACGGCGCCGGTGAGTCGCTTCAGCTTCGAGCGCTCGATCTCGATCTCGCGCGCGCGCAGCCGGTACTCGTCGAGGATGCGCTCGTCCGGATTGATGATGAGCACGCCGCGCACGCCGTCGACGATGAGCATGTCGTCGTCCTGGATCAGCCGGCGCGCCTGATGCATGCCGACCAGCGCCGGGATCGCCAGGCTGCGGGCGACGATGGCGGTGTGCGAGGTGGCACCGCCGAGGTCGGTCACGAAGGCGGCGATGCGCTGCGCCTTGAACTGTATGGTGTCGGCCGGCGACAGATCGTGTGCGACAACGATGCTGTCGGTGTCGCGACGGCGGGTACTGACGCGATTGCGCTTGCCGGCCAGCGCCTTGATCACGCGCTCGACCACCTGCACCACGTCGGCGCTGCGGCTGCGCAGGTAGGCGTCGTCGATCTGTTCGAACTGCTCGACCAGGCGGTCCATCTGCCGCTTGATCGCCCACTCGGCATTGCAGCGACGGCTGCGGATGTACTCGCCGGCCTCGTCGAGCAGCAGCGGATCGTCGAGAATCATGCTGTGCAGGTCGACGAAAGCGAGCAGTTCGCCGCGCGCCTCGGTACCGTCGTTCAGCAGGCCGCTGCGCAGCTCGGCCAGTTCGCCACGCACGGCGTCGAAGGCGCGGCCGAGCCGGACGACTTCGTCATCGACCTTGCGCGGCGGCAGCGAATAGTGGGCCACCTCGAGCGTCGCGTGCGACACCAGATAGGCATGGCCGATCGCGATGCCGCCGGAAACGGCGAGGCCGTGCAGCGTGAAGGTCACTTACTCGCCCTCGCCGAACTTGTCCTCGATCAGCGCGACCAGTGCAGTCATGGCAGCGTCGGCGTCGGCGCCTTCGGTCTCGATGATGATGACCGAGCCTTTGGCGGCCGCCAGCATCATGACGCCCATGATGCTCTTCGCATTAATGCGGCGACCGTTGCGCTCCAGCCAGACCTCGCAACCGTGACGGCTCGCGATCTGGGTCAGCTTGGCCGAGGCGCGCGCGTGCAGGCCCAGCTTGTTGGTGATTTCGATCTCACGTCTTGGCATCGCGCCCCACCTTCATCGCCATCACTCCGTCGCGGCCACCGCTGACCGCCTTGTTGACCAGCCCATGCAGCGTTTCGCGCTCGCGATAGGTCAGCGTGCGCAGCAGCATGGGCAGATTGACGCCGGACACCGCCTCGACCTTGTCCGGCACGCACAGCTTGAGTGCCAGATTGGACGGCGTGGCACCGAAGATGTCGGTCAGCAGCAGCACACCTTCACCGCTGTCGACGACGGACATCATCCGCCGCGCCAGCGGCAGCAGGTCCAGCGGATCGTCCTGCCCGGACACGCCGAGCTGCGCGATCTGCGCCGGCCGTGTGTTGAGCACGTGGCAGGCGCACTGGATCAGCGACTCGCCGTAGCTGCTGTGCGTAATCAGAAACAGGCCGATCATCGTTTGAATTCTCCCTTGGCGGCATTCTAAGCGCTGCAACCGGCTTGAACCGGGATACCGGCACGGCCGACCGCGCAGATCAGAAGCGAGCGCAGCGCTCGCAAGGCACCTGCACCACGGCGTGGTCTTCCAGCCGCACCGCGGTGAGCTCGCCGCCCCACAGGCAACCCGAGTCCAGCGCGATCAGATTGGCAGCGCGACGATAGCCCAGCGCCGACCAGTGACCGCACACCACGGTGTGCGTGCGCCAGCGCGCGGCCTCGACGTCGAACCACGGCAGATGTCCGGGCGGAGGCTCCTCCGGCGACCCCTTGCTGAAGAACTCCATGTGACCGGCCGGCGTACAGAAGCGCATGCGGGTCAGCGCATTGACGATGACGCGCAGGCGGTCCCAGCCGGTCAGCGTGTCGCTCCAGGCCGCCGGTTCGCTGCCCCACATGCGATGCATGAATTCGTCGTGCTGCGGCCCGCGCAGCGCGTCCTCGACCTCGCGCGCCAGCAGCATCGCCTGCACCACGTCCCACTGCGGCAGCAGGCCCGCATGCACCATCGCGAATTCGCCCTCGACGTGCATCATCGGCCGCTCGCGCAACCAGGCCAGCAGCTCGTCGCGGTCCGGCGCGTCGAGTACGTGGTGGAAGGTATCCAGCCGGTGCTGCTTGCCGTGACCGGCGGCGATCATCAGCAGCGACAGGTCGTGGTTGCCGAGCACGGTCACCGCAGCGTCGCCGAGGTCGCGCACGAAGCGCAGGGTTTCCAGCGACTTCGGGCCACGATTGACCAGATCGCCGACAAACCACAGCCGGTCACGACGGCGATCGAAGCCGCAGCGCTCGAGCAGCGTTTCGAGTGGATCGAAACAACCCTGCAGATCGCCGATCGCCCAGGTGCTCATGTGCCGGTTCCGCTGCGAACCTCATCGGACGGAGCCGGCGACGGCGCCGGGCCATCGCCCTGCGGAACGTACTCCGGCACCCACTGCGCCAGCTCGGCGCGGACGGCGGCGGGCTCGGCCGGCAAGGGACCGGTCAGCCAGCGCTCGAGCCGGCCCAGCCACAGCGCGTCGTCGATCGCCCGGGCGCGTGCGATGCGCACCTTGGGGTGATGGGTGGGGCGCGTCGTCTCGTCGCTGGCCAGTAGCTCCTCGTACAACTTCTCGCCCGGGCGCAGGCCGGTGAATTCGATCTTCACCTCGGATTCCGACGCACCGGACAGGCGGATCATGTCGCGCGCCAGGTCGGCGATGCGCACCGGTTCGCCCATGTCGAGCACGAAGATCTCCCCACCCTCGCCCATCAGCGCCGCCTGCAGCACCAGCTGCGCTGCCTCGGGGATGGACATGAAGTAACGGATGATGTCCGGGTGAGTCACGGTGACCGGACCGCCGCGGGCGATCTGTTCCTGGAACTTCGGGATGACGCTGCCGGCACTGCCCAGTACGTTGCCGAAGCGCACCGTGCTGAACAGCGTGTCGCCGCCGCGCGCAGCCAGCGCCTGGCAGCCCATCTCGGCCAGACGCTTGGTCGCGCCCATCACGTTGACCGGATTCACCGCCTTGTCGGTCGACACCAGCACGAAACGCGGCACACTGCTGGCCTGCGCAGCCCGCGCCGCCGCCAGCGTACCGCCGACATTGTTGCGGATCGCCTCGGCCGCATTGACGCCCTCCATCAGCGGCACATGCTTGTAGGCCGCCGCGTGGAACACCACCACCGGCCGGAAGCGCTGCATCGCCGCGAGCAGACGGTCCTCCTCGCGCACATCGCCGATCACCGGCTCGATGCGCACGTGCGGAAAGAGCTCGGCGAATTCCTCAACGAGCGTGTACAGGAAGAACTCGCTGCGCTCGAAGGCGACGATGGCCGACGGCGAGAACCGTGCGATCTGGCGACACAACTCGGAACCGATCGAACCGCCAGCGCCGGTGACCATCACCATCTGTCCCTCGATCAGCTGACGCAGCCGCGGCGCATCGATCTTGACCGGATCGCGACCGAGCAGATCCTCGACCTCGACCTCACGCACCGACGCCACCGCCACCTTGCCACTAATCAGGTCGTCAAAGGACGGCACCGTCATCGGCTTCACGCCGGCACGCACGCAGGCGTTCGCCGCTTCGCGCCGCACCTCGTGCGACGCGTTGGGCATGGCGATGATGGCGTACGACACCTTCAACTCGCGTGCGAAGCGCTCGAGATCGCGGATCGCGCCAAGCACCCGCAGTCCGTACAGGGTGCGATCGTGCTTGCGTGCGTTGTCGTCGAGCAGGCCGACCACACGCCACTGGCCGGAGCGCCCCAGCTCACGCAGCAGACTGGCGGCGGCCTCGCCGGCACCGAGGATAAACACCGGTTTACCCTTGGCCAGCAGCGATCCGAACTCGCGATGCTCGCGCCAAGCGCGGTAGGCGAAGCGGCCGCCCCCCATCAACATCAGCAGCAGTATCGGATCCAGCACGTAAACTGAGCGCGGCACTATTCCCTTGCCCTGCAGCAGCCAGACAACAACCGGCCCCAGCACGGCGACCGCCCCTATCGCCCGCACCAGCCGCTGCAGGTCAGGCAGGCTGGCGAAGCGCCAGATGCCCTGGTACAGGCCAAAAAAGTAGAAAACGGCTGCTTGAACGAGGACGATCCATGGCAGCGAGAGCGCCATCGATCGCCAGAACTCAGGCGGGATCGCAAAGTTGAAACGCAGCGCGAAAGCGGCGTACCAAGCGAAAGCTGCGAAGCCAATGTCACAGAGAAAAACGATCAGACCGCGGGACGTCGGGGCTTTCATGAAGCGGCCTCCTGGATCGAAGCTTCGTGGCGAACCCAGTGTCGGTCAACCTGCCGGCCCGCCAGCGTCAGCACCAGACACCAGGCGACCAACGCACCGCCGGCCAATGCCGGTGCGCTTACCTCGATCGCAACAGCCGTCAACGCGCAGCCCGCCATGATCGAGAAATATAGGCGGGCAGTACGCGCATGCCCGAGGCCCATGCGCACCAGACGCTGGTAATAGTGCGAGCGGTGCGCCTGCCACACTTTCTCGCCCCGCCGGAGCCGCTGCAGCAGCGTGACCGTAGCGTCGGCGATAAACACCAGGAACATCAGCACCGGGATCGCCGAGTGCCAAAGCCCTCGCTGCACGCCCACCACGCCGATGCCAGCGGCGAGGAAACCGAGCGGAATCGAACCCACGTCTCCCATGAAAACGCTGGCGGGATGGAGGTTGCGCAATAGAAAGGCGCTGGCGGCGCCGCATACGGCAGCACAGACGGCCATCACCTGCATGTCGCCCGCGAACCACGCGAGCACCGCATAGCCGCCGAAGCCAGCGAGCGCCATGCCGCCGGCCAGCCCGTCAGACCCATCCATGAAATTGTACAGATTGGTCATCCAGACGATCACCACCACCAGCAGCGGCAACCAGACTGCGGCGACGGACTGCCCCCACGCGAAGGCAGAGGCAGTGAGGATATGTACGGCAAAGCGGGGGAGCGCCGACAAAGATACGAAATCGTCGAGCAGGGAAACGAGCGCCAGCACGACCACAGGCCACAGCCAGGGCGCCAGCGAACCAGGGGCGAGCAACAGCGCGAGCGCGCTGCCGATCAGCATCGCCAAGCCACCGAAGCGGGGAACGGGCCGGTTATGCAGCGACCGCTCGTTCGGCGCATCCACCGGCAGGAAGCGATCTGCATAGGTCAGCATCAGCTGCAGCACCACTCCAGTGAACACGAAGGCGAGCGGCAGCGGCAGTAGGAAATCCGGAATCATCTACAAGGCACCGGGGGGCGCTGCTTCATCAATATCCGTCATCTTATCAAGGCCGACTTCCGACCTCCCGACACAGCACTTCAGCCCATCGAGCAGAGACAGTGGCGGCACCCATCCAAGCTGTTCGCGAGTCGGTCCGATATCGACCACCAGATCGCCGCACAGCCGGGCGACCGTAGCCGATCGTCCGCTCAGCACACCGACCAGGCGCAGCAGTCCCACCGGACAACGCCACAGTCTGGGCGCCACCTGCAAGACGCGGGCCAGCGCGCGGATGAGCCCGGCGGTGGACACGTCCTCTCCGTCACCCGCCATCCAGACGCGCCCCGCGGCTGCGGGATGATGCAGACAAAGTACGATCAGACTGGAGAGGTTATCCACGCCCACAAGGGAACGCCGGTTGCCATCAACGGAAGCCAGTGGCAGCGGAATACCCCTGCGTAGGCAATGCAGGAGACTGCGTAGATTGCCCGTCACTCCCGGCCCGTGCACGAGCGGAGGTCGAATGACTACGACCTCCATTCCGCTCTCGTGCGACAACTCGAACAGCGCCTCCTCGGCAGCCGCCTTGGAGCGGGCATAAGCATCGGCCGGAGCGGGAATGTCGTCGCCGCGATAGGGGCGCGCACCGCCCTCGCCGTTCACCTTCACGGTGCTCATGAAAACGAAGCGTCGCACTCCTTGAGCCTGGGCTGCACGGGCCAGCGCAAGCGTGCCCTCGAGATTCGTCAGCCGATGCAGGCGCTCCGCCTCTTCCGGAGCCTCCTTCATCTGATGCACCCGCGCAGCCAGATGGACTATCGCATCGAGGGGGCCGACGCCGTCGAGCCAGCGGCAGTCATGTCCGAGATCGCCGGTCACCACGGTGGACGGCATTCCGTCGTCACGACGCACCGCGCGCAGCACTTCGTGCCCAGCCGCCGTCAGCGCCGGACATAAGGCTCTGCCTACCAGGCCGGTGGCGCCAGTCACCAGCACGCGCACGTATACTCTCCCCCTCCTATCGGATCCAAGCTACCTCTCCACGGCGAACCTGCGCAAACCGGTCATCCGCATCAGACCCTGCACCACGCAATACACAGCAAACACCATGCGATCCCGCGCGCGACGCCGGCACTGGCCACTCCGCAACGCGAGCCAGAACCAGTCTGCCGGACGATCTGCGAGGAGGCGAGCCACCACGGGATGAGCCTGTAGTCCGAGGATGCGCATGATCTGCAGCACCTGTGCAAGCGCCTCGCCGTTGAACAACATGGGCAACCTGCGGACAAGGGCCCGGAAGCCCTGATTCACGCCCACGAGATTGTGTGCATGCTGGCGATAGAACATTTTCGGTGTGTCGTCAATGATCCAGCGCGCTCCGCGGCTGCGGGCGAACGCGTAGATCAGCCAGTCATGGTACCCGACCCGACCGAGATCACTCCGGTGGCGCTGCAACACCTCGCGCAACGCGCGTACGAGCGAGCTGCGCAGCACGAAGGTGCATCCTGGCCCAGCGGATTCGAAGATGAAATCGCTCTCACGCTGCGCCTGGGACTTGCGGATCTGCTGTCGCTGCCCGGACGCCCACATCGCGATAACGTCACCGGAGTATGCGTCAGCGCCTTCCTTCTGAATCACGCCGACCGCCCGGGCCAGCTTGTCCTCGAACCAGATGTCGTCCTGATCGGCCAGAGCGACAAAGTCGGCCTGCTCGATTGGTGCCTCCAGAATCAGGCGGAAGAAGTTCGGGGCCGCGCCGCCAAACACCCGGCCCGACGGCAGGACATGGACTCGACCATCGCTCGCCGCCAAGGTTTCACACCACTCTTCGGTTCCATCGCTAGACCGATCGACGCTGATGAACAGATCGACGGTGACACCGCGCTGATGCAGGATCGAGTCGACCTGTTCCGGCAGCCAGGACATGCCATTGAAGGCGGCCAGACAGACGGCGACCCGGCTCATGAACGCACACTCCGCGCAGGCGTCGACGCAACCGGTCGAAGGTCGAGCAGGGCGTGCAAGGTCAGATCCGCCGTGCGTACCCAGGAGAAATCCTCCGAGCGTCTGCGTCCGCGCAGCGCCAGCGTTTCTCGCAGTGGCGCGTCGACAAGCAGACGCAACAGGCCCTCGGCTATCGATCCGGTGTCAGTCGGATCGATCAGGACTGCGGCATCTGCCGCGACCTCCCGCGTCGCCCCGACCCTACTCGTCAATACGGGAATGCCCACCGCCATCGCTTCGAGCACGGGCAGTCCGAAACCCTCGTACAGGGATGGATAGGCGAAGCAGCGCGCATGACGCAACAAGCTGTCGAGCACCGCATCGCTGACCGAACCGAGGAAGCGTACCGAATCGTCCTCCACGCTGCGCACGAGCTCATCCACCATCCAGCCCTTCACTCCGACGACCAGCAGCCGGTGCATCGCCCGCACATCCGGGGCCAGGGAAGTCCATGCATCGAGAAGACGTCGCAGGTTCTTGCGCGGTTCCAGCGTACCGACGAACAGCACGTAGGGCCGGTCGGCCTCGGGAGGGAGCTGAGCGGCGCTTGCCTGTCCGCCCGCGTCCATCCGGCGAGCGGCGAGCAGTGTTACCACCGTCTTGCCGCGGGCCGCCGGGAACAGGCCGCACACGTCGTCGAAGGTCGCGCACGAGACGGCAAACACTTTGCGGGCACGCGCTATCGAGGCGCGGATCATGAGCGGGAAGTAGTAGCGCTTGCTCCACTCGTGCACTGCCGGGAACAGCTGGAAGGTGAGGTCATGGATGGTGACCGCCATCGGCCTGGTCGCAAGGAGCGGCAGCACGAAGCCGGTACCCCAGTGCACGTCGATGCGTCGCGATACCAGAAGCCAGGGCAGCACGAGCTGTTGCCAGACGATACGCAGCGGCCGCCGGTCAGGGGCGAGAACGAACTCGAAACGGGGGTCCCCGGTGAATGCGGCGAACAGGCCCCGGGACTTCGGCGCGACGAAGACGATGAAGCGATGATCGAGCGAGGCATCGCGGCGCCATACATCGATAATCTCGATGAGATAGACGACGGTACCCGTCTTGGTCGCCCCGAGCCCGGTGGCATCAATCCCTATCCTCATCGATCCGTCATTCCGCCGCGATTCACGATCATCTGCCCGCCCTCTTCGCCAGGTCGTCCATCAGTACGTCAAACTGCCGGGCCGCGCGCCGCTTCAGCGTATCTACCGCCGCGGTCAGCCCTTCATGGAAGCCTTGCGCCCCGACGTTCAGCGCCGCGCGAGCGGCCTTCTGCAGGTCCGTGGCGTCGAGCGAAGCCAAAGCCATCGAGGAGGCCGCCCCGACCATGTCCATCAATGCATCCATCTTTGCGCTGCGCGACAGGCAGACGAAGGGCGTTTTCCCGGCGAGCGCGAAAATCAGCGGGTGCATGCGCGCGCTGATGATGCAGTCGGACGCCGCGACCAGCGTCAGCACTCCGTCGATACCGCCCTTGCCCGGCGGCCACCAGACCGCACCATCCGGAACAGGCAGCAGCGCGCCGTCACGGAGGGCAAGGTCGTAACCCGGCTGCAGGTCGGATACCGCATAGACGACCTGGACACCATCAGCCTGCAAGCCCGCGACAGCCTGCGCAAGAATCTTCAGATAGCGCGCATCCACGATCTTGTCATGTGCCGCGAACACGGTCACCAGCGGCTTGCCGGACAGTTTCGGCAACTGACCCTGAACCCAGCTGCGCGCGCGGTCCTTCTCCGGCATGCGGATCAGGAAGGCCGGATCGGCCCCCAGAAAGAGAGGCGGGGACTGCACGCCGAGCGCTGACAGTCGGCCGAAGGAATCGCTGTCGCGGACGCCCGTGAACAGGCTGCGCCCGAGCATCCAGGCCATGGCACGCCGGCCTGCACGGGACAGGCCTGCGTCCACACCCACACCCAGCGTTGCGAACGGACGCCCGAAAGCGCGCGCCGCCGCGCAGATCTGCAGATTGGTCGCCAGATGGCCCCAGACCGGATTGGGCAGACGGGGCTCCTGGAACTGCTCGCCTCCTCCGATCACCACGCAGTCCGTACGCCGTATCGCCGACAGCATGGACAACCTCCCTCGCCGGAGATTGAGCCGCTCCACGGTACTCGCCTGCGGATGAATGTCCCGTGCCGCCTGCGGATCTAGCGCGGCCAGCGTGACGCGCGCACCACGCGTGGCCAGTTCGTCGGAGATCACCCGTGCGATCGCATCGTCGCCGAGGTTGAGTCCACCGTACGGACCAGACACCAGAATGGACGGACCGGTATCAGTACCCTTCATCGCCTTTCGGTCCTCCTCAATCGTTCGTCAGGATGGAGCGGCGAAAACGGCGTCCTGCACGGAGCAGGTACGCCAGCATGGCCAGTACCGCCACACCGTATAGCGCACCGGAAACAACGCCCTGCGCGCGCGGGGCCGCCACCGCAAGCCCGACCACCATCACCACCGCCAGCAGCGCATCGCGCAGCGCGTCCGCGGGCCAGCGATGCGGATAGATCCGTCGTACAAGACGGCTGAGGGGAAACGCCAGCAGCAGCGACGCGGTCACCGTGCTGAAGGACAGGGCCACCGGCCCTCCGAGATCCAGAGCTGTGACGGCAACGCACGCACAGATCGTCACGAGCGTCGCATTGACCAGGGTGTAAAGGCGTGTCCGGTTGCTCAGATAGAGACCATGCTGCGGTTGCAGCACGATGAAACGACCGAAGTGGCCGACACCGACTCCTATGGCGATGGTAGAAACCGCCCAGGCATCGACACGTTGCAGTCCGAAGTTAAACAGCGGCCAGGCAAGCAAGGCGAAAACCATCACTGCGGACGCCAGCAGCGCGTAGCCTTGAGCGAGCATGTGTCGCGACACTCGGGCCGCCGCCTCGGTGCCCTCGCGCTGGTGCAGGGCCACGGTACGCGGTGCGTAAGAGGACCAGAAGGCGGTCACGACAAGCGCCATGGTGCCACCCACCATGGCGCCCAGAGCGTAATCGCCCTGCGTCTTCAGCCCGACCGAGTGACTGAGCACGATGCGGTCGAGATTCAGGAACAGCATTGTGAACAGCGCACCCGGGACGAGTGGCCAGGAGAACTGCAGGGAGGCTTTCAACGCCGAAGGCGCCCACTGCGGCCTATACGTTCGGGCAAGCATCGCGAGGTTGACGGCGACCGTCGCGACTTCTGCGAACGCGCACACCTGCAGCACCTCACGCAGTCCGCCTCCATACACCACCACCACCCCGTACAGTCCCGGCAGCATCAGCAGGCCGTACAGGCCGGTCAGTCCGAGCACGCCTGCGGGCGCCTCGCGGCTCTTCGTCAACGTGAGCAGGAAGTTGCGTACACCTGCCAGATGCCACCACAGGCACGCCGGCCCGATGACCGCTTCCAGTCCTTCACCGACATTGCCGAACACGCGCGGGAGGATCTGTCGGTGAGCAAGATAGAGCACCAGCACCAGCACGGTCTGCACCGCCAGCAGGCCAGCTATGTTGCTCCACACGATGGCGGGCCTCTCCGCCTCCGGCGCGCCGCCATACTGACGAAGAACAGCCTGAGAAAACGCCGTTACGCCGAGTACCTGCACCATGGCGCCAATCTGTACGAACACGGTGTACAGACCCCATTGCTCGGGCGCTAGACGCGATGAAAGCAGTGGTATGGTCAGCAGCACATACAGGTTGGAAGCTACGCTGGCAAACACGTAGACGAAGCTGTTGCGCATGACCCGCTGCACCGTCAGACGCACGGTGACGTCCGGCGCATCACTCACGGTCGCCCCCCCTGCAGCAGGCGGGCGGCGATGTCGTCGATCGCACGACTGGCCCCACCCGCGCCGGACAGCCATCCACGCAGGTGGTCGGAGAAGGCCCTCGCTCGATGTCCCTCGCCAGACAGTCCGTCGGCAAGCCGCGCGTCGACGTCGTCACCCTCACCGATCCGGCACAGCAGATCGGGCCGGGACAGAAAATGACGCTGCAGATGCACCCAGCGGTCGGCCTGGCTGAGCAGCGGAAATCTGGGGGCGTCATCCAGCCGCAACTGAAGCACGGGGACGCCCGCAGCGGCGGCATCGAGCGCGAAAGTCGTACCGAGGTTCACCACCAGGGCACACCGCGCCAGCAGATCGAGCCGCTGACGGTTGTACGCCTCGTCCAGGAAGTAACCCGTGCTGCCGTCGTTGTCCTTGTACGGCGCCAGTTCCACGCCCGGATGACGGGCGAGCAGCGAAGCGAACTCTCCCTCGAGTCCGTTCGGCTTGGGCTTGACCAGCAGGCGCATGCCCGCCGTGCGGGCCGCACGACATAGATGGTCCAGCAGCGTCAGCTCGGCCGAGAAGAAGGCCGGGTCCGAGCGCGCACTGAAGGTCGCCGGGTACAGGACCAGATCCCCCTCAGAGGACTGCACCGGATTCTCGAGCGCGTAGCGCAGCTTGAACGGATAGGCAACGCGCACATCCTCGCCTCCCTGGAATTCAACCCAGTCTTCGCGTGTCGCTGCATTCCAGACGAAGGCGGTACGTGACTGATAGCCCATGGGCGCCTTGGGAGGGTGATCCCAGCTTTCCATAAGAGACACCACGTCCAGTCCGCCCGCGCACAGCAGGTGGCGCACGTCCGACCGGGTCACCGCCAGCACCGGCCCGCCCTCCGGAAGTACACCGCGCGGCAACAACGGGTGGACTGCCCGCTGCAGGGCCGCATTGATGGCACCGCGCGGCATGCCGGGAAGAGCGGCGCGCGCCGCGAGCAGCGCGCGCGCCGCTGCGGAATGCGCGGCGAGGCGGGGCCATTCGCGGAAACGGTAGGTATCGGAAAAGGCCGGCCCGGCCAGCATTGGCTCGAGAACGTGATGCACCAGTCGCGCCAGAGGGGCGGCTGCGCTGAGCACCTCGTGTGGACGGAGGTGCAGGCCATCCATGCTCGCCCACCGTGCTCGCACGAAGTCGTGGTAGCGACCGGGCAGGAACAGCGTACTGGTGACGGCCGCCTCGGCAAGACGTCGCAGCACGGGTTCGGCGGCCTGGTAGTTGATGAGGGTGCCGGCAATGACGGCCGGCCCGCATGAAACGCTCAAGCGCCGGAACTCCGTGAACCGCCATCCGGCCGCCATGCATCAGGCCTGCTGGCGAGGCCGGAAAGCCGGCGCTCGAAACGGGCCCAGGCCTTGATAATCCGCCCCCGGCGGGAGCGTCGCATCACGCCGCTGCGGCCAGGGCAGGACACGCGGCCTGCGACACCGCCAACCGTTCCGATCAAGGTTTACGCCCCCAGACGAGAAAGGCCTGGCCGTAGCCTTCCTGGCACAACCACGGATTGCGACCGTCCGACTGCTGGCGACGTTGTTCCAGCAGTCGGGTGAAATGCTGCACCAGCACCGCCTCGGCGGCGGGCGGCAACAGCGAGAACGGGAAATCGATCGAGTGACTGATCATCGGCAGCGGATAGGTACCGGCGGCGCCGACCGATTGCAGGCCGGCCCGCCCCATGGCGGCGAGATAGGGCGGCGACAGCGCGTCTGAGCGGTAGACCTCGGTCTTGGCAATCTGACTGGCCGGCGGAACCAGCGACTTGAGCAGGTCACAGATCCAGCCGAAATCCTTCTGCACGTTCTCCGGAAGGTGCGGAACGACGTAACCGATGAACAGGCCGCCGCTGTCGAGAACCCGCACCTGCTCCTCGATCACGCGATCGATGTCGACGAAATGTTCGAGCAGGCCAATCGAGAAGCAAAGATCGAAACTGCTGTCGGCGTACGGCAGGTCGAGACAATCGCCGACGTCGAACCGGGCCGCCAGGTCGTGGGCGGCAAAAGCGCCGCGTGCGACTTCGATCGCCGCCGGCGAGAGGTCGAGCAGCGTGCAGTCCCATCCGGCATCAGCGAAGTACGCGCTCAGCGAGCCGCGTCCGCAGCCGACCTCGAGCACGCGGCGCCGACCCGACGCATCGCCGATCAGTTCGTTGAATGTGTGCCAGTGGTTGCGGAAGGCAAGCTGGATCTGATTGGCCGGTTCGCTGCGCGTCCAGTGCAGGTAATGAGCCTCGGCGGTGGTACGCCAGTTCTGGTCGAAGCTGCGGCCGTCGCCCGCGGGGTCTTTCATGGACACTCCTTCATCATGTATTCGGCAAGCCGGAAATCCGCCTCTTCATCTATGGTCAGCGCGCGGTGCTCAGGAACCTGCCACGACAGGATGCGATCACCGTAGATGGTGCCCCGCTCGCGTACCAGCGTCGCCTTCATCACATACACCAGCCCAGTGCGCACGAACACCGGTGGCAGGTCCTGGCGCCGCGCCATCCGCTGTGAGCTGCCGAACAGCCAGTCGACACCTCCGTCCTCCCGAACCGTATACATGGTCGCGGGGTGCCGCTGCCCGGCGGCAAAGCCGGAAATGACCGTGTCTGCATCCTGTCCGATCGCCAGCGCCAGCGCACCGTCGATGTCGGTCGCGGTGACTGTCGGGCTGGTCGCCTGGACCAGCACAACGTGGCTGAAAGGCGGTTCCCCCGACTGTTCGAGCGTATCCAGCACATGGCGTATCACATCGACGACCAAGGTGCTGTCGGCTGCCAATTCCGGCGGACGCAGCCAGGGCACCTCCAGCCCTGCGTCGCGTGCCGCTGCCGAGATGGCTGCATCATCGGTACTGCAGATGCGTCGATTCACGGAATGCGCGTCGACCAGCGCCGAGGCGGCCCAGTGCAGCAGAGGACGGCCGCCCAGTGGTCGCAGATTCTTGCCCGGGATGCCCTTCGAACCACCGCGCGCCGGCAGCAGGCCCAGGACGTGAGGCGTACTCATGACCCTCTCCGCAGGCGTTCCACGACGCGTTCGGCCACGCATTCTTCGGTGATGTGCATCGCGTCCACGGTACATCCGCCAATATGCGGCGTCAGGATGACGTTCAGCCCGTCTCTGGCAGCGGTCAGCAGGGGAGAGCCGTCCAGTCCTCGACCGGAGTGCTCTTCCGTCAGCACATCGGCCGCGATACCGCCGAGTCGTCCGGCGCGCAGCGCGGCAACGGCGGCCGTTTCGTCGATCAAGGCACCACGGGCGGTGTTTATCAGCAACGCGTGTGCCGGAAGTGCCGCGATCACTTCGCGACCAACCAGGTTCACGTTGTCGTCGCGCAAGGCAGCATGGACCGACAGGATGTCACTGCGCGCTGCGAGTGATGGCAGTTCGTTGACCCGCACCACCTCTAGTGACGAAAAGCGCCGCTCGGGCTGGAAAGGGTCGAAAGCGGCCACCCGCATGCCCAGCGCACGCGCATAGCCGGCAACGTGTCCGCCGATCCGCCCGAGCCCGACCAGGCCGAGTGACAGCCGGCTTAACTGGCGCGAGCGGAAGCGGTCGCGGTCCCACCTTCCGGCGGATATCACATCCGCATGGGAAGCAGGAACGTGACGAAGCAGCGCGATGATGAGTCCCAGCGCCAGTTCGGACGTTGAGGTAACGCCATCGATCGCCTCGCGGCAGTCACGCAGCGACACCACCTCGACGCCGCGTACTCGGCAAGCCTCGACATCGACATGCGTCAGCCCGGTCGTCGGGGTCGCAAGGCAGCGCAGATGCGGAAAGCGATCGAGCATCTTTCCATCGACGTGGTGCGCGAGACGAATCACCAGAATCGCGACCTCCGTTTCGCGCCCCGGTGGTACCTCGCCATGCCACACCTCTCCCAGCTGACCGTAGGTCGTAACGGCGCGCGGGCTGTAACCGGCAGGTTCTAACAGGAGAACGGCCATGGCGTGAATCAGAGGTAACTCAGCAGTTTCTGTGGATAGGGCTCGAAGCGCTTGAGCTGCTCGACGATGCGTTCGCTTGCGCGTCCGTCACCATAAAGCAGGCTCGGTTCATGCCGCCCGCGCGCCAGCTGGGCGCGCGCAGCCTCGACGATGCGCGCGGTCTCGGCCGGCACGCTGACCAGATTGTCCCCGTGCTCGCGCCCCGCCTGGCGATCACCGACGAGTACGACCGGGGTACCGGAAAACGTGCTGTCACGCACGAAGCTGGACGAGTTGCCAATGGCGCAGGCGGTCACCTTGAGACACTTCTGGAAGGTGACCGGATCGAGATTCTTCACCAGATGCAGCCAGCGGGCGTCGTGATGCTCACGGTAGACACGCAGCGCTTTCGAAATGTCATCAGCTCCTGCATCGATGTTGGGCCATATCCAGACGGTCGGCGTCTGCAGCTGATGCAGGGCCTCCAGCAGCTGCTCCGCCTGCCGGCGGGCCTCGCCGAAGCGCGTTGTCACCGGGTGATAGATCACCAGCAGGAAGGGCTGATCAGGGTCGATGCCGCCGCCGACGCCGATGCGCTCGAACAGATTCTTGGGCAGACTGAGGTCGAGTGCCCGGATGTAGTCGCCCGAGGGGCAGCCGACGTTGAAAACCATGTCCGGCCGCTCGCCCATGCGCCGGATGAACTCGGCCGACCTTTCAGTCGACGGAAAATGCAGGTGCGCGAACTTGGTGATGGCGTGGCGCGCACTTTCGTCGATCGAACCTGACACCTCGCCACCCTGGATGTGCGCGATAGGAAGGTTCATGTAGGCCGCGGCAATGGCGGCCGCAAGCGCCTCGTAGCGATCGCCGATCAGCAGCACCACGTCGGGCCGCAGCCGATGGAATTCGGAACTGAACTCGATGATCCCCAGACCGATGCCCTTGGCCATGGTGACCGGCACCGACCCCTCGACTTCCAGGTAGATGCGGCTGTCGACGCGGAACCCGTCCGCCTCGACAATGCGTTCAGCCTGACCGAAACGTTCCAGCAACATGGTGCCGGCACACACGGTGAGCAGTTCGAGATCCGGGTCCTGCTCGATACTGCGCATGACCGGGTGCATCCGGCCGTAGTTGGCACGATCGACAAGGACCACGCATATCCGGCGCGGGAGCTTACTCGACATCATCTTCCTTCAGGAATGCATCGGCAGCGCAGGCGTGCCGGAGGCGACGCCCGACCATTTCATCCAGACGCCGCGCAGGAATTCCGGTGCCCGGCTTTCTGAACGCGAAATCTGAGGTCCGCAGGACGTGGCCGGCCGGCAGCCCCTCGCGCAGCACAAGGCTGCGGCCAAACAGTTCGCGCAACGCGGCCTTGTCGGCCGCGACCTCATCCTTGGACACGGGCGAACGCAAAGCCTTCTCGACGAAGCGCACGCCCTGTACCAGCGAAGCCAGTTCGGTGGTCGTGACCGACGACGCGACGTCCGGTCCGAAGCACTCGCGCGACAGCACGAGATGAACCTCGATCAGATTGGCCCCCAGGGTTGTAGCGGCCACAGAGGGATAGATGGTTCCCGAATGGTCCGACAGCCCGACCGGCACGCCGTAGCGCTCGCGCAATTCGGCCAGCACATTAAGGCCTGTCTGTTCCGGCGGACAGGGGTAAGCGGTAGTGCACTGGAACACGGCCAGCGGCGCGCCGTGGCCCCGGACCCACGCCACCGCCTCATCGAGCTCGGTCCAAGAAGACATTCCGCTCGAGAGAAGAACAGGGCGCACAGTCGCGGACACGCGCTGGATCAGGGGGAAGTTGGCCGTATCGCCGGACCCGATCTTCCAGGCCGGCATGTCGAGCCGCTCCAGAAGCTCGACTGCCTCGAGCGAGAACGGTGTGGACAGAAACACCAGACCACGCTCGCGCGCGTGGTCGGCAAGTCCTGCCCACTGTTCGCGCGTGAATTCCATGCGCTGCCAGTAGGCGTAGCGAGTGGCGTCCTGCGGAAAGGTATTGACCCGAAAACGCTCTTCCGGCGAAGACTCGGCGTGCGCGATGTGCGTCTGGAACTTGACGGCGTCGGCACCTGCGCGGGCCGCGGCGTCGATGTACGCGTGAGCGGTCCCGAGGCTGCCGTCGTGCGCCTGAGCAACTTCGGCGACGATGAAGCTGGGCTCACCGGGCCCGACCAAGCGCGAACCGATCGGGATTTTACTTTGCTCTGCCATGGATGATCTGGATCTCACCTTTCCTGGGAACAGCCCAATCCGCGCCGGATTACGGCACTATTCGGGCGCGCCCCGGAACAGCCCGAGAAAACGCTCGATTGTACCCGGGCAACCGCCCGCTTAGCCACGGTTTCGGCGCCTTGCCTCGACGTAGCGACCCCATCCCAGCCATCACACACTCATGCGCCTGATCTACACACTGATCTGGATCATCGCCTTGCCGTGCGCTCTGGCGCGCTTGTTCTGGCGCAGCCGCTCCGGCGCTGGCAGCCTCGAAGACCTGCCCCAGCGGCTGGGACTCTTCGCGCCGGGACCACTCAGGACCACCCTCTGGATCCACGCCGTATCCGTGGGCGAGACGCGCGCCGCACAGCCGCTGATCGCCGCCCTCCGTCAGCATTTCCCTGACGTCCGCATCGTGCTCACGCAGAACACCGCGACTGGGCGAGCCACCGCGCGCGAACTCTACGGGAGCGAAGTGGACACGATCTGGCTTCCGTGGGATCTGCCTTGGGCTCAGCGCAGCCTGCTCAGGCATCTGCGACCAGCGGTAGGCCTCCTGATAGAAACGGAACTCTGGCCCAACCTGCTGGCTGAATGCGCTCGTGCCGGCGTCCCGGTCGCGCTGATCAACGCACGACTGTCCGAGCGTTCGGCACGCGGTTATGGCCGGATACCGGCGTTGACCCGGCCGATGCTGAACACTCTGGCCGTGGTTGCCGCACAGACCGCCGCCGATGCCATGCGGCTGCAGGCACTCGGCGCGGACAGCGCCGTCGTCTGCGGCAACCTGAAGTTCGACGTCGCACTGCCCGAGGCACTGCGTGCCCTGGGGCTCGGCTGGCGTGCCAAGCTGGGTGGCCGGCCGGTTGTCCTGCTGGCCAGCACACGCGACGGTGAGGAAGCACTGCTGCTGCCGGCGCTGCATGCGGCACTGCCGCCAGAAGCACTGATCGCGCTGGTGCCGCGCCACCCGCAGCGCTTCGATGAGGTGGCTGCGCTCGTCACACGCAACGGACTGCCGATGATCCGGCGTAGCGCAGACATCCTGCCGGAAACCTCCATCCGGGTCTGGCTGGGCGACTCGATGGGCGAGATGGCAGCCTGGTACGCGCTGGCCAACCTCGCGCTTATCGGCGGCAGCTGGCTGCCGCTGGGCGGACAGAACCTGATCGAGGCCTGTGCCAGCGGCTGCCCCGTCATCGTCGGGCCACACACCTTCAACTTCGCGCAGGCGGCGTCCGATTCGATCGCGGCCGGGGCGGCGCAGCGCGCGAGGGACGTCGGCGACGCGGCCGGACAGACTGCTGCACTGCTGGCCAGTCCGGCCCGGCAGGCTGCAATGGCCGAGGCTGGCATTGCCTTCGCGCAGTCGCATCGCGGAGCGACCGCGCGCACGCTGGCCCTGATCGAGCCGCTTATCCAGGCCCGGCTGACGGCCACAAGTGAGCGCTAACGCACCCTCACCGCCCCCGCCTCCACCTTCAGCCGCTGCCTCCCGTGTCCGGCCGGAATCTGCACGGTGCCGGCCAGGCGATACGGCCCGACCACGCTCGGCGCCACTTCGACCACCGCGCGGCGCCCGGCGGCCGAATGGC
Source organism: Methyloversatilis sp. NSM2 (assembly GCF_038066675.1). Lineage (NCBI taxonomy): Bacteria > Pseudomonadati > Pseudomonadota > Betaproteobacteria > Nitrosomonadales > Sterolibacteriaceae > Methyloversatilis > Methyloversatilis sp. NSM2. The sequence continues at coordinate 73,936 of NZ_JBBUKV010000007.1, forward strand.
TTTCCAGCCACCAGCCCTTGTCGTCGCGCGTCGTGCGCATACCGAAGGGCCGCGCCAGCGGTTCGCCGACGAACACGCCTTCGCCGGGCCAGGCTACGCTCTTCCAGTAGGCTTCGATCAGCGTTTCGCCCTCGGCGTAGAAGGTCATCAGGATGCCCGGGTGCGGGAACTTGCCGAGGTGATTGCACGGTTCGACCACGGTGCCGTAGCTCCCGGTGGCGCCGGCACGCAGCCACTCCAGTGCGCTCATCTGCGTCTGGTTGCCGGTCAGCTGGCCGCCGAAGGAGGTCAGATGGTCGGCCGGCGCGCCGGGCAGGAAGGTGAGCGAGTCGATCGCGGGCACCCTGACCGCACCGGTGAAATAGCCGATCACGTCACGCCGCCCGCCCGCCTCGGCGGCGGTCGGCGTCTCGAAGTGCAGGCCGCGCACCTGCTGCACGATCTCGTCGAACATGCCGGCGCGTACGTTGCGCGCGGAATCCTCGGTGCGGACCAGGTAGACGCTGCCCTTCGGATAGCTGTAGTCCGATGCGATGCCGCGGTCGATCAGCTGTCGTACCTGCTCGACCGTTTCGCCGGCCAGCAGCATGGCCGGTCTCGGCATCGGCATGTCCTCGCTCATGGCGCGGCCGCCATTGAACATCCGGCTGGTCTGTGTCGGTCCGCAGCTGGCTGAGCAGAAGCGTTCGTCGTAGCCGAAAGCGAAAGCGGAGGTGATGCTCATGCAACCGGCGCGCCATGGCTTGGTCCACGCCAGCGCAAACGCCTGGATGCCGGACGGCAGCTTCTGCTCGACTTCCGCCTGCAGCGCTTCGAATTCGGCGCGTGTCAGTGCCGCACGGTCGTGCGGCAGACGCACCTCGATCAGATTCGCCTCCGGTATGCCGCGGCGGATGCGGTAATAGGTGCCGGCATCGACGCTGGCCGGATCGGACACATTGACGATGACCGCCAGCTCGCCCGGGCCCAGTGCTCGCGCGACGTCGGCGAGCGGAAGCAGCAGGGCCAGCAGCAGGCAGCGAAGATAGACAGTGAGTTTCGGCATGTGGCGTCCGCAGCGCATTTCGATCAGGCCGACAGTCTATATAGGCAAGCGCCTGCGAGACACCTGTCCGCGCGCGGGCATGGCACCATCCGGGCGCAGATCCAGCCCTGCGCCCACGACACTATCCAACGGAGGTTCACTCGAATGCGTTATCAAGCCTATCGTGAGCAGTGCAATGCAGACAGCCTGACGATGATCGACGCTGAAGTCCCGCGTCCCGGTCCGGGCCAGGTGCTGGTCAAGATGCGCGCAGCGTCGCTGAACTATCGCGATCTGTTCATCCTGCAGGGCCTGTATCCCGGCGTCGATTCGAAGGATCTGATCCCGCTGTCCGACGGCGCCGGCGAGGTGGTCGAGATCGGCGCGGGCGTCGACCGCTTTGCCGCCGGCGACCACGTGATCGGCACCTTCTTCGAAACATGGATATCCGGTCGACTGCAGCCGGCTTACTTCGGCAAGACCCTGGGCGGCACCGCGCCCGGCGTACTCACCGAGTACCGCCTGTTCCCACAGGAATCGCTGGTCGCCAAACCGGCGCACCTGAGCTTCGAGGAGGCGGCGACGCTGCCCTGCGCCGCGCTGACCGCGTGGAACGCGCTGTTCGAAGGCCCGGCCCCGCTGCGTGCCGGCGAACGCGTGCTGGTGCTGGGCACCGGCGGCGTGTCGATGTTCGCGCTGCAGCTGGCAAAGGCGGCCGGTGCCGAGGTGATCGCCACCTCGTCGAGCGACGCCAAGCTGGAAAAGGCAAAGTCGCTGGGCGCGACCACGCTGATCAATTACCGCAGCCACCCGGAGTGGGATCAGGAAGTGCGCAATGCCACCGGTGGCGCAGGCGTCGACCACGTGGTCGAAGTCGGCGGCCCGGGCACGCTGCAGCGCTCGATTGCCTCACTCGGCCAGAACGGCCAGGCGCACCTGATCGGCGTGCTGACCGGCGGCGAAATCAACCCACTGCCACTGCTGTTCACCACCTCGACCGTGCGCGGCGTGTTCGTCGGTTCGCGCGAAATGTTCGAATCCATGAACAAGGTGATTTCGCTGCACAAGATCCACCCGGTCATCGACCGCGTGTTTGGTTTCGAAGAAGCGCGCGCAGCACTCGCACACCAGCAGAGCCAGGCCCACGTCGGCAAGGTGGTGGTGAGGATAGGCTGAGGGGCTAGGGGCTAGGGGCGGAGTCCGGCGCGCACCGAGGGTTCCTGCCCCCCAGTCCCCAGCCCCTGATCCCTAGCCCCTCTACCCCAGCCCCTCTCACAGCACCTTCGCCGAGAAGGTGTCGCAGGCCGCCATCTCGCCCTGTTCCAGTCCGCGGCGGAACCAGCGCATGCGCTGTTCGGCACTGCCGTGGGTGAAGCTTTCCGGCACCACGTAACCCTGCGCCTGCTTCTGCAGCGTGTCGTCACCGATGGCGGTGGCGGCGCGCAGCGCCTCTTCGACGTCGCCCTGCTCCAGTATGCTGCGCGAGCGGTTGGCGTGGTGCGCCCAGATGCCGGCGAAGCAGTCGGCCTGCAGTTCCATCCGGACCTGCAGCAGGTTGGCCTCGCGCTCGCCTGCACGCTGTTTCGCGCGCTGCACCTTTTCGGCGATGCCCAGCTGGTGCTGCACGTGGTGCCCGACTTCGTGCGCGATCACGTAGGCCTGGGCGAAATCGCCGGGCGCGCCGAAGCGGCGCTGCAGGTCGTCGTAAAAACCCAGATCGAGATAGACGCGTTCGTCGGCCGGACAGTAGAAAGGCCCCATCGCCGCCTGTCCGACGCCGCAGCCGGTCTGCGTGCCGCCGGTGTAGAGCACCAGCCGCGGCTCGCGGTACTCGCCGCCGCCGGCGCGGAACAGTGCGCCCCAGGTGTCCTCGGTGTCGGCCAGCACGCGCGAGGTGAAGCGCGCCAGGCCATCCTGTTCCGGCTGCCCGGTCGACTGCACCCCCGGCTGTACCGGTGCCTGCTGCTGCGCATCCGGCAGGCCACTGCCCATATTGAGCACCACCGACGGATCGACGCCGAAATACATCGCCACCAGCGCCAGCACGATGGTGCCTATGCCTATGCTGCGCCCGCCGCCCGGCAGGCCGCCGCGGGCGCCCCGCCTGTCCTCGATGTTCTCGCTTTCCCGTCCGTCGTCCAGTCGCATGCTCGCCCCCTCCTCGCAGACGCACATGATAGGCGGATCAGGTGGTGGCGGTATCCATCACCGGCAGCCACAGCGTGACCGTCGTGCCCTCGCCGGGGACGCTGACGATTTCGATCTCGCCGCCATGCAGGTCCATGATCTCCTTGACCAGCGACATGCCCAGACCGGTGCCCGGAATGTTGCCCGAGGGGTCGGCCCGGTAGAAGCGCTCGAAGATGCGCGCCTGCTGTTCCGGCGTCATGCCGATACCCTGATCGCTGACGTGGATGCCCGCCATCAGTCGCGAGTTGCGCGTCACTTCGGTCACCGACAGCCTGACTTCGCCGCCGCCCGGGGAGTACTTGAAGGCGTTGGTGATGATGTTGCTCAGCGCGCGCACCATCTTCTCGTGGTCGACGCGGATGCGCGGCATCGACTGTGGCATGTCCAGCGATACGCGGTGCGTGTCGCCCGGCATCGCGAGGCCTTCCAGCGTCGCGTTGATGAGCATCTTGACCGGCAGGTCCTCGTAGCGGAAATCCTGCCCGGCGCGCGCCTCGATGCGCGCGAGGTCGAGCAGGTCGTTGATCAGGTTCACCAGCACGCGCGACTGCCGGTGGATGATGCCGTGCATACGCCGGCGCGCCGCTTCGTCGTATTCGCGGTTCAGCAGCAGTTCGGCAAAGCCGAAGATGGACGACAGCGGCGTACGCAGTTCGTGTGCCGCCGTGCTCAGGAACTCGCTCTTCATCCGGTCGACTTCGAACTGCTGCGTGATGTCGCGGAAGTAGAGCACCGTTTCCGAGCGCCCCTGCGGTGCCACGCGCGCACTGCGCTCGAGCACGCGGCGCTCCGGGCGCAGCAGCCACAGCCGCTGCGCCTCCTCGCTCGAACCGTCGAGCGCGAGCTCCGGCCACGGGTGCGCCGGGTCCGACAGCCCGGCCATGCGCCGATCGAAGGTCTGCGCGTCCAGCCCCAGCAGTTCGCTCTGCGCCATATGCGTCATGCGCACGAATGCCGGGTTCACATTGGTGAGGATGCCGTCTGCATCGAAGGTGACGAAGCCGTCGGGCGACAGTGAGAAAACCGTGTGCAGGCGATTGGTACGGCGGATCAGCTTCTGTTCGAACTCGACCCGCTCCGTAATGTCGTCGAACACATCGACGTAGTGCGTCACCGCACCGTCGTTGTCGCGCACCGGCGAGGACGACAGCGCCACCCACAGGGTGCGTCCGTCGGCGCGCCGCACATCGACCGTGGTGCTGAAGGGCTTGGCGTGGGCGACGGCCCAACGCATCTCATCGCCGACACGATCCGCCGCGTCGCCGTCGGCGGTGTAGGAGAACGGGCGGCCGATCACCTCCTGTGCACTGCGTCCGGTCAGCCGCTCGAACGCCGCGTTCACATAGACGACCGGCAGACCGGTGCGCTGGACATCGCGGATCAGCACCGCTTCGCTCGACGACGCCAGCGCCCTGTCGTGCAGCCGCATGCGCGTCTGCGCGGCCACCTGCTCGCTCACGTCGCGCAGCAGCAGCGTGTGCACGACGCGCCCCTCGTGCACGAAGCGGCTGGCCGATACGGTCACCGGAAACTGACGCACGCCCGCGCGCAACCCGGTGCTGTCCTCGTGTCGCGCCAGGCGCGTAAGCGACTGCGCATCATGCAGCCCGGCGGCGAACCAGTCCGCGTCGAATTGCGGCAGCAGGCGAGACAGCGGCAGGCCGATCACCTCATCCGCCCGGCGGTCGAACATGTCCGCCGCCGAGCGGTTCATGGTCAGCACCATGCCGCCCTCGTCGGTCGTGACGATGCCGTCGGCAGCGGTGTCGAGCACCGCCGACAGCCGCGTCTCGCTGAGCGCCAGTTCGCGCGCTGTCGCCCGTGCGCTGCGGTGCGCCCGCGCCGTCTCGGCCAGCAGTCGCAGCAGATGGAAAAGTACCGCGCTCAGCGCGATGCCCATCAGCGGCACCAGCCACAGCACCAGATGGTCGGAGCCGAAACCGGCCGGCGCACGCGTGCGCACCGTCCATGCATGGCCAGCGACCTCGATCTCGCGCACGTCCTCCAGACCGGACAGCTTCTGGCCATCGACTGCATTGCTGTAGAGCAGCGTCGCCGCGTCCAGGCTGCGGCCATCGTGGATGGCGACGACCACGTGGTCTGCGTAGCCACGCAGCGCACTGCCGAACAGATCGTGCGCGCGATAGGGGCTGTAGGCGTAGCCGATCAGCGCGCGCCGGCGGGCCTCGACCGTATCGACTGCGACGCCGCGCGCATACACCGGGTAGTACAGCAGGAAGCCCGGCTGCACACCGTCCTTGCCCTCCTGCACCAGCACGACGCGCCCCGACAGCGCGACGTCACCGATGTCCCGCGCGCGGCTCATCGCCGCCGACCGTATCGGCTCCGAATTCATGTCGAAGCCGATCGCCCTGCGGTTGCGCTCGTTCAACGGCGCGAGGAAGAGGATGCTGTGGTACTCGGCGCGCGGCGTGTCGGGCTTGATCGCGTAATCGGGCATCTGCCGGCGGATCGCCGCCTCATGTGCCGCCTTGTCGGCCGCGGGCACACGCACCGTCAGGCCGACGCCGAGGATGCCCGGGTAGTTGCGCTCCAGATTCAGTTCGTCGACGTAATCGTGCCATTCGTCGCGCGTGACCTCGCGGCTCGCGCGGACCAGGCCGGCCGCGCCGCGCAGAATCTCCTCGTGCGCGACCATGCGCCGGCGCAGCTGGGCGACCACCTTGTCGACCTCGCTGTCGAAGCGCTGCGCGGTGGCGGCGTTCAGACGGTCCCACAGCAGCGTACTCACCGCGGCGGTCACCAGCAGGCCGAGCGACAGCGCCAGCCAGGCCAGCCAGTCGGGAATGTTCAGCCGGTGGCGCAGGCTGGCGTCGGTCGTTGCCATCGTCGCGCTCCGGGCCTGCGGCCCGTCACCCTTCATCGCGCCGACGAGCCTCCGAGCAGCGCAGCGATCCGGTCGAGCAGTTCCATCGGGCTGAATGGCTTGGTCAGATAGGTGTCGGCCCCCGCCTCACGGCCGGCCTCGATGTCCCGCTGCTGGCCGCGCGCGGTCAGCAGGATGACCGGCACCTGCGCCGTCGCCGGCTGCGCGCGCAGACGCCGGCACATTTCCAGCCCGTCCATCGAGCCCGGCATCATCACGTCGAGCAGCACCAGATCAGGCGTGTGCTGCTGGATCTTGCTCCAGCCGATGTCGGCGTTTTCGGCCTCGCTCAGTTCGAAATCGCCGAACTCCAGGGTCATGCGGATGAGCTGGCGGATTTCCGGCTGATCCTCGATCACCGCGATGCGGGCCCCCATGTCAGTACGCTCCCCGTATGCGGACTGAGGTGGCACTGCGGACAGGGGACACGTTCATTGCAAGCTCGCCGGAGAGGAATCCGGACAGCTTAACGACGTGAACACGAAATTGCTTGAGTCGCGTGCGGGGCCGGCCCGCACAACGCACTCAACCCGCCGCGAACACCAGGATGACCTGATCGACGGCAAGGCTCTCGCCCGCTCCGGCCGACACCTTCTCGACCACGCCGTCGCGCTCGGCACGCAGGATGTTCTCCATCTTCATCGCCTCGATCACCGCCAGCCGCTCGCCGGCCTTGACCGCCTGTCCCGGCTTCACGCTGACCTCGCGCAGCAGACCAGGCATCGGTGACAGCAGGAAGCGCGACATGTCGGGCGCGGCCTTTACCGGCATGCGCGCCAGCAGTTCCGCCGCACGCTGGCTCATCACCTCGGCATCGACGCGCACGCCGCGATGCTGCAGCCGGTAGCACAGGCCGATGCGCTCGACCTGCACGGCGAAGGTCTTGCCGTCGAGTTCGCCGCGATAGACCGGATCCGACACCTTCCAGTCGGCAACCAGGCGATGCGGCTTGCCATCGATGCTGACCACGTGGTCGTCGCCGTCGACATCCAGCTGGACGAAGTGGGCAACGCCACGCAGGCGCACCACCGCTTCCGGCTTGATGCGGAACTCGTGGCCCGGCATCTGGCCGACGATGCGCGATGCGCGCTCGTTGTAACGCTGGTGCACGCTGGCCGCCACCGCCAGCAGCAGCGGCGCGTCCTCGAACTCGGCAGCCGCGGGATCAAAGCCCTGCGGGTACTCCTCGGCGATGAAGGCGGTGGTGAAGCGGCCGGCGGCGAAGCGCTCGTGGCCCAACACCGACGACACGAAAGCGATGTTGTGATTCGGACCGCGGATGACGAAGTCGTCCAGCGCATCGCGCAGCCGGGCGATCGCTTCGTCGCGGGTACGGCCGTGGCAGATCAGCTTGGCGATCATCGAGTCGTAGTGCATCGACACTTCGCCGCCTTCATAGACGCCGGTGTCGACCCGCACGGCATCGGTCTGCGCAGGTGGCCGGTACTTGACCAGACGTCCGACCGAGGGCAGGAAACCGCGCGCCGGGTCTTCGGCGCAGATGCGCGCTTCCATCGCCCAGCCATCCAGCTTCACGTCGGCCTGATCGAAGGTGAGCGGCTCGCCGGCGGCGACGCGGATCATCTGTTCGACCAGGTCGAGGCCGGTGATCAGTTCGGTCACCGGATGCTCGACCTGCAGCCGCGTATTCATTTCGAGGAAGTAGAAGGACTTGTCGCGGCCGACCACGAACTCGACCGTGCCGGCCGACTGGTACTGCACCGCCTTCGCCAGCTTCACCGCCTGCTCGCCCATCGCGCGCCGGGTTTCGGCGTTGATGAAGGGCGACGGCGCCTCCTCGATCACCTTCTGGTGGCGGCGCTGGATCGAGCACTCGCGCTCGTTCAGGTAGACCACCTTGCCGAAGGCGTCGCCCAGCACCTGGATTTCGATGTGGCGCGGCTCCTCGACGAATTTTTCGATGAACACGCGATCGTCGTTGAAGGCGTTCTTCGCTTCGTTTACGCAGGAGGCGAAGCCTTCGTGCGCCTCGGCGTCATTGAACGCCACGCGCAGGCCCTTGCCGCCGCCGCCGGCGCTGGCCTTGATCATGACCGGGTAGCCGATGCCGCGCGCAATCTCGACCGCACGCTCCGGGCTTTCGATCGGATCGTTCCAGCCAGGAATGGTGTTCACGCCGGCTTCCTTGGCCAGCTTCTTCGATGCGATCTTGTCGCCCATCGCGGCGATGGCGTGCGTCTTCGGACCGATGAACACGATGCCTTCGCGCTCCAGCGCCTCGCAGAACGATTCGTTCTCCGACAGGAAGCCGTAGCCCGGATGCACGGCCTGCGCGCCGGTCGCCTTGCAGGCGGCGATGATCTTGTCGGCGACGAGATAGGACTCGCGCGCCGGCGCCGGGCCGATGCAGACGGCTTCGTCCGCCAGTTCGACGTGCAGCGCGTTGGCGTCCGCCTCGGAGTACACCGCGACGGTGGCGATGCCCATGCGGCGCGCGGTGCGGATGACGCGACAGGCGATCTCGCCGCGGTTTGCGATCAGGATCTTTTCAAACATGGCGGGTCTCCGCGGCGAGGTCGCCCTCACACGCTGCGCGTGTGAAGCGGGAAGTAAGGATCGCAGCGCGACCGCGCTGCGAGTCGCCGCGGTTCGCGATCAGGATCTTTTCAAACATGGGAAGTCTCCGCTGCGAGATCGCTGCCACACGCTGCACGTGTGAGGCGGGAAGTAGGGATCGCAGCGCGACCGCGCTGCGAGTCGCCGCGGTTCGCGATCAGGATCTTTTCAAACATGGGAAGTCTCCGCTGC
>NZ_JBBUKV010000008.1:0-88627 GCF_038066675.1 Methyloversatilis sp. NSM2
GCGAGTCGCCGCGGTTCGCGATCAGGATCTTTTCAAACATGGGAAGTCTCCGCTGCGAGATCGCTGCCACACGCTGCGCGTGTGAAGCGGGAAGTAGGGATCGCAGCGCGACCGCGCTGCGAGTCGCCGCGGTTCGCGATCAGGATTTTCGTAATCATGTTCAGTGTTCCTCTCGCACCATCACAGCGGAATGTTGCCGTGCTTGCGCCACGGATTCTCGATCTGCTTGTCGCGCAACATGGCCAGCGAGCGGCAGATGCGCTTGCGCGTTTCGCTCGGCATGATCACGTCGTCGATGAAGCCGCGCTTGCCAGCGATGAAGGGGTTGGCGAACTTCTCGCGGTACTCGGCTTCACGCGCGGTGATCTTGGCCGGATCGTTCTTCTCTTCGCGGAAGATGATTTCCACCGCACCCTTCGGCCCCATCACCGCGATTTCCGCACTCGGCCAGGCGAAGTTCACGTCGCCGCGCAGATGCTTGGAACTCATCACGTCGTAGGCGCCGCCGTAGGCCTTGCGCGTGATCACCGTCACCTTGGGCACCGTGCACTCGGCGTAGGCATAGAGCAGCTTGGCGCCGTGCTTGATGATGCCGCCGTATTCCTGCGCCGTGCCCGGCATGAAGCCCGGCACGTCGACCAGCGTGATGACCGGAATGTTGAAAGCGTCGCAGAAGCGCACGAAGCGCGCCGCCTTGATCGAGCTCTTGATGTCCAGACAGCCGGCCAGCACCAGCGGCTGGTTGGCGACGATGCCGACCGTGCTGCCTTCCATGCGTGCGAAGCCGACGACGATGTTCTTCGCGTAGTCAGGCTGGATCTCGAAGAAGTCGCCGTCGTCGACGATCTTCAGAATCAGCTCCTTCATGTCGTAGGGCTGGTTCGCATTGGCCGGTACCAGCGTGTCGAGGCTGGGGTCGAGGCGGTCGGTCGGATCGGTGCTCGGGCGTACCGGCGGCTTTTCGCGGTTGGACAGCGGCAGGTAGTTGAACAGGCGGCGCGTGTACATCAGCGCATCGACGTCGTTCTCGAACGCGAGATCGGCGACGCCGGACTTGGTGGTATGCGTCGTGGCACCGCCGAGGTCCTCGGCGGTCACTTCTTCGTGCGTCACCGTCTTCACGACTTCCGGGCCGGTCACGAACATGTAGCTCGAATCGCGCACCATGAAGATGAAGTCGGTCATCGAGGGCGAGTAAACGGCGCCCCCCGCACACGGGCCCATCACCAGCGAAATCTGCGGAATGACGCCGGACGCCATCACATTACGCTGGAACACCTCGGCATAGCCGCCGAGCGAGGCGACGCCTTCCTGGATGCGGGCGCCGCCCGAATCGTTGAGACCGATCACCGGTGCACCCACCTTCATTGCCTGGTCCATCACCTTGCAGATCTTTTCCGCGTGCGACTCGGACAGCGAGCCGCCAAACACGGTGAAGTCCTGCGAGAACACGAACACCAGCCGGCCATTGATGGTGCCGTAGCCGGTCACCACGCCGTCTCCCGGCACCGAGTCGTCGGCCATGCCGAAATCGGTGCAGCGGTGCTCCTTGAACATGTCCCACTCTTCGAAACTGCCTTCGTCGAGCAGCACTTCGAGGCGTTCGCGCGCGGTCAGCTTGCCGCGCGCATGCTGCGCGTCGATGCGGCGCTGGCCGCCACCGAGCCGGGCCTTCTCGCGCTTTTCGTCGAGCTTGCGGATGATGTCTTGCATCGTCAGTCCTCCGTGAATTCAGTCCATCGCCTGCAGCAGCCGCAGTGCGGCCGCCGATGCGGGCAGGGTGCCGGCGGCCACCGCCGCGCGAATGTCCGGCAGCGCGGCACGCACCGCCGGATGATGTTCAAAACGATGACGCAGGCCCTGGTCGACCAGTGCCCACATCCAGTCCAGCGCCTGCCGGCTGCGCCGCGCCTCCCAGGCGCCACTGGCCTGCATGGCATCGCGATAGCGCAGGATGGCCGACCAGAAATCATCCAGCCCGGCATGCTTCACCGCCGACACCTTGAGTACCGGCACCGTCCAGTCAGGCGAGGCCGCGCGCAGCAGGTGCAGCGCGCCCTTCATCTGCTGCATTGCGCGTTCGGCCGCGGTTTCGTCGAGGTCGGCCTTGTTGAACACGACCACATCGGCCAGTTCGACGATGCCCTTCTTGATCGCCTGCAGGTCGTCACCGGCATTGGGCAGCTGCAGCAGCACGAACACGTCGGTCATGCCGGCCACCGCGGTTTCCGACTGCCCGACGCCGACGGTTTCGACAATGACCACGTCGAAACCGGCCGCCTCGCACACCAGCATGGCTTCGCGCGTACGCGCCGCCACGCCGCCCAGACTGCCGGCCGACGGTGACGGACGGATGAAGGCATCCAGGCTCTGCGTCAGGTGCTCCATGCGGGTCTTGTCGCCGAGGATGGAACCGCCGGTGACCGTCGACGACGGATCGATCGCCAGCACCGCCACCTTGTGCCCCTTCGCGATCAAGGCCAGACCGAGCGCCTCGATGAAGGTGGACTTGCCGACGCCGGGCACGCCGGAAATGCCGACGCGGATCGAACGACCGGTGCGCGGCAGCAGCGTGCGCAGCACCTCGCCCGCGCGCCGCTGGTGATCGTCGCGCGTCGATTCGATCAGCGTGATGGTCTTGGCCAGCGCGCGGCGCTGGCCGGCCAGAACGCCATCGATCAGGGTCTGATCGGACGCTTCGATCACGCGACCTTCGTCCGGATCGCGTCCAGCGTGTCCTTCGCCGCCTTCGGGATCGGGGTGCCCGGGCCGAACACGCAGGACACGCCGTGGCCGTACAGCTCGTCGTAGTCCTGCGCCGGAATGACGCCGCCGACCACCACCACGATGTCGTCCGCGCCCTGGGCGCGCAGCGCCGCAATCAGCTGCGGCACCAGCGTCTTGTGACCGGCCGCCAGCGTCGACACGCCGACCGCATGCACGTCGTTCTCGATCGCCTGGCGCGCCGCCTCTTCCGGCGTCTGGAACAGCGGCGCGATGTCCACGTCGAAGCCGAGGTCGGCGAAGGCGGTGGCGATCACCTTGGCACCGCGGTCGTGGCCGTCCTGGCCCAGCTTGGCGATCAGGATGCGCGGGCGACGACCTTGCTCTTCGGCAAACTGGCTGACCTCCTCCTTCATCGCACCCCACCCTTCGTCATCGGCCACCACGGACTGATATACGCCACTCACCGCCTGCGTGCTCGCGCGGTGACGGCCCCACACCTTTTCCAGCGCATCCGACACCTCGCCCACCGTGGCGCGTGCGCGCATCGCGGCGACCGTCAGTTCGAGCAGATTGCCCTGGCCGGATTCGGCGGCGGTGGTCAGTGCCGCCAGCGCCGCATTCACCGCCGCGGCGTCGCGGCTGGCGCGGATGCGCGCGAGCTGCGCCACCTGCGACTCACGCACCGCGACATTGTCGATCACCAGCACGTCGAGCGCGTCTTCCTTGTCCAGCCTGTACTTGTTCACACCGACGATGACGTCGCGGCCGGAGTCGATGCGCGCCTGCTTCTCGGTCGCGCACTTCTCGACCTGCAGCTTGGCCCAGCCGGATTCGACCGCCTTGGTCATGCCGCCCATCTGCTCGACTTCCTCGATGATGGCCCAGGCGTGGTCGGCCATGTCCTGGGTCAGCTTTTCCATCATGTAGCTGCCGGCCCACGGGTCGATCACGTTGGTGATGTGCGTCTCTTCCTGCAGGATGAGCTGTGTGTTGCGCGCGATGCGGGCCGAGAATTCGGTCGGCAGCGCGATCGCTTCGTCGAAGCTGTTGGTGTGCAGCGACTGCGTACCACCGAACACCGCGGCCATCGCCTCGACCGTGGTGCGCACGACGTTGTTGTACGGGTCCTGTTCGGTCAGCGACCAGCCCGAGGTCTGGCAATGGGTGCGCAGCATCTTCGACTTGGCGCTTTTGGCGCCGAAGCCATCCATGATGCGGCTCCACAGCAGTCGTGCCGCGCGGAGCTTGGCCACTTCCAGATAGAAGTTCATGCCGATGGCGAAGAAGAAGCTCAGTCGCCCGGCGAAATCATCGACGTCCATGCCGCGCGCCATTGCAGTGCGCACGTACTCCATGCCGTCGGCCAGCGTCAGCGCCAGCTCCAGGCCCTGGGTCGCGCCCGCTTCCTGCATGTGGTAGCCGGAAATCGAGATCGAGTTGAAGCGCGGCATGTTGCGCGCGGTGTACTCGATGATGTCGGCAACGATGCGCATCGACGGCTGGGGCGGATAGATGTAGGTGTTCCGCACCATAAACTCTTTGAGGATGTCGTTCTGGATGGTGCCCGACAGCTGGGCCTGCGGCACACCCTGTTCCTCGCCGGCGACGATGAAGCCGGCCAGCACCGGCAGCACGGCGCCATTCATCGTCATCGACACGCTGATCTTGTCGAGCGGAATGCCGTCGAACAGCCGCTTCATGTCCTCGACGCTGTCGATCGCGACGCCGGCCTTGCCGACGTCGCCGACCACGCGCGGGTTGTCCGAGTCGTAGCCGCGATGGGTGGCCAGATCGAAAGCGACCGACACGCCCTGGGCGCCGGCGGCCAGCGCCTTGCGGTAGAAGTTGTTCGATTCTTCGGCGGTCGAGAAGCCGGCGTACTGGCGGATGGTCCACGGACGGGCCGCGTACATCGTGGCCTGCGGGCCGCGCACGAAAGGCGCGAAGCCGGGCAGCGTGTCGGCGTTGGGCAGGCCTTCGACGTCGGCGCGGGTATATAGCGCCTTCACCGTCAGACCTTCTGGCGTCTTCCAGTCCAGATTGGCCGGGTCGCCGCCGGGAGCGGATTTGGCGGCAGCCTTCAGCCACGCTGCGTAATCAGGGTGGGCGCTGCCCGTCGTGTCGGCCATGGTTCTGTCCTTGCGGATTGCGGGTCGGCGCTGCCGGCACGGCATCGGTCGGATACCGGCTTGACTCAGCGCGCAACGGAGAATACTTTATCCATAATTATGAATGCAAGCGGATGTTGCGTTGCAGAAAACGCAGCCGGTGACGATCTCTGGCGTCCGGCTGCAACCGGCTTTTTCGCCCTACCTCCGCGCCAGACTCGAAACACACATGAACAGTGAAACCCTGAACCCCGCCGCCGAAGCAATCGCTCCGCGCGCTCTATATATAGAGGTCGCGGACCGTCTGCGCCGGCTGATCCAGAGCCACGCGATGGCGCCCGGCGAGTGGATAGACGAACAGGCGCTCGCCACCCAGTACGGTATTTCGCGCACGCCGCTGCGCGAGGCGCTGAAGGTGCTCGCCACCGAGGGCATGGTGGTGCTGAAGCCGCGCCGCGGCTGCTACGTCGCGCAGATCAGCGGCGGCGACCTGGAAGAGATCTATCCCATCATGGCGCTGCTGGAAGGCGAGTGCGCCGCCGGCGCCGCCCGCCGCGCGTCCGACGCCGACCTGGCCGAACTGGCCGCGCTGCACCAGGCACTGGAAGACAGCGCAGCCGCGCGCGACATCGACCGCTTCTTCGACGCCAATCAGCGCTTCCACCTGCTCATCCATCACATCGCCGGCAACCGCCGCATGGCGCAGATGATCGACGAACTGCGCGCGGTGCTGAAGCTGCAGCGGCACGATTCGCTCTACCTCGAAGGGCGCCTCGTCGCGTCGCTGGAGGAGCACCGCGTGCTGCTCGCCGCACTGCAGGCGCACGACACCGAAGCGGCCCGCCGGGCGATGCAGGAACACATCGAAAGCAGCCGCAAGGCGCTGAGCAGCTGACGTCTGCAGGAGGTCTCGCCCCCGGCCGCGTCGTGGCCGGAGCCGGGGTTCTGTGGGAGGTGGCTTCCGAACCCGACAGCCGCCGGAACGCGCGTCGCGATCAAAGGGTTGCGCCTACAGTCGTGGCAGCGCCGGCCGTAAAGGCGATTGCCTCCTCGCCGGCACCGGCGCAGGATGCATCCGCCTTGACCTTATCCGGGAGTCGCCGTGAAATCCGCTGTCGCCACCGCCCTGCTCGCCCTGTTCATGCCCACCGCGCATGCCCTCGAACTGCTGGTTCCCGCCTACTTCTATCCGGCCGACGAGGGCGCGAGCTACTGGCAGACGCTGACCGACTCGGCGCCCGAGGTCGGCATCACCGCCATCCTGAATCCGGACAGCGGGCCGGGCAGCACGCTCGACACGAATTACACCGCCGTGGTGGGCAGCCTGCAGGCAGCCGGTGGTCGCGTGATCGGCTATGTGCACACCAGCTACGGCACGCGCAGCGCCGCCACGGTGCGCGCGGAAATCGACCGCTACTACACGCTGTATGGCGTCGACGGCATCTTCATCGACGAAATGTCGAACGACACGGCCCACCTCGGCTACTACCAGTCGCTGCACGACTACATCCGCGGGCTCGATGGCAGCGGCTTCATCGTCGGCAATCCGGGCACGCAGACCGCTCCGGACTACCTCGCGACCGCCGACGTGCTGGTCACCTTCGAGAGCCCGGCCGCCGAATACGCTGGCTACGAAGCGGACGCCTGGACACAGTCGCAGGACGCCAACCGCTTCGCCCACCTGGTCTACGAAGTGCCGGACGCCGCCGCGATGCAGGCGGTGATCGCCCGCGCGCGCGCAATGAACGTCGGCCACGTCTATGTCACCGACGACGACATCAGCAACCCGTGGGACACGCTGCCGTCCTACTGGGCGGCCCAGACCGCCGCCGTGGCCGCGGTGCCGGAGCCTTCCGCCTGGGCGACGCTGGCAGCCGGCCTCGGCCTGATCGCAGCCCGGCTGCGCCGTCGCCGCTGAGGCGCTGGACACGCGGCGCCGGCCGCGAACACAATGCCGGCATGAACACCCGTGGCCGTCCACCATGCCGCTGACCCCGACCAAGCGCTGGGTCGTGCTGCGCCACACCGGCCACGGGCACCCGTCTCCGCACCGCCTCTTGCGACGCGTTTCGCGCCACTTCTCATTGCGGAGACACCATGAACTTCAGCTTCCGACCCAAGCTTCTCGACACGCTGCCCGGCTATGACCGCGGCCGGTTTTCCGGCGACCTGTCGGCCGGCCTGACCGTCGGCGTACTGGCGCTGCCGCTGGCCATGGCCTTCGCCATCGCCAGCGGCATGTCGCCGACCGCCGGCATCTGGACCGCCATCGTCGCCGGCTTCCTGATTTCCGCGCTCGGCGGATCACGGGTGCAGATCGGTGGCCCGACCGGCGCCTTCATTCCCATCATCTACGCGATCGTCGCCGACTACGGCGTGCAGAACCTGCTGATCGCAACGATGATGTCCGGCGTCATGCTGCTGGCCATGGGCGCCTTCCGGCTCGGCAGCATGATCCGCTTCATCCCGCTGTCGGTGGTGATCGGCTTCACCAACGGCATTGCCGTCGTCATCTTCATTTCGCAGATCAAGGATTTCCTCGGGCTGAAGATCGACGCGCTGCCGGGCGAGTTCTTCGGCAAGATGCGCGCGCTGTTCGACGCGCTGCCGACGCTGGACCTGCCGACGCTGTCGCTGTCGCTCGCCTCACTGGCCGTGCTGCTGGGCTGGAACCGCGTGGCGAAGGACATCGCCTGGATGCGCCGGCTGCCCGGACCGCTGGCGGTACTGCTGATCGCCACCGCAGCCAACGCGCTGCTGCAGCTTCCGGTCGACACCATAGGCAGCCGCTTCGGCGGCATTCCGCGCGAACTGCCGGACGTCGGTCTGCCGGCACTGTCGCTCGGCCTGCTCGGTAAACTGATCGCACCGGCGCTGGCGATCGCGCTGCTCGGCGCCATCGAGTCGCTGCTGTCGGCGCGCGTGGCGGACAGCCAGATCGACGACCGGCACGACCCGAACCAGGAACTGATGGCGCAGGGCATCGCCAATGTCGCCGCACCGCTGTTCGGCGGCTTCGCGGCCACCGGCGCCATCGCCCGCACCGCCACCAATGTGCGTACCGGCGGCCGCACCCCGGTGGCCGGCATGCTGCACGCCGGCGTGCTGCTCGCCATCGTGCTGGCAGCCGCACCGCTGGCCGCGCACATCCCGCTGGCGACGCTGTCGGCCATCGTCGTCGTCGTGTCGATCAACATGGGTGAGTGGCACGCCTTCGCACCGTCGGAGCTGCGCCGCTATTCGGCGCCCTACCGCACCATCCTGCTCGCCACCTTCTTCGTCACCGTGGTGTTCGACCTGACTCTGGCGGTGGAACTGGGCATGGTGCTGGCCAGCCTGTTCTTCATCTACCGCATGTCCGACCTGACGCGCATCGATCGCCTGCCGCTGGAAGAGCACTACGGCATCGAAGCACTCGCGCGCGCCGACGGCACGCCGCGCATACTGGCCTACCGGCTGACCGGTTCGCTGTTCTTCGGCGCCGCCAACAAGCTGGAGAACCTGCTGCTGATGCAGGACGGCCATCCGGACGCAGTCATCCTCGACCTGGAAAAGGTGATCAGCATCGACACCACCGGCCTCGACATCCTGCAGTCGCTGCAGCGCAACCTCGCGCGGCGCGGCGCCACGCTCATCCTGTGCGACCTGAACGACCAGCCGGCCTCGCTGATCCGCCGCTCCGGCTTTGCCGCGCGTCTGGGGGAGGACAACATCGCCGGCAATCTGACGGACGCCCTGCTGCGCGCGCAGGCAGTGCGCCCGAAAACGCCAGCCGTCAGCTACACCTGAGCCCCCCAGACCTGCCGCTTCGCGTCAGCCCCCCCGAGTGGGTCAAGAAAACTCGGGAACGGCCCAGCGTTTTCTTGAGAGTTCCGGCCGGCCGATACGTCGTTCACCGTATTGGCCGCGCCGGCCGCATTCGCAGAATGGGAAGTCTTGAACTTCTTTTCCACCCATTCCGCAGCGGAGGCCACTCATGCACCACGGGGACATTTCGAGCAGCAAGGACACGGTCGGCGTCGCCGTCGTCAACTACAAGATGCCGCGCCTGCACACGAAGGCCGAGGTGCTGGACAACGCGCGCAAGATCGCCGACATGATCGTCGGCATGAAGTCCGGCCTGCCCGGGCTCGATCTGGTCATCTTCCCGGAGTACAGCACGCACGGGATCATGTACGACTCGAAGGAGATGTACGACACGGCCTCCGCCATCCCTGGTGAGGAAACCGACATCTTCGCGGCCGCCTGCAGGAAGGCCAAGGTGTGGGGCGTGTTCTCGCTGACCGGCGAACGGCACGAGGAGCACCCGAACAAGGCGCCGTACAACACGCTCATCCTGATGAACGACCAGGGCGAAATCGTCCAGAAGTACCGCAAGATCATGCCCTGGGTGCCGATCGAAGGCTGGTATCCGGGCGACTGCACTTACGTGTCGGACGGTCCCAAGGGCCTGAAGGTGAGTCTCATCATCTGCGACGACGGCAACTACCCGGAAATCTGGCGCGACTGCGCAATGAAGGGCGCCGAACTGATCGTGCGCTGTCAGGGCTATATGTACCCGGCCAAGGAGCAGCAGGTGACGATGGCGAAAGCCATGGCCTTCGCCAACAACTGCTATGTCGCGGTCGCCAACGCGGCCGGCTTCGACGGCGTCTACACCTACTTCGGCCACTCGGCCATCGTCGGCTTCGACGGCCGCACGCTGGGCGAATGCGGCGAGGAGGAAATGGGCATGCAGTACGCGGCGTTGTCCAAGAGCCTGATCCGCGATTTCCGCAAGAACGGCCAGTCGGAGAACCACCTGTTCAAGCTGCTGCACCGTGGCTACACCGGCCTCATCAATTCGCGCGAGGGTGACAAGGGCGTGGCGACCTGCCCCTACGACTTCTACTCGAAGTGGATCAACGACCCGGAAGGCACGCGCAAGGCGGTCGAAGCCTTCACGCGCGACACCGTCGGCACCGAGGAATGCCCGATCGAAGGTCTGCCCAATCCCTCTACCGTCGGTCACAAGTGAAGGTGCAGGAAACAGCCGAACTGGCCGATCCGCTGCACGACTGGCGCATCCGGGGCGAACCCTGGTACGCGCCGGTCGGCGGCGAAATCGCTGCCTTCGAGGCCGCGCACGCGCGCGGCCTGCCGCTGATGCTGAAGGGCCCGACCGGCTGCGGCAAGACGCGCTTCGTCGAGCACATGGCCTGGCGGCTCGGTCTGCCGCTGATCACCGTCGCCTGTCACGAAGACCTGTCGGCCGGTGACCTGATCGGGCGCTTCCTGCTCGACGCCAGCGGCACCCGCTGGCAGGACGGCCCGCTGACGCGCGCGGTGCGCTTCGGCGCGATCTGCTATCTGGACGAGCTGGTGGAAGCGCGCGCCGACACCACGGTGCTCATCCACCCGCTGACCGACGCGCGCCGCCAGCTGCCG
The DNA here is from genome assembly GCF_038066675.1 of Methyloversatilis sp. NSM2. Classification (NCBI taxonomy): domain Bacteria; kingdom Pseudomonadati; phylum Pseudomonadota; class Betaproteobacteria; order Nitrosomonadales; family Sterolibacteriaceae; genus Methyloversatilis; species Methyloversatilis sp. NSM2. The sequence continues at coordinate 10,263 of NZ_JBBUKV010000008.1, forward strand.
CTGGCCGCCACCGGCGAACTGCTGCACGCGCACCCGGATTTCCGCCTGGTCGTGTCCTACAACCCGGGCTATCACGGCGTGCACAAGACGCTGAAAGCATCGACCCGGCAGCGCTTCACCGCGCTCGAATTCGGCTACCCGGACGCGGCACGCGAGGCGGCCATCGTGATGCACGAGTCCGGCGTTGACGAGGCCATCGCGAAGCAACTGGTGACGCTGGCCGAGCGCACGCGCCGGCTGGCCGGCGACGAACTGGACGAAGGCGCCTCCACCCGCATGCTCATCCACGCCGGCCTGCTGATCGCCGAGGGCCTGGCACCCCGCGCCGCCTGCCTGCAGGCCATCGCGGTGCCGCTGTCCGACGACCCGGAAGTCGGTCAGGCGCTGGCCGCCATGGTCGATGCCTGCGTCGCCTGAATCAGCGCTGCCCGGCGGACGTCCGCTGGGCATCTATCTGGATGCGCTGTGGTCGGTGCAGCCGCGGCTGGCGACGCTCGCCACGCCGGACGACCGGCCGCGCGCGGTCCTGTCGCGCGCCGGCACGCGGCCGGTGCTGCATCTGCCAGCAGACGGCGCGCTGCTCACCCGCGCCCGCGCTGCCCACGCGGCTTCCCACCTCGCATTCGGCGGCACGCCGCAACCGCGCGCGAAACTGAAGCCGATACAGCGCGTGCTGCTGGAAACGCTGGAGGACGCCCGCGTTGAATGGCTGGCGATGCGGGACCTGCCGGGCCTGCGCACGCTGTGGGCGCCCTTCCATGTCGCCGGTCCGGACGACGGCAACGGCTTCGACGCGCTGCTGGTGCGGCTGGCGCATGCGCTGTTCGACCCGGCGCATGCCGACGGCCACGCCTGGATCGCCAAGGTGCGGCGGCTGTTCTTCGCGGCCGACGGCATGCTCGCGCTCGATACGCCGCAGCGGCTGCGCGCGGCGGCATCGCTGCTCGGCAACGACATCGGGCAGATGCGCCTGAATTTCAATGCCGCCGGCTGGCGGGTTGAACCGGCCTATCGCGACGACAACCACCACCTGTGGATCGCCGACGACAGCCTGCCGCCGTCCGCCACGCCGCTCGAACGCGAGGACGCCGACAGCCACGGCAGCGGTGACGACGACAAGGATGTCACGGCGGAACGCCCACCGCCGCAGGCGACCGGCGGCGCAGACCAGGGCGAAGGCGGCACCACCGCGCTGTGGTCGGAAGCGCCGCTGCGCATGCTGAAGTATCCGGAGTGGGATCGCCTGATCGCGCGACTGCGGCCGGACTGGTGCACGGTGATCGAAAGCCGCCCGCTCGAAGTCGACGCCACGGCGCTGCGCGCACGACTGCGAGCGCAGATCCGCCGGCTGCCCACTGCGCACCGTCGCTCAGCGGGGCGTCCGGGCAGCGGCCGCGAACGCGACGGCGAAGTGCTGCACACCGACGCGCTGATCGAGGCGGGCGTCGCGCTGCGCACACGTACGCGGCCGCCGTCCCGGCTGTATCGCGCAGCGCATGCGACGGACGGCGGCCGCGACGTGCTGCTGCTGATCGACGCGTCCGCCTCCACCGCGCACCTCTGCGCCGACGGCCGACCGCTGCTCGAACACCTGCGTGACGCCGCCTTGCTGGCCGCGCACGCACTCGAACGCGAAGCTCACATTGTCCGCGTGTGGGCTTTCGCGTCGGATACGCGACATCGCGTGCGCGTGCAGCACCTGAAGGACGAGCACGACGGCGCGCTGGATGCGCGCGTCTGCGCCCGCGCTGCCGGGCTGCGCAGTCACGGCTCGACACGCATCGGCGCCGCGCTGCGTCACGCCGCCGCGCATGCGCGGGGCGAGCGTCCGTTGATCGTGCTGCTGACCGACGGCGAGCCGCACGATATCGACGTGCACGACCCGCGCTATCTGCTTGAGGATGTGAAAAAGGCGGTCGGCGAAGCGCGCCGCGCCGGCGTGACGGTGCAGTGCTTGCACGTCGGCACGGCCGCGCCGTCGGCGCTGCGCCATGCCTTCGCCGCCGGCCGCTGTGTTGCCGTCGATCCGCGGCACATCGTCGATTCGCTGCTGTCCGGCCTGCGGCGCAGCTGACCCGCCACCGCGTCCGCTGGCACAATCGCGCCTCTGCCCGATCGCGCACGCCCATGTTCCACATCGTCCTGTACCAGCCCGAAATTCCACCGAACACCGGCAACGTGATGCGCCTGTGCGCCAACGGCGGCTTCCGCCTGCACCTGGTGAAGCCGCTCGGCTTCGACATCAGCGACAAGCAGCTGAAGCGCGCCGGCATGGATTACCGCGATCTGATCAATGTGACGGTGCATGAGGACTGGGCGGCGCTGTCGGCAGCCCTTGCGCTGCAGCCGGAGGACAGCCGGCTGTACGCGCTGAGCACGCGCGGGCGGGTGGCGCACACGACGCCGCACTACCGTGCCGGCGACATCTTCCTGTTCGGTCAGGAAACCGCCGGACTGCCGGGCAGCCTGCTCGACACGGTGCCGGCGGCACAGCGGCTGCGCATTCCGATGCGTCCGGACTGTCGCAGCCTGAACCTGAGCAATTCGGTCGCCATCGTCGCCTACGAAGCGTGGCGACAGCACGGCTTCGACGGCGCGCTTCAGCCGGACTGAGCACCCGGCTGCAGGGCGCCGAGGTCGGCCTCGTCGGCGCGTTCGAGCACCGCTTCCTGTTCCACCTTGGGGTCGCGCGCCAGCAGTCTTTCGGCCGCCTGTGCCGCGCTGAGGCGGCCATCGAGCACGTCGGCGACGGCGCGCGTGATCGGCATGTCGACGCCCATGCGGCGCGCCAGCGCAGCGGCTTCGCGCGCCGTCGACACCCCTTCGGCGACGTGGCCCAGCTTCTGCAGCACCGCGTCGAGCGACAGGCCTTCGGCCAGCATCAGGCCGACGCGACGATTGCGCGACAGATCACCGGTACAGGTCAGTATCAGGTCGCCCATGCCGGCCAGACCCATGAAGGTGATGCCGTGGCCGCCCAGTGCTTCGCCGAGGCGGGCGATTTCGGCCAGACCGCGGGTGATCAGCGCAGCGCGTGCGTTGAGCCCGAAGCCCAGTCCGTCGCAGACGCCGGTGGCGATGGCGAGCACGTTCTTGACCGCACCGCCGACCTCGACGCCGGTCAGATCGTCCTGCGCGTACAGGCGCAGCCGCGGGCTGTGCAGTTCGGCGGCGACGCGGGTGGCAAAAGCGAGGTCGTTGCTGGCGATGGTGATCGCGGTCGGCTGGCCGCGCGCCACCTCGACCGCGAAGCTGGGGCCGCTCAGTGCGCCGCGGCTGACCGCCGCGGGCAACACCTCGTCCGCCACCGCATGCGGCAGCAGGCCGGTGCCGGCTTCGAAGCCCTTGCACGCCCACAGCACGGCCGGCACGCCGGACGCGGCGACGGCATGCAGCGCCTCGCGCAGACCGGCGATCGGCGTGGCGATCAGCGCGAGTTCGCAGCCGGCCAGCGCGTGCGCGATGTCGGCGTCGATGCGGATGCCGTCCGGCAGCGCGATCTCGGGCAGGTAGCGCTCGTTGCGACGCGACGCGCGCAGCGCCTGCGCGTGCGACGCGACGCGCGTCCACAGGGTGACATCGTGATCGGCCGCGTAGGCGACGGCCAGCGCGGTGCCCCAGGCACCGGCCCCGAGGACGGCGATTTTCATGCGCGGCGGGCGGGGCTCACAGGCCCCACACCTGGCCGATGCGGACAAAGCCGCTCTGGCCGTCGCGGTGCTTCACGCGCGCCCAGCCGGCCGGCGCCGGTTCCGACACCGGTTCGAGCAGCACGCGGCGTTCGGCCTCGAACACCAGCGCTGCGTTGTCTTCCGGCTTGGCCAGAATGCGCGCCTTGTCGACGCTGACGATGACGGTGCGCTGCGGTGACAGCGCCGACGATTCGACCCAGGCGAGCATGCCGCCCGGCTCGCGTACCTTGACCCAGCCGGCTTGCGTGCGCACGACCTCGACCGGCGTCTGGCGCGCGATCACGTACTGCTGGCGCGCCTGCTTCGACGGCGCGTCGTACATGACGGCGACGTCGGCAAGCGAGCGATATTCGAGCCCCGCCGCCTGGGCGGCCGGGGCGATGGCGAAGGCGGCCAGCGCCGCCAGCGCGATGCGCTTCATCACTGAACCGTCGGCGCGCCGTCCTGGCCGGCTGCGGCCTGCTGCGCGCGCTGCTGGTAGAGCGCTTCGAAGTTGACCGGCGCCAGCACGACCGGCGGGAAGCCGGCGCGATTCACCGCGTCCGACACGCTTTCGCGGGCGTACGGGAACAGGATGTTCGGGCAGGCGATACCGAGGATGGGCTGCAGGTCTTCCTGCGGCACGTTGCGGATCTGGAAGATGCCGGCCTGGCGCACTTCGACCAGGAACATCGTCTTCTCGCCGATCTTGGCGGTGACGGTGACGGTCAGCGTCACGTCAAACACGCCGTCCTGCACCGCCTTGCCTTCCGTCTGCAGCTGGATCTGCACGTTCGGGTTTTCGCGGGTCAGGAAGATTTCCGGGGCGTTCGGGACTTCGAGCGACAGGTCCTTCACGTAGACCTTCTCGATGGAGAACACCGGGCCCTGGGGCTGTTGGGGTTGCACTGCTTCGTCGGCCATTTTTCGCTTCTCGGTTGGTGATGAACGCCGCAGGTCAGGCCTGCAGCAGCGGGTCCAGCTTGCCTTCGCGGTCGAGTGCGTGCAGATCGTCGCACCCGCCCACATGGAAGTCGTCGATGTAGATCTGCGGCACGGTACGCCTGCCGGTTTTCTCCATCATTTCAGTACGCCGTGCCGGATCGGTGTCGACCCGCACTTTCTCGATGTCGGTCACGCCCTTGGACACGAGCAGGCGCTCCGCCTGCACGCAGTAGGGGCAGTAACCGCTGGTGTACATCAGTACGTGTGCCATCGCATCACTTCTTGGTCAGGGGCAGACCGGCCTGTTCCCAGGCGCCGATGCCGCCGTCGAGTGCAAACACCTTTTCGAAACCGGCCTTGCGCAGCGTCGAGCAGGCGCTGGCGGAACGCATGCCGCTGGCGCAGACGACGATGAGCGGGCGCTCCTTGAACTTTTCCAGGTCACCAATGCGCTGGTCGAGCTGGCCGACCGGAATGTGGCGCGAACCGGCGATGCGGCCCTTGGCCCATTCGGGCTGTTCGCGCACGTCGATCACCTGCGCGTCCTCGCGGTTGATCAGTTGCGTCGCCTGCGCCGGCGTCAGCCGCGGTCCGGAGGTCTTCGTGCGCACCGTCATGACGAGCAGCGCGACGCCGCTGATCAGGGCCGAAATGGCCCAGAGGTAGTTGTTGTTCTGAGTCAGGAATTCCATGGGAGAGAGGTGCTTGCAGGCTGTGGGGCTCGCGGCAGGCGGTCCGCTGTAACGGGGTCCGCATCATCGCCGGGATCGTGTCATCCGGCAACGCGGATGTTTCGACATGTCATCTTCTGTCGAATTTTTACGGGGCCGCGCGCTGCGTTTTCTGGGAAAATGCGCATTTTAGCCCAAGCGCGGTCAGTCCACCTGCAGACCACGAGTCCGCAGTGCAGCACGTCTCACCGGGGCGCCGCGCCCTTCACACATAGCCCACCCGATATGTACAAGCTCGTTCTGCTGCGCCACGGCGAATCCGTCTGGAACAAGGAAAACCGTTTCACCGGATGGACCGACGTCGGTCTGACCGACAAAGGCGAAATCGAGGCCCGCGAAGCCGGCCGCCTGCTCAACCGCGAAGGCTATCGCTTCGACATGGCCTTCACTTCGGTGCTCAAGCGCGCCAACAAGACACTCTACGTCGCGCTCGAACAACTGAACCTGATGTGGATTCCGATCCGTCCGACCTGGCGCCTCAACGAGCGTCACTACGGCGCGCTGCAGGGCCTGAACAAGGCGCAGACGGCGCAGAAGTTCGGCGAGGAACAGGTGCTGGTGTGGCGCCGCTCCTACGACACGCCGCCGCCGGCGCTGGAAGAGGACGATCCGCGTCTCGATCGCAAGAACCCGCGCTACGCCGAAGTGCCGGACGAGCAGTTCCCGCGCACCGAATGCCTGAAGGACACCGTGGCCCGCGTCATCCCGTTCTGGGACGCCGAGATCGCGCCGCAGATCAAGGCCGGCAAGAACGTGCTCATCGTTGCCCACGGCAACAGCCTGCGCGCGCTGATCAAGTACCTCGACAACGTGTCGGAACAGGACATCCTCGGCCTGAACATCCCGACCGCCCAGCCGCTGGTGTATGAGCTGGACGAGAACCTGAAGCCGATCCGCCACTACTACCTCGGCGACCAGGAAGCCATCCGCGCCGCCATCGACGCCGTGGCCAACCAGAGCCGCGCCGTGCCGCAGCGCCAGCGTCCGCCCATCCCCGAAACCGAAGAGCCGCAGACGGCCGAACAGCGCGCACCGTGGATGGAGTGAAGCGCTGGCTGATCCGGGCGCTGCTGTGCGCATTGCCCGGAGCCGCCTTCGCCGAGCGCGCAGTCCAGTCCAGCCCGGAACAGCTGCGCGCGCTGCAGCAGCGCATGGAAGCGCTGCGCGATGAACTGAACCAGTCGGAAAGCGCCCACCGAGAAGCCCGCGACGAGCTGCGCAGCTCCGAAAAAGCCATTTCCGACGCCAGCCGTGCGCTGCGCGACATCGCCGGCCGCCGCAAGGCGGTCGAAAGCGCACTGACGCAGACGCGCAAGGACGTGGCCGCCGGCGAGGAACGCCTGCGTACCCAGCAATCGCAACTGGCGCAACTGCTGCGCGGCCACCAGCGCGCCGGTGAGGCCGACGCACTGCGCCACCTGCTGTCCGGCACCGACCCCAACCAGAGCGCACGCGACCTGCATTACCTGCGCAGCCTGTCGAAAAGCCAGCTCAGGCTGATGGACGACCATCGTGCGACGCTGACGCGCCAGCGCGAGTTGCTGGCGCAGCAGGACGCCCAGCTGGACGAAATCCGCACGCTGGAGGCCGAACGCGAGCGCGAACGCGGCAAGCTGCAGGCCGAGCACGATGTACGGCGCAAGGTGCTCGACCGCATCGCCACCCAGTTGCGCACCGAACGCAAGGAACTGGCCCAGCTCAAGCGCGACGAGGCACGGCTGAGCCGGCTGATCGAATCGCTGTCGCGGCGCAGCGCCCGCAGCGCGCCGCCGAAGACGCCCGCGGCAGGCCCGACCGAGGACTCGCTGGCGCCAGCGGGCCGCGAAAGCCGCGGCCCGGTCGTGCAGTCAGCGCCGGTCGATCACGGCGGCATCGCCTTCCCGAAATTGCGCGGCCGCCTGCCGTGGCCGGCCAGTGGCGAACTTGCGCGCCGCTTCGGTGCCCAAGGCGCGGATGGCGGAACACCGCTGCGCGGCATCTTCATCCGCGCAGCGGCAGGCGACGTCAAGGCGGTGGCTGCCGGTACCGTGGTGTTCGCCGACTGGCTGCGCGGTTTCGGCAACCTGGTCATCGTCGACCACGGCGACAACTATCTGAGCGTCTATGGCAACAACGAAGCGGTGCTGAAGTCGGTCGGCGCAGCGGTGCGCGCCGGCGAGGTGATCGCCTCGATAGGCGCCAGCGGTGGGGCTTCGGAATCGGGTTTATACTTTGAATTGCGGCATCAGGGACAGGCGCTGGACCCGCTGAAATGGGTCGCCCGCTAGGCTGCACCGATGACGGTGCGGCATCCGTTCCGGCCGAAAAATACGCGGAGTGCAATCGATGCAAAAGAAGCTGCAGCAAACCGGGCTGGTCATGATCGGACTGTGTGCCGGGGTACTGCTCAGTCTCAATTTCTCCGCCAACGCGAACAAGCCGGTCGGCAGCACGCTGCCGGTCGAGGAACTGCGCCAGTTCGCCGACGTGCTGAATGCGGTGAAGTCGGGCTATGTCGAGCCGGTCGATGACAAGAAGCTGATTACCCACGCGATCAGCGGCATGCTGTCCGGTCTCGACCCGCACTCGGCCTACCTCGACCAGGACGCGTTCAAGGATCTGCAGGCCGGTACCCAGGGCGAATTCGGTGGTCTCGGTATCGAGGTCGGCATGGAAGACGGCTTCGTCAAGGTGGTTTCGCCGATCGAAGACACACCTGCCTTCCGCGCCGGCGTCAAGGCGGGCGACCTGATCATCAAGCTGGACGACACCTCGACCAAGGGGCTGACGCTGAGCGACGCGGTCAAGCGCATGCGCGGCAAGCCGGACACCAGCATCCGCCTGACCATTGCGCGCAAGGGCGAGGCGAAGCCGATCGAGGTGACGCTGACGCGCGAAATCATCAAGGTGCAGTCGGTGAAGTCGAAGCTGGTCGAACCCGGCTACGGTTACCTGCGCCTGACGCAGTTCCAGGAGGCCAGTGCCGAGGATCTCGCCAAGCACATCGGCAAGCTGTACAAGGAAGGTGAGCTGAAAGGTCTGGTGCTCGACCTGCGCAACGACCCGGGCGGCCTGCTGCACGGCGCCGTTGGCGTATCCGCCGCCTTCCTGCCGCCGAAGGCGACCGTGGTGTCGACCGACGGCCGCACCGAAGACGCCAAGCGCCGCTTCATTGCCGCGCCGGAAGATTACCTGCGCGGATCGCGCGAGGACTATCTCGCCACGCTGCCCGCCGGCGCCAAGTCGGTGCCCATGGTGGTGCTGGTCAACTCGGGTTCGGCTTCGGCGTCGGAAATCGTCGCCGGCGCGCTGCAGGACCACAAGCGCGCAGTCATAATGGGCACCCAGACCTTCGGCAAGGGTTCGGTGCAGACCATCATGCCGCTGGCCAACAACACCGCGATCAAGCTGACGACGGCGCGTTACTACACGCCGAACGGCCGCTCGATCCAGGCCAAGGGCATCGTGCCGGACATCATCGTCGAAGAGACGCCGAATGGCAGCGGTGGCGGCATCCGCCTGCGCGAAGCCGACCTCGACCGTCACCTCGGCAACGACAAGGAACCCGAGGAGGCCGCGCCGAAACCTGCCGCAGGCGCCAAGGGCAAGCCGGCGAAGGACGAGGACGAGGAAGCCAAGCCGGCTGCGCCGTTCGAGTTCGCCACCGCATCGGATTACCAGTTCACCCAGGCCTTGAATCTGCTGAAGGGATTGCAGATCATCCAGAAAAACTGAGGCTCGCCGTCCGCGGTGGGCCGTGCGGCGATCTCCGGATCGCCGCCGGATGCAGGAGCTGAATCATGGTCGCACATGCCAGCCAGCGTCGTTTCGGCCGCGAACACCGCGCGCCGCGCAAGCCCGGATACGGCCCCCAGGCGGGTCTGATGAAGCACCGCGAACTGCGCTTCTGTCGCCGCTGTCCGCGCCGCGTCGATGAAGCGCTCGCGCTGCTCGCCGCGGTCGGCGGCATTTCGGTGACCGCGCAGGGCGATCGCGTGGTCGCCATCGAGTACAGCCTGACCGACCACAGCTTCCGCAGCATAGAGCGGGCACTGCGCGCACACGGCTTCGTGCTCGACGGTTCGCTGAAGATGCGACTGATCCGCACCATGCTCTATTTCTGCGAGGACACGCAGCTGCGCAACCTGAAGCAGCCGGAGCGACTGATCAAGAAGTCGAACGAAATCTACGTCAAGGCCTGGCAGCACCACCCGCACGGCGATCACGACGACACGCCGAGCGAACTGCGCGAATACCGCTGACCGCCCACTTCCCCACCGCTACACGCCGCCGCATCCGCCGGCGGTCACTTCTCCATGAATGACCAGCAACTGCTGCGCTACAGCCGCCACATCCTGCTCGATCCGATAGGCATCGAAGGACAGGACAGGCTGCTCGCCTCGCGCGCCCTCATCGTCGGCGCCGGCGGCCTAGGCTGCCCGTCGGCGCTCTACCTCGCGGCGGCCGGTGTCGGCACGCTGGTGATCGCCGACGACGACGACGTCGACCTGACCAATCTGCAGCGGCAGATCCTGCATCGCGAACACTCGGTCGGCCGCGCCAAGGTCGAATCGGCGCGCGAAACGCTGCGCGACATCAATCCGGGCACCGAGGTGATCGCGCTGAAGAAGCGACTGGCCGGCGACGAACTGCTGGAACAGGTTGCCGCCGCCGACGTCGTGCTCGATTGCAGCGACAACTTCGCCACCCGCCACGCGATCAACCGCGCCTGCGTGGCCACCCGCACGCCGCTGGTATCGGGCGCGGCCATCCGCTTCGACGGCCAGGTGTCGGTATTCGACAGCCGTGAGCCGGACGCGCCCTGCTACCACTGCCTGTTCCCGGAGGGCGGCGAGGTCGAGGAGGTGCGCTGCGCGGTGATGGGCGTGTTCGCGCCGCTGACCGGCATCATCGGCACCATGCAGGCGGCCGAGGCGCTGAAGATACTGGCGCAGACCGGCCGCACGCTGGCCGGCCGTCTGCTGCTGCTCGACTCACTCGGCATGGAGTGGCGCAGCATCACGCTGCCGCGCGACCCCGGTTGCGCCGTCTGCGGCGAGGGCCGAAGCCCCTAGCCCCTAGCCCCTAGCCCCTAGCCCCTAGCCCCTAGCCCCTAGCCCCTAGCCCCTAGCCCCTAAAAAGGCTAGTGCAGCTTCACGTGCGGCTCGGTGCTCTGCTTGATGAAGCGGGCCACCGCGTCGAGCGAGCTCTTGATCCAGCCGTGCAGCGCGATCTGGTGCATCTGGTACAGCGAGCGGTACATCATGCGCGCGACCAGACCTTCGATGAACATGCTGCCGCCGACCACACCACCCATCAGGTTGCCGGTTGCGCCGCTCTTGCCGAGCGACACCAGCGAGCCGAAATCCTTGTAGCGGAAGGGGCCGGGGTCGCCCTTGCCTTCGAGCCGCATGGCGAAGATCTTCACCAGATAGCTGGCCTGCTGGTGCGCCGCCTGGGCGCGCGGCGGAATCGTGCCCTCACCGCCCAGCCACTGACAGGCCGCACAGTCGCCGAAGGCGTAGATGTCCGGATCGTGCGTGGTGACCAGGTGGTCATCCACCACCAGCTGGTTGATGCGGTTCGACTCCAGCCCGCCGAAGCCGGACAGCATGTTGGGCGCCTTGATGCCGGCCGCCCACACCATCAGGTCGCCGCGGATGAAATGGCCGCTGGCGGTGGCCAGTCCGTCATGGCGCACTTCGCTGACACGCTCCGACTTCAGCACGTCGATACCCATGCCGCGCAACAGTTCTTCGGCCGACGCCGAAATGCGCGCCGGCAAAGCCGGCAGCACGCGGTCGGCCGCCTCGATCAGCGTGATGCGCACGTCCTGGCGCGGGTCCATGCTGTGCACGCCGAAGGCGCGCAGCACCTTGCTGGTATGGCGCAGTTCGGCCGACAGTTCGACGCCGGTCGCACCGGCGCCGATGATGGCAATCGACACTTCGTGCGGTTCGCCGCGCTCGGCACGCGCGTCCGCGCGCATGCAGGCGGCGACCAGCTTCTGCCGGAAGCGCTCGGCGTCGTGCGTGGTATCGAGCGCCATCGTGTGTTCGTCGGCACCGGGAATGCCGAAGGTGTTCACCGTGCTGCCGATGGCGATCACCAGATAGTCGTAATGCAGCTCGCGCTCGGGCAGCATCGGTTCGCCGTCGAAGTCGGCCACCGCCTCGATGTGGATGGTCTTGCGCGCGCGATCGATGGCCGTCATGCGGCCCATCTGGAACTCGAAGTTGTGCCAGCGCGCCTGCGCAACGTACTCCAGACGGTGCATGTGCATATCCATGCGCCCGGCGGCGACTTCGTGCAGATGCGGTTTCCAGATGTGGATGGGCGAAGCATCGACCAGCACGATGTCGGCCTGCCCTTTGGCGCCGTAGCGGTCGCCGAGCTGGGTGACCAGTTCGAGGCCGCCGGCGCCGCCGCCGACCACCACGATGACGGGTTTCTTGGAATTATTCATGATCTCCTCGGAGCGAAGCCCGCCCTGCACGGGAGCGGACGGCGCATTCTGCTACAGCCCCCGCTGCTTGTGCAGGGCAGGGCTCCGGGTGTCATGGCGGCGGAACAGTCGACCGCCCAGTGTGTTCAGCCGCGGCGCAACGAGAGCAGTACAGCAACGACGGCGAGCACGCACAGCCACAGCAGGGACCACTCCGGAATGTCGAGGCCGAATATCGGCGGCAGCTTGGCGCCACACGCGCCGTCGGCGAAGAAGGCCTGCGGGAACCACTGCGCCGGCGGCAGGCTGTTGACGAAATCCTCGACCGGATCGAGGCCGCAGCTGACCGACGGGTTGTACAGCACATAGACGTGACGCCCGGCCACCGCCGCGCCAGCGGCGGCGATCAGCGCCGACACCCACAGTCCGCTGCGCGCCAGCGCGCCGCCGAACAGGCCGCTCAGCAGGAAGAACACGCCGGCGCCGAAGAAGGCGTAACGCTGCAGGATGCACAGCGGGCAGGGCGCCAGACGCTCGACGTGCTGCAGCCACAGCGCGAAGGCGAGCAGGCCGAAACAGAAGTAGGACAGCAGGAAGTAGATGCGCGTACGGGCAATCGGGGTCATCGGGGACTCGTTCTCGTTGTTGGGACAGCCGGTGCGTCAGAGCACGTAGCGCGCGAGATCCTCGCTCTGTGCAAGTTCGCCCAGCCGGGCATCCACGTAGGCGGCGTCTATGGTGAGCGAGCGGGCGTGCTGGCCGGCGTCGAAGGACACCTCTTCCAGCAGCTTTTCCATCACCGTGTGCAGCCGGCGTGCGCCGATGTTCTCGGTGCGTTCGTTCACCGACCACGCCACCTCGGCCAGCCGGCGGATGCCGTCCGGCGCGAAATCCAGCGTCACGCCGTCGGTCTCCAGCAGCGCCGCGTACTGGCGGGTGAGGCAAGCGTCGGTGGCGGTCAGGATGCGTTCGAAGTCGTCGACCGACAGCGACTCCAGCTCGACGCGGATCGGAAAACGGCCCTGCAGCTCGGGAATCAGGTCACTCGGCCGCGACAGATGGAAGGCGCCGCTGGCGATGAACAGGATGTGGTCGGTCTTCACCATGCCGTACTTGGTCGTGATCGTCGTGCCTTCGACCAGCGGCAGTAGGTCGCGTTGCACGCCCTGGCGCGAAACATCGGCGCCGCCGTGGTCCGAACGTGACGCCACCTTGTCGATCTCGTCGAGGAACACGATGCCATTCTGCTCGACCGCGACCAGCGCCTGCTGCTTCACTTCGTCCTCGTTGATCAGGCGCGCCGCCTCTTCATCGGTCAGCACGCGCAGCGCCTCGCGGATCGGCATCTTGCGGCTGCGCCGGCGTTGCGCGCCGATGTTCTGGAACATCGACTGCAGCTGGCCGGTCAGTTCTTCCATGCCGGGCGGCGTCAGGATTTCCATCGCGGCGGGCGCCACCGCCACCTCGATGTCGATCTCCTTGTCGTCCAGTTCGCCCTCGCGCAGCTTCTTGCGGAATTTCTGCCGCGTGCCGCTCTCGTCGGCGGCCGGCGCATCGACGCCGAAACCGACCGGCCGCGCCGGCGGCAGCAGCACATCGAGGATGCGGTCCTCGGCGGCGTCTTCGGCGCGCGTGCGCACCGCCTTCATCGCGCGCTCGCGCAGGTCCTTGATGGCGATCTCGACCAGATCGCGGATGATGGTGTCGACATCGCGGCCGACATAGCCCACTTCGGTGAACTTGGTCGCCTCGACCTTGATGAAGGGCGCATTCGCCAGACGCGCCAGCCGGCGCGCGATCTCGGTCTTGCCGACGCCGGTCGGGCCGATCATCAGGATGTTCTTCGGCGTGATTTCGCTGCGCAGCGGCTCGGCCACCTGGGCGCGACGCCAGCGGTTGCGCAGCGCGACAGCCACCGAGCGCTTGGCGCGCGTCTGGCCGACGATGTGCTTGTCCAGTTCGGACACGATTTCGGAAGGGGTCATGACTTGATCCGCAGTGGTCACGGCGCTCACCACTCGATGCTTTCTATGGTGTGACTCTGGTTGGTGTAGATGCACAGATCGCCCGCGATGCCGAGCGACTTCGACACCACGTCGCGCGCCGACAGCTCGGTATTCTCGACCAGCGCACGGGCCGCCGACTGGGCGTAGGCACCGCCGGAGCCGATGGCGACGATGCCGCCCTCGGGTTCGAGCACGTCGCCGTTTCCGGTGATGATCAGCGAGGACTCGCGATCAGCCACGGCCAGCATCGCCTCCAGCCGGCGCAGCATGCGGTCGGTACGCCAGTCCTTGGCCAGTTCGACCGCGCTGCGCAGCAGGTTGCCCTGGTGCTTTTCCAGCTTGGATTCGAAGCGTTCGAACAGCGTGAAGGCGTCGGCCGTGCCGCCAGCGAAGCCGGCCAGGATCCGGCCCTGATAAAGCCGCCGCACCTTGCGCGCGGTGGCCTTGACGACGATGTTGCCGAGCGTCACCTGGCCATCGCCACCGAGGGCGACCTGACCCGGGCGACGCACCGAAAGTATGGTGGTGCCGTGATACTGTTCCATCGCAATTCCCGAAAAATGCCGCGGAGGCTGCGCACTTTAAACCATGCGCGGCGGGGCGCCGGTGGCGCTAGAAGCGGCGTTGCTGGATTTCCGCCACGGCGGCGACACCGATCAGCAGCAGCAGCGCCGCCACCATCGGTCGCACATCGACCAGGCGGGGCTGGCGGCCGGTCGCCTGCACCGCGGTAATCACGTTGAACAGCAGGCCGGCGCTGATGAAGTCCATCCGGCAGAGCTCGGAACAATCAACCTTCATGACGCCCTGCGGCAGGTCAGCCGCCTGCAGCACGGCGAAGGCGTCCTGACGGGCGCCGACGATCTCGCCGCGCAGCGCGATGCGCGCATTCTTCTCGACTGGCGCCGCTTCGGCCGCGGCAGGCGCGAGCACCGACGACACCCAGCGCGCGTCCCAGGACGGCGGCGACAGTTCGAAAGTGACCGCGTACTGGATTGCGAATTCCTCGAAATTGGCTTCGTCGCCCAGCTGCTGCAGCGCTTCCAGATAGAGCAGCCACTGCGCCGGCCCTTCGGCCTTGCCCGGCACGATGCGCGGCGCCAGCAGGTCGCGCAGCACGGTGGCACTGAGCATGGCCACGCCGTGGCCGCAGCGGCGCAGCGCAACCAGCACGTCGAGCAGCATGCGCGCGCCGTCCTCGTCCACGTCGTGCAGACGGGCGACGTCAACCCGCACCACGTGGGCCTTTGAGCACAGCCGGTCGATCTGGTCTATGGAGGCGCGGCTGGCCGCGGTCAGCTTGCCCGCCAGCGTCAGTGTGGGCGGACCCGAGGTCGCGCCGCGCGACGGAGACGCCGGCCAGGCCGGCGCCGAACGCTCGAAGCGCTCGGCGTAGGCCAGCGCGTGCGCCTCGAAGGCGTCCACACGGCCGAGCGCGTGACAGAGGTCGAACAGCATGGCCCACACCTGTTCGGTCGAACTGCCGAGGTCGCCGAAGGTGGCGCGCTCCAGCGTGGACAGCGCGGCCTCGTCGTCGCCATTGGCGAACAGCATGGCCGCCTCCTCGACCACCGGGTGCAGCCCGCTGGACACGTCCTGCACCTGCAACTCGCCCTTGCCGGCGCGGCGGGCGCCCTCCAGCGGATCGCGCGACACGAAGTCGAGCGACATCAGGCCGGCAGACGACGGCGGATCGCTTGCCGGCATGCTATCGGGCGGGCGCGACGCGGTGGCCGTCCCCGCCGCCGGTGCGGTCGGTCGCACCGGCTTGCGGGTTTCGACCTGCGGCGCAGGTGTTTTCTTGAAGAAGGAGAAAGCCACGGATGGGTCCGGATCGGGGCGCGAACCGTAATTAACGGCGCATCGATTCACAACTGCAACGATCGGTAACTTTACCTTTCAACCGCGGCTGGCGGCACCCCCGAAGGCGTAAGAAGACGTGACAAGGTGCTGCAAGGGCACAAATCGGCGCCCAGGCGCGCCGGGCGCGGCATTCGCCGCGCCCGCCATGCACAAGACAACGGTCAGAAGGTGGCGCGCAGGCCGGCCATGATGCTGCGGCCCGGCATCGGTGCGATGCCCTTCAGGAAGGACACGTGGTTGCGCGCCTCGGTGTCGAACAGGTTGTTGCCGCGCAGCCAGGCTTCCCAGTTCACGCCGGCCGCTTGGAAACCGTAGCTGGCGAAGGCATTGACCAGCGCGTAGCCGGCAGTCGGCGTGCCGAGGTCGTCGACCCGGTCCTGGCGGCGGGCGCCCTGCACTTCCAGCCGCAGGTTCAGCGCCTCGCGGTGCCAGTTCAGCGCCGCCATGCCGCGCATCGGCGAAATGCGCGGCAGCGGCTCGCCGGTGTCGCGGTTGGCGGCACGCACCATGTCGGCCTGCAGGTCGAGGTGCAGTTCGCCGGCGCAGCGGCACAGCAGCAGATGGGCCTGCGCCTCCAGACCGTAGAACTTTGCCGGCACCGCCTGGTAGGCGAACTCGGGCAGTTCGCCGGCCGGATCGATCAGGCCGTCCTCCTCGCGCCGGATGCCGGTATCGGCGAGCGCGATGAAATTGCGGAAGCGGCTGTGGAACACGCCGATGCTGCCGCTGTGCTCGCCGCGCTTGACGCGCAACTGGGCGTCGATCGAGTTCGACTGTTCCTTGTCCAGCGCCGCGTTGCCGACCTCGTAGTTGCCAGTCGCTGCGTGCGGGCCGTTGGCGAACAGCTCGTAGAAGGTGGGCGCGCGCTCGGTGTGCGCCAGCTGGGTGGCGACCGAGAAGGTGTCGTTCAGCGGATAGACCGCGCCGAAGGCGGCGCTGCGCGCAGTGAAACGCCGCTCCTGCGCCGGATCGAAGCGCGGCGTACCCGGATTGTTCGCATCGTCCGGGCCGCCGCCGTCGCTGCCCACCTCGACCCGCTCGACGCGACCGCCGAAGGTGAGCTTGAGGTCACCGACGCGGGTTTCCTCGAACAGGAAGAGTGCGCGCGTATCGGTGTTGGTCGAGGGCACGAAGGCTTCGTCGCCCAGCGCCGAGAACTCGCTGCTGTCGAGCTGCACGCCGACCACGCCACGGAAGGGGCCCAGCTGCGCATGGGCTGCCTCGACCCGCAGGTCGGTGCCCTTGCTGAAGAAGCGCGTTTCGGGCGACCCGTCCGCCAGTTCGACGTGCTTGTAGTCGGTATGGCCGGCGCGGAACTTGACGCCGGTGATGAAGCCGTCGATTTCGCGCAGTTCGCCGGCGAGGTCCCAGCGCTCGCTGCGCATGTCTATCGTGATGTTCTCTTCGGCCACGGTGCCGTAGGTCGAATCGAATACGCCGTAGGAGGCGCCGACGTAGCCGCGCTCACCGGCGAAGGAAGCGCCGAAGCCGCCGCCCTCGGTGTCGGCGGCCGAATTGCGCAGCCGGCCGTCGGGGATGCGCAGATCGGACGTCGAGCGGGTGAAGCCGTCGGCGTGCAGGTTGAGGCCGTTCTTGCCGAATTCGACGCGGCCGGCCAGCGCGCGGGTCGAGTCGGCGCCGCCGACGATGCCATCGACGCGGCCGCTGGCGCCGTTCATCGGCGACTGCGGAATGCGGTTGTCGAGCGCGTTCACGACGCCGCCGACCGCGTTGCCGCCATACATCAGCGCTGCCGGGCCACGCACCACCTCGACCCGCTCGATCACCAGCGGATCCACCGTCGTCGCGTGATCGAAGGACAGCGAGGACGCATCGACCGTCGCCCCTCCGTTGCCGAGAATGCGCACGCGGTCGCCGTCGAGACCGCGGATGACCGGCCGGCTGGAATTCGGGCCAAACCAGGTCGAACTGACGCCCGGCAGGTTGCCGACGGTCTCGCCCAGCGTGCTGGCACCGCGCAGCGTGAGGTCGTGGTCGTCCATTACCGACACCGGGCTGACGAGGTCGGACAGGTCGCTGCCCAGCGGATTGCCGGTGACAACGATGGCCGGAAGGTTCTGGATGGCCTGGGCGAAGACCGGAACGGAAAAGGACACGGAAGCGGCCGCCGCGAGGGCGCCGCCGACAAAACGATGGATCTGCATGAAGTTCTCCCCGCGCCCGGATATGGACGCGCGCCCGCGCGTGATCACGCGGGTCAGTCTGAATCTATGAAGTGCACGCCCCGGAGGGGGCGACGGATCAGAGCGGGGAGACGGCGGGCGGCCCGTGCGCGCAGGGCTCGGGCGCCGCACCATGGACCGCGACGCGCAGCGAAGCGGCACGCAGTACGTGCGACAGATCGGGAACAGCCGGGTCGGGCGCGGCGCCGACAGACAGCTGGGTCAGGGAATGGGCCGACAGGCAGTCCGGACAGACCGGCGCGTGCGCAGGGCCGCCGTCGTCCTCGGCAGCCAGCGCGATGCCGGCCGTCGGGACGTGTTCAAAGGCGTGGACGAGCGTGACGTGCTGTGCCCCGATCAGGCACAGCAGCAACATGACGAGCCGCAGCGCGGACAGGCGTCGGAACATCGCGCGTCCGGGCCCGGCCTCAGTCGCCGTACAGCTTCTGCAGACGTTCGCGGCGCTCCTGCGCCTCGATGGTCAGCGTCGCGGTCGGGCGGGCGAGCAGGCGGCCGATGCCGATCGGCTCGCCGGTTTCGTCGCAATAGCCGTACTCGCCGGCATCGATGCGGTCGATCGCCTGTTCGATCTTCTTCAGCAGCTTGCGCTCGCGGTCGCGCGTGCGCAGTTCCAGCGTGTGTTCCTCTTCAACCGTGGCGCGGTCGGCGGGGTCGGACACGTTGTCGACCTCGCGCATGTGCTCCACGGTTTCATCGGCCTTGCGCAGGATGTCGTCGCGCATGCGGGCGAGCAGGTCGCGGAAGAAGGCGAGCTGCGCCTCGTTCATGTAGTCCTTTTCCGGCATCTTCAGGATGTCGGCTTCGGTCAGCGGCTTGTCGGCCTTGCTGGCGTTCTTGGTGGCCATCCGCATGAACTCCCGGGGATTGGAAAGGCGAAGAGGATACCAATGTTTTGGCAAAAAACTGCGTAACGCTTCACTCGATCCTGAGCAGCAGCCCCTTCAGGTACTCGCCCTCGGGAAAAGCCAGCCCCACCGGGTGATCCGCCCCGGCTGACAGGCGCTTCAGCACGCGCGCCGACACGCCGGCGTCGGCTGCCGCGTCGGCGACGATCTTCTGGAAGAAGTCGACATCGACACCGCCCGAACAGGAATAGGTCATCAGCAGGCCGCCCGGCGCCAGCAGCCGGAAACCGAGCAGATTGATGTCCTTGTAGGCGCGCGCGGCCGACTTCGCATGCGCAGCCGACGGCGCGAATTTCGGCGGGTCGAGCACGATCAGGTCGAACTTGCGGCCTTCGGCACGGAAGGTGCGCAGCGCCTGGAACACGTCCGCCTCCAGCCATTCGGCGCGCGCGGCGTCGATCTGCGGGTTGTGGCCGACATTGCGCTGCGCGGTCGCCAGCGCCGGGCCGGAGGAATCGATGGACAGCACCGATCCGGCACCGCCGGCCAGCGCGTGCAGCGAAAAGCCGCCGGTGTAGCAGAAGCAGTTCAGCACGCGGCGACCGGCGGCCAGCGCGCCGCACAGCCGTCGGTTTTCGCGCTGGTCGAGATAGAAGCCGGTCTTGTGGCCGCTGGCCACGTCGATTTCGATGTTCACGTCGCCGGTCACGCCGGGTTCGGCAATCACCGGGAAAGGCGCATCTCCGTCGCCGATCAGCCAGCCGCTGCGCGGCTCCAGGCCTTCGAGCGCGCGCACGTCCGAATCGGAGCGCTCATAGACGCGTGCGATGCCCGTCGCGCGCACCAGCGCGTCGGCGATGGTGGCGCGCCACTTCTCGCCACCGGCGCTGGTGATCTGCAGCACGACCACGTCGGCGTAGCGGTCGGCGATGACGCCGGGCAGGCCGTCGGACTCGCCGTGCAGCAGGCGCACGCCGCCGCGCGGACCGAATTCGCCCGCCAGTTCCGGCAGGTCTCGCCGCTGCTCGACCGCGCGCGCGACGGTGCGGCGGAAGAAGGCGTCGTCGATCGATTCGTCACCGAAGGTCCACATGCGGGCGCGGATCTGCGACGCCGGCGAGAACGCGGCGCGGCCGAGCGCACGCCCATTGGCCGCCTGCACCAGCACGGTGTCGCCCGGCCGGGCGCGACCGTCGAGACGGTCGACCGAACCGGCGAATATCCACGGGTGGCGGCGCATGACCGAGCGCTCGCGGCCCGGTGCGAGAATCAGGGTGGCACTCATGCTCTGTCAGTCATTACGCTGCGCCTGCCGAACAGGCCGGCTGTGCAGCGGCGACCTGCACGAACAGTCGGGGCATAGAAGCCAACGCGCCATCCGAAGGGTGTAGCGGGGGTTTCGGCGAGCACTGCTCGCCGCCCGCGCAACCGGTCGGCTGTGCAAAGCCGACCCTCCTGAGCGAACAAAGTGAGCGTGGGGGCCAACACTCTCAGCCCAGCTCGCGGATCAGCGCGGCACCGAGCAGTTCGCCGATGCGTTCCAGGTAGAGCGTGCCCATGTCCGGCACGAAACGCGCTGCGTCGTTGGCGCCCAGCGCCAGCAGACCGACCACGCGCGATTCGCGGCGCAGCGGCACCAGCGCCATCGACTGCACGGCCGGGGCCGACTCGCCGAACCAGGCGACGACGCCGAGGTCGTTCACCGGGCCGCAGTAGGGCTGGCGCGCCTCGTTGGCGAACACGCGGATGCGCTCCTCGACCGGCTCGAATACGTCGCCGTCGCGGGTAAGCACGCTGTTCCACAGGCGCAGCGCGGTGTGCGGCACCGAAAAGCCCTCGGACAGCTGTTCGCGCAGCGCGGTCATCACCGCATCGAAGCTGCCGGCCGTCATCAATGCGATGGACAGCGCATGCACGCGCGTCGAAATGACGTCGTTGTCCTCGCCGAAACGCAGCAGCTCGGCCAGTTTCAGCTCCAGCAGCTTGGCCTTCTCGCGCAGCGTCAGGATCTGCCGCTCGGTGATCGAGATCGCGCGACCGCCATGCGGGTGCGGCACGTACAGATGGGCGAGCAGGTCGTGATAGTCCTCGAAGAACTGCGGATGGTCCTGCAGGTAACGCGCGACGTCGTCGGCTTTCATGGGGGTACTACTCCAGATGGATTTCGGCTTCGAATACGGTGACGGCGGGGCCGGTCATCAGGACCGGCTGGCCCTCGCCGGCCCAGGCGATGTTCAGTTCGCCGCCGCGCGTGCTCACGCGCACCGGGCTCTCCAGCAGATTGCGGACGATGCCGGCCACCACGGCGGCGCAGGCGCCGGTGCCGCAGGCCAGCGTTTCGCCGGCGCCGCGCTCGTACACGCGCAGCCGGATGTGGTGGGCGTCGACCACCTGCATGAAGCCGGCGTTCACGCGCGCCGGAAAACGCGGGTGCGATTCGATCAGCGGGCCCTGCTGGCCAACCGGCGCACGGTCGACGTCGGCCACCACCTGCACCGCGTGCGGGTTGCCCATCGACACGGCGGTGATCGGCACCGCGCTGCCGGCCACGTCGAGCGGCTGCACGAAGGCGTCGGAAGCGGACTGGAACGGAATGAGCGCCGGCTCGAATACCGGAACGCCCATGTTCACCGTCACGTTGATGTCGTCGGCGGCGGTCAGCGTGATCACGCCACTCTTCGTTTCGACGCGGATTTCCCGCTTGTCGGTCAGGCCCTGCTCGCGCACGAAGCGCACGAAGCAGCGCGCGCCATTGCCGCACTGTTCGACCTCGCCGCCGTCGGCATTGAAGATGCGGTAGCGGAAATCGACGCCCGGCTGCTGCGCGCGCTCGACCACCAGCAGCTGGTCACAGCCGACGCCGAAATGGCGGTCAGCCAGGAAGCGCACCTGATCGGGCGTCAGATCGACCCGCTGGCGGATCGCGTCGATCACGACGAAATCGTTGCCCAGCCCGTGCATCTTGGAAAAACGGAGCTTCATTCAGTCACCATCGAGCTGTAGTCGCGCCAGACGCAGCGGTCCATCACGACGGTCAGACCGGCCGCCTGCGCGCGCAGCGCCGCCGCCTCGTCGATCACACCGTCCTGCAGCCACACGGCGGGCAGGCCGAGCGCGATCGCCTGGTCGACGAAAGTACCGACGCGGTCGGCGGCGATGAACAGATCGACCAGATCGATCTGCCGGCGCAGTTCTTCCGGAATGTCGGCCAGCGAGGCGTAAGCCTTCTCACCCAGCACTTCGGCGACCGCCGGGCGCACCGGCACGATGCGCCAGCCGAAGCGCTGCATGCCGCGGGCGACGCGATGACTGGGGCGGGATTCGTTCGGCGACAGGCCGACCACGGCAACCGTGCGCACGCGGCGCAACAGGTCTGCGATGGCCTGCGGCGCAGGATTCGTAAACATGGCCGTCATTCTACAGGGGCGGGCCGCTGCACACCCCGCGGGCACTTGTAGCGCTTGTAGCCCCAGATGTACTGCGCCGGATACCGGCGCACCAGCGCTTCGACATTGCGGTTGATCGCCTCGACCCGCTGCGCGGTATCGCCTTCGACCGGCACTTCAGGCTCGATGAAATGCAGGTGGAAACCGCGCCCGGCCGGCAGCCGCTCGGCGAACACCATCACCGTGCCGGCCGCCATCGCCGTGAGCCGGGCGGCCAGCGTCATCGTGTAGGCGGGGCGGCCGAAGAAGTCGGCCCACATGCCTTCGCCGTTGGCCGGCACCTGGTCCGGCAGGATGCCGACCAGACCGCCGTCCTTGATGGTGCGCAGCAGCCGGCGCACGCCGGTGCCGTCGGCTGCCGCCAGCGACACACCGTCGCCGTCGCGCCCCTGCTCCATCAGCGGGCGCAGCCAGTCCTGGCGCGGTGCGCGGTAGAGCACGGTGATCGGGATGCGCGAACCGATCAGCCGGGCGGCGATCTCGAAAGCGCCCATGTGCGGCGTCAGCAGCACTACACCGCGGCCGCTGGCGTGCAGCCGCTCGACGTGTTCCCAGCCGCTGACCCCGACCACGCCGGCCACTACGGCGGGGCGCGGCCGCATCCAGATCCACGGCAGTTCGAGCATGGCGCGCCCGGAATGGGCGGCCGCCTCGCGGATCAGCGCGGCGTCGGCGCCGGGTATCGCCGACGTCAGATTGCGGTCGAACTCGCGCTGGAAGCGGGCGGAGCGCGCGTGGATCAGACGGCCGGCGATGGCGCCGATCGCCTGCAGCGTGCGCAGCGGAAGGTGGGAAAGCAGCCGGAAGGCCCCCATGGCCACCCGGCTCGCGAGGTCTGACATGGAAAAAAGCTGGATTCGCGAAAACGACAGGACGCGGTAGACTACTGTTTCCGCCGAGTTAAACGAGACAACTTGCAGGGCGGATTAAAAATACTGCTAAAGCGTCGCCTGCTCGCTTCCCGGGGCTGGTTCGACGAACCGCAACAGGGAAGTTACAAGGAGCAGGTGCATGTCAGAGTATTTCTTCACTTCGGAGTCGGTGTCCGAAGGCCACCCGGACAAGGTGTCCGACCAGATTTCCGACGCCATCCTCGACGCCATCCTGGCGCAGGACCCGACCGCCCGTGTCGCCGCCGAAACGCTGTGCAATACCGGCCTCGTCGTGCTGGCCGGTGAAATCACCACCACCGCCAACGTCGACTACATCCACGTCGCGCGGGACACCATCAAGCGCATCGGCTACGACAACACCGAGTACGGCATCGACTACAAGGGCTGCGCCGTGCTGGTGGCCTACGACAAGCAGAGCCCGGACATCGCCCAGGGCGTGGACCGCGCCAGCGACGACTACCTGAACCAGGGCGCCGGCGACCAGGGCCTGATGTTCGGCTACGCCTGCGACGAGACGCCGGTGCTGATGCCGCTGGCGCTGCACCTGTCGCACCGTCTGGTCGAACGCCAGGCTCACCTGCGCAAGGACGGCCGCCTGCCCTGGCTGCGCCCGGACGCCAAGAGCCAGGTCACCATCCGCTACGTCGACGGCAAGCCGGAGCGCATCGACACCGTGGTGCTGTCCACCCAGCACGCACCGGACATGTCGCTCGAAGCGATCCGCGAAGCGGTGATCGAGGACATCATCAAGCCGGTGCTGCCGCCGGAACTGGTGAGGGGCGAAATCAAGTATCTGGTGAACCCGACCGGCCGCTTCGTCATCGGCGGCCCGCAGGGCGACTGCGGCCTGACCGGTCGCAAGATCATCGTCGACACCTACGGCGGTGCCGCACCGCACGGCGGTGGCGCCTTCTCCGGCAAGGATCCGTCCAAGGTCGACCGCTCGGCCGCCTACGCCGGCCGTTACGTGGCGAAGAACATCGTCGCCGCCGGCCTCGCGTCGAAGTGCCAGGTGCAGGTGAGCTACGCCATCGGCGTCGCCCAGCCGACCTCGGTCATGGTCGAAACCTTCGGCACCGGCAAGGTTTCGAACGAGAAGCTGACCGAACTGGTGAAGCGCCACTTCGACCTGCGGCCGAAGGGCATCGTGCAGATGCTCGACCTGCTGCGCCCCATCTACCAGAAGACCGCCGCCTACGGCCACTTCGGCCGCGACGAGCCGGAATTCAGCTGGGAAGCGATCGACAAGGCTGCCGCGCTGCGGGCCGACGCGGGCCTATAACCGGTCAGTCTGCGCGTCGCACAACGACAAGGGCCGCATTGCGGCCTTTGTCATTTGGCCGCGTGACTGGCGACGCTCACTCGACCGGATGCCGCCCCGCGAACGCATCCACCGAATTCTCGGCGATGCGCGTCCACAGGTGCTGTTCCGAGCGGAAGCGGTTCCACGGTTCGAACACCTTGCGAAAGTTCGGATTGACGCTCGCCGTTTCGCGATAGAGGGCGAACGCCTCCTTCTGCAGCGCGAGCAGGATGTCACGCGAGAACATGCGCAACTGGGCACCGCCTTCGATCAGCTTCTTCATCGCCGCCGGGTTGCGCGCGTCGTAGCGCGCCTGCATGCCGACGTGCGCCGCCGCGCAGGCGGATTCGAGGATCTGCCGGTACTCGGCCGGCAAGGCCTCGTACGCCTGCCGATTGACGTAGATCGTCAGCTGCGGGCCGGCTTCGGCCCAGCCCGGGTAGTAGTAGTAGGGCGCGACCTTGTAGAAGCCGAGCTTGAGGTCGTCGTACGGACCGACCCACTCGGCGGCATCGATCGCCCCTTTTTCCAGTGCCGGATAGACGTCCGCACCCGGAATCTGCTGCGGCACCACGCCCAGCCGCGACACCACCTGGCCCGCGTAGCCGCCGATGCGCATCTTCAGGCCCTTGAGGTCGGCCACGCTGCGGATCTCGCGGCGGAACCAGCCGCCCATCTGCGCACCGGTGTTGCCGCAGGGGAAATTGACGATGTTGTAGCCGGCGAACAACTCGCGCATCAGCGCCATGCCGCCGCCATCGACCAGCCAGGCCGCCTGCTGCCGGCTGTTCAGGCCGAAGGGCATGGCGCAGTCGAAGGCGAAGGTGGGGTCCTTGCCGATGTAGTAGTAGGACGCCGAGTGGCCGCATTCGACCGTGCCTTCGCGCACCGCGTCGAGCACGCCGAAGGGCGGCACCAGTTCGTTGGCGGCGAACACCTGGATCTGGAAGCGGCCGCCGGTGGCGGCACTGACCTGCTGCGCCACCTGTTCGGCGGCGGCATACAGCGCATCGAGCGCCTTCGGGAAGCTGGACGCCAGCCGCCAGCGAAGGGCCGGCTGGGCGCCGACGACCGCCGGTGCGCCGGCCAGAGCGGCAAACGGCGCCGCTTTCAGGAAGCTGCGCCGGTCGGTCACTCAGGCACCCGCGATGCGCATGCGGTCGATCAGCACCGAGCCGCTCTGCTTCGAGCCGCGCACCAGCGCGTCGGCGCCGACCTCCTGTATGCCCATGAACATGTCACGCAGATTGCCGGCGATGGTGATTTCCTGCACCGGGTAGGCGATTTCGCCGTTCTCGATCCAGTAGCCGGCAGCACCACGCGAATAGTCGCCGGTCACGTAATTGACGCCGTGGCCCAGCAGTTCGGTCACCAGCAGACCGCGCTTGATGCCGCGGATCAGCTCTTCCAGGCTCTTCTTGCCCGACTGCAGGATGAGGTTGTGCGAGCCGCCGGCGTTGCCGGTGGTTTCCATGCCCAGCTTGCGCGCCGAATAGGTGCTCAGGAAATAGCCGTTCAGCACGCCGCCCTGCACCACCTCGCGGTCGCGCGTGGCGACGCCATCGTCGTCGAACATGCCGGAGCCCATCGCACCCGGCAGGTGCGGCCGCTCGGAAATGTTGATGTGCTTCGGGAAGATCTGCTTGCCCAGGCTGTCGAGCAGGAAGGAGGACTTGCGGTACAGCGCGCCGCCGCTGGTCGCCTGCACGAAATGACCGAGCAGGCCGATGGCCAGCGGCGCCTCGAACAGCACCGGCACTCGCGTCGTCTTGACGCGACGGGCACCCAGACGCGACAGCGCACGGCGCGCGGCGTAATCGCCGATCGCCTCCGGCGCCGGCAGGTCGTGCGCATTGCGGCGGCTGGCGTACCAGTCCTCGCGCTGCATGCCGTCACCTTCGCCAGCGATGACCGAGCAGCTGATGTATTGCCGCGTGCTGGCGTAACCGGCCATGAAACCCAGGCTGTTGGCGGAAATGAACTGCGACTGCTGGGCCGACACCGAGGCGCCTTCCGAATTGCGGATGTCGGGCGACACGCCGAAGGCGGCGTCCTCGCAGCGGCGGGCCAGATCGATCGCCTGCTCGACCGGCAGTTCCCACGGGTGGAACAGGTCGAGGTCGCGGAATTCGGTGGCCAGCAGCGACTTGTCCGGCAGGCCGGCCGCGTCGTCCTCGGCGGTGAAGCGGGCGATCGACAGCGCCGCATCGACGGTGGCGCGCATCGCGTCCAGCGAAAAGTCGCTCGAACTGGCATAGCCGCGGCGCTGGCCGACATAGACGGTGACGCCTATGCCCTTGTCGCGGTTGTACTCGATGGTTTCGACCTCGCCGCGGCGCACGGTGACCGACTGGCCGAAGCCTTCGGACACGTCGACTTCGGCGGCAGTCGCGCCACCGGCGCGGGCATGATCGATGAGCTGTTGCGCGATGTCGCGCATGCTGGCGTCGGTATAGCTGAAACCCTGTCGGGACATGGCGGATTCGTGGTCGGGCAAAGGCTGCAATAATAGCCGCTTGCCACGCTCTGCCCCGTCCTCTGTATCCCAATGCGCCCCAAATCGATTTCCACCACCGAAAACCCCGACGATCAGGATCTGCCGGACCGTCCCAGCAAGAGCCAGCGGAAGCGCGACGCCCATGTGCTGCAGGACATCGGTACGCAGCTGGTCGCGCTGTCGGCCGAACAGATCAAGCGCATCGACATGCCGGAAAACCTGCGCATCGCGATTACCGAGGCCCAGCGCACGCGCAGCCACGAAGGCCTGCGTCGGCAGATACAGTACGTCGGCAAGGTGATGCGCGGCGTCGACACGGCGCCGCTGCTGGAGGCGCTGGACGCCATCCACGGCCGGTCCGCCCGCGCCGTTGCGCGCGAACAGATGCTGGAACGCATGCGCGAGCGGCTGATCGCCGACGAACAGGTACTGGGCGACATCGCCGCCCAGTGGCCGGGCGCCGACCTCACGCATCTGCGCACGCTGCGTCGCAACGTGCTGCGCGAACGCGAACTGAACAAGCCCCCGCGCGCCTTCCGCGAAATCTTCCGCGTGCTGCGCCAGCTCGACAACGCGCAGAGCGGCGAAGACGACATCGAACCCGAACAGGACGAGAACGACGATGAGTGACACACAGGATCTGCTGACGGTCGGCCTGGTTTCCGTCTCCGACCGCGCATCGAGCGGCGTCTACCAGGACCGGGGCATCCCGGCGCTGAAAGACTGGCTGTCGGCCGCGCTGAAGAACCCGGTCATGTTCGAAACGCGGCTGATCCCGGACGAACAGCCGCAGATCGAGGCGACGCTGATCGAGCTGTGCGACAGCGCCGGCTGCGATCTGGTGCTGACCACCGGCGGCACCGGCCCCGCGCCGCGCGATGTGACGCCAGACGCCACCGTCGCGGTGGCGCACCGGGTGATGCCCGGCTTCGGCGAACAGATGCGCCAGATCAGCCTGCGCTTCGTGCCGACCGCCATCCTGTCGCGCCAGACCGGCGTAATCCGTGGCAAGACGCTCATCCTCAACCTGCCGGGCCAGCCCAAGTCGATCAAGGAAACGCTGGAAGGCGTCAAGGACGCCGACGGCAGCCAGCTCGTTCCCGGCATCTTCGCCGCCGTGCCCTACTGCATCGACCTGATCGGCGGGCCCTACATCGAAACCGACGACAGCGTGGTGAAGGCCTTCCGCCCGAAATCGGCAATCCGCGCCGCGAAGACCTGAGTCAGCCGGGCCGCCGCGGCCGCGAGTCGCGCCCCCTTGTGGGAGCGCCCTTGGCCGCGACACGGCCGCTGCGCTCCGCCGGCTTCGATCCGGGCCGCTGTCGGGGTCAGAAGACCCCTCCCACAGAAGCCTGGCCTTGGGCTCAGGTCGATGTTGGGATCAGAGGGCCCATTCCAAAGAATTCCACGGCCAGTCCTCCGCCAAAACTGGACCTTACCGCACCAGAAACGGCAGATTGGCGGTCGCTACCTTGCCGGTCCGGTCCGTCACCGTGATGAACAGCCGGTAGGCGCCCGGCACGGCCGGGGCGACGAAGCGCACGCTGCGCGCGTCGGCATGCAGCAGGCGCACCGGGATGTGGGGCGGCACGACCTCCTCGTCACCGCCGAGGCGCAGATCGGTGGCTTCGGCCCACACCGTCCATTCGGTCTTCAATGCCGAACCATCGGACGACTGCGCATCGACGCCCGCCGACACCTCCCCTCCGGCCGGAAACTCATCGGCCGCGATACCGATGCCGGCGATGCGCGGCGCTGCGTCAGCCGGCGGGCGGCCCCACGCTGCCGACAACGCGTCGGTCATCGCGGTCGGCCTGCCGACGTCGAGCAGACTGTGCCAGGTCGCGGTCTGTTCCTGCTTCTCGCCCCACAGGAAGGGGAAGGCGGCGACGATCTGCGGCTGCCTGGCGACGAAGGCCAGCGCGTCACGGAAGAAATCCGCCTTCTGCGTGCTGGTCAGCTCCACCGGCGCGCCCCAGGGTTTGCGCCCGGCCTGCCACTGACCGAGCGGACCCAGTTCGGTCACCAGCACCGGCTTCGCGATGCCCAGCCGCTGCAGTCGGGCCGGCAGTTCGAAGATGGAACCGCCATACAGGTTCAGCCCCAGCATATCGACGTGGGGGCAGCAGCCGGCAAGCGGCGCGAGCCACGCGTCGCTGTTGTCGGCAACCACCATGACGGTCGGGTGCTTCGCGTCGAGCGCCTTCACCAGCGCGGCGACGCGGTTAACTTCGTTCCACAGCGGTCGCGGATCGCCGACGCCGGTCTCGATCTCGTTGCCGATCGCCCAGGCGAGCAGCGCCGGGTGCTCGCGGTAGCGCCGCACGAAATCCGCGATCCGCGCGTCCTGCGCGGCGACGAGCCGAGCGTCGCGGTAGTTGAAGCCATGGCGCGGATGGCCGAGCCACAGCCCCATCACCACCTTCATGCCCATCGTCTGCGCCGCATCCAGCACCCAGGCGTCGCTCTCGCGATAGACGCGCACCACGCGCGCGCCGGCATCGGCCAGCTTCTGCAGCGCCACGCGGTCGCCCTCGAAGGCCGCACCCTGCCAGGCGGGGTCGGCGGCGCGGCTGGGCAGCGGCAGGCACAGCAGTGCGACGAACGCGAGCAGGGTCAGCGCCCGGGAAAGTTCACGGAATGCCATATATATATGCACGACGCCGCCAGCCGGCGGCCACGAAGCTGAGAGGCGCGTGCCCGTCCAGTGTTCCCGCCGATGCCCTCAGGCGGACTGGGTCAGCGTCATCAGGATGTCCGCATACCAGGCGCAGTTCAGCCCCAGCGCCTCGTCCATCTTGAGGTCGCGCGTACCGACGTCGAGCCGTGCGGAGTGCACGCCGAGCAGCATCCACGGCAGGTCGCCCAGCGTGGCGGGATCGTCG
Organism: Methyloversatilis sp. NSM2; assembly: GCF_038066675.1. Lineage (NCBI taxonomy): Bacteria > Pseudomonadati > Pseudomonadota > Betaproteobacteria > Nitrosomonadales > Sterolibacteriaceae > Methyloversatilis > Methyloversatilis sp. NSM2. The sequence continues at coordinate 39,976 of NZ_JBBUKV010000008.1, forward strand.
GGCACGCGCATCACGACCGGAGCGCCGCTGATGCCGCGGTGGGTGCGGGCGTCGGTCAGGAAATAGCCTTCGCCCTGGAAGCGCAGACCGAAGGACGAGGCGATGCCGGCCTGACGTACCACCGGCATGTGGTGCAGCGTGTCGTGGAAGCCGAGCGGGAAACCGACCACCAACAGCGAACTGCCGACTTCGATGCGGTCGAGATCAGCCGACAGGTGAGCCGGCGTGAAGGCGCGCCAGACGGCGGTCGGCGGCAGCGCGGCGCGATCCAGTTCGATCAGCGCGACGTCGATGGCGCCGGCACGGTCGGCACCCTGGCGCCACAGGCTCTTGCCGTTGCGATAGAGCGGGATCGAGAAGCCGGTCGAGCGCGCCATGTTGGCGGCGTCGGTGTGCAGTTCGATTTCGATGCGGTCGGGAAAGTGACGGCTTGGCTGATCGACCAGCACGTGGCGGCTGGTAACCAGATAGAGCCGCCCGTCGCGTTCGAAGAAGAAGCCGCTGGCGTTGGTGAGCGCGCGTGCGCCGTCGAAGGTGCAGATGCGCGCGGCGGCGAGCAGGATGGGTTCTATCATCGGGTTCGGCGGCATGAAACGGTCCTCATTGTGATCGCCTTCAGCAGATATACCGACAGAAAGGCCGTTTTCGGTGCATAGTGTCGGCCGGCGCCGCATGGTTTTCACCGATTCCGGCCGCGTCGTCACTGCAGTTTTCCGGTTTCCTTCTCGCGCAGACCCCGTCGTCGGCGACCCGAATCCAGTCGCATCCCAAAGCGATCCCGCAGTCAGTCCTGCTGACGTTCCACGGCCCGCGCGCCTGCGGCCCGGCGTCCACTTTTCACGCCCACCCCGGGAGAGCCGCAATGGCCAAGGAAGAACTGATCGACATGAACGGCGTAGTGACGGAAGTCCTGCCCGATTCGCGCTACCGCGTCACGCTGGAGAACGGCCACATGGTGGTCGCCTACACCTGCGGCAAGATGCGCAAGCACCACATCCGCATCATCGCCGGCGACAAGGTGTCGTTGGAAATGTCGCCCTACGACTTCAGCAAGGGACGCATCACTTTCCGTCACATCGAAGGCCGCGGTGCCGCGTCCGCACCGGTACGCCGCACGCATTGAGTCCCTGCTGCGCGGTCAGCGTCCGCGCATCTTGCGGCGCTTTTCGTGCAGTTCCTGCGCTTCGACCGACATCGTTGCGGTCGGCCGCGCCAGCAGCCGGGCGAGCCCTATCGGCTCGCCGGTAAATTCGCACCAGCCGTAACTGCCGTCGTCGATGCGCGCCAGCGCCTCGTCTATCGTGTGCAGGTGCTTGCGTTCGCGATCGCGCACGCGCAGTTCCAGCGAATGATCCTCCTCCAGCGACGCGCGGTCCGACGGGTCGGGCGTGCGCTCGAATTCGTGCAGGTGCTGCGTCGTTTCATGCGCCGACTGCAGCAGCGCATCGCGCTCGGCGAGCAATCGCTGCCGGAAGAAGGCGAGTTGCTCCGGCGACATGTACTCCGACGGTGGGGATGCGAGCAGGCGGGCTTCGGCGTCCGCCTCGGCAAGGAGGGTAGCGCTCATGGTACGGGCCTTCCGGGTGAGCGGTGGATGGGCGCACGCAACGGTGCGTGCCCGCCGGCCGCCGCAGGAATCGGCGATCCGGTGCGCTAAAGATACACGTCCCGGATGACGGCGGTGCGCACAACTTTTCCCGCAGCCGGCGAATACTGCCCGCCCGCGCCCGGCAGCGATTGACAGGTCCGGCGTCGCCGACGCAAGGTATGCGCCCCGCGATGCCCCGCCCACACCTGTGCTCAGACTTCTCCACACCGCCGACTGGCAGATCGGCCGACAGTACGGACAATTCGACGCCGACGAGGCGGCACTGCTGGCCGAAGCCCGCATCGCCGCGGTCGAGCGGCTGGCCGCACTGGCGACCGAGCAGCGCGTCGATCTGGTGCTGGTCGCCGGCGACGTGTTCGACGCCCAGGGCATCGCCGACAAGACGGTGCTGCGGCTGTTCAACGCGACGCGCGCGCATGCCGGCCCGTGGGTCATGATTCCGGGCAATCACGACGCCGCACTCAGCGAATCGGTGTGGACGCGCGCGCAGCGGCTCAACGCGGTGCCCGACAACGTGCACCTGTGCCTGCGCGCCGAGCCGTTGCAGTTCGACGGGCTGAACGCCGTCGTGCTGCCGGCGCCGCTGACCCAGCGCCACACCTACAACGACCTGACCGACTGGTTTGCCGCCGCCGACACGCCGACCGGCGCGTTCCGCATCGGCATCGCGCACGGGGCGGTGCAGGGCCTGCTCGCCGAAGGCATCGATTCCGCCAACCCGATTGCCGCTGACCGCGCCGCCCAGGCAAGGCTGGACTATCTCGCGCTCGGCGACTGGCACGGCTGCCGTCAGGTCGATCCGCGCTGCTGGTACAGCGGCACGCCAGAAACCGACCGCTTCCGCAACAACGATTCCGGCCGCGCACTCATCGTCGACATCGACGCGCCGGGCGAGGTGCCACGGGTAACGCCGGTGGATACCGGCCGCTACCGCTGGCGCAGCGACACCGCGACGCTGCAGGTGGCGAGCGACGTCGATGCGCTGTGTGCGCTGCTCGGCGCGCTCGCAGCGGATGACGTGCTGCAGCTCGACATCGATGGCCGCACCGACCTCGACGGCCTGAAGCGCATCCGCGACGCGATCACGCAGGCGCGCGGCCGCGCGCGCGCCGTGCTGGCCGAGCTCGACCGCGTGCGCATCGAACCGACCGCCGACGACCTCGAACAACTGGCCGCCGAAGGCTATCTGGGCGAGGTGATTGCCGATCTGCGCGCCGCGCAGGACGGCGCCGACGGCGACACCGCGCGCGACGCGCTGGTGCTGCTGGCCGGCCTGCTCGACGCGCGCCGCGCGGGAGTGGTGCGATGAAGATCAGCCGCCTGCGCGTTGACCAGTTCCGTCGCTTCCGCCAGCCCTTCGAACTGCGCGACCTCGACCCCGGCCTCAATCTGTTCGTCGGCCCCAACGAAGCCGGCAAGAGCACGCTGGTCGCCGCGCTGCGCGCCGCCTTCTTCGAGCGCCACCGCTCCGGCACGGTCGAGCATCTCCGTCCCTGGGGCGATGCCAGTGCTGCGCCCGAAGTCGAACTGGATTTCGAACTCAACGGCACGCCCTGCCGCCTGAGCAAGCGCTTCCTCGGCAAGAAGCGCTGCACGCTGCAGTTCGGCACGCGAACCTACGACGGCGCCGAAGCCGAGGACTTCATCGCCGAACAGCTCGGCTTCGCCTTCGCCGCCAAAGGGTCGAGCAAGGCCGAGCACTGGGGCATTCCCGGCCTGCTGTGGATGGAACAGGGCAGCGCGCAGGACATCCGCGCCGCCGTCACGCACGCCACCGATCACCTGCGCACCGCGCTGAACGCCTCGCTCGGCGAAATCGCCGGTGGCGACGGCGACGACGTGACGAACGAGGTGGAGCGGCTGCGCAACGAGTTGCTGACGCCGTCGTCCGATCGTCCGCGCGGCGCCTATGCCGAAGCGCTGCAGGCAGAGCAGTCGCTGCGCGAAGCGCTGGCGAAAGTAGACGACGATCTGCTCGCCTTCCGCCAGAAGGTGGACCGGCTGGCACAACTGCGCCGCGAGCACGACGCCGACGCCGCACAGCGGCCATGGGAGGACCTGCGCGCGCGGGCTGCCGCAGCAGCAACCGCACTGCGCGAAGCGCAGTCGCTGCAGGAACGTCTGCACGTCGAGAAGCGCTCGGCGCAATCACTGCAGGAACGCGCCGATCTGTTGCGTCAGCAGCTCGATCGCTGGGCGACCGAGGCGAGCGACGCACAGTCGCGTGCCGAGGCGGTGACAACCGCGCAGCGCGCGCTCGACGACGCACTCGCGCTCGCCACGCCCTGGCAGCAGCGCGAACGCGATGCGCAGACGCAACACGACGCGGCCCGCCGTACGCTGGCGCTGACGCGCGCACGCGACAACCGGCGCGCGCTGGTGCGCGATCTGGACGAACTCCGCCACAAGGGCGAAGCACTGGCCGCCACGCTGGCGCAGGCCGAAGCCGAACAGGCGCGCCAGCTTGCCCTGCAGGCCGAAGTGGCGGCCCTCGAAATCAGGGCCGGCGATCTGAACGCACTGCGCGATCAGGCGCGGCAGCTGCGCGAACTGGACATCCGGCGCACGGCGATCGCCACCCGGCTGCGCTTCGCACTCGACGCCGGGCGCGAACTGCGCATCGGCGACGCCGTGCTCAGCGGCGACGGCGAGCGCCTGCTGCTCGACGCCACCACGCTGACGCTGCCCGGCTACGGCCGGCTGCGCATCGAACCGGGCGGCGGCGACCTCGCCGCGCTGGCGCGCGAAGCGGCCGAACTGCAGGACCGCCACGCCAGTGCGCTGGCCCGGCTCGGCCTCGCCTCGCTCGACGCCGCCGAGGCGCGCCAGCAGCAGCACGCGCACAAGCTGTCCGACCTGAAGGCGGCGCAGGCGACGCTGAAGGCGCTGGCGCCACAGGGCGTCGATGCGCTGCGCGCCGAAGGCGCCGCGCTCGCCGGCCGTGCGGCCGAACTGAGGCAGCGACTGACGGCGCAGGCGGACGAAGGCGACGACGCGCTGCCGCCGGTCGCCGAAGCCGAGGCGGCCGAAGACACCGCGCGCCGCGCGCTGGCCGAGGCAACGCGTCGCCTGGCCGACGCACGCAATGGCTGCACGGCGGCGCAGGCAGCGCTGGAAGCCGCGCAACGCGAGCTGACCGCAGCCCGCGCCCGGCTCGACGACCCGGCGCGCGCGCAACAACTGGCCGACACCCGCGTCGCGCTGACCGACGCACTGGCGCAGCAGGAAGCGGCCGCGCTGCGCATCGACGAACTCGCGCGCCAGCTCGACGCCGCCCGCCCGCAGGCGCTGGCGCAGGACGTCGAGCGCTACACGCGCAGCGCCGAGCAGATCGAGCGCAGCTTCGCGCAGCGGCGCGACGCGCTCACCGTGCTCGAAGTCGAACTGCAGGCGGCCGGCGCGCAGGGCCTGGACGAACGCCGCGCCGCGCTGGCGCGCGACCACGCTGCCGCCGAGCGCCGCGCCGGCCAGCTGGCGCGCCGTGCCCGCGCACTCGACCTGCTGCTGCGCAAGTTGCGCGACAAGCGGCACGCGCTGACGCAGCGGCTGCAGGCGCCGCTGCAGGCACATCTGAACCACTATCTCGGTCTGCTCTTCCCGGGTGCGCGCATCGCCCTCGACGACAGCCTGAGCCCCGGCCCGCTGACGCGCGACAGCGCCGCCGGCAGCGAAAGCGGCGAGGTCGACGAACTGAGCTTCGGCGCGCGCGAACAGATGGGCGTGATCGCCCGCCTCGCCTATGCCGATCTGCTGAAGGCGGCCGGCAAGCCGACGCTCATCATCCTCGACGACGCGCTGGTGCACAGCGACGACGCACGCCTGGAGCGCATGAAGCGCGTGCTGTTCGATGCCGCGCGGCGCCACCAGGTATTGCTGTTCACCTGTCATCCGGACAAGTGGCGCGACATGGGCGTGCCGGTGCGCACACTGGAGACCGCTTTGTAAGCGGGGTTTGCCTCACGGGCAGACGGCGGAACTGCATGCGCGGCGCCGGATCGGAGCAGCATTGCCGCCAACCGACGGAGTGCCGATGAATCCCGACAACGCCCTGCTCACCATTGCCCTGTTCGCCGCCTTCGCCGACGGCGTCAAGGACGACCGCGAGCGCGAACACGTGCGCCGCTTTGCCGAATCGCTCGGCGCGCAGGCGCCCGACCTGCCGCGCCTCTACCAGGACGTGCTGCTCAAGCGCGTCACGCTGCGCGACGCGACCTCGGCGCTGGGCGATCTCGGCCAGCGCCAGTTCGCCTACGAAATGGCACTGTGCATCTGCGACGCCGACGGTCGCCAGTGCGACACCGAACGCGCCTTCCTCGCCGACCTGAAGCGCCAGCTCTGCCTCGACGGCGACGCCCAGGTGGCCGACGCCGAAAGCAAGGCGGACGCGCTGGCCAATCTCGACGAGTACGCACCTGCCGCGGTCACCGCACCCGCAGCCGTCACCGCATCTGTCGCGGCCGCGCAGCCGGCGCCATCAGACGCCGAACTCGACAAGACCATCCTGAACTACGCCATCCTGAATGGCGCGCTTGAACTGCTGCCGCAGACCTGGGCATCGGTCGCCATCATTCCGCTGCAGATCAAGATGGTCTATCGCATCGGCCGCGCGCACGGCTACGAACTCGACCAGGGCCACATCAAGGAATTCCTCGCCACGGTCGGCGTCGGCCTCACCTCGCAATACCTCGAACAGTTCGGCCGCAAGCTGCTCGGCGGCCTGCTTGGCAAGATGGCCGGCAAGACGGTCGGCGGTCTCGGCCGCGCCGCCACCGGCATGGCCTTCTCGTTCGCCAGCACCTACGCGCTCGGTCACATCGCCAAACGCTATTACGCCGGCGGCCGGCAGATGAGCGCAGCGGCGCTGCAACAAGGCTTCCAGCAGATGCTTGAACCGGCGAAGAAGCTGCAGGCGGACTACCTGCCGCAGATGCGCCAGCGCGCATCCGGCCTGGACGCCGGGCAGATCATGGCGATGGTGCGCGGCGGCTGAGCGTGACCGGTCGGTTTGCGCTGGCGCAACGGGCCTGACGCAGCGGCAGTGCACAATGGCGGCCCCCGCGGTCCGCGGGCGAGAAACCGATCATGAATGGGTAGGCCGTGAGTTCACTTCCGAAATGTCCGCAGTGCAGTTCCGAATACACCTACGAGGACGGCAGCATGTACGTCTGTCCGGAATGCGCGCACGAGTGGCCGCAGCAGGCCGCCGAAGCCGCCGATCAGGCGCGCGTCGTGAAGGACGCCTACGGCAACGTGCTGACCGACGGCGACAGCGTCACGCTGATCAAGGACCTGAAGGTGAAGGGCTCGTCGTCGGTGCTGAAGGTGGGCACCAAGGTGAAGTCCATCCGCCTGGTCGAAGGCGACCACGACATCGACTGCCGCATCGACGGCTTCGGCGCGATGCAGCTGAAGTCGGAGTTCGTGAAGAAGGTCTGAAAAGGCGTGAAGGAGGCGGCCGCATGCGGACGGGAGACGGGCTGTTTCTTCAGAAATTTCGCCGTTTGCGCAAATTGACCGAAAATTGCTCGCCGCATCGCCCACCCGCGGTACTTTCCCGGTCATGGACAGAAGACGCACCGCCCCACTCGAAGCCGTAATTGACCTCCTGCTCGACGCCGTCTGCGTCGTGGACGAGTTCGGGCACTTCGTATTCGTCAGCGCCGCCTTCGAACGCATCTTCGGCTACAGCTGTGACGAGGTGATCGGGCGCCGCATGATCGACCTGGTGCTGCCTGAGGACCGCGAGCGCACGCTGCGTGCGGCGGCCGAAATCATGTCGGGCGAACCCAAGCTCAGCTTCGAGAACCGCTACGTGCGCAAGGACGGCGCCATCGTGCACATCCTGTGGTCGGCGCGCTGGTCGGAAAGCGAGCGGCTGCGCGTGGCGATCGCGCACGACATCACCGCGCGCCGGCGCGCCGGCGACATGCAGGCGGCGATGTACGCGATGTCCGAGGCCGCGCACGTGGCGACCGACCTGTTCGATCTGCTGGCGCGCGCGCATCGCATCGTCGCCGACCTGCTGCCGGCCGAGCGCATGATGGTGGGTGTGCGCAACGAGATCGACGGCGCGCTCAACATCGCCTACGCGGCCGACGCGCACGGCGATCCGGTCGATGGCCTGCCGTCGCGCTGCATCGATTTCTGTGCCGACGTGGTGGCGCGCGGCGAAACCCGACTGATGGCCGGCGAACGCGGCGAAACCTGGCTCGGCGCACCGCTGGTGTCGGCCGACGGCTGCCTCGGCGCGCTGGCGTTGAAGCGCGCCCCCGGCGCGCCGGTGTTCACCGAACGCGATCGCGAACTGCTCAACTTCGTCGCCACCCAGATCGCCACCGCACTGGAACGCATGCAACTGCAGACGCGGCTGCGCCGCATGGCGCAGTACGACGGTCTGACCGGCCTGCCGAACCGCGCACTGCTGCACGACCGCATCGAAACGGCAATCGCCGCCGCGCGGCGCGCCAAGGGTCGGCTCGCCCTGCTCTATCTCGACCTCGACCGCTTCAAGGAAGTGAACGACACGCTGGGTCACGCCGCCGGCGACGTGCTGCTGCACGACGTGGCGCAGCGCCTGCGCCAGTGCGTGCGCGACGCCGACACGGTGGCGCGCATCGGCGGCGACGAATTCGTCGTGCTGCTGGCCGACGTGCGCCGCATGGAGGACGCCGAAACGGTGGCCGACAAGATCCGCGACGTGCTGGCCAGTCCGGTGACGATGGACGGCCACGAACTCACGGTTGGCGCCAGCATCGGCATCGCCCGCTGGCCGGAGAACGGCGACAGCGCGAAGGATCTGCTGCTGATCGCCGACGCCGCGATGTACGCGGCCAAGCGGCGGCGCTGAGCGCACTCAGCGCGCGGTCAGCTGCGGTTTCAGGCTGCGGCTCAGCGCCAGCTTGCGCACGATGGACGAGAAGGAGCGCATCTGGCTTGCCTGCTGCCGGCTGCCGCGCTTCCACAGGATGCCCGGCGTGCGGATCGGTGTCGGACTTTCCAGCAGCACACGCTTCAGCCCTGACTGCGGCGTCACCGCGTTCGCCGCGACGACCGAGCCGATCTGCGTGCGCGCCACCAGTCCCAGCATCGGAGCGATCGTGTTCATCTCCGCCACCACCTGAGGTTCGGCGCCACAGGCGCGGAAGCACTCGTCGAGCATGACGCGGGTAGCGAATTCCTTGGGCAGCAGCACCAGCTGCTGACGGTGCAGTTCGACCAACCGTACCTTCTTGCGGTTGGCCAGCGGGTGGTCGTCGGCCACCACCAGCACCATTTCCTCATTGTACAGCGGCTCGAACCACAGATCGTCCGGCGCTGCGGGCCGGTAGGCAATGCCGAGGTCCAGCTCGCCCGACTTCACCTTGGCACTGATGTCGTCGGCCGACAGTTCCTCGACGATGACGCGCGCGGTCGGATGACGGGTCAGGAAGATGGCGACGCACTCCGGTATGAAACCGAGGTTGAAGGTGTGCGTCGCGCCCACTCTCACCTCGCCGGCAAGGTCACCCGACGCTTCCTTCAGCGCGCCGATGCCCTGGTCGACCGCACCCAGCGCCTGGCTGGCGTATTCGAGGAACAGTTCGCCGGCGTCGGTGAGCAGCACCTTCTTGCCGACGCGCTCGAACAGCGTCTTGTCCAGTTCCTCCTCCAGCTGGCGGATCTGGTGAGACAGCGTCGATTGCGTGACATGAACCCGCTCGGCCGCCCGGGTGAAGTTGAGGCATTCGGCGAGGGTGACAAAGTAGCGCAGATGTCTCAGCTCCATGCTCGGGTACCTCAGACTCAACTATCGATGCCATAGATGGTAACGATGAAAATTCATCATTTCTACATCTTGTAAGCGCTCTCTATCCTCCACTCAACAAAGCGTCACCGACCCGCAATCGAGGCGGATGACGCACAGGAACCGGAGGAGAAGAGATGACCCACCCCGTGGGCGCGGACCTGACACAGGCCGTGCTGGCCCGACTGGACAGCTGCAGCGACCCGCGCTTCAAGGCAGTGATGAGCGCGCTGGTGGCGCACCTGCACGCCTTCATGCGCGAGGTCGACCTTACGCCCGACGAATGGATGGCCGGCATCGAATTCCTGACCGAGACCGGACGGACGTGCGACGCGCAGCGTCAGGAGTTCATTCTGCTGTCGGACACCCTCGGCGCGTCCATGCTCGTGGTGGCACTGCAGCAGGCACGCGCCCTCGGCAGTGGCCAGGGCGCGACGGAGGCGACCGAAGCGACGGTGCAGGGCCCCTACTATCTGGACGGCGCACCCGATCGCCCCCTGGGCGCCGACATCGGCGAGGGTGTTCCGGGCGAGCCGACCTTCTACGCCGGCCGCGTCACAGATACCGAGGGCAATCCGGTCGCCGGTGCACTGCTCGACGCCTGGTCCGGCGACGGCGAAGGGGTGTGCGACATGGCGGCTGGAGGACGGCGCGGCATGCCGGCGCGCGGCCGCTTCCGCACCGACGACCAGGGCCGCTACTGGTTCTGGTCCATCCGTCCGGGTCACTACCCGGTACCGACGGACGGCCCGGTCGGCCGCATGCTCGAACGCATGGGCAGCCATCCGAACCGCCCTGGCCACATCCACATGAAGGTGTCGGCGACCGGCTTCGTGCCGGTGACCACCCATCTCTTCGTCGCCGACAGCCTCTATCTCGATTCCGACGCCGTGTTTGGTGTGCGCGACAGCCTGATCGTCGATTTCGACGCGCACGGGCCGGGCGAAGCACCGGACGGCCGCCTGCTCGACCGGCCCTACTGGTCGGCCCACTACGACTTCCGCCTCGCCCCGTTCGCGCGATAGGCGTACGCCGCACTTCGGTGCGGCCTCACGAGGACAGAACAATGAAGATAGGCAAGGAAGTGATTCCGAGAACGGCGATCTCGACCTCGGACGAGCACTCCATCACCGTGCGCGGTGCCGATCTGTGCGCGGACCTGATCGGTCGCATCGGTTTCACCGAGTATTTCCATCTGCTGGTGACCGGTCGCCGCGCCACACCGGCAGCGACCGCCATCATTGACGCGACGCTGGTCGCCATCGCCGAACATGGGCTGGTGCCCAGCGTGCAGGCCAGCCGCATGACGCTGGCCGCGGCGCCCGACGCGCTGCAGGGTGCGGTGGCGGCCGGCATTCTGGGTTGCGGCTCGGTCATCCTCGGCGCGTCGGAAACAGCCGGCCGGCTGTTCCACGAAGTCGAACAGCGCGCCGCCAGTGGCGACATCGACGCCGCGGCACGCGAGGTGGTGCAGGCCTGGCGCGCCGCGAAGAAGGCCATTCCGGGTTACGGACATCCGCAGCACAAGGCGCGCGACCCGCGCGTCGATGCACTGTTCGCGGTGGCGCGCGAGCAGGCCATCGACCTGCGCTACGTGGCGATTGCCGAAGCGGTCGAACGGGCGATTCCCGACGTCATCGGCAAGGACCTCAAGCTCAATGTGTCGGCCGCCATTCCGGCGCTGCTGCTGGGCGTGGGCTTTCCGCTGGAAGCGCTGAAGGGCGTACCGATACTGGCGCGCACCGCTGGCCTGATCGCCCACCTGACAGAAGAGCTGCAGCGTTCCATCGGCTTCGCGCTGTCCTACCAGGCGACACGCGAAGCGCAGTACGACGGCGAACCGGCACGCGACGGAGCAGCGGAATGAGCGGCGTGCTCGACGGCGTGCGTGTGATCGAACAGGGCACCTTCATCACCGGCCCGGCAGCCGGGATGATTCTTGGCGATCTGGGCGCGGACGTGATCAAGGTCGAGCAGCCGGAATCGGGGGACCCCTTCCGCGCCTTCAAAGGTGGCCTCTACAGCCCGCACTTCCAGACCTACAACCGCAACAAGCGCAGCATCGCGCTGAATCCGAAGAACGCCGACGACCTGGCGGTATTCGACGACCTGATACGCAGCGCCGACGTCTACATCCAGAACTTCCGTCCGGGCGCGGCGGAACGCCTCGGGGCGGGCGAGGCGCGATTGCGTGCGCTGAACCCGCGACTGATCTATTGCGCCATCAGTGGCTTCGGGCAGACCGGCCCGGCTGCACAACGGCCGAGTTACGACACGGTCGCACAGGCTGCGAGCGGATATCTGAAGCTGCTGGTGAACCCGGCGGATCCGCGCGTCGTGGGGCCAGCCGTCGCCGACGCGATGACCGGCTACTACGCGGCCTTCGGCATCCTCGGCGCGCTGTACGAGCGCGCACGCACCGGCGTCGGCCGCACGGTCGAGGTGTCGATGCTGGAGGCGATGTGCCACTTCAATCTCGATGCCTTTACCCACCTGCTGTCGGAAGGCGAGGTGATGGGACCGTTCAGCCGCCCCAGCGTCTCCCAGTCCTACGTCATGCGCTGCAGCGACGGCAAGTGGCTGGCGCTGCACATGTCTTCGCCGGAAAAGTTCTGGCAGGGACTGGCCGACGCCATGGGCCGGCCGGACATCTTCAGCGACCCGCGCTTCTGCTCGCGCGAGGCGCGCATCGATCACTACGAAGAACTGATCGCGCTGATGCGCGACATCTTCGCGACCGACACGCGTGCCGCCTGGTGCATACGGCTGGCCGAACGCGACGTGCCGCACGCGCCGATGTACGACACGGACGAAGTGCTGACCGACCCGCAGGTGCGCCATCTCGAACTCGAGGTCAGCGCGCGCCATCCGCAGATGGGCCCGTTCCGGACCATCCGCTTCCCGGTGTCCTTCGACGGCCGGCGCGCCTTCGACGTGCAGCCGCCGCCGCTGCTCGACGAGCACGCCGACGACATCCGCAAGAGCTTGCAGCAGAACGACGACGGCCCGTCGCACAAGGGCAGCGACTGAAGGAAGGCAGACACACGACGCAAGGCCCCGCTCGTCCGGAGCCGCACATACCAAGAAGGAGGAGACATGAAAAAGAAACACGCACCGCAGCCGGGCAGGAACAGGCGCTCATGCCGCAAGGCGTTGCCGCTGGCCATCGCCGCCATGGCCGGACTGGGCGGCTCGGCGCCGGCCATGGCGTTCGAAATCGAGTCCGGCAATCCGGACGTGAAGATGCGCTGGGACAACACGGTGAAGTACTCGAACGCCTGGCGCCTCGAAGACCGCTCACGCACGCTGACCAGCGACATCAACCAGGACGACGGCAACCGCAATTTCGGCCGCGGCCTGATTTCCAATCGAATCGACCTGCTGTCCGAGTTCGACCTGAGCTACAAGGGCAGCTATGGCCTGCGGCTGAGCGGCGCCGGCTGGTACGACACGGAGTACCAGCGCTCGAACGACAACAACTCGCCGACCACGATCAACCAGCTGTCGCGCCCGTCGGACGAGTTCGTCGACGCGACCCGCGACCTGCACGGCGGACGCGCGGAATGGCTGGATGCGTTCGTCTATGCCAACGGCGAGCGCGGCAACGTCCGCCTCGGCCGCCACTCCATCCTGTACGGCGAAACGCTGTTCTTCGGCGCCAACGGTATCGCCGCTGCGCAGTCGCCGACCGACATCGTGAAACTGCTGTCGGTGCCGAACTCGCAGTTCAAGGAAATCATCCTGCCGGTGAACCAGGTGTCGGGCCAGATCCAGCTGACCGACACGGTTTCGCTCGGCGCCTACTACCAGTTCGAGTTCCGCAAGAACCGCATTCCGGGTGTCGGCAGCTATTTCTCCGGCGCCGACGTGCTCGGCTCGGGTACGGAGCGCTTCCTGTTTGCACCGGGCGTCGGTGTGCCGCGTGTCGAAGACGGCAATGCGCCGGATTCCGGACAGGGCGGCGTGCAGCTGCGCTGGCGCCCGGAAGGCACGGACATCGAATTCGGTTTCTACGCCGTGCGTTATCACGACAAGAACTTCCAGGTCTATCTGCGGCCGGTGGCGGGCGAACTGCAGATGGTCTATCCGGAGGACGTGCGCGCCTATGGTGTGAGCTTCAGTACAGAGATCGCTGACTTCAATCTTGCAGGTGAGTTTTCAGTCCGCCGCAACACGCCGCTGGTCAGCGGGCCGGTGGTCGACATGAGCCCCACCGGTGTGGCCGACAACGACAGCAATGCGCTCTATGCAATCGGCAATTCCGCACACGCCAACCTGTCGGCCATCTTCTTCCTGAACCGGTCGAAGTTCTGGGACAACGCCTCGCTGGTGGGCGAAATCGCCTGGAACCGGCGTACCAGCATCACGAAGAACGCGGCAGAGCTGGATCCGAACACCTCGCGTGACGCCTGGGGTCTGCGCTTCGTGTTCGAACCGCAGTGGTTCCAAGCCGCACCCGGGCTCGATCTGTCGATGCCCATCGGCCTTGGCTACAACCCGAAGGGCAATTCGTCCGTGGTGCAACTGTTCAACGGCGGCGTCGAGCACGGCGGTGACCTGTCCATCGGCGTCAAGGGTGTCTATCAGCAGGTGTGGCGCGGCGGCATCAACTACACGCATTACATCGGCCGTGCCGGCAACGCACTGGGCACCGACGCCAACCTCACCTTCCGACAGAACTACGCGGACCGCGATTTCATCTCGGTTTCGCTGCAGCGCACTTTCTAAAAACACCGGAGACGGCACATGATTTCGATGAAAACCCTCGCGGCCGCGCTGGTGGCCGCATCGCTGGCAAGTACGGGCTGGGCGGCCGTGACCGCCGATGAAGCCGCAAAGCTCAAGTCGGAACTGACACCGCTGGGCGGCGAGAAGGCGGGCAACAAGGACGGCAGCATTCCTGCGTGGAACGGTGGCTACACCAAGGTTCCGGCCGGCTACAAGAGCGGCCAGCCGCGGCCCGATCCGTTCGCCGACGAGAAGCCGCTGTACACCGTGACGGCGGCCAATATGGCGCAGTACGCGGACAAGCTGGACGAAGGGCAGCAGTACCTGCTCAAAAAGTATCCGGACTACAAGATCAACGTCTACCCCACGCACCGGAGCGCGGCCGCGCCGCAATGGGTGTATGACGAAACGTTCAAGAACGCCACGCGCGCAAAGATGGATGGCGATTCGGTCATCGATGCATACGGCGGCATTCCTTTCCCGATTCCGAAAACCGGTGCGGAACTGCTCTGGAATCACTCATTGCGCGTGCGTTCGCAGGGCTATCGCCAGGCCTTCCGTACCTACACCATCGATACGAACGGCACTTCTTCGCTGGCCAGCGGCGCGGTGAACGAGGTGACGATTCCGTACTACACGAAAGGTCTGTCCCCGGAGCACATCAAGAACAACGGTGGCGCGTACTACCAGAACCTTCAGTCGGTCGAATCGCCTTCGATCCGCGCAGGGGAAATGCTTATGTACTACGACCAGCTGGACAACACGCGACCGGCCTGGCAGTACCTCGTCGGTCAGCGCCGTGTCCGTCGCGCGCCGACCATCTGCTGCGACACACCGAACTTCGTGGCCTCCGGTGTCGACTTCTTCGATCAGGTGTTCGTCTGGTTCGGCCCTGCGACCAACTATGACTGGAAGATCGCCGGCAAGAAGGAACTCATCATTCCCTACAACAACAACCGGCTCGTTGCATCGAAGCCGGAGGACGCGATGAGCAAGCACTTCGTGAATCCCGAGCTCGTCCGTTGGGAGGTTCACCGCGTCTGGGTGCTCGAAGGGACCGTCCGTCCCGGCAAGCGTGACGTGCGTCCGAAGCGCCGGCTCTACCTCGACGAGGACACGTACATCGCCGCGATCGGCAACACCTGGGATGCACAGGGAACCCTGTGGCACACCAGCTATGGTTTCCCGTGGATGCAGTACGAGATACCGGCTGTCGGCCAGGAAACCTACACGACGCTGGACCTTATCAAGGGCACGTACTCCTACACGACGATGAGCGATCAGCACAACCAGATCCAGGTCATCGATCCACTTCCTCCCAGCTACTACACGCCGGAATCGCTGTCTCGCCGCGGAGTGCGGTGAGGCGAGCCGGCCATGCCCGCGACCGGTCGGCCCGTCTGCAGGAGGGGTACGGTCGCCGGGCGGCTGTGGAACAGGACAACAAGTGATGACCCGGGGAGTGCAACATGAGCAGCATTGAAGAATCCGTTCTGATCGTCGGGGCAGGACCGACCGGCCTGATCCTTGCGCATGAACTTTTGCGCCGAAACGTGCCGGTACGCCTGATCGAAAAGAGAAAGGGGCCTTCGCACACGACGAGGGCGATGACGGTGCACGCGCGCTCGATGGAAATGTTCGAGCACATGGGCATTGCGCACCGACTCGAGGAGGTCTGTCTCCAGTGCCCGGGCAACATCTATCACTTTCCCCATCTGCCGGAGAGCGAGCAGCCGCGCACCGACTACCGCGTGCTGCCGACGCGCTTCGCGTTCTACTACAAGATCAACCAGAACGACTTCGAACAGGTCCTGCGCGAGCACCTGTTCTCCCAGTACAGCCTGAAGCCGGAGTACAGGACGGAGCTGGTGGGGCTGAGCCAGGATGCTGGGTCGGTTGAAGCCCGGATCATGCGGCCGGACGGAACGGTCGATACCCGCCGGCATTCATGGGTTGTCGGTTGCGACGGCGTACGCAGTTTCGTACGCGGCGCCGCCGGCATCGATTTCCCCGGCGAAGAAGTGGCCGCAATGGCCATGATGGACGTCGAGCTCACCGACGTGAACTTTGACGACCACTGGATGAACTACTTCTTTGACGAGGAGTTGTTCATGAACTGCACCAAGCTGCCGGGCCGGTGCTGGCGCATCTACATGAGCGAGCCGACAGGTGCGCTGGTCCATGCCGATGATGCACGCGCCGCCTTTCAGACCGTGGCGGACCGGCTGGGCATCGGCATGAAGATCGGAGAGCCCGAGTGGGCGACGGCCTGGGCGATCCGGAACAACATCGCCGACCGCTATCGAAACGGTCGCATGCTCATCTGCGGTGATGCATCGCATGTGCACTCGCCTTCGGGTGGCCAGGGCATGAACGGGTGCATGCAGGACGCCTTCAACCTCGGCTGGAAGCTTGCGGCCGTCTTCAAGGGGCTGGCGGCCGAAACCGTGCTCGACAGTTACGAGCGCGAGCGCAAACCGATCGGTGAGCAGATCACCGAAGGGGCGATGGCGACGCACGAAATCGTGATGGGTTTCGGCATCGCACCGGAGGAGCGCCTGCACTACACGCAGGAGCCCGGCTGGGAGGCCCGCACGATACAGCTCGTGTCCGGGCTGTCGCACAACTACCGCGACGTGGCGCTCGTGCCGCCGGTGATTCATGCCGTGGCAGGCCCGCGGGCAGGCGAGCGGGCACCGGACGCACTGCTGGTGCGCGAACCCCGGAAGCGCCTTTACGACGTGTTCAGACATCCGCGATTCACCCTGCTCGTGGTGCCGGGCGCTGATGTGGACAGCCATCTGTCCGCCGGGCGTGCCTTGCGCGACGAACTGGAGCGGCGCTATCCGTCCCAGGTCGTGGCCTGCCTGGTTCCGCAGGGGAACACACGGATGTCCGAGCATCCGGACCCCGACCGGGCGACCAAGGCGACGGCCTCGCCGGAAGGCCGTGGCGATGACACGGGATTCGATTTCGACCATCGGGTATGTGACGAAACGGGCGAAATCCTGGCGCGTTATGGCATCGGTCCCGAGGGCCGGCTCATCCTGGTTCGCCCGGACCTGTATGTCGGCATGAGCTGCGTGCCGGAGGAGGCGGCGGCCATGCTTGGCTACCTCGAACAGTGGTTCCGGCCGATCAGCGGATGCGCGGCATGAGCACCGGTTCCGCACGGTACGCGTTCAGTGCGCGGGAGAGCACATGAAGGTTCTGGACATTCTGGTCAGACACAACATGACCCTTGACCGGTTGGCGGCGGCCGTCGACTTCTACTGCGGTCTGCTTGCCGCGCCGGTCGAGCTGGATCTGGATCTGCTGGACGGCCGGCTGCGCGTCGTGCAGGTCGGAAAGATGGTCCTGGTGGGCTATCACCCGCAAATCGCGTCTGCGATCTCCATGGCAGGCGCCGTCTATCTGGTTCGGGATATCGAATCCTTCCGGACAGCCCTGAGCGCACAGGGGTGCGAAACGCTCGAAGCGCTGACGGATGTGGTCACCGGCAAGGTGATGGTGATGAAGCATCCGGACGGCCTGGTGGTCGAGTATGTGGAGCATCTCGATGCCGTGCGGACCGCCGGTTCAGGAGAGCATCGATGAACGGAAGTTTTCTCCGCACGGCAGTGCGACGCGGCGCAGGCGGCTGCGCGCTGCTGGCGCTTATTGCCGGCGCGGGTGCGGCGATCCAGGCAACGGCGGGAAACGCGGCCGGTTCGCTCGATCCGCTTGATCCGCTGTCGCGAAAGGCGGCCGTGGTGCCGAATGCGCCGGCCTCCGTATTGATTGCCGCAACGCGTGCCGATCAGCGTGTGATCGTCGCCGGTGAGAACGGCATCGTTCTGTTCAGCGACGACGCCGCTGCGCACTGGCAGCAGGCTGCGGTGCCGGTGAGCGTCACGCTGACCGCAATGAGTTTCGCGGATGCGGAACGGGGCTGGGCTGTCGGCCACAGTGGTGTGGTGCTGGCCACCACCGATGGCGGCCGGACCTGGACGCGTCAGCTCGATGGTCGTGCCATCGCCGGCCTGCCGGAAGAAGCAGCCGCAGGCGCGGACGATGGCGATCCGCCACCGCTGCCCAATGCGGGCGATCCGCTGCTCGACGTGCTGTTCCTCGATGCGAACGAAGGTTTCGCCATCGGTGCGTTCGGACTGTTCCTGCACACCGCCGACGGCGGTGCGCACTGGACGCGGGCATCCGCACGTCTGCCCAATCCGGATGGCAACCACCTGTACGGCATCCGCCTGATCGGCGACCGCCTGTATGTGGTGGGCGAACGCGGCGCGGTATTCGTGTCGTCTGACCGCGGTGCGCACTTCGAGGCGCTGAAGACGCCGTATGAAGGCAGCTTCTTCGGCCTTACCGGCAATGCCGACGGCGCCGTCGTGGTGTTCGGTCTGCAGGGGCGGGCTTTCGTGTCGACCGATCACGGTGTGCACTGGAACGACGTGGGCGGCGACGGCAGCAGCGCCTGGACCGGTGGCGCCACGCTGGACGATGGCCGGATGGTGCTGGTCGGCCAGGCGGGCGACGTTCGGTTGCAGCAGGCGGCAGGCGGACGCTTTGACGGATGGACGGGCAAACAGCCGCCGCTGTCAGCGGTGGCGGCCGGCCCGGACGGGCGACTGGTGGCGGTGGGGCCGCGTGGCGTGCATGTGATCGAAATGGCTGCGGCCACACAGGGGAGTGAACAACCGTGATTCCGACGCCTCCGCAAGATGCGGTCGTCTTCGACGCGACCGGGCAAGGCTTCGATGCGCAGTCCGGCAGCTGGGCCGAGCGCCTGTTCTTCAACAACCGGCTGTTGGTGATCGCCCTGTGCGCACTGGCCACGCTGCTGCTCGGCGATCAGGCCACGCGCCTGCAGCTGGCAGCGAGTTTCGAGCGCATGCTGCCGACGGATCATCCGTATGTGCAGAACTTCCGCGCCCACGAGAAGCAGCTCGCCGGCTCCGGCAACGTGCTGCGCATCGTGGTGGCCACCGAAGGCGACAGCATTTTCGATCCGGCCTATATGGACACGCTGCGCCGGATCAACGACGAGGTCTATCTGCTGCCCGGTGTCGATCGCGCCTACATGAAGTCGCTGTACATGTCGGCGGTACGCTGGGTGGCGGTAACCGACCAGGGACTGGAAGGCGGGCCGGTCATGCCGGACGGATTCGACGGATCTCCGGACAAGCTGGCGGAGCTGCGCAGCAACATCGAGCGGTCAGGACAGATCGGTCAGCTTGTGGCGGCGGACTTCCGCTCCAGCGTGCTGCAGGTGCCGCTGATCGATCGTGACTTCAACAGCGGACGGCCGCTGGATTACCAGGCGCTGAACGCGAAGCTGGAGGATCTGCGTGCGAAGTACGCATCCGACGGCATTCACATCCACATCACCGGCTTCGCCAAGGTGGCGGGCGACCTGATCGACGGCATGCGGCAGATCCTCGTGTTCTTCGCCGTGGCCATCGGCATCTGCAGCGCGGTGCTGTACGGCTACACCCGCTGCGTGCGCAGCACCGGACTGGTGATGGCCTGTTCGCTGGTGGCGGTGGTGTGGCTGCTCGGCCTGCTGCCACTGCTCGGCTTCGAACTGAACCCGTACTCGATACTGGTGCCCTTCCTGGTGTTCGCCATCGGCATGAGCCACGGCGCGCAGAAGATGAACGGCATTATGCAGGACATCGGTCGCGGGGCGCCGAAGTGGGTGGCCGCGCGGCTCACCTTCCGCCGGCTCTTCCTCGCCGGTCTGACCGCGCTGCTGGCCGACGCGGTGGGATTCGCCGTGCTGATGATCATCCGCATCCCGGTCATCCAGGATCTGGCGCTGGCCGCCAGCCTGGGCGTAGCGGTGCTCATCTTCACCAATCTCGTGCTGCTGCCAGTGCTGCTGTCCTACACCGGCGTCAGTCCGGTTGCCGCAGCGCGCAGCCTGCGCGCCGAACAGGCCGGCGAGGACGGCAACAAACACGCGTTCTGGGCCTTCCTCGATCTGTTCACGCAACGTCGCTGGGCGACGCGGGCCGTCATCGGTGCGGCGGTGCTGGGCATCGCCGGATTCGTGGTGAGTCTGAACCTGAAGATCGGCGATCTCGATCCGGGGGCGCCGGAACTGCGCGCTGATTCACGCTACAACCTGGACAACGCCTACGTGATCGGCCACTACGCCGCCAGCAGCGACGTCTATACGGTCATGATCCCGACGCCCAAGGACAGCTGCTCGAAGTACGGCACGCTGCTGCGGGTGAACGAGCTGGAGTCGCGCCTGCGCGCGCTGCCGGGCGTCGAATCCACGGTGTCCTTCGTCGGCACCGCGAAGAGCGGCATGGTGGGTTTCGCCGAAGGCAATCCGAAGTGGTACGAACTGTCGCGCGACCAGGCCAGCATCAACTCGGTGACCCAGTACGCCCCGCGCGAGACGCTGGACGCACAGTGCAGCTTCCTCACCATCCAGACCTTCCTGAAGGATCACAAGGCGGACACGCTGGAGGCGGTCGCGTCGGTCGTCGATGCCTTCGGCGCCGAGTACAACGGGCCCGACGCGCAGTTCCTGTCGGCCGCCGGCAATGCAGGCATCGAGGCGGCGACCAATATCGTCGTGCGTCAGGCCAACCGCGAAATGCTCGCGCTGGTGTACGTCGCCGTGGTGGTGCTGTGCTTCGTCACCTTCCGCTCCTGGCGCGCCGTGGTGTGCGCGGTGGTGCCGCTGGTACTCACCTCCATCCTGTGCGAGGCGCTGATGGTCTGGCTGGGCATAGGCGTCAAGGTGGCGACGCTGCCGGTGGTGGCGCTGGGCGTGGGCATAGGCGTGGATTACGCGCTGTATGTGCTGAGCGTGACGCTGGCCAATCTGAAGGCGGGACGCACGCTGTCGCAGGCCTATTACGGCGCCCTGCTGTTCACCGGCAAGGTGGTCGTGCTGACCGGCGTCACGCTGGGCATCGCGGTCGCTACCTGGGCCTTCTCGCCGATCAAGTTCCAGGGCGACATGGGCATCCTGCTCGCCTTCATGTTCGTCTGGAACATGCTGGGCGCGCTCATCCTGCTGCCCGCACTCGCCTACTTCCTGCTGCGCCGCGACGTGCAGCAGGATGCTGTGTCGAAACCCGTCGCGGTCGAGCACGGCCTCGCCGCCTGAACCGGCCATCCCACATCAAGGAGGAGCACACCATGAGTCTTCAGAACTGGACCCCCAGCGACATCGACCTGGACCGCGCACGCGAGGTCGCCGCCCAACGTCGCGCCACCAACAAGGTGAAGATGCTGCACCACCACGCCTTCCGCTGCCGCAGCGCGGAAGAGACGCGCGCCTTCTACGAGGGCATTCTCGGCTTTCCGCTGGTCGCCGCCTGCATCGAGCCCATCGATCCGCTGACCAACGAACCCAAGCCCTACATGCACCTCTACTTCGAACTGGCCGACGGCAGCGCGCTGGCCTTTTTCGATTACCCGGCGCACTTCACGCCGGCGGACTTCCCGGAGGTGGACCAGTTCGGCCATCACATCGCGATGGAAGTGAGCGGCGGCCACGAAACCATAGACGGCTACAAGAAGAAGCTGCAGGACGCAGGCATCGACGTGCTGGAAATCGATCACGGCTACTGCCGCTCGATCTACTTCTACGACCCGAACGGCATGCGGGTCGAATTCGCCACCAACGTGACGGTGACCGAGCGCTTCTTCGCCGACAAGTACCAGTCGGTCGATGCCGACATGGCGCAGTGGAAGAAGATCCGTGCGCAGCACTTCGGCGAGGGCGCGAAGGCCTGAAGCGCCGACGGTGGATGACATGACGCAACACATTCCGCGCCCGGCCTTCTTGCGCCACGACTGCGTGTCCGAGGACGGCTGCCGTATCGCCTGGTGGTCGGCCGGCAATCCCGACGGATTTCCGGTCGTGCTGCTGCACGG
Source organism: Methyloversatilis sp. NSM2 (assembly GCF_038066675.1). Lineage (NCBI taxonomy): Bacteria > Pseudomonadati > Pseudomonadota > Betaproteobacteria > Nitrosomonadales > Sterolibacteriaceae > Methyloversatilis > Methyloversatilis sp. NSM2. Next base: position 61,992 of record NZ_JBBUKV010000008.1, read on the forward strand.
CTTCGCGCTCGACCACACGGTGTGGGCGCCGCTTTACGCACAAGTAGCATTGCTCGAACGCTGCCGTCTGGTCATGCCCGACCTGCGCGGTCACGGCGCATCGGACCGCATGCCGACAGCGGCCCACTACACCTCGGGCGACGCCTGGGCGGCCGACCTGGACGCCGTCATCCGCGCCTCGGGCGTGGTGCGGCCGACCGTGGTCGCCTGGTCCTTCGGTGGTCGCAGCGTGCTCGACCATGCGCGCCGCTACGGCACCGACGGGCTGCACGGCATCCAGTTCGTGGCAGCTGCCAGCCTCGCGCATTTCGCCTCGGCAGGACCGGATCACGTCGTTCTCGAAGCGCTTTGCGCGGAGGACGAAGCCACGGTTGCCGACGCGACAGCGCGCTTCATCGGCGACGTGCTGGGCGTGCCGCGCGACAGCGCCGACTTTGCCGCACTGACCGCGGTCGCGGCGCGCTGTCCGGTCGAGCACCGGCGCTGGATGCGCCAGCGCGGGCTGGATTACGACGCGCTGATCGGCGGTCTCGACCTGCCGCTGATGTGGGTGAACGGCGCGCACGACGGCATCGTGCTGCCGTCGCGCGCCGACGTGTTCCGAGCACTGCTGCCCGATACCCGCACATCGATCCATGCCGGTGCACGCCACGCGCCCTTCCGCGACGATCCGGCGCGCTTCGCCCGCGAACTGCTGGATTTCATCACCGATCCGCCGCCCTGCCGGCGCGCCGCTCGCGCGGTCGCGCGGCACGGCTGAGCGAGGCCATACAGAACATCAGAGGAGACACCATGTACCCGCTACCCGAAGGCTGCTTCGCCCCCCGCAACCAGTGGTATATCGCCGCCTGGGCCGATGAGATCAGGCGCGAGCCGATGGAGCGCTGGATCCTGAACGAGCCGGTCGCCTTCTACCGCACCGAAGACGGCCGCGCGGTCGCGCTCGAAGGCCGCTGCCCGCACCGCCACTTTCCGCTCGGCAAGAGCCGGCTGGTCGGCGACAACATCGAGTGCATGTACCACGGCATCACCTTCTCGCCCAAAGGCGACTGCGTGCGCATTCCGTCGCAGGGCATGGTGCCGGCCAGCTGCAAGGTGAAGGCCTATCCGCTGGTCGAGCGCTGGAAATGGCTGTGGATCTGGATGGGCGACCCGGCGCTGGCCGACGAATCGCTGATTCCGGATCACCACGAGATCGGCCTTACCGATCCGGCATTTACGGTCGAATCCGGCACCTACCACGCGGTGCCCGGCCGCTACATGCTGATGCACGACAACCTGTTCGATCTGACCCACCTCGGCTTCCTGCACCAGACCAGCATCGGCGCGGGCGACTACAGCGTGGTGGAGGAAAAGCGGGACAACGGCGACAACTGGATCAGCAGCCAGCGCGAGTTCCTGAACATCCAGTGTCCGCCGCTGTATGCGCAGGTGTTCGGTTACCAGGGCAGGGTGGACCGTGCGTTCGGCATGAAGCTCTTCCTGCCCTCGCTGCATGCCGGCTACGACTTCCTGTCCAAGTCGAAGACCGACAGCGACGAGCCGGGTGCCGTGCTCGGCAAGGTGCGCGTCTATCACGCGATCACGCCAGCGACGAAGAACACCGCGCACTATTTCTTCGCTTACGGCCGCACCTTCAAGCAGGACGACGACGCCTTCGGCAAGGCCATGCTGGCCAGCTTCAATGCGGTGATCGAAGAGGACATGCTGGCCACCCGCGAGATCGAATCCATGCTCACCACGCTGGGCACGACGCCGCCAGAGGTGCTGCTGAAGGCGGACGCCACCTGCGTGCGTGGCAGGCGGCTGTTCGAGAGCCTCATCCGCAAGGAACAGGCGGTCTGATGGCGACCGTCGACACGCTGCAGGTGCGCATCGCGCGCCGCGAAACGGAGGCCGAAGGCATCGCCGGTTTTGAACTGGCGAGCGCCGGCGGCACGCCCTTGCCTGCCTTCACTGCTGGCGCCCACATCGACGTGATGCTCGGCGACGGACTGATCCGCCAGTACTCGCTGTGCGGCCATCCGGCCGACCGCAGCCGCTACCGGCTGGGCGTACTGCTCGACCCGGCCTCTCGTGGCGGATCGCGCGCGATGCACGCACTGGCCGAGGGCGCGACGCTCACCATCAGCACACCGCGCAACCATTTCGAACTGGCCGCCGACGCGCGCCGCCATCTGCTGCTGGCGGGCGGCATCGGCGTGACGCCGCTGCTGTGCATGGCCGAGCAGCTGGCGGCGGACGGCGCCGATTTCACGATGCACTACTGCACCCGCTCGCCGGCCCGCACCGCATTCCGGGGCCGCCTGGCGAATGCCGCGTGGGCCGGGCGCGTGAACCTCCACCACGACGACGGCGACGCGGCGCAGGCCTTCGACATGAAACAGGTACTGGCACGGCCGGAAGCGGATGTCCATCTGTACGTATGCGGCCCCAAGGGCTTCATGGACGCGGTGCTGGCGACAGCGCGCGAGCAGGGCTGGCCGGAGGCGCAGATCCACTACGAGTTCTTCGCCGGCGCGCCTGTACAGACCGATGCCGATACCGACTTCGAGGTGAAGCTGGCGAAGTCCGGTCGGGTGATTCCGGTGCGCCGCGAACAGACGGTCGCCCAGGCGCTGGCCGCCGCCGGCGTGGAGCTGCCCGTGTCGTGCGAACAGGGCGTGTGCGGCACCTGCCTGACGCGCGTCATCGACGGCACGCCCGACCACCGCGACATGTACATGACCCCGGCCGAACAGGCGAAGAACGACCAGTTCACGCCCTGCTGCTCGCGCTCGCTGAGCCCGCTGCTGGTGATCGATCTCTGAATGCCGCACACGATGATTCCTGACGAACTGCCCGCGGAACCCGCGGCCGAGCTGACGCCGGCGCAGGTGTTCGCACTCTTCCCGCCGCACGGCGACACCCTGCCCTCGCTGCTGGCATCGCGCGCGGCAGTCATGCCGGATGCTGAAGCCGTTCTTTTCCAGTCACGCAGCTGGACTTACCACCTGATGAGTGAGGCGGTGGAGACGCTGGCCGCCGCGCTGGTCGAGCGGGGCATCCGCGCCGGCGACCCGGTTGCGCACGTAGCGCCGAACAGCGATGTAGCGGTCCTGCTTTTCCTGGCGCTGGCGCGCGTCGGTGCGGTGTTCGTACCACTCAATCCGGCGCTGACCGACGACGAGCTGCACTACCAGCTGCAGCACTCGCAGGCGGTCGCCGCCTATGCGCCGCAGTCGCTGTGCGCGCGCGTAGAGCAGATCGCGGCGCGCTGTGCGTGTCCTGCTCGCGTGGCGCCGCTGGAACCGTTCGGACTCGACGCAGCCGACAGCGCTGCCGCGCTGGCGTGCATTGCCGGCGAATCGCCGACCAGCCCGGCGCCGCTGCCTATGCCCTCGCCGGACCATCCGGCAGTGGTCATCTACACCTCGGGTACCACCGGCTTTCCGAAGGGCGTCGTGCACAGCCAGCGCACGGTGGTGTGGTCGGCCGAGGTATTCGTCGGTCGGCTGCGGCTGCAGCCACGCGAGCGCATGCTCACGGTGTTCCCGCTGTTCCACGTCAACGCGCTGTTCTACTCCTTCGCCGGCGCGCTGGCCTGCGGCGGGACCTTCATCACGGCAGCGAAGTTCAGCGCCTCGACCTTCTGGCAGACCGCGGCCGATACCGGCGCCACGCAGCTCAACATCCTGGCCGCGCTGGGCACGATACTCGGCTTGCGGCCGCGCTCGGAATTCAATCCGGCCCACCGCATCCGCAAGATCTACGGCGGCCCCATCAGTGCCGACATGTTCCGCCTGTTCCGGCAGGAGTTCGGCGTGCCGCTGCTGATCGAGGGCTACGGCATGTCGGAGATTCCGTCGACCTGCAGCAACCCGTACGAAGGTCCGCACAAGATCGGCAGCATAGGCCGCGCTGGCGTGCATCCGCGCTTCGACGGACCTTTCGCGCAGCTGCGCGTAGTCGACGACGACGGCCGTGACGTCGCGGCGGGTGAAACCGGCGAACTGCTGGTGAAGACACCGACGATGTTCGTCGCCTACCTGAACGACCCGCAGCAGACCGCCGACGCCTTCCGCGACGGCTGGTTCGCCACCGGTGATCTGGTGCGTATGGACACCGACGGCTACTTCTACTTCGTCGCGCGCAAGAAGGACATCATCCGCAAGCGCGGCGAGAACATATCCGGCGCCGAACTCGACGCCGTACTGGGCCGTCACCCGGATCTGGCGGAGGCCGCGACCATCGCGGTGCCGTCCGAACTGGGCGAGGACGACATCCTGGCGGTGCTGGTTGCGCGGGACGGCGCCGCACCGACGCACGAGGCCGTAATCGACTGGTGCCGCGCCCACATGGCGGCGATCAAGGTGCCACGTTACCTGGTGTTTGCCGATGCCTTGCCGAAGACGCCGACGCAGCGCGTGACCAAGCATCTGCTGAAGAAGGATGCGGCGCTGATCGCCCGTGCCCGCGACATGGAAGCCGCCCCGGCGGCGATGCGCTGATGCAGCCGCGTACGCTGTTCGACAAGCTGTGGGCGCGTCACGTCGTCGCCATGCGCGGCGAGAACACGGCGCTGCTCTACGTCGACCGCCATCTGGTCTATGAAGTGACCAGCCCGCAGGCCTTCGAGGGTCTGCGGATTGCCGGGCGCGCGCCCTGGCGTCGCGACACGGTACTGGCGACGGCCGACCACAACGTGCCAACCACCTCACACGCCGGCGATATCCGCGATCCGTTGTCGCGCATGCAGGTCGAGCGGCTCGGTCACAACTGTCGTGAGTTCGGTATCACGCTGTTCCCGCTCGGCGACCGCCGGCAGGGCATCATCCACGTGATCGGGCCGGAACAGGGCGCCACGCTGCCCGGCATGACGGTGGTGGCCGGCGATTCGCACACCAGCACGCACGGCGCCTTCGCTGCGCTGGCCTTCGGCGTTGGCACGTCCGAGGTCGAGCACGTGCTGGCCACGCAGTGCCTGCCGGTCGACCGCATGAAAACGTTGTACGTCGACATCAGCGGCACGCTGCCGCGCGGCGTGACCGCAAAGGACCTGGTGCTCGATCTGATCCGCCGCCTCGGCGCGGCGGGCGGCGTAGGCTGCGCCATCGAGTTCGGCGGCGACACCGTGCGTGGGCTGTCGATGGAAGGCCGGATGACCCTGTGCAACATGGCGATCGAGGCCGGCGCGCGCGTCGCGCTGGTGGCGGTCGACGCGGTGACGCTGGATTACCTCGAAGGCCGGCCGCTGGCACCTCGCGGCGCCGAGTGGGACGCCGCATGCAAGTACTGGCGCACGCTGGTCAGTGACGATGGCGCGGTGTTCGACGCGCGGCTGCAGATCGACGCCTGCACGCTGCGTCCGATGGTGAGCTGGGGCACGTCGCCGACGCAGACGGTGCCGGTCGACGGCCACGTGCCGGACCCGCGCGACGAAACCGACCCCGTGCGCCGCGCGCAGATGCAGCGCGCACTCGATTACATGGCGCTCGAACCGGGTACCGCGATTGCCGACATCCGTCCCGACCGCGTGTTCATCGGTTCCTGCACCAATGCGCGCATCGAAGATCTGCGCGCTGCAGCCGCCATCGTGCGCGGTGGCCGCGTCGCAGCCTCGGTCAGCCAGGCGCTGGTGGTGCCCGGCTCCGGTCTGGTCAAGGCACAGGCGGAAGCGGAAGGACTTGATCGCGTCTTCATCGAGGCCGGCTTCGAGTGGCGAGAGCCCGGCTGTTCGATGTGCCTGGGCATGAATGACGACAGCCTGAGGCCTGGCGAACGCTGCGCCTCGACCTCAAACCGCAATTTCGAAGGTCGTCAGGGTGCCGGCGGCCGCACCCATCTTGTCAGCCCCGCGATGGCCGCCGCCGCCGCACTGGCCGGCCACTTCGTCGATATCGGCGCGGAGGCCTGACATGCAGCCTTTCACCGCACTCACCTCACACGTCGCACCACTGGACCGCGCCGACGTCGATACCGACGCGCTGATTCCGAAGCAGTTCATGAAGTCGATCGCGCGCACCGGCTTCGGCGACAACCTGTTCGACGCCTGGCGTTACCGCGACCCGGGCTATCCCGGCAAGCCGCAATCGGCGCGCGAGCCCGAACCGGATTTCGTGCTCAATCGCCCGTCCTGCCGCAGCGCGCAGATTCTGCTCGCACGCGACAACTTCGGCTGCGGCTCCAGCCGCGAACACGCGCTGTGGGCACTCGCCGACTACGGCTTTCGCGTCATCGTGGCGCCGAGCTTCGCCGACATCTTCTTCAACAACTGCTTCAAGAACGGCGTGCTGCCCGTCGTGCTGCCGCCCCCTCAGATCGACCGCCTGTTCGCCGACATCGGCGACGGACGGGAGAACTACCGGGTGACGGTCGATCTGGCGGAACAGACGCTGCGTCTGCCGGATGGCGAACTGCTGGGCTTCGAGGTGGACGCCTATCGCAAGCACTGTCTGCTGCGTGGTCTGGACGACATCGCATTGACGCTGCAGCAGGCGGACGACATCCGCGCCTACGAGCGGCGGCGGCGCACGCTTGAACCGTGGCTGTTTCCGGTATGAGCGCCCGGCGCATGCGGCTGCGCAATGCGCTCGCCGGGACGCGATGTCTGAACTGCCCGTCGGTATTCGATCCGATGTCGGCACGGCTGGCCGAGGCAGCCGGCTTCGGAATAGGCATCCTCGGCGGCTCGACGGCAGCGCTGACCCTGCTCGGTCTACCCGACCTGAACCTGATCACGCTGACCGAACTGTGCGGGCTGACGCGCCGCATCGCCGACGCCAGCGACATCGCGCTGATCGTGGATGCCGACGGCGGCTACGGCAATGCGCTCAACGTGATGCGCACGGTGGGCGATCTGGAAGCGGCAGGTGCCGCTGGCCTGTCGATCGAGGACAGCTGGCTGCCGCAGGCTTACGGCCGGCACACCGACCCGCTGATACCGATAGACGAGGCGGCCGACAAGCTGCGCGCAGCGGTGGCCGCGCGGCGCGACCCGTCCTTCGTGCTGTTCGCGCGCACCTCTGCGCGCGCCTGCAGATCGGACCACGAACTGATCGAGCGCCTGACGCGATACGCCGACACCGGTGTCGACGCGCTGTGCATCGTCGGCGCCGACAGTGACGGACTGCTGACCAAGATGTCCGCGCACATCCGCCTGCCGTGGATGTCGATCGGCTACACCGGCTGCGATCTAACAAGACTCGACACGCTGGCGAGCCGCGGCGCACGCCTGCATCTCGACGGACATCACGGCATGCTCGCCGCGCTGGAGGCGATGCAGACCGCCTACCGTTCCCTGCCCGGCGCTGCGCCGGCGACGCCGCCGCTGTCGGCCGACGCATTGGTGCCGCACCTGAGCCGCCTGGCGCGATATCGAGAGGCAGAGCATTACATGAAGCCGGCAACCGCCAGCGGCTGAACACCGGACGTCTTCGTGCCGGCCACGCCCAAGTGCCCCGCTGACCCGGGCGCGGCCGGGTGCTTGATGGAGCGCCGCGTGCGCTCCATTTTTTTCTCAAGCGCCGTCGTCGATGAACTGCAGCCGCGCCAGCTGCGCGTACAGGCCGTTGCGCGCCAGCAGTTCTGCGTGGGTGCCGGATTCGATGGCGTGGCCGTGGTCGAGCACGATGATGCGGTCGGCGCGCTGAACGGTAGCCAGGCGGTGCGCCACCACCAGCGTGGTACGGCTGGCCATCAACGGCGCCAGTGCGGCCTGCACCATGCGCTCGCTCTCCGCGTCGAGCGCCGAGGTGGCTTCGTCCAGCAGCAGGATGGGCCTGTCGGCGAGGATGGCACGCGCGATCGCGAGCCGCTGACGCTGGCCGCCGGATAGCCGCACGCCGCGTTCGCCGAGCGGGCTGTCATAGCCGCCGGGCAGCTGACGGATGAAGGCGTCGGCAAAGGCCGCCTCGCAGGCGGCGCGGACCTCGTCGTCGCTCGCCTCGGGTCGCGCGTAGCGCACGTTGTCGGCCACGCTGGCGGCGAAGATGACCGCTTCCTGCGGCACCAGCGCGATGCGCGCGCGCACGGCGGCCGGGTCGGCCTGCGCCAGCGGCACGCCGTCGATCTCGACGCTGCCGGCCTGAGGATCGTAGAAGCGCAGCAGCAGCTGGAACAGCGTGGACTTGCCGGCGCCCGACGGCCCGACCAGCGCCACCGTCTCGCCGGCGCGTACCGTCAGATCGAAGCGGTCCAGCGCCGGAATGTCCGGTCGGCTCGGATAGCAGAAGCGCACGCCGCGGAAGGCGATGTCGCCTCGCGGTGGCTGCGGCAGCGGCTGCGGGTCGGCCGGCGCGGCGATGTCCGGCTGCGTGTCCAGCAGTTCGATCAGGCGCTCGGTAGCGCCGGCGGCGCGCTGCAGTTCGCCCCATACCTCGGACAGCGCACCGACCGAACTGGCGACGATCGCGGCGTAGAACACGAAGGCCGACAGTTCGCCGGCGCTGAGGCGCCCGGCCAGCACGTCATGGCCGCCCACCCACAGGATGAGGGCAACCGAGCCGAACACCAGCAGGATGACCATGACGATCATCACCGCCGTGTGGCGGTAGCGGCGCACGCCAGTGTCGAAGCTGCGCTCGACCAGCGCCGCAAAATGCGTGCGGTCGGCCGCCTCGTGACCGCAGGCCTGCACGATGCGGATGGCGTGCACGCTCTCATCCACATGGGTACCGAGGTCAGCCACCCGTGCCTGTCGCTCGCGCGACAGCCCACGCACGCGACGGCCGAAGATGACGATGGGCGCCACCACCACCGGCACGCCGGCCAGCACCAGCAGCGTCAGCCGGCCGCTGGTGAGCCCCAGCATGACCAGGCCGCCGGCCAGCATCAGCGTGTTGCGCAGCGCGATCGACAGGGTCGAGCCGACAACGTTCTCGATCTGCGCGGTATCGTTGGTCAGTCTGGAAATGACCTCGCCGGTACGCCCGGCTTCGAAGAAGGAGGGCGGCAGCGTAAGCAGGTGGGCGTACACCCGCGTGCGCAGGTCGGCCGCGACCCGTTCGCCCAGCCACGAAACATTGTAGAAGCGCAGCCAGGTCGCGCCGGCCAGCAGCACGACCAGCCCCAGCGTGCCGGCCAGCGCGCGGTCCAGCCACTGCGGATCGCCGGCGGCGAAGCCCTGGTCGATCACGCTGCGCAGACCCTGGCCGAGCGCCAGCGCCGAACTGGCGGCCAGCACCAGACCGAGCGCCGCCAGCGCCAGACGGCCGCGGTGCGGCTTCACCAGTTCCCACATCACCTGCCGGGCACGACGTAAATCACTCACGCAGAATCATCCTTTTTGTTGTATATTCGCGCCCCTACCCAAGTGCGCGGGTGGCGAAATTGGTAGACGCGCTGTCTTGAGGGGGCAGTGCCGCAAGGCGTGAGAGTTCGAGTCTCTCTCCGCGCACCATCTTAAGCCTTTGATGCTCCTAAGGCTTTGATCCCTTAAACGTTTTCGGAAGTCGTCCGGGAAGTTAGCTGGGAAGACCAGCTATGATTTCAGGATGAAGTCTGACATGCCTAAGCCGACCATTGAGCGGCACGGCGCGAGCTATCGCGTCACCACACAGTTCCCAAAGACGTTCAATCCGCGTTCCCCGCTAACAAGCTCCGGGACTCGATCCGCACGTCCGAAAGCTATCGGGCGTATCGCATCCCATGAAACGGCGCCGCGCCTGAGCGACGAGGCAAGGGTTTCGACTGTGCGGGAGAAAGGGGAGAGGCTTAAACATACTCCGAGGAAGACTTGCGCACGACCGCGCGAGGGTGCCCCTACACCGCAGCCCATACAGCGCGCCAATTACCTGCCAGTACCTTCACGATCTCCGGGGCGAATGTTGCGAATACAACACCGAACGCCAGCCAGACCACACCGGCCGAGAGCACGGCGTGATTCCCGACAACTGCATCACTTAGCTGCTTAGCCACGGCTGCGTCAGCCGCCTTCCAATCTTCGCGTTCTCTTTCAAGGTTTGATTGAGCATCGCGGCGCGCCTTTCCGATCAAACTAAGCGCATCGCCCAATTCTTGATCTAGTTTTTGGAAATTGGCCTCAAGCGCAACGATCCGCCGATCTAGCGTTGCACCATCCGGCGCCCTGACACGCTGGGTTACTCTTGGCGCTGAGGTACTCCAGCGGATCTTCGCGCTCCCGACAACGAGCGTTACCGACGCACCGAAAAGTCCCGCCTTTAGCCAATCCAAGGTTCCCTTCACCCACCCCGGCTGCCCGTACGCTCGTCTTACGGAGCTTAGGTCATACCAAACAGTGACAAGACCAATGAGCTGAAGGGCGCCGCCCCATGCCCTTAAGCGGAAATCCGACGGGCCTGGGTAAGCAATGCTGAGCACCGTACCCGCAAGCAGCACCAAATGAACCCACGGGAGCTTCTTTTGATTTGCCCATGCCCACTTGCGATTAATAAACTCTTTTAGCGAATACAAACGCGAGCCGCCCCCGATGGTTGTTGTGCACTTGGGCCTACAGGCCAATCATAAATGTCCCAGCTGGGCACACCGTTCCGAGGTGCAGGTTCTGCAATAAGTAGCTCCGCTGCGTAAGGATTCATCCACCTTGCGGCCTCAGTCAAAATTGAGTTTAGCCAAGATTCATCGCCTGGATCGAGAATCACAACTATGCGTTTCTCATCCCCAGCTTATGCTCACGGGTGCGATTGGGTGCGTGCTGAGGAATGGGCACCTTCCGGTGCTCATCCCGAACCGTCAGGATCGGGAAAACTCCATGTCATCGAAGTGGCCGCAGCTTACCGTGCTGCAGTGCGCTGCTGCCTGTTCGCGCGCTTTGTTACTATGCGCGTCGCAATTCCGAGCCAATCAACCCAAATCAAGACTTCCTGACTACGAGCGGGAGGCGGACGAGGTCGGAGAAGGAGACAGCGATGGCGTTGGACAAGGTCCTGCTGGGACGCTTGCTGCAGTTGAACGAACCGTGGACGGTACGCGATTTCCGTTTCGATCCGGGTGCCCGCCGCATCGACGCATGGATAGGCCTTGAAGTTCAGCGCGGCTGGTTCGGCCTGGCGCGCAAGCAGGAGCCGGAAGCGGCCGAGCGCGTCTGGCGTCACATCGATCTCGCCGGCTGGCGCTGTCATCTGCGCGTGCTGGCCCCGCCCAACGCCGATCTCAGCTCGCTGCCGTGGGCCGGCCCGGCCGACATGCCCTTCTCGCAGGCGCTGTCCAAACAGGTGTTCGCACTGTTCAACGAGGGTGTTTCGCTGAACGGCATCTGTGCCATCACCGGCATTCCGCTGCAGGAACTGTGGAAATTCAAGTTCGCGCTCGACCAGGGCAAGGCGGCGATCGCCGAGCCGTCGAAGGCATCCGCCGCGGCAGCGATACAGCCCGCGGCTGATCCCGGTGCGCCGCCGGCCGCTGCGTCCGACGACGATATTCCCGACGTTGCCGATCCGGTCTGGCTGCAGCTGATCGAGGGCCAGCGCGACATCGACATCCGCGCCCTCAGCCTGAAGCTGCTGATGACGCGACTGCGCAGCCAGATGGAGGTGATCACCGACGACGAGGTGCGCATGCTGAAGCTGCGCGAACTGCACCGCTATTTCGTCAAGAACGCCCGCATGCTCGGCCACGAACTGGCGCAACTGCGCACGCACTGATTCCCGGACGGACCTACATGACCACTCAGAACACGTCCGCCGTGAGCGGACGCATGATGGGGCTGTCCGAGGCGACGGCCCTGATCCGCGGCGGCGGTCATTTCAGCGTCGCCGGCGACGAGGCGCTGCTGCGCCAACTGCCGCGCGGCCACTGGATAGGCGGCACCATTCCCTACTTCATGGGCCAGGACGGCGGCGTCACCACGCGCGACCAGCTCTACGTCGCGCAGGTGCCGGTGATCAACGGCCTGCCGATGATCCGCTTCTACGACCAGATCAGCCTCGAACGCGTCTGCGCCGACGCGCCGGAGAACGGCTTTTCCATCATCGTGATGCCGGCGTTTTCGGCCGTGCATTCGCTGTTCGCACGCAACGCGCCGGGCTACGAGGACATGTACCTGAAGCCGCTGGTCGGCTGGATCTCCGGCATTCACCTGTCGGATCTCGGTCGCGCCAGCCCGCTGGTGGTCAACGGCGAGACACTGGAATTCGATGGCGAGCGCGCACTGGTCATGCACGTCCCGCTGCCCGAGAACAAGTACGCACAGATCGACATCATCAACCTGTTCACACAGGGCGAAGGCGACCGCATCCGCTTCCCGGCCAAGGGATTCAGCGCAACCGACTGCCTGATCAACGGCCAGCCGGGTAACTTCGCGCAGTACGTGAGTTCGCGCGCGATCGACACCAAGCTGCCGCTGGTGGCCGACTACAGCGGCGCGATGATCAACGTGAGCATCAAGTCGGTCGATGCCAACAAGGGCACGGTCGATTTCTACGCGCCGGTGTTCGACGACATCGAATACCGCTTCGCGGCGCCGGTGCCGGACTACGTGAGCGCCTTCCACACCGCGCTGCCCGGGCAGACCGGCCCGATAGGCTTCAGCTGCAACTGCGTGCTGAACTATCTGTACAGCGAGCTCGAAGGCAAGCGCGTGCCGGCTATGCTCGGCCCGATGACCTTCGGCGAAGTGGCTTACCAACTGCTGAACCAGACGCTGGTCTACCTGACCATCGAGGGCTGAGAGCGCTCTTGTGGGAGCGGCCTTGGCAGCGGCGCGGCCGCCGCAGAAAGCGGGCTTCGATTGAGACCGCCGTCGGGGTCGAGACCCCTCCCACAGAACCGTTGTCCGCGTGCGGGCTGCGGGCCGGAGGCACCTCCTGTGGGAGATTCTATGTTCCGCCGCAAGCGTTTTCGTGTTGTTTCGGGACATAGTCGGCCGCGTTCTTCATCAGAGAGAAGGCAACGCGAGCGAGTTTTCTTGCCAGCGCAACCAGCGCCTGGGTGCGGCTGAATCCGCGCTGGAGCATGCGCTGGTAGAACGGCTGCCAGGTCGTGGATCTGCTGGCCGCCATGGCGGCGTTGTAGAGCAGGCGGCGCATCTCCGAGTCACCCTTCTTGCTCAGCGCACGGCGTCCGGTCTTCTTGCCCGAGTCGCGCACGCTGACGTCCATGCCAAGGAAGGCGATGAAGGCGTCCGCACCGCTGAAGGGAGCGCGATGGAACGCCGCGCACAGGCCAGCGGCGGTGAGCGCGCCGACGCCTTCGATCTTCAGGATGCGCCGGTACGGTTCAGTCCATCTGCTCTCGTTGATCAGCGAGGCGATGCGCTGTTCGAACCGTTTGATCAAGGCGGTGAGCCGCGCGAGAGCCACACGCACTTCGCGACCAAAGCCGGGCAGATCTTCCATGCTCTGACGGATGCGACCCAGGCTGCGCACCACGGTGGCGCGCCGACGCAGCAGGCTGCGCAGTTCGGTGACCGCGGGGGCCGGGAGCGAGAAGGGGCGCAGATCCGTGCCCTCGTGCGCGAGGTAGCGGGCGATCAGGCGTGCGTCGTGCCGATCGGTCTTGGCGCGCTGACCCACGGTGTCGCGGTACCTGGACAGCTTGAAGCCGTCGATCAGAAACACCTGATGTCCGGCCTTGATGAGCAACTCGACGAGCGTGCAGTGATAGCTGCCGGTCGATTCGCAGGCGATGCGCTGGGCACCACTCGGCAGCGTGCGCAACCAGCCGCGGACGGCCGCAGCGGTGTTGTCGATGCGCGTCACCTGCGCGCTGGGGTGCTCGGCGATGTCCAGCCAATGCTTGGAGATATCGATGCCAAAGCACACTGCCTCGTTCTGACTTGTCACGATGGGGCCCTCCCGACTAAGGTTCAAAAGGCTTGTCGGGATTCACCACAGCACTGGCTTGCAGGGTATGGACGGTACCGCGCGGTAACGCGGTCCGATGGATTCCTGATGGGTGCTTGGGGTGAGGGCGGGACATCTCTCCCACTGTCTGTACGTGCTTGCCGTCAGATCCGAGCTCGGTCCCTCCGCCCGACAAGCTATTCCTACGCTTGCCAGGGCAGAACATACAAGCGGCCTCGGCCGCGACGCGGCAGCTGCACTTCGATTAAGGGCGCCGTCGGGGTCAAGACCCCTCCCACAGAACCCTCGACCGATCCGCGGTCGGCGCCGATTGGCGTAGCATGCCGCTTTCCCGCCCCGCATCGCATTCCGCATGAACGACTCCTCCTCCCAGCCGCGCCGCCTCGCCCTCGTCATCGACGCCGACAACGCGCAGCCTTCGCTGATCCAGCCCGTCCTGCTTGCCGCCGCCTCGCGTGGCCGCGTCACCGTGCGCCGCATCTACGGCGACTGGACCTCGCCCAACATGACCAGCTGGAAAGCCCATCTGCTGGACCACTCGATCCGGCCTATCCAGCAGTTCCGCATCGTTGGCGGCAAGAACGCGACCGACAGCGCGATGATCATCGACGCGATGGACCTGCTGCACTCCGGCCTGGTCGATGGCTTCTGCATCGTGTCCAGCGATTCGGACTTCACTTCGCTTGCCCGCCGCATCCAGGAAAGCGGCCTGTTCGTGATGGGTGTCGGCCGCCGTACGACGCCGGTCGCCTTCCAGCGCGCCTGCGAGGAGTTCGTGTTCACCGACGACATGCGCGCGTCGCCGCCGGCTTCGGCGCAGAAGAAGAAACCTGCGGCATCGTCCGGCAGCAGCGCCGCGCGCCCCGAACAGGCACCGCGCAGGCCGCGCAACGCGCAGCCGGACGCGCAGATCCTCGAACTGCTGTCGCAGGGCATCCGGTCGGCCACCGACGAGGACAGCGGCTGGGCTGGCATCGGCCGCGTCGGCCAGATCGTGCGCCAGTACGAACCCGGCTTCAGTCACAAGGATTACGGCCACGCCAGCCTGTCCGGCCTGCTGGAAAGCCATCCGGAACTGTTCCGCCTGCGCAAGGGCGACAACGGTCAGGCACAGGTGCAGCTGATCGAACGTGCGGCCGACAAGCAGCTCGAACTGTTGCCGGAACCGGCGCCGGACGCCGCACCGGAGGCCGCGACCGAGGCGCCGGCGAAGTCGCGCCGCAGCCGCCCGCAACGCAAGGCCAAGCCGGCCGCCGAGACGGTGACGCCCGCGCCGACCGAAGCGCCCGCCGCAGCCGCGCAAGCGACGGTCGAGTCGACCGAAGCCAAACCGGCGAAGCCGCGCGCGCCGCGCCGCAGCCGGACCCGCAAGCCGGAAGGCGAAGCGCCGCAGTCCTGAGCGCCGGCCTCAGCTGCGCACTTCGTCGGCGGCGGTCGAGTCCTGCCGCGGCGGCCAGAAGAAGTCGCGCGGCCGCGTCAGGAAGCGACGGGCCAGCTTGACCGACAGGCCGCGCGTATCTTCGGGCTCGATGCCGCGCGAGCGCAGCGCCACCTTCATCGCCAGGCTGAAGCTGACGATGAGGTTGGTCAGGCCGATCAGCATCACGCCGAGCGCACCGACCGCGATGGTGTGCCAGTCGAGATCGAAGCCGAGCGCATGCGTACCGTAGGCGAGATTGGCCGACGCGAAGGCGACGTGGCGGATGTCCAGCGGCAGCCCCAGCAACTGCCCGATGATGGGTGTGCTGCCCAGCATGCAGCCGAACAGGAAATTCCCCATCAGCGCACCGAGGTTGTGTTCGACATAGTTGGCCAGCCGGTTCAGTCGCGCTTCACCCAGCAGCGCGCGCAGCCATTTCACGCGCCGCAGCCGCTCCGGCACCCGGTGATACAGCGACTGGTTGTCGTAGTAGCCGGAAATCAGACCGCTGAGGAAGAGGAAGACGCCGGCGATCGCCGCGTGCGGAATAGCCAGGCTGAGCAGCGGATTCAGGTCGTGCAGCAGGTGCGCGCCCTTGACCGGATCGACCGGGTGCCAGTCGAGGAAGGTGCCGCCGACCATCGCAATCGACATCGCGGTCAGGAAGCCGATCGACACATTGCCGGCGATCGATATCCACTGCGTGCGGCTGACCTGGGCGGCCAGATCCGCCAGCACGCCAAGGCGCGCGTCGCGGTTCTGCTTGCCGTCGAGCGCGGCGGCCAGCGTGGCGGCCGTCATCGCCGGCTGCTTGGTGGCAACGGTCAGGTGCAGGATGTGGATCAGCACGAAGCCGAGGCCGTAGTCCAGGCTATGGACAACCGCCAGCCACACCGGCGGCAGACCCAGCTTGCCGGTCAGTATCTTGATCAGCGCCATGCAGGCGATGATCAGGCCGGCGCCGGCGGCGGCGCGGAACATGCCGAAGAACTCGCTGCGACTTTCGGTCACGTAGTGCTCGCCCGACTTGCTCGCCTGTTCGGTCACGCGCCGCGCCAGCAGTTCGGTGGTACCCGAGAACAGGTCGCGCACGCTGTTGCGGCGGGTTTCCTGGCGCACCAGGCAGAGGAAGAAATCGATCGCGCGGGCGCGCAGGGTCGGCGCATCGACGGCCGGATCGGGCAGCACCAGCATGCGCAGCAGACGCAGCCGGGCGACGATCTGTTCGATGCGCGCCAGCACGAACACCAGGTTCACGCCGACGCCCGCCTCGCGCGAACGGCGCCGGATCGTATCGACATAGCTCACGCACTGGTCAAGCAGCACTTCGAGGTGGCCGTCGTGCGGCAGCACCTCGTCGCTGTCGGTGTGGCGGGCGATGAAAGCGCGCACCTCGTCGCTCTGCGCGAGGAAGGGCGACTCGTGCCGCGCCAGCGCCGGCAGATAGCGCAGCAACGCCGGCTCCATGCCGAGCGCCGCCAGCCGGTGCGACGCCATGCGCATCGCTTCGAACAGCTCGTGCCGGATCTGGCGACGCGCCGGCGCGAAGGCGTCGCCGGTCACCTGCAACAGATCGAACAGCATCTGCCAGTCCTCGCGCGGAATGGCGCTCATCCATTCGCCATCGCCGGCGTCGTCGAACACCTCGCTGAACAGGTCGCGCAGGAAGTCGGCATCGACCGCTGGCGGCAGCATGCGGCCGAGCAGGCGACTGCTCAGTCCGCTGAAGAAACCCTGGTTGGCGAGCACGCCGGATTCGGCGTACAGCGTGCGATGCATGCGCGCGGCAAGCACCGCGTTCAGATGGGCTGACAGCGCGCTCGCCAGTTCCGCTCGCGCACCGAGCAGGCGCAGCAGCGCGCGGAAACGCGACTCGGCAACCTCGACGCCGTCGCGTCGTCCGGGGCGCATCAGCGTGATCAACCGGGCAAGCCGCTCGCCGGTGGTGTCGTTGGTGTGGCGCGCCACCTCTTCGAGCAGCGCAGTCAGTTCGGCGACGTAGGCAGTGCTGTGTGTCGTCATGATCGAAGCGGAATAGCGGAATGTGGATCGGGGTCGGCGCGTCGCCCCGCGCGGCGTTCAGTCGCCGCGGGCGATGCGGCCATCGACCAGTTCGATGCGGCGGTCGCAGCGCGCCGCCAGCCGCGGGTCGTGCGTCACGATGAGGCAGGCGCTGCCGCGTTCGCGATTGAATTCGCGCAGCAGCGCAAAAATATCATCCGCCGTGTGAGTGTCCAGATTTCCGGTCGGTTCATCGGCCAGTATCAGCCGCGGCGACAGTGACAAAGCGCGCGCGATCGCCACCCGCTGCTGCTGCCCGCCCGACATCTGATTGGCCTTCTTGTGCTCGTGCCCCTTCAGGCCGACGCGATCCAGCAGGTCGAAGGCCACCGCCTCCGCCTGCGCGGTGGCAATGCCGTGCTCGATGATGGACGGCATCATGACATTTTCCAGCGCGCTGAAGGCCGGCAGCAGATGATGGAACTGGAATACGAAGCCGATATGACGGCCGCGGAGCACGGTCAGCGCCTGTTCGCTCAGGCCGCGCGTCTCGGTGCCGGCAATCGCGAGATCGCCCGAGGTCGGGCGTTCGAGCAGACCGATCAGGTTGAGCAGCGTGCTCTTGCCGGAGCCGCTGGGGCCGATCAGCGCACAGAACTCGCCTTCGGCCAGTTCGAAATCGAGTCCGTGCAGCACTTCGGTTTCCACCGGCGTGCCGATGCCATAGGACTTGCGCAGACCCCGCAGCGATACGATGGCGTTCATGCGCCGCGCCTCATGCACGAATCGCCTGCACCGGGTCCATCTTGGCCGCGCGCCGCGCCGGAATCAGCGCCGCCAGCACGCCGACCACCAGCGCGATCAGCGCCGCCGACAGCGCGATGCCGGTATCGAGCTGCGGCTGGAACAGCGGCGCGCCATCGCCGGTGCGATAGACGCTGGAGAAGAACTGCAGCAGCCCCCAGGCAAGGCCGACGCCGGACAACGCGCCGACGAAACCGACCAGCCCGCCCTGCAGCAGGAAGATGCCCATCACGCGGTTAGAACTGGTGCCCATCGCGCGCAGGATGCCGATCTCCTTCTGCTTCTGCACCACGCTCACCACCAGCACGCTCGATATGCCGAGCGCCACGATGACGATGACGAAGCCGCGGATCAGGTTGTTCGATACGGTCTGGTTGCGCAGCGCGGCCAGCAGCTGCGAGTTGGTGGTCATCCAGCTTTCGACCGTCAGGCCGCTGCCGGCCTGCAGCCGTTCGCTCACCTCCTGCGCGTCGAAGATGTCGGCCACCGTGATGTCGATGTTCGACACGCCACCCGGCAGGTCGAGCAGCGACTGCGCCAGCTTCATCGTCGTGAACACCCAGCGCCGGTTCAGGTCCTTGTTGCCGATGTCGAACAGGCCGGTGATCTGCAGCAGTTCGTCGCGACCGCCGGCAGCGCGCAGGAACATCTTGTCGCCCACCGTGACGCCGAGATCCTTCGCCAGTTCGATGCCGATGATGGCGTTCGTGCCGTCGACCTGAAACTGCCCGCGCGTCATATACGTGTCCATCTTGACGATGCGGCGATAGCGGTCGGGCTCGACGCCGACCAGCGCGACCGACTTGCTGGCGCGTCCGCGCAGCGCGAAGGCCGGCCCGCTCACCACTGGCGACACCGCGACCACCCGCGGCTGTGCTTCGGCCAGCTTCACCATCGCTTCCCACTGGTCGATCGAACGCAGGCGCTGCGCGCGCGGCTCGATCAGCACGGAGCTGGCCGGGTCGGTCGAAGCACGCAGATTCACTTCCTCCAGCGGCCGCATCACGACGTGCGCCTGACTGCCCAGCACGCGGTCGATGATGGTGGCCTGCAGCTGCGATATCAGCTGCGACAGGAACACGATGACGGCGACGCCGCCGGTCACGCCGAGCAGGATGAGCGCGGTCTGCATGCGCCCCTCGCGCAGGAAGCGCAGCGCGACCAGGAACTCGAACGGAAGCTTGGGCCGCGCCATCGTCAGCGGCCGAGATTGGGCGTCGGGCCCGGCGCGCCGCGCGCCGGCTTGATGCGGATGCGATCGCCATCGAGCGCACCGCCGGCCGGCATGATGGCGACGTCGCCTTCGGCCAGTCCGTCGGTGATTTCGACGCGACCGACGCCGCGCAGGCCGATCTTCACCGGCAGCTTCGCCGCCGTGCCGTCGCGCGCGACCAGCACCCAGGGCGCCGCGCTGTCGACCTCGCGCACCGCCTCCAGCGGCAGCGACAGCGCCTGCTCCTTGCGACCGATCACCACCTCGACCGACACCGTCATGTCCGGCCGCAGGAAGGCGGGCGGCTCAGTCACGCGCAGCCGCACTTCGACCGTGCCGCGCTGGGCGTCGATGGCCGGCGACAGGTAATAGACGACGGCATCGAAGGGCTGGCCGGGGAAGGCGTCGGCCACCGCCTGGGCGCGCGCGTCGAGCCGCAGATAGCGCAGGTTCTTTTCGTCCAGCGTCGCGTAGATGCGCGTTTCGCCATTCTCGGCCAGCGTCAGCAGCGCGCGGCCGGCCTGGGCGACGTCGCCCGGCTCGGCGTCGCGCGCGATCACCAGCGCATCGACCGGCGCGCGCAGCGTCAGCAGGTCGCGCCGTGCCTGTGCAGATTCGAGCGCCGCATGCGCCTGCGCCAGCCGCGCCTGGGCGCTGACGCGCTCGGCACCGCGCGGCGTGTTGGCGTCGCGCTGCGCCTGCGCGGTGCGCAGCTGGGCGCGCGCGGTGTCGAGCTGGCGCGCCGCCTCATCGAGTTTCGACGGCGAGAAGAACTGCTGCGCCACCAGCGCCTGCGCGCGCTGATACTCGGCCTCGGCCACGCGCAGATTCGCTTCCGCCTGCTTCACCGCCTGTTCGGCCACCGGCAGGCCGACCGCGTCGAGCTGGGTGAAACGCGCCTGCGCTTCGGCGATCTGCGAGCGCGCCTGTTCGACCGCCGCGTCGGCGTCGGTCGCCCGCAGCCGCACAAGCAGATCACCCGCCTTGACCGCCGCGCCCTCGCGCACGGTCACCTCGTCGATGATGGCAGTGATCTGCGTGCCCAGTTCGATGCGCGACGGTGTGGCGATGCGGCCGGTGGCGACCACGCTCTGGGTCAGTGGCGAACGCTCGACCTTGACGACATCGACGGCGATGCCGCGCGGCCAGAACAGCCATGCGACGAGCACCGCTGCGGCCAGCAGCAGTGCGATCAGGTGACGGGTTTTCATTGAAGGGGTCAGGAAGCGGGCGGGAGCAGTGTGTCGATCAGCGCGTCGAGCTGTCTGTGATCCGGGTTACCGATGATGCGTTTGACGATGCGGCCATCGCGGTCGACGAGGAAGCTGGTCGGCGTCGCGCGGATGCCGCCGAAGCCGCGATCAAGGGCGCCGACCGGGTCGAAGCCTACGCGAAACGGCAGCTTTTCGCGCTGCGCGAAATCCTGCACATGGCTCGGCGCGTCGTAGGACATGGCGACCGCCACCACTTCGAAACCGCGCGCGGCATGCCGGCGATGGGTGTCCGCCAGACCAGGCATGCCCTTGATGCAGGGGCCGCAGGAGGTGGACCAGAAGTTCACCAGACGCACTTTTCCATCGGCGTGACCGAGGTCGATCTGGCCACCGTCGAGCAGCGCGACCTGCAGTGCCGGCACCTGCTCCGGATGACCGGCGCCGCGCAGCAGCCACACCACTGCAATCAGCGCCAGCAACACTAACGGTGATACCCATTTGCGATCCATAATCTTCATTCGTTCAAACACAGAGGGCTTCGACCATGCGTGCGATTGTCGGTTTTGTGGCGTGTCTTGTCATGTGCACCCAGGTGTGGGCACTGTCACTGTCCGACCTGTCGGACAAGGACGCCGGTGGTGGCCTGAAGGAGGCGCTGACCCAGGGGGCGTCGAAGGCTGTCGACCTGCTGGGCAAGCAGGACGGCTTCCTGAAGAACGCCAAGGTGAAGATTCCGATGCCGGACGGCCTGCGTCAGGCGGAAAAGCTGATGCGCACCTTCGGCATGAAGAAGCAGGCCGACGAACTGATCACCGCGATGAACCGTGCCGCCGAGGCGGCGGTACCGGAAGCGAAGGACCTGCTGGTCGGCGCGGTCAAGGAGATGAGCGTCGAGGACGCGAAGAAGATTCTGACCGGCGGCGACACGGCGGGCACCGAATACTTCAAGGGCAAGACCTCGGCCCAGCTGAAGGAGCGCTTCAAGCCCATCGTGCAGAAGGCGATGGACAAGGTGGGCCTGGCCAAGACCTACGAGAAGTTCGCGTCCAAGGGCGCGCAGTACGGCGTGATCAGCAAAGAAGACGCCGACCTCGACAACTACGTCACGCAGAAGACGCTGGACGGCCTGTTCACGATGGTGGCCGAAGAGGAGAAGGCAATCCGCAAGAACCCGGTCGGCGCTGCCGGCAGCCTGGCGAAGAAGGTGTTCGGCGCGCTGCGCTAGGCGCGGTCTGCGCAGTCTCTTGCGATAGCGGCCCTGTTCGGCGCCGCAATCGCGAGCAAGCTCGCTCCCACACAACCCCGGCTCCAGCTAAAGGTCCGGCACTATCCCTGTGGGAGCGGCTTTGGCCGCGACGCGGCGGTTGCAGTCCGGCGGCTTCGATCCAGGCCGCTGTCGGGGTCAGAAGACCCCTCCCACAAGCCCCCCGCCCCGCGAGCGATGAGCGCCGTCCCAGTGGGAGCGGCTTTGGCCGCGACGCGGCTGCTGCGAGTCGCCGGCTTCGATCCAGTCGGCGCTCGCGGATGTCTCGCGCCTGCGCCACCCTCAGCGCTTCGCGGCCTTCGCGAATGCCGCGGCCAGCGCGTTGTTGGCAGCCGGCGCTTCCTTGGCCTTCGCCATTGCCCGCGGGTCGGGGCGGGCGCCGCGGCTGTCACGGCTTCCGCCAGCCGGCTTCCTCACCACTTCGTCGCCCAGCCGCATGGTCAGCGCGATGCGTTTGCGTGCCAGGTCGACCTCGACCACCTTCACCTTGACGATGTCGCCCGCCTTCACCACCTCGGCGGGGTCCTTGACGAAGCGATTCGCGATGGCCGACACATGCACCAGCCCGTCCTGGTGCACGCCGATGTCGACGAAGGCGCCGAAGTTGGTCACGTTGGTCACCACGCCTTCGAGCTGCATGCCGGGTTCGAGGTCCTTCATGTCCTCGACGCCGTCGCGGAAACTCGCCGTCCTGAACTCCGGCCGCGGGTCGCGGCCCGGCTTTTCGAGCTCGCGCAGGATGTCCTGCACCGTTGGCAGGCCGAAGCGTTCGTCGGTGTATTTCTGCGCGGACAGCTTCTTCACCGTGGCGGCGTCGCCGATCAGTTCGCGCGCCTTCTTCTGCACGTCGGCCAGGATGCGCTCGACCACCGGATAGGCTTCCGGGTGTACCGCCGAAGCATCCAGCGGATTGTCGCCATTCATGATGCGCAGGAAGCCGGCGCACTGTTCGAAAGTCTTGTCGCCGAGGCGCGGCACCGACAGCAGGGCCTTGCGCGACGGGAAGGCGCCGTGCGCGTCGCGATGGGCGACGATGTTCTGCGCCAGCGTCGAGTTCAGACCGGAAATGCGCGCCAGCAGCGGGGCGGACGCAGTATTCACGTCCACGCCGACGGCGTTCACGCAGTCCTCGACCACCGCGTCAAGCGAGCGCGCCAGCTTGGTCTGGCTCACGTCGTGCTGGTACTGGCCGACGCCGATGGCCTTGGGGTCTATCTTTACCAGTTCGGCCAGCGGGTCCTGCAGCCGGCGGGCGATCGACACCGCGCCGCGCAGGCTCACGTCGAGGCCCGGGAATTCCTTCGCCGCCAGTTCCGACGCCGAATACACCGAAGCACCCGCTTCCGACACGACGATCTTGGTCATCGCCAGTTCCGGCTTCAGCTTGATCAGGTCAGCCGCCAGCTTGTCGGTTTCACGGCTGGCCGTGCCGTTGCCGATGGCGATCAGCTGCACGCCGTGCTTCTGCGCCAGTGCGGACAGCGTGTGCAGCGAGCCGTCCCAGTCGCGACGCGGTTCGTGCGGGTAGATGGTGGCGGTGTCGACCAGCTTGCCGGTGGCGTCGACCACGGCCACTTTCACGCCGGTGCGGATGCCGGGGTCCAGGCCCATGGTGACGCGCGGGCCGGCCGGTGCGGCCAGCAGCAAGTCCTTCAGGTTCTTGGCGAACACGCGGATCGCCTCCAGTTCGGCACGGCTGCGCAGCTCGCCCATCAGGTCGAGTTCGATATGCACCGACAGCTTGACGCTCCAGGTCCAGCGCGCGGTATCGATCAGCCAGCGGTCGGCGGCACGGCCCTGGTCGCGGATGCCGGCGTGCGTCATGACGCGACGTTCGCAGGGATTGGGTTCGGGCGAGCGGCTGCCGTCTTCCGGGGCGGTGTCCAGCGCCAGCTTCACCCGCAGCGCCTCTTCGTTGCGACCGCGGAACAGCGCCAGCGCGCGGTGCGACGGAATGTCGGCCAGCTTTTCGCGGTAGGCGAAGTAGTCGCGGAACTTGGCCGCCTCGGCGTCGTTGTCCTTGCCGTCGGCCACGGTGGCGACGACCACGCCGTGTTCGGTCACGTAGTCGCGCAGCGCGCCGACCAGCTCGGCGCTCTCGGCGAAGCGCTCCATCAGGATCTGCCGCGCGCCATCGAGCACCGCCTTGGCGTCCGCGAAGCCGGCTTCGGCGTTCAGGAACTTCGCGGCTTCGACGTCCGGGGTCAGCGTCGGATCGGCGAGCAGCGCGTCGGCCAGCGGCTCGATGCCGGCTTCGCGCGCGATCTGCGCCTTGGTGCGGCGCTTCTGCTTGTAAGGCAGGTACAGATCCTCCAGCCGCTGCTTGCTGTCGGCGTTCTCGATCTCGGCGCGCAGCGCCGGCGTGAGCTTGCCCTGTTCGTCGATGCTGGCGATCACCGCGACGCGGCGCTCTTCCAACTCGCGCAGATAGCCGAGGCGCTCTTCGAGCAGGCGCAGCTGGGTGTCGTCGAGACCGCCGGTGGCTTCCTTGCGGTAGCGCGAAATGAAGGGCACGGTCGCGCCTTCGTCCAGCAGGGCGACGGCGGCGTTGATCTGTTGCGGGCGTGCGCCCAGTTCTGCGGCGAGCCGCTGTTCGATCGGTGGGAGCATGTGAGACAGGCAGGAACGGCTGGCGAAGGCGCGAACCATACCCACGCGGGGCGCATGCCGCAAGCCGGTACAATCCCGGCACTCCATCGATTGGTGCGCTGCCCGTCCGGGCGGTGACTGCATCCCATGCTGTCCGACATGAACGCGCCTCAGCGCGAGGCGGTGAAGTATCTCGACGGCCCGCTTCTGGTGCTGGCCGGTGCCGGCTCGGGCAAGACCCGCGTCATCACGCGCAAGATCGCCTATCTGGTGCAGGAGTGCGGCTTCGATCCGCGCAACATCGCGGCCATCACCTTCACCAACAAAGCGGCCAAGGAAATGCAGGAGCGCGCCTCGCACCTGCTGGAAGGCCGTGCCGGCAAGCAGCTCAACATTTCCACCTTTCACGCACTGGGCGTGAAGATGCTGCGCACCGAAGCGAAGGCGGCCGGGCTGAAGCCCGCCTTCTCGATACTCGATTCGTCGGATGCGACCGCCATCGTGTCCGACATTTCGAAGGAAACCGAGAAGTCGCGGCTGCGCGCGCTGGTGTCGCGCATATCCGGCTGGAAGAACGCCATGCTGCCGCCGTCGGCCGCCGCTTCGCACGCCGCCGACGAGATGGAGGCGCTGGCCGCCCGCGTCTACGAGGAATACGAGCGCACGCTGCGCGCCTACCAGGCGGTCGATTTCGACGACCTGATCGGCATCCCGGCGCGCCTGCTCGCCAGCGACGAAGAACTGCTCGAACGCTGGCAGCGCCGGCTGCGCTATCTGCTGATCGATGAGTACCAGGACACCAACAGCTGCCAGTACCAGATCGTCAAGCTGCTGGCCGGCCATCGCGGCGCCTTCACCGCGGTCGGCGACGACGACCAGGCCATCTATGCGTGGCGCGGCGCCGATGTCGAGAATCTGCGCAATCTGCAGACCGACTACCCGAAGCTCAAAGTGATCAAGCTCGAACAGAACTACCGTTCGATGCAGCGCATCCTGTCGGCCGCCAACACGCTGATCGCGCGCAACGAAAAGCTGTTCGACAAGAAGCTGTGGTCCGACATGGGCCGCGGCGACCCGATCACGCTGATGGTGGCGCGCGACGCCGAGCACGAGGGCGAGTGCGTGGCCATGCGCATCGCCTCGCACAAGTTCGAACACCGCGGCAAGTTCAGCGACTACGCGGTGCTCTACCGCGGCAACCACCAGGCGCGGGTGATCGAGACGGCGCTGCGCGAGCAGAAGATTCCCTACGTCATCAGCGGCGGCCAGTCCTTCTTCGATCGCGCCGAGATCAAGGACGTGATGGCCTATCTGCGGTTGATCGCCAACGGCGACGACGACCCGGCCTTCATCCGCGCGGTGACGACGCCCAAGCGCGGCATCGGCGGCATGAGTCTCGAAGCGCTCGGCCGTTACGCCGGCGAGCGCCACATCGGCCTGTTCGCGGCGATGTTCGAAACCGGTGCCGAGCAGGCGCTGCCGGCACGGGCGCTGACCCCGCTGCGCGAATTCGGCGACTTCATCAACCGGCTGGAGTGGCGCGCCCGCACCGAGGCGCCGCGCCTCCTGCTTGAAGACCTGCTGCGCGGCATCGGCTACGAAACCTGGCTGTTCGAACAGTTCGAGCCGAAGGAGGCGGAAACGCGCTGGAACAATGTGCGCGAGTTCGTCGACTGGATGGGCCGCAAGGGCGAGGAGGACGGCAAGACGCTGATGGAGCTGACGCAGACCGTCGCGCTGATCACCATGCTGGACAAGCGCGACGACGGCGAGGAACGCGACGCGGTGCAGCTATCGACGCTGCACGCGTCGAAGGGCCTGGAGTACAAGCACGTGTTCCTGATCGGCCTGGAGGAAGGCATCCTGCCGCACCGCGAGTCCATCGACGGCGGCAAGATCGAGGAAGAGCGACGGCTCATGTACGTCGGCATCACCCGCGCCCAGCGCACGCTGACGCTGAGTCACTGCGAACGGCGCAAAAGCGGCCGCGAATCGCGCGACTGCGAGCCATCGCGCTTCATCGCCGAAATGGGCGAGGACGTGCAGCGGCCGAAGAAGGACGGTGCCGCCCCGACCGCCGAAGACCGCGCCACCAACGTCGCGCGGCTGGAGGCGATGAAAGCACTGCTGGCAGGCAAGGGGCCGGCGGGCGGCTGACCGGCGTCGCGCTCACTTCGCGCGCGAGGCGGTCGCTACAGACAGCGGGCTCCGATCCAGGCCGCTGTCGGGGTCAGAAGACCTCTCCCACAGAACCCCGTCCCGCGCTCAGGGCCGTGGATAGGGCGCACCACCCCTGTAGATACTGTTATCCGAGTCAAACCCCGTGAGCGGTTGGGTCGAAAGGTTTGCCGGATCGGAGAACGCCAAA